>NZ_LMSN01000001.1:0-727189 GCF_001428425.1 Nocardioides sp. Soil777
GGCGGATCCGTGGTCGGCCTCGAAGAGCGCGGTCTCGAGGTCGGTGCGGACGCCGCTGGCGTCGAGGAGCTGTCGGCCTTAAACCATTGCCGGGTCATACASCCGACATTCTCTGCCGTGTTGATCGGCGGTGGGTGTCGACGGCGCTCCAAAGCTGGTCGTTCCCGGCGCTTGAAAAGTGAGCGGTGTTGCCGAGTCTAGGACTCGGTCTGGTCGGTGGTGGTGCGGATGCTGGGCAGGCTGTCGATGCCTCTGCCACGAAGTCGGTAGCTGGCGCCTTTGAGGGTCAGCACGTCGGCGTGGTGGACGATGCGGTCGATCATCGCGGCGGCGACGGCCTGGTCGCCGAACACGCCGCCCCAGCCGCTGAAGGGCAGGTTGGACGTGAGGATCAGCGAGGCGTGTTCGTAGCGTGATGAGACGAGTTGGAAGAACAGGTTCGCGGCGTCCTGCTCGAAGGGCAGGTAGCCGACCTCGTCGACGATGATGAGGCCGTAGCGCCGCAACCTGGCGAGCTCGTGGGGCAGCCGGCCGGCCCGGTGGGCGTCGGTGAGTCTGGTGACCCACTCGGTCGCGGTCGCGAACAGCACTCGGTGTCCGTGTCGGGCGGCGGCGACTCCCAGCGCGGTGGCCAGATGGGTCTTCCCGGTCCCGGGCGGGCCGAGCAGAACGACGTTGCGGCCCTCGGTCAGGAACCCTCCCGAGGCAAGCGCGCCGATCTGCTGACGGACGGCCGGTTGGGCGTCGAAGTCGAAGTCCTCCAGCGTCTTCACGCCACCGAACCCGGCTGCGCGGATCCGCAGCTGTGCACCTGAGGCATTGCGGGCACTGACTTCACGTTCCAAGACAGCGGCGAGGTAGTCCTCGTGGGTCCACCCGGCGTCGCGGGCCTGGTCGGCCAGTCGGGTAGCGGCTTCGGTGATCCGCGGTGCCTTCAACGCCGCGGCGAGGTAGGTGATCTGCTTGACGGCCTCGGGGCTCGCTGCGGCCCGGCCTGAACTGGCGGAACTGGTGGGGTTCTTGGTGGCGGCCATCAGCTGATCTCCTCGCGACCATCTGTGATGCCGCTGATCCCGAAGGCCCGGTCGTAGTCGGACAGGTCGCGCGCCAGGTCGTCACCAGCGGCTGCGTGGACGCGAGGCTGTTGGAACTGTCTGCGCAGCCAGCCGGCTACTTCGACGTGTGCCGGGTCGGTGACCGTCATCCCCCTGGCCCAGACGCGGGCGTGCTCGGCCACGATCCGGCCATCAGCGCGGACCCGAACACGGTCAAGGTCAGCGGCCACGTCGACCATCCGACCGATCAGGTTGGGGTCCACGGAGTAGTCGTTGGTGTCGAGGCGGACGTAGTAGTCACGGCCCAGCCGGATCTTGTTGCGCCACCCCAGGTGCAGCGGGACCGGTGGCAGCGGCAACATCGCCGCCCGATCGGCATCAATCAGATCCACCGGTGCGGCCTTGATCGTGCGGACCACCCTGGCGTTCGCCTTGCCCAGCCAGTCGGTGAACTGGGTGTTGAAGTCGCCCGGTGAGGTGAACGTCCGCCCGGGCATGAAGGAGGTCTCGAACCAGCCGTTGCGGCGTTCGACCACGCCCTTGGACTCCGGGTCCCTCGGCGGCAGCAGCACCAGCTTGGTGGCCAGAGTGCCCATGAACGCGGTCACCCCCTCGGCGCGACGTTGGCCACGACCGATGCCAGGTTCGTTGTCCCAGATCAGCCGACGCGGGACCCGGCCGAGCTGCTGGATCAGCTCCCACGAGCCCAGCAGCAAGTCCTCGGTCTTCCTCGTCGGGATCATCCTCCCCGTCACGAACCGCGAATGCGCCGCGGTGATCACCAACACCGGCAACAGCTTCGTGGAGCCGTCCTCGAGCGGGATCCTGCGCGGCGGGAACCAAAGGTCGCACTGCGCCGCGTCACCAGCAGTCCAGACGATCCGATCCGCCGGATCGATCCGGACGTGGTCGGGACGCAGTCGCCGCACGTTGTCGCTGAACCAGCGGATCGAGCCAGTCCACCCCACCCGTTCGGCCAGCACCGTGGCCGGCATGTCCGGGGTCCGCTCCAGCAGCGCCCGCACGTGCGGCTCGAACTCCGTGAACGACGTCGGACCCGGCGCCCGCACATAGCGCGGCGGCGCATCCGAGTTCACCGCCTTGATGACCGTGGTCCGCGAGATCCCCAGCCGCTCAGCGATGCGCGACTTCGGCACCCCGTCCGCAGCCAGCCTCCTGATCAGCGCCCAGTCCTCCAAAGTGATCACACTCCAATCGTTGAGTGCTCACTTTTCACCACCGAAACTGTTCAGTTTTCGAGCGCCGCCGACANCCCCGTCCGCAGCCAGCCTCCTGATCAGCGCCCAGTCCTCCAAAGTGATCACACTCCAATCGTTGAGTGCTCACTTTTCACCACCGAAACTGTTCAGTTTTCGAGCGCCGCCGACACTTGCCACCGCATCATCGGCGAAAGGCCTTCAATGACCACAGGGGCCGCGAGAGCACTGAGCGGCGCCAGAAGCCTGCCAGCGTATCGGGCGGCTTGTCGTGGGTCGGAGAAATCTCATCATGCCAGCGGGACGTCGCTGGACGGTCAGATCAAGTCGAGAGACGCGCGCCGGCCTCGGGACGCAAGCCCACGCGCCAATCCAGGCGGTCACCGGTCGCACCCCCATCCCAAGCGGCCTACCCCAAGCGACCTCGACGAGCACCCCCCGACCGCTGCCGTTGCCAGCGGGCGCGGCCTGCCTGTGAGCGAGATTCGACCACCAGGACCGGCAGACGGGAGTGGCGAACCAACCACGACGAGACGCTGCCGAGCAGGCGTGTGGACAGTCCACGACCCCGGCGTCCCACCACGATCAGATCCATGCCCCGGTCCTCGGCAAACCACAGCAGGGCTTCACCAGGCGGACCGGCCAACACTGCGAAACCTACCTGGCCACCGACGCCGCGGACCCGTGCGGCTGACGAGCTCAACCGATGCGTTGCGGCATCGATGTCTGCGTAGCTGGCATCCTCGGTCGCGTCGTGGCACACCACCTCCGCCAGCACGAGCAGTCCGAGATGAGACCCGAGGAGATCGTTCGCCCGGTCGAGAGCCGCTTGCGCCTCCACCGAGCCATCCAGACCGATTAGCACCCGGGGCCCGTCCGCGGCCTCAGCCTCCTGTCCGGGTGACGCCGGGCCCGGCACGACCAGACGGGGACGCCGTTCGACCCGCTCGAACGCGATCGGGACGAAGATCGGACCGAACGCCACCGCGATGACCGCCCACCTGGGGTCGTGTCCGCGACGAGCCATCCACAGCCCGACGGCGAGCCCGAAGAGCACCCAGCCCACGGCGACCATCAGAACTTCGTCTGTGCTCATGTCAGGTCCATCCCCGCCCAACACCAAGGACACGAGCAGACCACCGACGAGACCGGATCGCTCGCCAGCCGAGGACACGAAGGTCAACCATGCAGATCACCACCGTCGCAGTAGGCGCGGGCGCCGGCCGGGAACCGGATCAACGGGTCGAGCCGCCACCGGAGTGAAGCCCGAGCCGGGCACGTTCAACGCATCAGGACCGTCTCATCCAGCGATGGACCCCCCAAGCCCACATGCGACAACGTTATCACGAACTCTAGTTCGTTCAAAATCGTGCTCCTCGTCCTGGCCGCCGAAAGGACTCGGCTGTCGTACCCAACCTGACCCAGGTCAGCGATTGACGGCCAAGTCATCACGGCACTCCGCGAGCGTGGCTACGTCAGTTCCCGCGCTGGCCCACTCGCTCGTCGACAACCAACTCGCCCCTCATGGGCTGCACGACCTTCAGGGTGGAGATTCGAGCTCGTCCTGGGTGCCTGGTGTCCGAGGGGCTCTCGAGAGCCACGCCGCCTCGGCGATGGCGATGCCGGCAATAGGCACGGTGAGCAGCTGTAGCACGATCGCGAGGCTGAGAGTGATCACCGAGGCCGGACTAGGGTCGAGGATCAGGACACCGAGCAACACACTGACCACGCCAAGTCCGGCGGCCTTCGCGGCCGCGTTGATCCGGGCGTACACGTCGGGCAGCCACAGCAGTCCTACCGCGGCGCTCGCGAACAGCGCGACGCCCACGAGCACCAGCACTCCAGCGGCCAGCTCCTGGGCACTCACGGCGAACGCCGATCGACCAGCCGCGCAAGGGCGACGGTGGTGAGAAATCCGGCCAGGGTTGCCACCATGACGAGGCTGTAGAGGGTCGGCTCGTCGAGTCGCGCCGCCAGGAGTGCCACGGCGGCGATGAGAACCGCGAAGCCAACGTCGGCCGCCAGTGCCCGGTCGGCGTCAGTGGGGCCGCGCACCATCCGCACGATGGCCGCGACGAGCGTGCCCGCGAGCACCAACAGCGCGAGGTCCAGCACCGAGCCCAGAGTCGGCTCCACGCCACTCACCTTCTTTCCTTTTCGTCCGGGGCCGTGCCGCCCCGCTCCCGCCGGCGGACGGCGTCAAGCAGCTCCGCCTCGAGCCGCGCCAGGTCTGCGCGAAATGCCGTCGTGTCGGAGGCGTGCATGCCGTGCACGATCAGCCGCGTGCGGTCAGGACTGAGGGAGACTGCCATAGTGCCGGGAGTCAGGGTGATCAAGCCCATGTAGGCGGCCACCTCTGCGTCGGTCCGGCACCGCAGCCGCACCTCGACCAGGGCCGGCGCGAGCCGCGGCCGGCCCGTCAGGATGGTCGCTGCGACCTGCACGTTGGCCTTCAGGTAGTGCCACCCGTAGACCACCACGAACAGGGCCAGGCGGACAGGACGAGGAGCACGGGCCCCGGTCATGGCGACGTCACCGCCTCGACATACGTTCCGACGTCGACCAGACCATCGGCCGCCCGCTCGCAGACAACGAGCAGCGGCTCCGCAGCGAGGCCGAGCGACACCGCCACCCCGGCCAGGACGACCGCGGGGGCCAGCAGCAGCGGCCGCGACGCGATCGCACCGGCCGCGGGCAGGATCGGACCAGAGCGCGACGGGACCACCGTGATCGTTGCTTCGGTCGACGGGCCAGCACCCGGTCTCGTCACGGGCTGGGACTCGGGCTGGGGCTGGGGCTCGGGCTGGGTGAAGATGGCGTTCCACAACTTCAGCATCGAGACCAAGGTGAGCAGGCTGACGACCGCCACCGCTGCCACTGCGGCGTACTGGTGCTCGGCGACGGCTGCCTGCACGAGTTTCAGCTTGGCGACGAAGCCGGAGAGCGGCGGGACACCGACCAGTGCCAGTGCGGAGATCCCGAATGCCCCCGCGAGCACGGGTTCCGTGCGGCCGAGTCCGCCCAAGAGGCGCAGCTCGTCGGTGCCGTGGCGGACCTCGATGGCGCCGGCGCACATCAGTAGCGCTGCCTTGACCAGGACGTACTGGACGAGGAAGAAGATGCCGGCTGCCAGCCCGGCGGTGGTGAACAACCCCAGGCCGAGCAGCATGTAGCCGATCTGGCTGACCATGTGAAAGGTCAACACAGATCGAACGGAGCGCTCCCCCAGTGCAGCGAGGACGCCGACCACCATGGTGAGCAGCCCGAGGACGAGGAAGATCCACAGCCAGCGTCGGTCGCCGTCGAACACGACGGCATAGATCCGGAACAGCGCATAGACACCAACCTTGGTGAGAAGACCGGAGAAGAGGACGACCACGGCGGGGCCGGCCACGGCGTAGCTGCTCGGGAGCCAGCTGTGCAGGGGCACGATCGCGGCCTTGATCCCCAGGGCCAACAGCACCACTGCGGTCGCGAGCGCAGCCGCCGGGTTGCGGGCAGCACCTGCCAGCTCGCCGAGGTCGACGGTGCCTGTGACGCCGTAGAGCAGGCCGACGCCAGCCAGGAACAGGGTGGAGGCGAGCAGGTTGACGCTGACGTAGCGTTGTCCGGCCGCCAGCCGACGCCGCCCTCCGGATCGGATCAGGAGCACGTAGCTCGGAACCAGCATCACCTCGACGAACACGAACAACGAGAACAGGTCGCCGGTGAGCATCGCGCCGTACACACCGGTGGAGAGCACCAGGGCCAACGCGACGAAGTGGCCGTCGTCCTCGCCTGTCGCAGCCGCGAAAACGAGGCTCAGCAGCACCAGCAGCGACGTGACCGCCATCATGAGGGCGCCGAGGACATCGGCGACGAGCACGATCGCGATGCCGGACGGCCAGCCCCCGAGCCGCAGGGTCGCTATGTCCCCGTCGAGGGCGGAGGTCAGCAACACCATGGACGCCACCAGCACAACGACCGTGACGCCCCACCCGACCGCTCGAGCGATCCTTGGCGGGGCACCCGCCGAGCCCGCGCCGCGTCGGGACAGGAGCAGGACCATTCCGACGCCTGCCAAGGGAGCGAAGACCGGCAGCGCCAGCAGCATCGGGCTCATCGGCCCGCCCTCGGTTCGTCCGTCTCGTCCATGTCATCTGCTGCGCTCACGTCCGGGTCTTCGACGGACTCCGCGCGCAGGATCGCCAGCAGATAGACGCTGACCCCGAACGTGATCACCACGGCGGTCAGGACGAAGGCCTGGGGCAGCGGGTCCGCCAAGGCGGCGGGGTCCCCGGCACCCTCGCCGACGAAGGGCGCCCGGCGGCGATCGAGACCACCCGACGCCAGCAACAGCACGTTGACGCCATGGCCCAGGAGCACGAATCCGAGGATCACGCGCAGGAGCCCGGGTTGTGCGAGGAACCACACCCCGCCGGCCACCAGCAGGCCGACGATGATCGCCGCGGTCACGGGTGCACCCTTGACGACTCGGGCCGGTGGGTGCGCGCCGCGAAGCGGTCGAGGGCGGCCGTCAGCATACCGAGGACCATGAGCATGACACCGATGTCGAACAGCAGTGCCGAGCCGACACCGACCGCGTCCAGTCCGGGCAGCTTGAACGGCGCCAGCACAGCCTCGCCCTTGGCGCTCGCCAGCAGTCCGGTGCCGAGGGAGACCAGGATCCCACTCCCGACTAGCAGCTCAGGTCGCGACCACCTCGGTAGCCGTCCGTGTGCGATCTGGTGGGTCGCGGCCGCGGCGCCTGCGACGAGGGCGGCGATGAATCCTCCGCCGGGGGCGTCGTGGCCGACGTAGAGCAGGTAGGCAGCCACCAGCGCCGCGCCCGGCACGACGAGCCGTGCGCTCACTTGGAGGAACACCGATGCGGCGGCGCTGAGATGGTCGGCGTCGGCGGGGGGCTCCGGGGTGTGATCATCTGCGGCGGTGGAGCCGAGCAGAGCGAGCAGCCCGAGCGCGACCGCGCCGAGAACGACTGCCTCGCCAAGGGTGTCCATCGCCCGGAAGTCCACCAGGATGGTGTTGACCACGTTGGTGCCTCCGGTCGCCGCCTCGGCGTTGTCGAGAAAGAACGACGAGGCGGTTGACGGACCTCGCCGCCCGGTCAGGGCGTACGTCGCCGATGCGGCGGCGAGCCCGCAGGCGAGCGCGAGCAGCACCGACCACGGCACTCGCGGCCCGTCCCCGGTGGGCAACCGCGCCGGCAGCCGACGCAGCACCCAGACCACGACGACGGCGGTCAACACCTCGACCAGCACGAGGGTCAGCGCGACGTCCGGCGCGCCGGCGGTCACGAACAGGGCCGCCATCAGCAAGCCGACGAACCCGAGCGCAGCAACGGCCGCGAGGGTGTCACGGGCGACCACGGCGGCCGCGACGCCGAGAGCGAACAAGCCGACCACCACCCAGTCACCCACCGTGTCGGCGGGTCGCACCGGCGGGAGGTTGCGCAGCGTCACGAATCCGACTGCCGCGAGAAAAACGACGCCACCAAGGGGCCGGACAAGGTGGCTCATCGTCCCGCCCGCGCGGTCCGGCTGCCCGACCCGGTATCCGAACGCAATCAGTCCGGCGTGGGCCCGGTCGAACGCTGCCCCGGCGTCGGGAACCACGACCCGGTCGAGCAGTCGGTCCACCTGGTGTCGACGCAGGAAGAGCATCAGCCCAGAGCTGATTGCGATGCTCGACATGACGATCTCAGGACTGAGTCCGTGCCAGAACTGGAACGCCCCCAATGGCTCGCCAGGCACGACATCGGCGCCGGCTCGTGCCACGAGCGGGTTCAACAAGTCGATGCCGGCGCCCAGGACAAACCCGGCCAACGCCGCGATCGCCGCAGGGGCCAGGAACGCCGGCGACGGCTCGTAGAGGCCGGGTTGGTGAGTGCTGCCGCCGAAAGCGCCGTAGACGATGCGCAGCCCGTAGGCCGTGGTCAGCGCCGATGCGGCGACTGCGATCGAGCCGGCGACCAGCCCCGCCGCTGGGGCGAAGTCGGCCTGGAAGATTCCTTGGAAGAGGTATTCCTTGCTCACGAAGCCGAGCATCGGCACGATGCCGGCCATCGAGAGTCCGGCCAGCGCTGTCATCGTCGCGGTCACCGGCATCACCCGCCACAGCCCGGACAGCTCCCGGATGTCGCGACTACCTGCCTCCTTGTCGATGATTCCGACGAGCATGAACAACGTGGCCTTGAACAGCGCGTGGGCGATGGTGTGGAGCATGGCGGCGGCAAGAGCGATCGGGGTGCCGACGCCGATGGCGGCAACCAGCAGCCCGAGCTGGCTGACGGTCGAGTGGGCGAGGATGGCCTTCAGATCGTGCTGGCGCAGGGCCATGAAGGCGCCCCACAACGCCGAGGTCAATCCGATCGAGACCAGGAGCGCCGACCATGCGGGCACGCCCGAGAAGATGGGCGATACCAGCATCAGCAGGTACACACCGGCCTTGACCATCGTCGCCGCATGCAGGAAGGCGCTGACCGGGGTCATCGCCACCATCGCACCGGGTAGCCAGAAGTGCAGCGGCACCTGGGCCGACTTGGTAAACGCGGCGAACGCGATCAGGGCGCCGATCGGCAATGCCAGCGGTGACGCGAGGATCACCTCGCGGTCGGCCAGGATGTCGCTGATTGCCGTGCTCCCGGTGACCACGGTGAGGAGCACCACGGCTACCAGCAGGGCCAGACCGCCGGCTGCGGTGATCAGCAGAGCCCGCCGGGCCGGCCGGGTGGCCCGGCCCCCGGCCAGCCCGAGCAGCAGGAAGGAACAGTAGGTGGTGGCCTCCCAGAACACGAAGAGGAGCACCACATCGGCGGCAAGCACCAGCCCCAGCATGGCGGCCGCGAACAGCGTGAGCAGTCCGTAGATGGCCCCATGGGGATCGTGCGAGCTCAAGTAGCGAGGGCAGTAGGCCATGATCAAGGCGCCTACGCCGAGCACCATCAACGCGAACAGCGACGAGAGTCCGTTGAGCCGCAGGGCGAACGAGACCCCCAACGACGGCAACCAGTCCACGGAGGTCTCGACCGTGCCCCCGTCAAGGATGCGCGGCACGTGGAACGCGATCAGGATCGCGACCCCCGCGAAACCCGCGGCGAACACGTAGCCGAGCTCCCGGCCCCCACCCAAGCGAGCCAGGAGCGGAGCCAGGACGGCCAAGACCGTCAGCGCGCCAAGGGCGAGCAGCACGTCGGCCTCCTGATGTTGTGGCGGTCGTCAGACATGAGGTCCCTCAGGACGGCGACAGCGGCTCGCGGGCCGCGCGACGCCGACCGATCTCGTAGGCTCCGAGGACGACCAAGGTGATCGCGACCAGCGGCAAGGTGAACCAGATCATCACGGCCGTGAAGCCACCGAGCGCGTCGTGCTCGGTGGCTGCCAGCACCACGTAAGCGGTGAACGCGGCGTACAACCCGACGAACAGCGCGCCCTCCCAACGGGCGATGGCCATCCCGGTGAAAGCCACGGGCAGCAGCGCGACCGCTGCGGCGATCATGAGCGGGATGTCGAGGGCCACGGCCGCGTCTGCGACCGGTACCCCGTCATCGGCCACCAAGGCGGCGACGCCCAGCACAGCAGCGATGTTGAAGATGTTGCTGCCGACGATGTTGCCGACCGCCAGGTCGCGCTCACCGCGTCGAACAGCAATGAGGGACGTCGCCAGCTCAGGGAGCGAGGTACCTACCGCAACCACCGTGAGCCCGACCACCAGGCCACTCACCCCAAACCCCTCAGCGATGCCGACCGCACCCTCGACCAGCAGCTGCGCTCCGACGACCAACAGCGCCACCCCGCCGAGCACCGCCAGGAGGAGCAGCCACACCGGTCGTTCCTTCTCGCCGCCGCCTGTTGCCTTGCGGACGTGCGGCGCACTGCGTCGCCCCACAACGACCGACACCGCGGTGTAGACGACGATCACCGTGACCAGAAAGAATCCGTCAGCAAGGCTCAGGCGGCCGTCCAGCGACAGCAGCAACAAGCACATTGACACCCCGACCATCACCGGCACGTCCAGACGAATCAACTGTGCGCGCACCGTCAACGGTAGGAGCAGCGCGGAGGCACCCAGGATCAGTAGGACGTTCACGATGTTGCTGCCCACAACGTTGCCGACCGCCAAGTCGGGTTGCCCTTCCAAGACCGCGCCGACAGTGACGGCCATCTCTGGCGACGACGTGGAGAAGGCCACCACCGTCAACCCGATGACCAGCGAGGAGAGGCCGACACGAGCCGCGAGATCCGATGCCCCCCTCACCAGAAGCTCACCGCCACCGACCAAGATGACCAGCCCGATCGCCACAAGAGCGACGTCGACTGCGCTCACAGGCTGAGAGCAAGACTCAGAGCGCGCCCGGCCGCTGATAGGCAATGGCGGTCCGCGATCAGCGGCGCGGCAAGCTCTGTCCGGGTGCCAATGAGTACTGCCATCCTCGCAGGCAACTGGCGCTGCCTGACGGGCCGGATCGAAAAGGACATCGACACTGCTCCTGACGGTCTCGGAAGGTCCTCCCGACGTCGATCGGTCGAGGCGGAACACTGGGGCGGAGATGCAGGCCGGAATGATGATGGCCCAGCGTTGAACTCACTGCTTGTACGTAGCAGGTCACGCGAACTCTACCGCGCGCGTCAAAGGGACGTGAGCCAAGTTGCAATCCACGCCACCGCGTCGCCCGGGTGAATCGACCACTCGTAGCCCAGCCATCCTCGTCGCGTGGAATGTCGACCAGCGCGGCGCTGCCGGGCGTCGCAGACCCACGGATGGAATGACGGCAACGGGAACCCGCAACGGTTAAGCCGCAGTCCAGGCACACCCGCCGCTCCTCATGCGTCCCGGATGCCCCGCCCGGAGAGGTTCCCGGTGACGGCTGCCCATTCGGGACGCGGCACGCATCCCCCACGCACTCTCCGAACCTGAGTGCGCTCCTCGGGTCGAGGCCGTTGCGTCTGCTCAGGTTCATCGCAGAACCGTCAAAATTCGCGCGAACTTCTAAAGAGCGGCCGCGATGGCCTCATTGGTGTAGGTGAGCTGCTGCTCGAGAGGGGTGAGGAGGGTCTGAACCTTGTAGCGCTGATCCCCCACCATCCACAGGGCGCGGCCCTTCTCCTGCATGGCCCATCCGGTGACGATCTGTTGCTGCATCGGGGTGAGTCCGAGGAGTCCGCCGAGCTCGTCGGCCACCTTGGCGTCTTGGCCCATCAGGATCCGGATGTCGGCCAGGTTCAGCAGGTCCTTGGCGATCTGCACGGCCTGGCTGCCCTCGTCGCCGGCCGAGAGGGGATCCGAGGGCTTGTGGTAGGTGACGAGCTGGATGTCGCCGTCGGTGCGGGAGAGCCGCAGGTTGGCGTCGAGGGTCTTGACCGCCTCGATCCCGAGCCGGGTCTGCATCCAGGCCTCGTCGCGCAGCACGATGCGCCGATCCCCGGGTGCGGCCAGCTCGCGCGCCCCCTGGCCCCACGAGCTCAGGCACATCAGGGCGATGGCCAGGGCGGCCTCGTTGCCCTGCTCGCGCAGCGCACGCAGGGACAACGACTGGATCGGTGCCCGCCAGTTCGGCCGGTAGGTCGACTCGGTGTCGAACATGGCCTTCAGCGACCCCTCGCACAGGGCACCGAGGGCGTCGCGCAGCGGACGGGTGGAGTCGTAGAAGTGGCGACGTGAGTCGTAGCGGCATCCGCGGACGAGGTCGTCGGTGGGTTCGTCCAGGGCCGCCCAGACCAACGGGACGGTGACGTCGCGCAGGCGGGTCTGCGCGCGGGTCCAGCCGGTGAGGTCCTGGAGGACCTGGTGGATCACGCGTTCCTCGGTCGGGGTGAAGGGGACGCCTTGGGAGCCGACGAGACCCCGGACCAGGGTGAGCCACCGGGAGGTGATCACCTGGATGCGCCGGTGGAGCTCGGCACGGTCCTGGGCCTCCCAGTCGACGGCGAGGGGTCCGACGTCGAGGGGATTGATGCGCCCGGGGAGTCCCGGCCCGATCCGGTAGGGGGTCACGCCGAGGGCCAGGCAGATGTCCTCGTACTCGTCCTTGACGTCGCCGAGGACCAGGGACCGGTAGCCGAAGCGGATCATCCGCAGCAGGAACGCCTTCACCAGGGCCGACTTGCCGCGACCGGGTTTGCCGAAGATGAAGACATTCGGGTTGGTGACCGGGACTGCGTCGTCGAGGACCCACCCCATGGGATCGCAGTAGAAGCCGCCACCCGACAGCACGTTGTAGCCCATCGGGGCACCGGTGGGTGGGAGCCCGTCGCCGGCGATGAGCGGCCACAGGACCGGTGTCTGCTCCGAGGTCATCAGGTACCGCGGCAGCGGGGGCAACGTCGGGGCCCAGCCATGTCCGGTGCGGTGCCGTCCGCGGGGAGAGACCCGATAGGGGAAGAGTCGGTCCGCCGGCGGGTGTGGGGCTGGCGGCGGTGTGCGCGGCATCGGGGTGCCGAAGTCGCCCAGCAGCTCATCGAGGGACCGGGCGGACGTCGCCGGCCGTCGGTTCGTGGTACGGATGCGGCGAGCAGTTCTCATCGACGTCGCCCTCTACCGGGTGCGGCGCTGCGGCAGGCCGACGCCCAGCGGAATGGCGGCGGCGGCGAACGCGGCGTCGTGGGATCCGTCCAACGGCAACGGAGTGAATCCGCAGAGCCGCACCGACGCGTCGAGTCGTCGCCCGTAGTCGGCGGTGTCCCAGCCGGCGGGGATGGTGATGGCGAGCGCGGAGCTGACCCGGACCAGGGAGCGGCCCCGCTCGAGCTTCTCGTCGGTCTCGCGCAGCTGCTGGGTGGCGCGACGCTCGTGCGCGCGTTCGACCTTGCCGACCTTGCGGCGCACCTCGGCGCCCATGGCCGCCGACATCTCGGCGCGACCGGTGCTCCTGTCCGCTGCACGTGGGGAGATCGGGGTGTAGAAGACGGTCAGGGAACGCCGCTCCCCCACCCGGGTCGGCACCAGGGCCCGGGCCAGGGCGCCCATCCGGGCCCCCCGGCGGGGCAGCAGGATGGTGGTGGACACCGACCGCCAGTCCCCGTGGGCGTAGGCGCGCATCGTGGTGTCGGCGGTGGCCGGGCCGGCGGCCGCGACCGGGACCCCCGCTGCGACCACGCCGTCGCGCACCGACTGGAGATCGGCGTCGGCCAGGGCCGGCGCGTCACCGGGTTCGAACCCCGTCCGAATGGCGACCGCGAGGTCCGCGCTGTTCAGCCAGGTGACGCCGGTGCAGCCGATGGCCCCCAGCAGACGGGCCTCGACCTCGGCCAGCGTGGTGTACAGGATCCGTGCCCGCCCCTGGACTCCTCGTCCCGCCCGGCGGGCAGACCTGCCGACGGCGTCCTCGTGGACGACGACGGTCACGAACGCCTCGGTGCGCACGGCGGCGCCCTGCATCGCCGCGTCCACCCGGGCGTGGATGCGGCGCGAGAGCTCCGGTTCGTCGTCGCGGCGGTGGTCACGGGTCCACTGGGCACGTGCGGTGCCGTCGTCGGGGACGGTGCGGACCTGGAGGGCGAGGAGATGCAGCTCGGTGCCGCCCGAGGCCGCCTCGAACAGCTCGGCCAACCCGGCGCCCATCCGGTCGCGCTCCTCCTCATCCGCCATCCCGATCCCCGGATGGACGATCCGGGCGGTCGCCGCCCACGTGCGCCCCGCCAGGTTCTGGACGATCGCGGGCCTGCCGGGCCGTCCCGCCCACGGCGGGCCGTCGTGGATGACCACCCCCGCCAGCACCCCGGGGAGGTCGGCCTCCCCCGGGTCATCGATCCGCCCGGCCGCGGCCTTCGACTGCCAGCTCGTCCATCCCGCCGCGTGGCCGATCACGTGTCGACACAGGACGCCGATCCACTGCGCCGCCGACCAGCCGCGGACCGGGACACAGACGAGGCCTGCCGCGAGCACCCAGGCCGGGACCAGCACCACCAGGGCCAGCCACCGGCCCACCGCCATCGACAGCCACACCGGGAAGGCGGCGGTCAGCACCAGCAGAAGCTGCGGACCCGTCAGGCCGAGGAACCAGCCCTGCCGGTCCCGCGCGGCCGAGGTGCCGTACACCGTCATGGCAGCACCACCACTCCCTCGCCCGCCTCCCCGGCCGCCCCCGTGTCGAGACCCCCGGACCCCGGCCCGGGCCCCCTGCGGCCCAACGGGGTGGGGAGGTGCGCGACCCCCGGTCGTGCCGCCTCCCCGCGAGCCATCCCGCCCGCGTCACCGTCCGGTCGATCGCCAGGTTCATCGAACGCGGAACCCGTGCCACCCCCGTTAGGACGGGCGTCGAGCCCCCCGACGTCCATGCCTCCCCCCGCATCACTGCCTGCACCGGCGCCGCTGTCGCCACCGGTATCGGGATCGGGATCGGGGTGAGCCTGCATCCGCGTCCGGAGGGGGCTCCCACCCGCGCGCTGTCGTGGCGCGGTGGTGTCGTAGTAGCCCTGGGCACCGAACCCGCCCTGGCCCATGACGTCGACGCCGAGGGACGCGCCGTGCTGGGCGACAGCGCCCATCGCCCGCATGCCGCCCGCCACGACTCCCCCGAGGGGGACGAACGCGGCGACGGCCCCCGACTGGAACCGGTTCGCGGTCTCCGCGTCCGCGGAGTCCTCACTCGCCGCGCGCCCATCCCCCGCCGTCTGGGTGGCCGCCCCGGACCCTGCCCCGCCCGGCGTCCGCCCGCCGAGCAGACCTCCGAGGCCACCGTTGGCGGTCATGGCCGAACGGAACGACGCCCCGGAACCGGTGCCGGGATCGACGAACGCCAGCAGCCGGAACAACACCATCGGGCAGAAGCAGGCGACGACCATAAGCACGCAGCCCACCACCGCCATCCCCACCTGGCTCGACTGCGCCACCGCTTGTGACGGGTCCTGGATCCGGGCCACCGTCTCAGCCCGCTCCGCCGCCCCGCCGGTGCCGGCTGCGAATCCGGCACCGTCGCCCACCGCCGAGCCGGTGTGGTCGGGGAACGCGGCGCGGGTGATCTGGACCCCGAGTCCCAGGACCAGCGCCAGCAGGGGCGCGGTCAGGCACGCGGCCAGGAACCAGCGGATCGACTTCCACATCCAGGCTCGGGTGCCGTCTCCGAGAGTGCCCGCGGCGGCGATGGGCATCGTGGCCGCCAAGACGAGCAGCGCAGCCTCCCGCACCAGCATGATCACGATGAACCCGAACCCTGCGGGCAGCAGCAGGAACAGCGCACACATGCCGAGCGCGGTCGCCGCGACCGTCCCTCCGACCTGGTCGGGCCACCCGGCACCCGCCGGGTAGCCCGTGAAGTCCTCGATCCCGAGGAGGACGTCGAGGAGCCCGGTGGTGAGTCCCGCGCACGCCAAGACGATCCCCGCGAACACCGCCACCCAGCACGCCAGGACGGCGCCGTACTGGACCAACCCGACCGCCAGCGTCCCCAAGGTGGTGCCGTCGCGCCGGATCGCGGCCAGTCCGACCTGCCCCAGCCCGATGACCAGCGCCACGACCATCGAGATCCACACGGTGATGCCGTAGAGCGGGGCGAGACCCGGGTCTCTCAGATCGGGTGTGAGGAACCGGTCCAGGATGGTGAACACCGTCTCGAGCAGCCACATGCCGGCTGACCACAGCGAGATCATGGTGGCGGTCCACGCATCCGCCAGACCCTCCTGCGCCCGGTCGCCCAGCCAGTCCAGCGGGTTCCAGTCGACCATCGGGACCCCACGGGGGGTGTCGGTCAGTCGGTCCATGCGGGCGCCTCCAGCCACAGGTACCCGGCGTCCAGCGATGCCGGGGTGCCGGGCCACAGTGACGGCGCCGGTGCGGGCTCCGGGCCGGGTCCGATCACCCACCGGTCGCCGTGCCAGACCATCCGCTGGCAGTCCGCCATCGCGACCCGATGAACTCGCGGGGCGCTGGAGCCGATGGTGGCGGTGAGGACGAAGTCGACGCACGGCACCACGAAGTCGTCACCGACGGTGCCCTTGATGAATCCCATCGCCGGGTCCAACCGGAGCTGCATCTCAGGGGCACCGGTGGCCGGCAACCCCGCCGCGCTCAACAACAGGGCCACCGCCGCGACCCCGGACCAGTCGTCGGCCGTGGGTCCCCCGGGCGCCGCCCACGCCGAGATGACGTCCTGGGCTCGGCCGACCACCGCGGGCTCCAGGGCGGACCGGTCGATCGCGACCAGCTGCGCCAACGCACCCTCCGGCGTGTGGGGGAACCCGGACGGCACCCCGGCAGCCCCGACCAGACGAGAGGCCGGCAGCGCGAGCGTGGTGACGGACTCCGTGCTCAACGACCCGGGTTGGGCATCCACCAGTGAGGCCGGTGGTAGCGGTGCGGCGGCCAGCGCGTCCTCATCCGACCCGGTGAGCGGCTTCCGCTCGGAGGACGGCGACTGTTGGGGCGGAGTGGTGTCGACCTCCCACAGCACGACTACCGAGGTCACCACCCCGTAGGCCAGGGCCAGCACCACCAAGGCGGTCGCCGCGAGCAGCACCTGCAGCTTACGGCGCGTCCATTCCTGCGGTGACGACGGCAGCCGCCACCGTCGCCGTCGTGCCCCCCGGGCCTTCTCGGCAGACATCAGCAGCCCTGCCCGGTGATGGCGACCAGGACCCCGTAGATGACGACATAGGCAACCGCCGCCAACACCGCCCACACCAACCCCGAGGCGCCCATCTGGGCGGCCCGACCCATGGAGCCGATCTTGCCGACGACCATCGCTCCGATGGAGATCAGCGCCCCGGCAAGGATGAGGCCCAAGACGCCGTACTTCACCCACCCCAAGATCAGGTCGGTGTAGGTGTCCACCCCCGGAGGGGCCTTGGCACAGACGTCGTTGATCACGCCGTTGCCCTGCACGAGGATCGTTCGCGGTGTCATGGAGTGCTCCTAAACCGAGGCCCGGACCCTCCGGCCGGGCGCGGACGTGTCGGGTGGGAAGTAAGGGCCAGCAGCCGCGCAGCTGCGGACAGCAGGGTGTGTGGCAACGGACCGGGACCGAGCTCGGCGAAGCCCCGTAGGCGTGGGACGAAGACGACCGCGTCGCGTTCGTGCAGCCGGCGGATTCGCGGACCCGCCACCGACAGCTCGCGGGCCCCGCGCCGGCGGGAGCCGATGAGGACCAGCAGACATCCATCGTGATCAGCGGCCGCCACCACGGTCTCGGTCTGGCTCAAACCGGAGGCAGTGGCCCGGGACACCACCACGTCGACCATCGGGGTCATCGAGGCTTGCCAGCATCTGGGGTATGCGTCGAGCTCGCGTCGCGTCCATCCGACGTCGACGACGGTGAGGTTCACCAGGGCGTGGTCGCGGGGCATCGGTACATCGGTCGGGGTGAGCGCCGCAGACAACACCCGCTCCACGACAACGCCGCCACCGCGGCGGCCGCGGTGCCAGCCTCCTGCGCTACCGAGCTCGACCGCGGTGGTGCCGGCCAGACCCGACCACACGGGGGCCGCGGCGTCGAGGACCCACACCGTCTGGCCCTCGCATGCCGCCGCGTCCGCCACAGCGAGGGCGATCGTGCTCGCGCCCGCACCGGCGTGCCCGGCCATCACCCGGATGCAGAGACCCTCAGGGACCCACGCGGCGCCACGCGCCGGCGCGTCCGATCGCTCGGGGCATCCGCCGACACGGGTTGACCGGGCCATCGCAGCGGACCTCAGCTCGCGGAGGGTCGGGCCGTGCACCGCGGGCACGGCGGGCAGCGCCGACTCGGAAACGTGATCAAGGGGCATGTCGCCGAAAGGCGACCCGGATCGGCTGAGAACGGACATCGGGTGTTCAGGACACGTCGGCGAGATAGTCGCTGGCGACCGCCTGCAGGCGTCTCACCACGGCGTCGCGTCGGCGCCGGATCGTCCGCAACGCCAGCCCGTGCCGTTGCCCCACTGCCAGGTATGCCGCCTCACGCCCATCGATGACATGGGCCGTCGCCATCATCTCCGACACGAGCTCCACCTCGTCCTGGGCCAGCACGCCCTTCGCCCTCGCCCAGTCCAGCAGGTCAGTGAGGTCGGTAGCCGCCTCCGCGGCCGGGTCCGGGTCCGCGCAACCCACCTGCCTGCCGTTGAGCCGGTGCCAACTCCACTCGTCGCTCCGTTGCGTCACCAGCTGCGCGTGGATGTGCGACCGGTCCGTGTCGAGCGACTGCAGGGACACCACATCCCGGTTGCCCATGTATCCGTCTCCGACCCCCAGGGCCCGGGCCTTCGTCCTCCGCAGCAAGAAGCGGGGCGCGCACGGACCCAGGTTCGGAGCCGAGCGCTTGACCTCCTCCCACAGCGCGGCCAACACGTCATCCAGTTCGCACCGGTCACGCACATCAACAGCGATCCGGACCAGGCCGTCCTGAAGGAGGAACGCGACAGCCAGGGCTGCGTCGTCGTCGTCGCCACCCCGACTACTGCCGATAGCGGCGAGGGCCGCGACCGTCAGGTACGACGCCTCAGCACGGTCCCGGCGCCACACCTCGAGGGCCTCCGCCAGACTCGAATGCCCGGCCAAGCGAGGATCGGCATGCCTCCATGCGCGCCACTTCCCCGACGCAGCCAGTTGATCAGACAAGTGCTCGAGGATCGGGCGGCGGGCTGGCAGAACGTTCATGAGAAGCCTCCAGGATGTATGCGGACTCAGTCCGCCCACTCCACGGGGGCCGCCTCACCACGGGGCTCACCAAAGCCGTAGTCCCCCCTCGATGGCCCGTCCGGCACAGGGTGCGACCTCACCACCGGACTCACCACCCGTTACCCCCTTCGTACTTCGCGAAGCGGTGAGGAATCACCTCAAGCGGCAAGTTGCAATGTGAAAGGCAGGGATTCACCCACGGCCCTCGACACCACCACTTCACCCCAAGCTGGGTCTTGCGATCGGCCGATGCGTCCCGGCACGAGGCCGCCAGCCCCAGGAGGCGCTGGACGAGGCGGGGGCTGCAGTCGACGTCGACGAATCGCTGGTCGGGTAGTGACCGTTGTGGGTTACCCGAGCAGCTCAGCCGCTCGGTCAGAACAGATCCAGCCATGTAGTCCGTCGGCGGCAGGTGCGTCTCCGGGACTTGCTGCCCTCGTGCGTCAGCGTCCTTTGCAGGCCGCAGCCTCGCTCAGCAGGTTAGGCCGGCAAGGTTTCGGTGACCGTGGATGTACCTCGCAGGGTGCATGCCAACATCACCGATGACGGCGTGCGTCGCCGCTCTTTGACTGGGTGTCCGTCACGTTGTTCGCTTCGACGTAGCCGTCCCAGAGGAGGTTGACGACGATGACCAACGTGAGCATGACGTATACGTACAGCGCCAAGCCGAGCCCGCTGAGGACTGCCTCGCCCCATATAAGTAGGTCGTCGCTCTTGCCGGGATCGATGTTCGCCACCGCAATCAGGAAGACCAGACCGAGGAGCGTGGCCAGGGTGGACGTCAAGATGTGGGCTGCGGCCTCGTCGAGCGCTCTCCGACTGACAAGCTCAACGCTGCGGTCTCTTTGTGTCAGCCTCTCGCGCCACACAGCGACGGTGCCGAACGCCGCGATGAGCGCGCCGACGAGGATCGCCGCACTGTCGGTGAGTTGGTCAGCCGCGGCCAGCGGTGTGCGGGTGACGATCATGGCGCCGCCCGCCGCTAGCGGAATGATCAACAATGCCCGGCGGGCGAAGGTGTCTGGTTCTTCCTCGCCGGTGAGGCTTCTCTTGCGCAGGCCCGAGTTTAAGGCCGCCACCAGCGGCCCGATGTTCAGTCGTCCTCGAGACACTCCGCAACCTCCGACGCGACGATCTGCGTGATCTCGACCCCTGCCTGCGCGGCCACCTCTTTGACGCGAGGCGCCACCTTGTCGTAGTAGTGAACCACGGGGGGCCGACCGTCGGATACGGGATAGGTGAAGACATCTCGGAGAGTGTCGACAGCGATGTTGGTGCTCATGCCGTTCTTGTTGCGAACGGAGATTGACGCGCGCTGGTAGCCGGCCTCCTCGCCCTCCGCGAGTAGGTCTTGATCGATGAGTGCTTCTGCAAGATCGGAGACGCCCTCGGCGAGGGTCATCGTCTCTCCGCGCTGGCGCCTCCTGTTCCAGCCCTTCCCTGTCTTGGCACCGGCATTGCGATCGGACTCGTCGACCAGTCGGATCGCGAGGCGCCGTCGCACGAACTCGCGGCCGCCACCCCGAGCGGGGAGTTCGCGGCTCTCGAAGATGGCCTCAGCCGAGTCGGCTTGCTGGAGGATCTCGGTGAGGAAGTTGTTGTCGGCGGCCTGCTTCCGGTCGAACACGAGGCGCGAGAAGACCGCCTTCTTCGGCGGTTTAGTGCCTTGCTCCCTCATCGCTTTGCGCGCGCCGTCTTGGTCGGCCGTGGCGGCCTTCTTGTTCACCAGGCCCTGTTTCGTAAGCACACGCACGCATTGCCGGACGGCGTCGGAGCTCTTGATCGTTTCTCCGACCAGGAGGAAGGTGTCGTCACCCTCGTCGCGGGGGAACACCAAGGTCATGAAGTGCTGGGCCTCGGGCGACCAGTTCTTGAGATTCTTCGCCTTCTTGCCTCTCCGCGTCGCGCGGTGGTGGCTCCCAGTCTCGCCGATGCTGGCAACGAAGTGGATGAGGTCCTGCCGCACGACAGTCGGCTCACCGAAGGTAATGGTCTCGACCGGCTTTTCGGGGTCGCCGGGCTTCGGGGCGATCCGGGGCTCAAGGAAATGAGTGCCTGCATCGTGGATTTGCTCGAGCAGCTGCAGGATCTCATCTCGAGCAGACGAAGTCTGGCTCACGTCGGCCGCGTCTCGGCCCTTCTTGCGGTCGCGAAAAGCCTGCATTGTGTAGATGCGGAAGCCGTGCTTTCGTGCCATGCGCATTCCCCCTGATGGATTCAGGGCGCACGCTAGCGCCTAGGCACGTCGACGCTCGACGAGAGGGGCGATCAACCGCGTGGGGGGGACCAGATCCCACGTTGCAGGAGCCCCTCGTGTGCCGTGGTTTACTCCTCAACCACAGTCGGACCACCAATACGGAGGCGTCTCCTTACGCCATCACATCGCCGTGGACCCTAACCGCGCAGCCGGAGGCAGCGCCGCCGTCCTGGCGCTATTCGGACACGACCCTATTGGTGAGGCCATCGCGATTGCCACTGGCTCGGCCGCCCAGGTCGGTGCGCTTCGCAGCGCGGACGCTAGCTTGCCAGCCACCGGCGTTGTTCGAGTATCTGCTCTGTTCGGGGGGTGGGGTCGGCGTCTACGCGATCGATGACCTGGTCCGCAACCGTTTCGTTGGCAGTTCCGGCGCCATCGGCTTCTTCGATAGCCGCCAGATCCAGTCGCGGTTTGTCCTCGTCCGGCGCGGCCGTGATAGCGACCTGGCAGGCCCAGCGGGCGGTCACGGTGTCACCGTCCGCGAGGGTGCGGTTGACGATGAGGTGGGCGAGGTCGACGACCGCGTGGCTGAGGTAGTGGTCCAGCGGGGTTTCGGCCAGCCATCCGTAGCCTCTCTTGCGTAGTTGGTCGAAGGGGCGGCCGCTTACCAGCGAGAGGGCGACGATCATGTCGGGGAGACCGTCCGCACCTCGTGCTTGGCCGCGGGCCCGGAGGCGACGAAACAGGTCGGCGGCCACCAGGATCTGGGGATGCAGCTCGTAGGTTGCTACCCCGCGCTGTCTGGCGGCCTCAGTCTTGCTGGCATCCGGCAGCCAGGGCTCCCCATCGGGTCGATCCCCGAGGAGCCGGCGGGCGTCCCGCGCCCGGTTGTGCACGGTGGCCTCGCTCCACCCCAGTGCGACGGCCGCCCGCTCGGGAGTGACGCCGTGGTCTTGGCAGGCGAGGAAGACGATGAACTCCGTGGTGCCGCCTAGGTTGGCGATCTCTTCGGGGCGG
This sequence comes from Nocardioides sp. Soil777, assembly GCF_001428425.1. Classification (NCBI taxonomy): domain Bacteria; kingdom Bacillati; phylum Actinomycetota; class Actinomycetes; order Propionibacteriales; family Nocardioidaceae; genus Nocardioides; species Nocardioides sp. Soil777. Next base: position 22,074 of record NZ_LMSN01000001.1, read on the forward strand.
GCACCCCACGCCTCGACCGCCACCGGTCCCAGCACCTGGACACGAGGGCGCCGTGCGTCGGGATCGGTCCAGGCGGCCACATCGGCGTCGAGCCCCGGGTCGAGCGCCTCGATCTCTACTCGTACCGACGGGGGGACGTCCGGAGCGAGCGCCTCCAGATCCTCGGCGGTCGTCGCCGCGGCGGACAGATACTCCTCGTCCGGCTCGGGGAGCACCGACTCGTCGGATCCTCCAGTAGCGGATCGCGGTTGTGTGAACTCAGGTCGGAGGGCGCCATCGATCGTCATGAACTGTGCTGCCGGGGAGTCCTGCGTGGCCGGCGGCATCGGCTGATCTGTTGCTCCCTGCAGGGAGGCCATCAGGTCGGCCATCGCCGCCGCCTCGCCAGCCGGCAGCGTGGACGGCTGGAGCGTCACCCCCCACGCGGGCAGGTAGGCAAGTCCACCGTCGGTCAGGTCGATCACCGGCGGCAGGTCCCGCGCCGTGTCGTGGTGGACCACGATGAGCCGAGACCGGTCACGACCGCCGGCTGCGTCGACCAGATCGGCGCCAGGCTGGCCGCGCACGATCAGGACGACGGGCCCGGTGCTATCTACGATCTGCGCGTCCCTGCGCAGTTCCAGGAGTCCCTTCTCGAGGTTGTCCGCGGCTTCGTCCGCATCTCTCGCGACCCGGAGGCCGAGTCGCCGTGCCGGGTCGCCGTCCAGGATGCGGAGCCGGGTTGGGTTGAGGCCGGTGGTCTCGGTCGCGAAGCCGTCCGTGAGGAGCACCTCCGTGCCCTCCGCCCAGGCGTTCAGGGCGAGCTCGGCCACCCAGAACCGCACCATGTCCTCGACCACGGCACCGGGACCGGCCACCCCGATCACGCCGATGGCTTCCAGGTCGAGCAGCCAGGTCCGTTCGTCCTCGTCGAAGCCGACCGAGACGAGCGCGGGGTAGGGGGCGGGCTGGGTGCGCAGCTCGGGTTCCAGGATGGTCTGGCGTGGGAGCGACCATGTCGCGTTGTCGTCGGTGGCGTCCCACCCCTCCGGCGGTCCCCCGTCGGCCGGAGCGACGAACAGCACCGACAGCTCATCGGCCCCGAGGACCGCAGCCCCCAGGTTCGGCAGCTCGCGGCCTGCGATCCGCTGTGAGGCAGCCAGGTGCCGGAGGGCACGGTCGATGAACTCGGTTGTCTCCATCGTCTCGGCGCCGGCCTCGACGATCGCACGCTCGACGCCCACCAGACCCGGTGGTGTGGCCGCGATGGCACGTCCGGAGCGACGCTCCCGGAACTGTCGGCGCCGCGACAGCAGCAGCATCGCCAACGCGCCGCCTGAGAGGCAGACGGCGGACGCCAGAACAGCCCGCAGGGCGGTGACCCCACGGTCGTCCCCGCCCTCGCCCGCAGCAGGGGCCGTGTGGGGGCCGTCGGCGGTATCGCTGAAGCTTTCGGACCGGCTGGCGTCGTCGGACACCGCCGACGGGGCGGTCCTCGGATCCCCGTCTCGCCCCGGCGAGGAGTCAGCGTCCGACCCGGTGATGTGCTGGTGCCCCTGTGGGGCCTTCTCGGCGTCGGTGCTCTCCGGGGTACGCTCGTCCGACCGGGACGCCCGTGAGTCCCGTCCGCCCGTCGCCGCCTCGGCAGTCGGGCCGGCCAGCCGAAGCTCCTGGCCAGGGATGATGACGTCGGGGTCGTCGCCGATCAGCGTCCGGTTGGCCTGGTACAGCTCGACCCACCGGTTCGGGTCCTCGAGGTGGTCCTCGGCGAGACGCCACAGGCTGTCCCCGGGCCGAACCTCCACCCTCTCCGCTGGTGGCGTGCCTTCGGCCGCGGTGGGGGTGGGCTGCACGGCTGGGGGGTCAGTGCTCGACGCGACCGCAGTGTGTCCCGGGGGCTCATCGACGGGCACGCGCAGGCTCCAGCCCGCCTGCAGGGTCTCGGCCGTCGAGAACACGCCGTCACCCATGTCCCGCCCGAGATTCAGGTCCGCGATCTCGCGCCACCGCTCCCCCGCCCCCAAGTGACGTTCGGCGAGCCCCCACAGCGTGTCGCCCGCGGTGACGATCACGGTGGTGACCTGGCGTGACGGCGAGGCGGAGGCGTCTGCCGTGCCGGGACCAGCAGGTGGCGTCGCCGGCTCACGGTCCGTTGCCGACGAGGCTGGGGAGGGCTCCGTCGGATGAGCTGCTAGGAGCAGGGAGGGACCATGAGCTGCACTGGGGATGGCGGTCGTGCCAGCCGCGGGAGGGCTGCCGTCGGCGGTCGGGAGGCCACCGGAGGCGAGGGTCGCGCCGGTGACACCGGCTGCGACCGCACTGTGCACGAGAGCCCGGATCAGGCGCTGCTGCCCACCGGTGACGATCGGCAGCCTGGCGGCCGGCACGCCGCGGAGAGCTGGAAGGAGCTCCCACAGCACGCACACAGCCAGCTGGGCCCAGAACAACCAGGCGAGGACGGCGAGCACACCAAGGACGGCCGCATCGGACACCAGCCCCAGTGCCGCAAAGCCGCCCGGGGGGTACGGGTTGCCCACCCACAGCACCAGCACGAGCGGCACTCCGACCAGAAGCGCGGCCAGGACCAACAGGGCGCCTGCTGCGTGGACCCACTTCACCATGGTGTCTTCCTCCCTTCGCTCCCCCGGCCGTCCCCAGCCACTACAAGCGGCTCAGTCCGTCCTTCTCCTGACGCGTCCCTGCGCTTGCCCCGCGCGTTCACGGTGGCCCGGTGATCGCGGTCGCCGACCCCGTCTCATTGACGGGCAGACGCGGGATACCCAGGACCCCCAGGAACACGGTCGGTTCCGCGCCGGTGGCGGCGACCCGCACCTGGAGTCCCCGGACCTGCACCGTTCCCGACCATCCGGCCCGTCGCAGGATCTCCTGCGCCCGGGCAGCGGCGGTCTCCGCGTCGACGCTCTCGACGCCGGATCGGGTTCCGCGCAGCTCGTCGGCACCGGCACGCGCGGCCTGCTCGGCGGCCCGCTTGGCCTCCAACCGGGCATCGACCACGTTCCCGCCATCGAACACGAGCCCGAGCAGCAGCACGAAGACGCTGGCCGCGGACAGCAAGGTCCACACGGCGGCAACTCCGCGCTCGTCCCTGGCCCGCGTCGCGCGGCTCATAGGTCTCTGTGCCGTTCGATGGGAACCACAGCGTCCGCGCGGAACACCTTGGTGCTGGGAATGCCGAACCCGGCCACGTCGCGGAGGTCGACATGGCACGTCACGGTCGCCGCGACGCTGCCCCCCGGCCGGAAGTCGGTGCCGGCGAAACTGACCTGGAGTCGCACGCAGGCCCTGCCCCGCGACGCCAGCGCCTCGGCCGCGGCCGCTCGTCCCGCCACCTGGCCGGACTCGAGACCTTCTTGCAGAGAGGCAGCTCGGGCTGCAGCGTAGGCCGCGTCGTTGACCTGCCCGCGGGCATCGGTGTACCGGCCGCCCGCCACCACGACCAGCACGAACACCATCAGCAACGGCGCCATCAACAACAGCTCCACCGCTGCTGCGCCACGCTCGTCGCCTCGACGTGCCCGTCGAGGCAGCGCCGGCACGGACGGGCTCGCAAGGGACGTGACGGCGGGTGTCACGGGACGAACCGTTCGGTCGGGACCGTGGCGGTCGCCGAGACGTGCAGGTCGACACCCGGAATGAGGCTCAGCACATTGCCGCTCACGGTCACCGTCGCCGCCGTCGGGCCGCGCGTAGCGGTGGCGGCGCGGTGGGTGACCTGGGGGTCGAGATCGGCGAGGTAGTCCAGCGCGGTCTCGCGGCCCGCGGACTCGGTGCCGTCCCAGCTTGCCGTCGCGACCGCTCCCTCGCGGGCGGCGGCGTTGATCACGCGGGCGGCCTCCGCGCGAACAGCCCACTGGATCAACAGCAGGCACATCAACATCAGCAGCGGTGCGGTGAGGAGGAACTCCACCGCCGCAGCACCCCGATCCCCGCGGCGGCGCGGGAGGCGTGCTCCGCAGGCACGAACCCGGCTCCCAGAGGACCCGACCGGGGGCACCACGGTGGGCTGCACGGTGAGCGGCGCTGCGGGCTGCGTGGTGGGCTGCGTCGTGGGCATGGTCAGCCGCCGTTGAGCTTCCCGCTCTGCGTGTCGACGTACGTCTTCACCGCCAGCGCCACGGCCGCGCAGATCCCGACAGCGGCGATGATGATGAGCAGCCACTCCACTGCCGTCGCGCCGCGTTCGTCGCGTGCTTGAGCGTGCCGGGCGACCAGGTGGTGTCGGGTCGCCTGGATCCAGGCGACGGTCCCCGCTAGTTCGGTCATCGTGGTGCTCCTTTGTGTCGTGAGGGTGCCCCGTCAGGTGGAGGTGATCAGGTACAGAAGTCGGGGCGCGAGGATGTACAACACGCCCACGCTGGCCATGAGGATGAGGTTGTACTTCATGGACTCGGTCGCCTGGTCGGCCCGTGCGCGGGCGTCGGCCAGTCGGGCGTCGCGCATGGTCTCCGCGCGGGCGATGAGGGTGGACCGGATCCGGCCGCCTTCCTCGTTGGCGAGGTTGAGGGTGCTGCGGAGCTCAACGAGCTCACCGATGCCGTACCGCTCGCCCAGCCGGCCCAATGCCTCCCACGCCGTGACTCCGCTGACTCGTGCGCCCTCGACCGCGTCCCTCAGTTCGAGGAAGGCGCGTCCGGTGCCGATCCCAGCCGCGGCCGGCAGTGCCTCGGCGTGCCCGCGCCCGGCCTCCATCGACATCACGACCAGATCGAGGTAGATGGCCAGAGCCCGACGGAAGTCCTCGCGCTCGCGGCCCGCCGCTGCGCGGAGGTCGACGATCGACAACGCCACCATCAGGACCGACAAGAGCAGCCCCACCACAGGAGCCACAGCGATCGGGATCCCCAGCTCGAGAGCACGCACCAGGACCCACAGGACGAAGGGCGCCAGCAGTCCGGCCAGCGCCACCCCGAGGGTCTTGGTCAGCCACTCCTCCAACGTGTGTCCGGCGACCGCCAAGTCGCGTTCGAACCCGAGGAGCTGCCTGCCGTGGCGGTCCCGCAGCTGCTCGGCCAACGACCCGGCCACCCGCTCGAGCGGTCCGCGCGCGCGATCCCTCTCCCGGTGGGCGCGACGCCCCGCCCGGGCACGGTCGTGCTCCCACCGGGCAGTTTGGGCCACCAGATCCGGGGTCGGCGGCACCGCGAGCAGGTACAACCGGGCGACACCGAGCCCCGCCAGGGCGGCCAGCAGCACCACCCCGCTCAGCCCCGTCAGGCTCGTCATAACCCGACGACCCGCGGCTTGTACGAGGCCATCTCGGTGACGACCCCGGGCTCGCCGAGGAACCGGGGCTGCGGTTCCGGGGCGGCCAGATGACGCAGCCGGACCAGCAGGGCGAGGTAAGCGGCGGCGATGGCGGCCAAGATGACCTGCCCCACCGCGGTCCCGTACGGCGCCACCCATCCGGGCGCGACCACGACCGTGACCGCAGCGAAGGCCAACAAGATGCCAGCGACCTGCTGGGACTGGCGCCGCAGCGAGTTGCGCTCGTGCAGCACCGTACGGCGTTGCTCGAGCTCACTGCGCGTGCTGGTCGCCAGAGCCGTGAGCACCCGAGACAAGCTGCCGGCGCGCTGGCGCGCGTTGAGGGACAACGCGGCCACCACCAGGTCCGCGCCCGGATCATCGACATCGTCGGCGAACAGCACCAGCGCCTCCGGGAGCGGCACCCGGGCACCCAACCGGTGCACCAGATCCCGCAACGGCCGCTCCAGCAGCGGCGGAGCGCCGTCGAGAGTGGCCGGGATGGCGTACTCCAACCCGGACGCCGCGGTCGCGGTGTCTCGCAGGGATTCCGTCCAGGCCGCGATCGCCTCGATCTTCGCAACCCCGGCTCGTTCGGTGGAGCCGGAGCCGGAGATCTTCGGCCACAGGAACACCACGGCCGTGGCCACGGCCCCGGCGACCGGCCAGCGGGTCAGCAGGGCCACGACGGCACCGGCCAGGAGAGCGATCCCGCCCAGTCGGAGGTCGGCCGTGGGCAGGCTGCGTGCCGCCGGGGTGATGCGGCGTCTTGGAAGCAGCGATCGCCCCCTCGAGAGACGGACCAGTCCGAGGCAACCGAGCAGGGCAGCCGCAACGAGGAGCAGGAACAGCGCCATCATGCCCAGCCCCCGGCGGCCGCCCCCGGGTTCCACCCGGCGTCGACGAGGTCGTCCTCGCACATGATCTGCACCGCGGCGCGTCGAGCAACCCGGCCATCCGCGTCATAACCCCAGATCTCGTTGGTCTTCAGCCCGTACTCATCGGCACCCGCCACCTCACGCACCGACTCGACCACCCTCCGCTGCCCACCCGTTGCGGTGCGGAGTCGTCTGATGAAGACGATGAAGTCCAAAGCACCGGCCACCAAGCGGGTGGTGGCCTCGACAGGCAGCTTCTCCGGCGCCTGGAGGGCGTAGGTGGTGATCTTGTGGACCACGTCGACCGAGGAGTTGGCGTGGATGGTGGACAGCGAACCGTCGTTGCCCTGCATCATCGCGTTCAGCATCGTCACGACCTCGTCGCCCAGCACCTCACCAACGATCACCCGCGACGGGTTCAACCGCAGCGAGTCGCGGACCAGATCGGCCATCGTGACCGCACCCACCCCCTCCGCGTTCGGGAGCCGCTCCTCCAACGGCGCACAGTTGGGGTGCCGATCAATGTCCTCATGTAGGCCGAGCTCCAAAGACCGCTCCACGGTGATCAGCCGTTCAGCGGGGTCGATCTCGGCCGCCATAGCCCGCAGCAGCGACGTCTTCCCCGCCGACACGGCCCCGGCGATCATCACGTTCTTCCGGGCCCGGACCATGGCACCCAGGAAGTCGGCCAGGTCCTGGTCCATGCTGCCCAGCGCCACCTGGTCCTTCAGCCGCATCTTGGCGTACCGGTGCTTGCGGATCGAGACCAACGTCCCGATCCCCGACACCGCCATCACCGCGTACAGCCGCGACCCGTCAGGCAGCCGCAGGTTCACCCGCGGATTGGCCACGTCGAACGCCCGTGCAGATAGACCCTCGTGCGCGGCAAGCGTCTGGATCGTCTCGTTCAGGTCCTCATCCGACGAAGTCACCGGCGGCAACTTCGCGGTACTCCCGTCCGCGTACTCCACGAACACGTGCCGGAAGCCATTCACATCGATGTTCTCGATCTCGGGGTCCTCAAGCAGCTGCTGCAGGCTGCCCGCCCCGAACAGGCGCGCCTCCAAAGCATCAACGAGGTCCTGCCGCACCTCCCACGCCAACGGCTGATGACCCGCCTCGACCAGACCACCGTCGTACTGGGTAACCACAGCCTGGACCAGTTGCTTGCCGTGCTGGATCTCGTCATCGCCTCGCAGGGCCGGACGACCCGTGCGGCGTCGCTCCTCGATGGCCCGCTGACGTCGCTCCCCCAAATCGCTCTGCAGGCGCCGGACCAGCAGCTGGTCGACTCCGCGTGTCTCGAAACCAGGGCGCGCGTTCACGACGCCCCCACCGAGTGGCTCGGCTGCGTCCCCGACGGTGGCAAGGCCGCCTGCCCAGCAGCCGCCGTCACGATCGCGTCGACGACCGTGGCTGCCGACCGGAGGAGCGGAGTTCGTGTCAGCCCTCGGCCCTCCTCACCCCGCTCCAGACGCGCAACCCCGCGGGGATCCCACGCCACCCACCCCACGGAGCCCACCAGCGGACCCGCAGGTGAGTCCGCCAACAGCCGCCGTACGTCGGCGGCATGCCGGCCCCCGGCTCGCCGCAAGGTCAAGACCACCGGCACCACCACCGGCGGACGGCCCCGCACCGCGGCGACCGCAGGGACCAGACGCGCGAGACGCTCCCGCAGATGCACCACGGCACCCACGTCGGCGCGACCCACGACCACCAGCACGTCAGCCGCCGCAGCGACGGACAGCGAAGGCGAACTCATGTGGATCCGGCCCAGATCCGCCACCACATGCGTCGACGACGCGTGCAGCGCCGCCGCCAGCGGGGACCAGTCCGACATCCCCGCCGCCTGTTCGGCGCTCATATGCCCCGGGATCACACCAACGCCGTCGGTGAACCGGTGGGCGTACACCGACACCAGATCCGGAGCGTGCGATGTCCGCGCGGCGGTCGACACGGTCAACACCGTCGGCGTCTCCGGCAGAACGTCCCGGCCACCTGCTCGACACCGCAACGCCAGATCCCCGCCGTACGGATCGGCCTCCACCACCACCGTGTACTCACTGATCGCAGTGGCCAGCGCCAGCGCGGTGGTCGTCGCTCCCGGTGCACCCCGGTCACAGCACACCGCGACGAACATGGCGCTACTCCCCCGTCACCGACGCCTGGACGACAGTCACCCGACCAGCAGCGCTGTACGCCGCGACCTGGTCCGCCTCCGACTCAAACACCAGCAGCGAAACCACGACCGAGCCGTCCACCGCCTCTCGCACGTCATGGACTCGGGCGCCGGAGGTCAAACTCAACGGACTGTCCAGCGCCTCCACGTCGCCAGCATCACCGGCCGGGGGGACAGCCAGCACATTCACCATCGACCCCGCGCCCAGCGTCGCCGGAACCCGCCCGACCTCCAGCCGAACCGCCACCACCCGCTCACCCAGCCCGGGCACCGGCTCGGTCGTCAGAGCCCCGTACGTAAGCACTTGCCCAGCAACCAGGCCGTTGACCACCCGCATGCCCAGCACCTCGCCCAGGTCCTCGATCGGAACGGCGTCGCTCACCCCAGCGACCTGGGCCGAGGCCAGGTCCTCCTCGCCGATCACTTGACCGGCGGCAACCTCACGATCCAGGACCAAAACCTCGGCGGTACTTCCCTTGGTCATGTACAGATAGCCCGCACCCAGCCCCATCACAACGACGAACAGCACCGTGCCAGCCCACTGCCCATACCTTCTCGTTCCGCTCGGCAGGTGCCGGTCTACCCCAACCACCCGCGCTCCCGCGGCCGCCGGCTCCGTCGCACCGGTGCGCTGAGAACGCTGCTGGGTCGTCACCGGATGACCACCGTCTGCCGCTGAAGGACACGAATCGTGGTGCCCTCACCGGCCACCGCCGCGTGTTCGCCGAGCGTCCCGTCGGGGCTCGAACAACGGCCCGTGCAGCTCCACGCCACCGAGTAGACGATCCGCGCCGACACATCCCACGTGTCGCCCGTGGGGTCTTCCATGTCCGTGTAGGTGTAGTCGCACGTCGTTGGCGCGTCCTCCGGAGTCGAAACCGTCCACACTCGCCCGGCACCGGCGCAGAACTCGACATCACCGTTGCCCATATCCCACTCCACCCGGGTCGGCGTCGCGGACAGCGTGACCCGCGCGCCACCCGCATCCACGCTCACGGACACGTCATGCCACTGCTTCTCGGGGATCCACATCCAGTTCTTGTAGTTGACGTAGGAGTGGAAGCTGGGAGGGGGCGCGATGGACGCATGCGCCGTCTCGAACGGCGCCCGCCTGACCAAGTCTTCAGCCACTGTCGCAGCGTCGATTACCGGGGAGGCGCCCGGGACAAACCACGTGTTCTCGGGAATCGCTACCGTCCGATCACACGACCAGATGCTGCCTTCGGACGGCCGGTTCCCCTTCCACAAGGGACTGTCAGGAGGCGGTTGTGGGTCCAGCTGGAAGCCGTAGCACTGTCGTGCCGCTACCCACACGCCGCCGAAGCCGTCGACGCAAGGAATCGAGTTCCCGGAGGTGTCCTGGCACCCGCCGCCACCACCACTTGTCGAAGAGGTACCGCCGTTCTCGCCTCCTGGTGTTCCCGGGGTGGTTCCTCCAAGACACACTCCTCGGTCGGTGACCGGTCCTTCGCAGTCTGCAGCCTCAGCCGATGTGCTCGCACGGAATATCAAGAGGCCGGTGACGCCCAGTGTCAGAGCCAGAAGACGAGTCAGCGCGCCGCGCATGGCCGTTCGTCCTTTAGGTTCGTCGTGGCCACCATCCAGTCGCGCCCCACGGGCTTGTCCATCTCAATGAGCAGAGGCGTAACGAGGTTGTCAGGTCTTGTTCCTTTCACCGGCTCGCCCTCCTGAGTCACGAGCAGGTTCGTGTAGTCCGTGCACTGGCTGATCACCACGACCTTGTCTGTGATTGAGATCGGTTTCCAGGACAGAGCGCTCTCGGGACTGACGATTCGGACTGCGCCCTGGTCGTACACCTGCGCCAGTTCCCGAACGCGGAGCTGCCACTCCATTGAGTACTCGCGGAGCACCGCCCGAGCCTGAGGAGTGTCCCGTCCCGAGCGGTAGATCTCGTTTCCCTTCGCCGTGTACTCCTGCCAGCGAAGGAGCGCGGCTTCGTACGCGTCGATCTGCTCGGCAGTGAACCTGTCGTGCCAGGCTGGCATCTCCGACTTGGGGGATGACGCCTCCGGCGTGCTCGAGGGCACAGGGGAGGACTCCCCTCGGGGCTTGGAAGCATCCGTAGTGCACGCGCACAGCACACAGAGGGACAGCAGCGCAGCAACGCCGGAGTGTGCGAGCTTCATCGTTGTTCCTCCCCGAGACCGCTCAGCTCGCGGCTGACAGGTATATCCACCAGTGTCACCCAAGAACGGCCGAATAGCGCCGACCAATTTATGGGTGCCCGCTGGCATTGCACGACCTCAGCACTCCCGGAGGCGAGGAAGTACAGCCTGAAGCTGCTGAAGTTGAGGCGTGCGCTGGGCAAGCACATGAGGACCACCCCCGCCATCCGTCCGGGACACCTGCCCACCAGAAAACCTGACCGTCCGGCGGCCGTCATCTCCGGCGGCCCCTTCTGGGGATAACCCACCTCGCTCCGCACCTGTGGACGCGAACTGGCGCTCCTCGGCTGCGGCACGTGCTTCGCGGATTCGTTGCTCGCACACTCTGATGGGGGGCGTCCGGTCGGGTGATCGCGCAGCACCGGCGGGCTGCTACTCGCGGGGCACGGCCGACTCCTGGACGACTCTGGCCGCCGCAAAACTCTCAACCAGATCCCGCCGCCACCACCAACGCCGTCCCCTCCTGGTCGCTGGTGCCTTGGACGTCGATGCCAGGTTCCGGAGCCAGTTCTCGGTGACTCCCACGACCAGGGCCGCCGTGGTGGTGTCCAACCAGACATGGCCATCATCCGGGGGCTCCTCGGACTCCCGTCGGGCGCGGGCGTCGCGGCGCTTCCTCGCGGCGTCTCGCTCAGAGCGCCACTCCACGGCCCACCGCTCCGCACTCGCACGCTCAAGACTCCGTTGAGCTCGGTCCGTGCGTGCTGCACGCACCTCAACCTCCCCGGCACGAATTGCTCGATCGAGAGTGCCGTTGCTGCAGCCGGCCAGCTGCTCGATCTCGGCGTAGGAAGCCCACCGGCGGTGATCCTCCGACCTTTGCTCCGCAAGTCGTTCCAGGTCCTCCGCACGCATCCAGGCCACCCCGTTGTGCCGGACCACCGGGAACCGCCCGGTGTGCGACCCGGCAGCCACATATGCCTCGGCCAGTCCCAACCCGTCGGCGGCCTCGGCCGCACTCACCCAGCCGGTCGGGTCAGGCGGCACCCGAGTTCGTGCACCCATACTCAGATCACATCACGACGCATGCGTCACCGCGACGTCATCCAGCCGGGACATGGGCGGACGCGGTGAAGATTTCGTTAGCGACTGCCGGCGCAAGATCGGCGCGCGCAACCGTGGCGAGCAGGCCTTCTGGACGTCGGCAGCACCGCAACGTCCGCGGCGACAAGTACCGTCCAGCGCGTGACGTCCCGTGTCTACCGTCCTGACGAGCGACCCGACGTCGAGGTGCGTGTCGATGGCGAGTGGCATCCCGGCGAACTGCGGATGTGGCACCACCGCGAGGACGGCTGGTGGGCCAACGTGAACTGGCGACCCAAGCCTGGCATGACCTTTGTGGACACGGTGCGCGAGGAGGATGTGCGTCTCGCCCAGGTCGGGCCGCGTCGCTGAACAGAACCGCAGATGAGCACCGGCCCAGCCGCTGGCCCAGGCATCACCTGTGCGCCCGTCTACCTGCTCGGACTGCTCGGTCGCCCCCGGCCGGTGCCGGGATCGTATGGCCGTGACGGACCTGGCTGGTCGGCTCGAGTCGCCTGGGCACGTCCCAGGACAGATGATGCAGGAGCCGTTCTGTTCTGCTCAGCGACCGTGTCCCACGCGGAGGGCGGAATAGCCCCCTCCAGCAGGGACTCGACGATCCGGGCGAGTGAGTACGTCCGGGGCTCGGGAACCAGATCGAGAGCCACCCACGCATGAGCGCCCTGACCCGCAAGCCACGAGCTGAAGGCCAATAGGGTTGCTGCCGGGGTCCGAGCCTCGTGCGGGGCACGGCGCGTCAGGTCACGCCACAGCGACATGTGCAACGCGGCGTTCTCGCTATTCATCGCCATCCAGGCCACGTCCCGCAACGGGAGCACTTCCATGTCCACGAGCAGCCGCGCCGCCACCACCGGTGTCACGGGCACCTGGTCCACCAGGAACCGACCGACCGTCATGTCGACCCACCGGGCCTCCTGCTGATTTCCCCGTCCCTGCCGCATCTGGTGCTCGACGCGGGCGGCCGGCAGATGCGCTGCCACCGCGGCAACCTCCTCGCTGTCCCCCTCCAGGTCTCGTCGCAGCTCATCGCGGGACGCGACCGGCATCCGCCGACCAGCCAGGGCGAGCTCCGCGTCAGCCCACGTGCGGGTGGCCCCGTCGATACGGCCGCTGACACCCGTCACGAGGTCGGTCCACACCCCGGCGTCCACCCACAGGCTCGGTCCGAGGTGCGTTCGACCGGTGAAGCGCCGAGCCAGCTCGACGTGAATGCCTTCAGCGGCCTCACGGTCCGTGGTGAAGCACACCAGAGCGGCTCCCACACCCTCACGCAGGAACGGGGCGGCGAGAACCGCTGCGCCCTCCGAGATGTCGTGGGCGCCGTACGGCTGGTCCAGCCGGGCCCACGGACCCGACCCGTGTCTGGGTGCCAGCACGACGGACTCCTCGGGGACGAAGCCGAAGACATGCGGAATCACCGCGATCAGCTCGGATGGTCCGGTGACCTGCAAGGGATGATCCACGGGGGCCTCCAGTCTCCCGGCCGAACCCCGTCTCCGGTTCGACTTCGGGACCTGCAGAAGCGTCCTGGCCCATGCCAGGGCGGACATCGGCGCCGCGGAAGCCGCTGAGTCCGGCGGCCCGGCTCCCTGTCGCTCCCCCGAAGGTGCTCGCCCCGGTGCCGCGGTACGTGGTTCCCACCTCGTGTGTCGCGCGGCGCCCTGCACCGGTCAGTCACCACCGCCCAAGGGCACCGTCCACGGGCGACCACGACAGAGCCGCCCGGCCTCCGCTGTCGAAGGCTGGGCGGCTCGTCGAGGATTAGAACCAGCAGGTGGACCAGAGGCCGGCGCTGCGGTTCAAGGCCTGCTTCTGGGCGACGCGGTAGTTCGCGGTACGGCGGACCGGGTCGTTGCGGTAGACGTAGACCTTCGAGTGACCGGTGAAGATCTGCGCCCGGCCCACGTCACGGCCCTTGCGCTCGACGTAGCGCAACAGGCGCTGGTAGCGGTCCTTGTCGGCCTGGCTGGGGTCGGAGAACAGCACGACGGTCGACCCGACGGGTGCGAGGGACTCCATGCTCTCGGTGGCCTTGACGGCACCGCACTCACGACGGCCGTACTTCTCGGGGGTGTCGATGCCCAGGATCCGCACGTCGCGGATCCCGATGCCCCGGATGCGCACCTTCAGGGTGTCGCCATCGGTGACCTTGATGACGTTGCCGACGTTGCGCTTGACCGGACCGGAGCCGCTGGTGTTGCCGGTGTTGGTGGTGCCTCCGTTGTTGTTGGGCGGGGGCGTGCTGGTGCCACCTCCGCCGCCGGCGCCCAGGCAGGGGCACGGGAGGGACTCACAGGCACGGCCGTCGCCCTCGGAGTCCAGACCGTTGGGGTCGGAGGGGTTGTTGTTCAGGTTCGTCTGGGCGGCTGCCTGATTCGGGAAGTCGTCGCAGTTCAGGTCCTTCATCGCCTGGGCCGGCGCGGTGGTGGTCAGCAATGCCGCAACAACGGCGGCAATCGCAATCAGAGTGCTGAGGAATCGGCGCATGGTGTGGTCCCCCCGGGACATGTGGTGGTTGGGCTGCGACGACCGTACGGACAGAACGCAGTCTTGTCAGGAGATTCCTGACACCCGTCCGGCTCCGCCGTCTCGGGCGCCGACCTTGTCTCGTGACGTCGTCGCCTGACCGAGAGAGCGCACGACAGTCCGCCTTTCGGGTCATGAGGAAGGCACCGAACCCGGGACCACGCATCAAGGGCGCGCGATGACTGGAACGACTTACGGGGACCACCAGGAAGCCGCGGCCGCCGCCCTCAATCGACTCATCACCCGCGAGGCGATGCCCCTCACGGCGGTGGACGTCCACGACAGCCTGGCGTGTCGCGACATCGTCGTCGGCGCGTTGCGACAACGCCTCTACGCCCTCAGGGTCGAGGGGCGTCACCCCATGACCCTTCCCCCCGCGAGGGTCGGTGCCGCACGCCTGCCCGACGTCGCCCGCAACCTCACTACTTGGCTGGACCGCATCGTCGCCGAGCTCCCGACACTGCCGCCCGCCCAGCGACGGGCTCCCACAGACGTGCTGAACCCCCGCACCGGTGGCGAGGCCGCGCGTCTGTGGCGAGAGGCAGCCGTGGAACTGCTGACAGGCAGCCACGCCCTCGACGCAGCGCCGGAACGCCCGTGGCTACGCGACCCCGGCGGTGGCTGGTACCTCGTCCACGACGTCGCGGTCACGCTCGAGGCAGTGCTGATCCTCGACAGCCGGCTCGACGAGGTCGGCCTGCTCAACACCCACCACCGTCCCCCCAGCACGCTCGATCTCGACCAGCGGCGCCTGCTCGCCTCCCAGTGCGCCCGCGTCGCCACCTGGTACGCCACAAGCGACACCCCGGACCGCGCCTCACCCGCGACCCGACCCAAGCCGCGGGTCTCCAGCCCGGTCTACACCGTGCACGAAGCTGGCGACCTCGCCGCCGCACAACGACAGCTCGCGCGCTACCTGCGGCCCCTGCACGGCAGTGACGCCTTCTACGACGCCGAACCCGAGATCGACACCCACACCGTCCGGATGGTCGTAACCAGCCAACACGCCCTCACCGAGCGCTTCGAGCACCTGTCCCGTCAGACGCCCGGCGCCGAGGCGCTCGCCGCGCACTTCGCCCAGCGCCGCGAGATCCTCGGCGACATCCACTCCCACCTACGGCGGCTGGTGGACCTCGAACCGCAGGGACGCAACACCGGCGCCTGCTGGCAACAAGTCGAGCTCAGCACCGCCGTGGCCCGACTGCTGCGCACCACCCCCACCCTGACCCTCAGCACCGCCCAGTGGCAGGACCTCGCCACCGCCACCCACGAGGTCACCCAGAACCTCGCCACCACGATGCGCCGCGAGCTCCTCCGGGACACAAGCAACCTGCGCATGGAGGACGCCACGCGTCAGGTCGGCCGCACCCGCGTGCATCGCCGCCACCCCCTCGAGCGCAGCCTCACCGACCTCGTCAACCTGCCCACACCCTCGGCACCCATCGCCACCTACATCAGCCCCCGGCAACGCGCGGCGCTGAGCACCACGCTCGCGGTGACCCCCACCGGACACCGCGCCCCCAGCCCTTACCCCGCGCCCGTCAACCTCCCGGTCAGCCGCGCGCGTTAGCCGGCGGCCACCCACGCTCCACGGCGGCGCCGGCACTGCAGATCCACGGAGGAACGAGAACAGGCAAGACAACCCGCCCTCAACCACTCACCAAGGAGACGTCCCATGACCACCAAGAGAGAACTGCCGGTCTATCTCAGCCTCGAACAGGCCGCCGAGGTGCTGTCAGTGTCCACCAAGACCATCCGACGCCGCATCAGTGACGGCACGATCCCTGCCTACCAGTGCGGCCGCAGACCCATCCGGATTCGCCTCGACGACCTCGAAGCCGCCCTGCGGCGGATCCCCTCCGCGCGCTGGTAACCCCTGATTCAGTGGACACGTTGGGGACACGGGGCCAAAACAAAACCGCCTCTGAACTGCTGTTTTCGCAGGTCAGAGGCGGTTTATGGTTAGTGGGCGATACTGGGTTCGAACCAGTGACCTCTTCGGTGTGAACGAAGCGCGCTACCACTGCGCCAATCGCCCGCTGTGCGGTGCCGGGGAACTCTAACTCATCGCGGCGGACGAGTCGGAATCGCCCTCCTTGCGCAGCGCGGCGACCGCCTCGGGCCGGTTGTGGAAGCGGCGGTAGCTGTAGACGATGAGGCCCACCGCGATGCCCGCCGACGCGATCTGGGTGATCCCCGTCCACAGGTCGCCGGGCAGCCACCACCGGTCGTCGAGGGGCCACCACTCCGGCGACGGCGGGTGGTAGATCCAGAGCACCCCGCAGGCCACCAGGATCAGGGCCCCCATGACGGACGCGATGATGCGCGGCCACGTCTCCACGCTCTCGGCCGCACCCCTCATGGCGGCGACGCGGACGGGCTCGACGCGGCGTTCGGCCCAGTCGTACTGCTGGGACAAGAGGGCTAGACCGGCGAAGATCCCGAGAAGACCGGGTCCGGGCAGGAAAATCGCCGCAACTCCCGCCACCAGCAGCACCCAGCCCAGGGTCTCGAGCGCCACGCGCTTGGCCGCTCCACCCCCCGGAACGCCCATCAGGAATTCTCCCTGCGTGTCTCCGCGGCTAAAGTCTGCCGCGCCTGCTTTGCTGCGCTCACGAGATGACCCTACGGGCCTTGCACAACGTGTGTCGTAGCCCACCTCGGACCGGGTCGTTGAACCCACGTCATAGGTCGGTACCCCCGCCGTCCTACCACCGAGGAGGGTCCGAGCGGTCGGGCACCTTGAGAGAGAGTGGAGACACATGCGCAGGATCACCGCTGACGTCGCTGTCGACGTGACGATGTACTGCCGGGACCTCGATGGTCACCGCTACGAGCTGGACACCGTTCTGGGGTATTCGCGGTCGGACGCCTTCGCCGTGACCATGACGTTCGGGGATGTCGAGCCCCTCGTCACCTGGACCTTCGGCCGCGACCTCCTGATGCGCGGCATCACCCACCCGACCGGCGAGGGCGACGTGCGGATCTGCCCGTCCCTCGACGACGACGGGACCGCGATCGTGCAGATCGAGCTCTGCAGCCCCGACGGGCACCTGCTGCTCGAGGTGCGCACCGACGAGGTGACCGCCTTCATCGGCCGCACCGTCGACGTGTGCCCGCCCGGCGTCGAGGCCGAGCACCTCGACGTCGACCAGATGATCACGCAGCTGCTGTCGATCTGACCCGGCCGCGCCGGCCCGCCTCAGCGGGCGTCGTGCTGGGCCACCCACGACGAGTGGAGCCCGGCGTACACCGTGCCCTCCTGCGCGGCCAGCTCGTGGTGCGGCCCTCGCTGCACCACCCGCCCCCGGTCGACCACGATCACCTCGTCGGCGTTCTCGGCGGTCGAGAGCCGGTGGGCGATCGTCACCGAGGTGCGTGACTGCATGAGGCGCTCCAGGGCGCGACCGATGCGCATCTCCAGCTGCGGGTCGACGGCGCTGGTGGCCTCGTCGAGCACGAGCAGGTCGGGGTCGGCCAGGTGGGCCCGCAACAGGGCCACCAGTTGGCGCTCCCCCGCCGACAGCGACTCCCCGCGCTGGCCGACCTTCGTCGCCATGCCCGCGGGGAGCGCGTCGAGCCAGTCGCGCAGGCCCAGCTCGTCGGCGGAGGCGAGGATCTCGGCCTCGGTCGCGTCGAGCTTGCCGTAGCGCACGTTGGCGGCGATCGAGTCGTCGAAGAGGAAGCCCTCCTGGGGCACCAGCACGACGCTGCGGCGCAGCGACACCGGGGCGATGCGGCGTACGTCGAGACCGTCGAGCAGCACGCCGCCCTCGACCGGGTCCATGAGCCGGGTCAGCAGCTTGGCGAAGGTCGACTTGCCCGAGCCGGTCTCCCCCACGATCGCCACCCGGGTGCCGGCGTCGATGTGCAGGGAGACGTCGGACAGCACGGGCGGGCCGCCGGGGTATGCGAAGGTGACCTCGTCGAACGTCACGTCGATCGGGCCACGGGGCAGGACGAGGCCGTCCGGACCGGGGTCGACGAGGTCGGCGGGCGTCTCCAGGATGCCGATGACCCGCCGCCAGCTGACGATGGCGTTCTGGGCGTCGGTGAGGATCTGGGTGCCCATCTGGACCGGGCCCACGAAGAGCGTCACGAGGAACGCGAACGCGAGCACCTTGCCGGCCGTCATGTCGGAGGTGAAGCCGAGCAGCACCCCGACGATCAGCACCCCGGCGTTGGCGAGGCCGGCCGAGATGCCGCCCAGCGAGAACGACACGACGGTGAACTTCTGCGCGCGCGTGCTCGCCGTCTTGAACTCGTCGATGGCCCCGTCGATGCGGCCCTGGGTGCGCTCCTCGACGGCGTACGAGCGGACGGTGGCCGCGCCGACGACCGGTTCGGAGATGGCGCCGAGCAGCACGCCCACCTGGTGGCGGACGACGCCGTAGGCCTCGGACAGCTTGCGCTGGAAGTAGCGGATCGAGATGAAGAGCGGCGCGAAGCAGAGCCACACCACGAGGGCGAGCTGCCAGCTGTAGATCACCATGATCACGGTGGCGACCAGCATCTGGCCGATGCTGACCACGAAGATCAGGCCGCCGAAGACGAGGAACTGGCTGACCTGGTCGACGTCGCTGGTGACCCGCGAGACGAGGGCGCCGCGGCGCTCGGTGTTCTGCGTGAGGAGCGGCAGGTCGTGCACGTGGCGGAAGGCCTTGATGCGCAGCGTCGCGAGCCCCCGCTCGGAGGTCGCGAAGAGCCTGCTGGTCATGGCGTACGACGCGAGGCTGGTGATGGCGAGCACCACCGCGCAGCCGATGCCCAGCGCCACGACGTAGCCGAGCTGCGGGCCGTCCGGACCGTTGAGCCCGCGGTCGAGGGTCTGCTGGACGGCGATCGGCACGACGACCTGCCCGCAGGCGGCGACGATCGCGAGGAAGAGCGTGAAGCGAAGCCCCTCGCGGAGCTCGGGCGAGATCTGCATGCCGCGGCGGATGGTCTCGATGGCACCGATGTCCTCGCCGGTGTCCATCCGGGTGCCGGCGGCGGGGTTGCGGGTCGTGGTGCTCACGGGGCGCCTCCGGCGCTGCTCGGGGTGGCGGCGTCGTCGTGGGCCGCCTGCTCGTAGGCGTTGACGAGGCGGGCGTAGTCGGGGCTGCGGTCCAGGAGCTCGCGGTGCGTGCCGCGGTCGGCGACCCGCCCCTCGTCGAGGTGCACCACCTCGTCGGCGAGCCCGATGGTGGCCTTGCGGTAGGCGACGACCACGAGGGTGGTGTCGGTCGCCCCCTGCCGCAGCGTCGCCAGGATGCGGGCCTCGACCTCGGGGTCCACCGCCGAGGTGGCGTCGTCGAGGATCAGCAGGCGGGGGCGACGCACCAGCGCGCGGGCCAGTGAGATGCGCTGGCGCTGCCCGCCGGAGAGCGAGGTGCCCCGCTCCCCCAGCTGGGTGTCCAGGCCGTCGCCGAGCGCGGCGACGAAGCCGTCGGCCTGGGCGTCGCGCAGCGCTGCCCACACCACGTCGTCGGGGATGTCGGCGCCGAGGGTGATGTTGCCGCGGACGGTGTCGTCGAAGAGGAAGGCCGTCTGCGGCACCAGCGCCACCGCCCCGGCGAGCTGGCCGCGCGCCAGGTCGCGCAGGTCGACCCCGTCGACGCGGACGGACCCCGCGTCCGGGTCGACGAGCCGGGTCAGCAGGTTGGTCAGGGTGCTCTTGCCGGAGGCGGTCTGCCCCACCAGGGCGACCGTCCGGCCCGGCTGGACGTCGAAGGACACACCGTCGAGGAGTCGGGTCGCGGGGTCGTAGGCGTAGTGCAGGCCGTCGACCTCGAGGACGGCGCCGCGACCGGCCGTCGGCAGGGTGGCGGCGCCGTACTCCATGGACCCGGTCGCCGCGATGACCGCCTCCGCGCGGCGGTAGCCGACGACCGAGCGCGGGAACTCGCCCAGCAGCCAGCCGATGGCGCGGATGGGGAAGGCCACGATGGTCAGCAGGTAGGCGACGGTGACGACGTCACCGGCGTCGGTCTGGCCGCTGATGACCCGCGCCGTCCCGACGGCCAGCACGATCAGGACGCCGATGTTGGGCAGCGAGGCCAGGGTCGGGTCGAAGGCGGCGCGGATGCGGCCGGCCCGGATGTTGACGTCGCGCAGCTCGTGGGCCTTGGCGCGGAACCGGTCGGTCTCCTGGGTCTCCCGACCCAGCGTCTTGACGACCATCGCGCCGTCGAAGGACTCGTGGGCGATCTCGCTCACCTCGGCGCGCAGGGCCTGCGCGTGGGTCATCAGCGGCGAGGCGAGCCGCTGGTAGGCGAGGTTGGCGACCACCACGGCCGGGAAGACCAGCAGCCCGACGACGGCCAGGACCACGTCGGCGAGCAGCATCTGGATCACCGCGATGACCATCATCACGACGGTGCCGAGCGCCATCGGGAGCGGGGCGATCGGGGCCCAGGCGGCCTCGACGTCGGAGTAGGCGTTGGAGAGCAGCTGCCCGGTCGGGTGCCGCTGGTGCCACTCCATGGGCAGGGTGAGGTATTGCCGGGTGACCGCGCGGCGGGTGTGCGCCTGCATGCGGAACTGCATGATGCCGGCGCCGAGCCGGCGCGCGACGATCCCCACGGCCCGCAGGATCGCGACGCCCAGGAAGAGACCGAGCACGGCCCAGAGCATCTCGGCGCCGATCTCGCCGGTCTCGAAGGCCGGGATGACGACGTTGTCGGTCGCCCAGCCGAGCACCCAGGCGTCGGCGACGGTCAGCACGGCGAAGAGCACCGAGCCCACGGTGGAGAGGATGAAGATGCCGGGCTCGCGCCGGATGGCGTGGCCGAGTACGGCGAAGCCCTCCCAGGTCGTCGATCCCCGGAGCTCCGCGTCCTCGCCTGCCACCTGTGTCGCCCGCCCCCTCGTGTCCGTGATGCCGCCCGGCCTGCCGTCGGGGCGGTTGCCCGTCGCAACCATCCCGACGGGTCAGGCTATTCCCCGCCACCGACAGCGACCCAATCGTGCAGGGGCGTCACCCGCCCGGCCCTAGGGTGGCCGCATGAGCCTCGCCCGAGCCGAGCGGCACGCGCTGGCCGACACCGCCCTCGCCGTCGGACCCGATGCCCCGACCCTGTGTGGCGACTGGTCCGCACGCGACCTGCTGGCCCACCTCCTGGTGCGCGAGCACAGCCCGCTGGGGGCGGCCGGGATCGTCCTTCCTCCGCTCGCGGGGCTCACCGAGCGTGCGATGCGGCGTACGGCGGCCACGGACTTCGACGCCCTCGTGGACCGCTTCCGCCACCCCCGGCTCACGCCGGTGGCCCTCAAGCCGGTGGACGACCTGGTCAACCCCGTCGAGTTCTTCGTCCACCACGAGGACCTGCGGCGCGCGCAGCCCGGCTGGGAGCCGCGCGAGCTCACGCGGCACGACCACGACACGCTCTGGACCGCGCTGCGGCTGATGGGGCGCGCCCTGGTCGCGTCGGCGAAGGTGCCGGTCCGGCTCGAGCGCACCGATACCGGCGAGACCGCCACCCTGCGCCGGGGGGACGAGCCGGTGACCGTGCACGGCCTGCCCGGGGAGCTGGTGCTCTTCCTCCACGGCCGCGACCAGACCCGTGGGGTCGACCTCACCGGCCCCCTGGACCGGATCGCCCGGCTCCGCGGCGCCGACCTCGGGACCTAGACGAGCCGGAGCCGCGACAGGAACGCCCGGGTGCGCTCCTTGCTCGGGTCCCCGATCACCTGCTCGGGGCTGCCGGACTCGTGGATCACCCCGTCGTGCAGGAAGCACACGGTGTCGGCCACGTCGCGGGCGAAGCCCATCTCGTGGGTGTTGAGGACCATCGTCACGCCCTCGGTCTTGAGGTCGGTGAGCAGGTCGAGGACCTCGCCCACCAGCTCGGGGTCCAGCGCCGACGTGACCTCGTCGAGGAGCATCAGCCGCGGGTTGGCGACGAGCGCCCGGGCGATGGCGACACGCTGCTGCTGACCCCCCGAGAGGTCGTCCGGGCGGGCCTGCGCCTTGGACGCGAGGCCCACCCGGTCCAGCATGGCCAGCCCCCGGGTGCGGGCCTCCTCGTCGGGCACGCCGTGCACCTTGCGCAGCGCCAGCGTCACGTTGCCCAGCACGGTGAGGTGCGGGAAGAGGTTGTAGGCCTGGAACACCAGCCCCATCCGGGCCCGGACCGCGTCGGCGTCGACGCGGGGGTCGGTGACGTCCTCGCCCTCGAAGGTGATGACGCCGTCGTCGACCGTCTCGAGGAGGTTGGCGCAGCGCAGCAGGGTCGACTTGCCCGACCCGCTGGCACCGATGAGCACCACGCACTGCCCGCGTGCGACCGACAGGTCGACGTCGTGCAGCACCACGTGCTCGCCGAAGGCCTTGCGGACGCCGGCCATCTCCAGCACCAGCTCGCTCACAGCGCCAGGTGGTGAGCTCGGTCGCTCGCTCGTCCCTCGCTCGGCTCGGTCGCTCACAGCATGCCTCCCGCTCCGTGGAAGCCCTGCTTGCGGGCGTACCGGTCCGTCAGCCGGGCCATCGGGATGGTCAGGCAGATGAAGAGGAAGCCCGCCACGACGTACGGCGTGTAGTTGAAGTCGCGGGCCGTCTCGATCTGGGCGGCCCGGATCGCGTCGATCACGCCGAGGACCGCGATGAGGCCGGAGTCCTTCTGCAGCGAGACCAGGTCGTTCATCAGGGGCGGCAGCACCCGCCGCCACGCTTGGGGCAGCACCACGTGGCGCAGCGTCTGCGCGTAGGTCAGCCCCAGCGAGCGCCCCGCGAGGCGCTGGGACGGGTGCACCGACTCGATGCCCGCCCGGAAGACCTCCGCGACGTACGCCGAGTAGGACAGCACCAGCGCCGCACACCCCCAGAACAGCGCCGACGTCGGCAGCCCGGTCAGGTCGAGCGCGGGACCGCCGAAGCCGAGCAGGAACAGCACGAGCAGCAGCGGCAGCCCCCGGAAGACGTCCACGTAGACCGTGCCGAGCAGGCGCAGCGGGAACGCCACGGGTCCCCGGATGGTGCGCATCACCGCGATGGCGAGGCTGAGGATCACGATGACGACCGCGCAGACGACCATCACCCGGATGTTGAGCCAGAGCCCCGCGAGCACCGCGGGGAACGAGTCGACGGCCTTGTCCCAGTCGAAGTACGTCTCCTTGACACGCTCCCACCCGGGCGAGGTGACGACGAACGCCGCCACCACCCCGAGCAGGACGACCGTCGAGGTGGCGGCGATCGCCGCACTGCGGCGCGTCTGCCGGCGACGCCAGGCGTCCCGCTCGCGCTGGACGTCCGACGGCTGCCAGTCGGTCGGCGCAGCGTCGGTGTCCTGAACCGGCATCAGGAGAGCTCGGGAGCGCCCTGCTGCGCCAGCCACTCGTCGGCGAGCTGGTCCAGGGTGCCGTCCTCGCGAAGCGCGTCGACGGCCTGCGAGACGCAGTCGGTCAGCGGGCTGTCCTTGTCGAGGACCGCGCCGAACTGCTCGACCTCGCCGTCGGGCAGCGGCAGCTGGCCGACGATGACGCCGTCGTCGAGCTGGGCCGCGACCATGAAGTAGGCCGTCGGGAGGTCGACGACGATGCCGTCGATCTGGCCGTTCTTGAGCGCCTGCACCGCCTGGTCGTTGGTGTCGTAGGCGGCAGCCTGCTCGGAGGTGCCGATCTGCTCGCTGATCGCGTTGTAGCTCGTCGTCCCGACCTGGGCGCCCAGCTTGGCGTCGGCCAGGTCGGCGATCGCGGTGGCGCCGTCGATGGCGCTCCCGGCGTTGGTGATGACGGTCTGGCGCACGTCGTAGTAGCCGCTGGAGAAGTCGACGGCGTTGCGGCGCTCCTCGGTGATGGAGACCTGGTTGACGTCGAAGTCGAACTTCTTCTCCCCCGGGCTCACCACGGCGTTGAACGGCACGACGACCCACTCGACCTCGTCGGCGGCGTACCCGAGCTGCTCGGCGATCGCGTAGGCGACGGCCGACTCGTAGCCCTCGCCGTTGGTGGGGTCGTCGTCGACGAACCAGGGCTCGTACGCCGGGGAGTCCGTGCCGACGGTCAGCACGCCGTCGCCCAGCGTCTCGAGGGACTCCTTGTCGCACGAGGCGGCCTCGGTGGTCTCCTCCGACGTGGAGCTGTCGGTGGCCTCGTCCGCCTCGTCGCGGGGGGCGCCGCAGGCGGTCAGGAGGACGGTGGCGGCCAGCGAGGTGGCGATGAGGGGCCGGGTCAGGGTGCGCATGGTGAAATCGTAAGTCCGCCACCCCCCGTACTGGCACCGTGGCCACCGTGTGAACCTCTGCGGTGGTGGTTGCCGGGTCGCCTCAGCGGACCGGGTGCCCCGCGGCTGCCAACCCCGCCTTGACGTCTCCGATCCGCAGGGTGCCGAAGTGGAAGACCGTCGCGGCCAGGACGGCGTCGGCCCCCGCGTCGACGGCGGGCGGGAAGTGCTCCACCGCTCCCGCCCCGCCACTGGCGATCACCGGGATCGACACCGCCCGGCGCACGGCCGCGATGAGCTCGAGGTCGAAGCCGTCCTGGGTGCCGTCGGCGTCCATCGCGTTGAGGAGGATCTCGCCGGCCCCCAGCTCGGCCGCCCGGGCCGCCCAGGCGACGGCGTCCAGCCCGGCGCTCCTGCGCCCGCCGTGGGTGGTGACCTCGAAGCCGGAGTCGGTGCCCGCGGAGCGGCGGGCGTCGACGCTCAGCACCAGCACCTGGCTGCCGAACCGGTCGGCCACCTCCGCGATCAGCTCCGGCCGGTGGATGGCGGCAGTGTTCATCGCCACCTTGTCGGCCCCCGCACGCAGCAGCCGGTCGACGTCCTCCACGCTGCTCACTCCCCCGCCGACCGTCAGCGGGATGAAGACCTCCTCAGCGCAGCGCGAGACCACCTCCATGGTGGTGGCGCGCCCCTCGTGCGAGGCGGAGATGTCGAGGAACGTCAGCTCGTCGGCGCCCTCGGCGTCGTACGTGCGAGCCAGCTCGACCGGGTCCCCCGCGTCGCGGAGCTCGGTGAAGTTGATGCCCTTGACCACCCGGCCGCCGTCGACGTCCAGGCACGGGATGACGCGTACGGCGAGGCTCACTGCTCGCGACCCTGCTCGCCCGCCGGGCGGGTCAGGGCGAGCGCGTCCTCGAGCGTGAAGCGGCCCTCGTAGAGCGCGGTGCCCGCGATGGCCCCCTCGACCCCGTCGGGGACCAGGCCCATCAGCGCCTCGATGTCGGCCAGGGTGGTGACCCCTCCGGACGCCACGACGGGACGGTCGGTGGCCGCGCACACGTCGCGCAGCAGGTCGAGGTTGGGACCCTGGAGCATGCCGTCCTTGTTGACGTCGGTGACGACGTAGCGGGCGCAGCCCTCGGAGTCGAGGCGGGACAGCACCTCGTAGAGGTCGCCGCCCTCACGCGTCCAGCCGCGGGCGGCCAGGGTGCGGCCGCGGACGTCGAGGCCGACCGCGACCCGGTCGCCGTGCTCGGCGATGGCTCGCGCGCACCACTCCGGCTGCTCGAGCGCGGCGGTGCCGATGTTGACCCGACGGCAGCCCGTGGCCATCGCGGCGGCCAGCGACTCGTCGTCGCGGATCCCGCCGCTCATCTCGACCTTGATGTCGAGGGCGCCCACGATCTGCGCCTGGAGCTCCCGGTTGTGCCCGTGGCCGAACGCCGCGTCGAGGTCGACCAGGTGGATCCACTCGGCGCCGGCCCGCTGCCAGCGCAGGGCCGCCTCGATGGGGTCGCCGAAGCGCTTCTCCGACCCGTCCACGCCCTGCACGAGCTGGACGGCCTGGCCGCCCTTGATGTCGACGGCGGGCAGGAGCTCGAGGTACGGGGCCATGGGCCCGATCCTAGGAGGCGCGGCGCCGCCTCCGTGCTCCCGGTGCACGGGCGAGACGTCGTCGACCCGCTCAGGGCAGCTTGTCCACCATGGTCGCCAGGATCGACCCGACCTCTGCGTCGTCGACGACCGTGTCCACCCCGGAAGTGGTGATCTCGGCGACCTGGGCCATGAGCAGCACCCCGCCGTCCCGGACCAGCACCTGACGCAGGTCCCACGTGGCGGTGCGACCGGCGGGCCCGGGCTCGGTCACCACGCTCCGCCACCCGTGGCTGTCGTCACCCAGGTCGGGCACGGTCAGTCCCGTGGTGCGGACGATCTCGCCGTCGGGGGTCTTCTCGGTGCCCAGGCACGCGTCCCCGCCGGAGACCAGCGCGTCGTACGTCGCCTCCGTCTCCTCGACCGTGCCGGACCCGAGGAACTCCTGCGCGAAGACCAGGTGGTGCACCGGCGGCGTGCCCGGCGACGGCGACCCGGTGGGGGTGCCGGTGGCCAGGTCGAGCTGGTGGAACGCGTCCCACTCGAGCTCGTCCGCGACCGCCTGCTCCTCCTCGCCGGCCTCCTCGCACGGCTCCATCCGGGGCAGCATCCGCTGCGCCTCGTCGCTCACGATCCCGGTGTCGGAGAGCTCCGGGAAGTCCGGCATCCGCGTCACCGACCAGTCCGCGCCGAGGTCAGCGGGTGTCACGAGTGCCGCGGCGAGCCCTTCGGGCGTGGCCGTCTCGGTGTCCGCCTGCTCCGCCGGCGTCGAGCCCCGGCCGCAGCCCGCGAGCACCAGTGCCAGCAGGACCGCCACCAGTGCGGTACGACGCGATCGACGGTCCATGGCTGTCCTCCTCCTCGCCTCGATCCTCGTCCGGACCGGGACGCGCGCACAGGGAGGAAGAGCACGGTCCGACGAGCCGAAGGTCCCTCGATCGCGCCGAGCGCCCCCTCACCCGGCCCAGGAGCGGAGCATGTCGTCGACGCCGTCGAGGATGCGCGGCCAGGTCCGGTCGGGCGGCGGGTCGCTGTGGTCGAAGCTGCCGGCCAGCTCGAGGCTCGCGAAGCCGTGCACCACGCTGCCGATGAGCCGGACGGCGTGGGTCTGGTCGGGACCGGACAGGCCGTAGCCGCGCAGGATCGCGCGGGTCAGGTCGGCGTGCCGACCCCCGGGTCCCGACGCAGCGGCCTCGGGCGAGAGCCGGAGCTGCGTCGCGGCGTAGCGGCCCGGGTGCTCGCGGGCGAAGTCGCGGTAGGCGCCGGCGAAGGCCACCAGCGCGTCCTTGCCGGCCCGTCCGGCCAGCGCCTCGGACGCCCGGTCGGCGAGCTCGTCGAGCGCGAGCAGGGCGATGCGCGTCCGGAGGTCCTCGGAGCCGCCCACGTGGGAGTAGAGGCTGGCCACCCGGACGCCGAGCCGGCGCGCCAGCGCCGAGACCGTCACCTCCTCGAAGCCGACCTCGTCCGCGAGGTCCGCCCCGGCCCGGACGACCTTCTCGCTCGACAGTCCCGCCCGCACCATCCTGACTCCTTTACGGTTTTGCCTAATACCTTTAGGTAGCCTAGCGTCCTTCTCGTGAAGCCGTTGACCGAGTCCCAGATCCGTGCGTCCTTCGTGAACTGCTCGAAGGGCGAGGCGAAGCGTCTCAACGTCCTGCGGGACCTGTCCGCCCAGCCGTGGGACGACCTCGACTACCTCGGCTGGACCGACCCGCAGGCACCGGCGAGGCGCTACCTCGTCGCCCCGGTCGACGGGGCGACGTACGGCATGGTGCTCCGCATCAACGAGGCGAGCGTCGGCGCCGCCCGCAAGAGCATGTGCTCGCTGTGCATCACCGTGAGGTCCGGTGGGGTGTCGCTGATGGTGGCCCCACGGGCGGGCAAGGCGGGCCAGCAGGGCAACTCGGTCGGGACCTACATCTGCTCGGACCTGGCCTGCTCGCTCTACGTGCGCGGCAAGCTGCGCACCGGCACCCCGGGGATGCACGAGACGCTGAGCGTCGAGCAGAGGATCGAGCGACTCGTGGGCAACCTGGAGTCGTTCGTGGCGAAGGTCCGCTCCTAGCGCTGCGCCGCTACCGTGTCATCGTTTGTCGAGCCAGCACGGAGGTGGACGGGTGAAGGGCATCGCAGGTGGGGTGACGCACCCTGCTCGGGTCGTGCCGCTGGCGTTCCTCGCCGCCGTCGTCGTGGGCACCGGGTTGCTCTCGCTGCCGATGTCGACGCCCGGCCCGACCCGACCACCGGTCCTGACGGCCGCCTTCACCAGCGTGTCGGCAGTGTGCGTGACCGGTCTGACCACCGTGGACACGGCGACGTACTGGTCCCCCTTCGGGCAGGTCGTCATCATGGGGCTCATCCAGGTCGGCGGCTTCGGGATCATGACCCTGGCGACCCTGCTGGGGCTGCTGGTGGTCGGCAGGCTCCGCCTCACGTCCTCGCTGATCGCCCAGGCGGAGACGCACGCGCTCAACATCGGCGACGTACGACACGTGGTGCGCCGGGTGGCCGTCACCATGCTCGCCTTCGAGGCCGCCTTCGCCGTGGTGCTGACGCTGCGCTTCCGGACCCGGTACGACGACGGGTGGGGCGAGGCCGCCTGGCACGGCGCCTTCCACTCCGTCTCGGCCTTCAACAACGCGGGATTCGCGCTCTACAGCGACAACCTCATCGGATTCGTGGACGACGCGTGGATCATGTTCCCGATCTGCCTCGCCGTCGTGGTGGGTGGCATCGGCTTCCCGGTCCTGTTCGAGCTGCGCCGACGATGGCGGCAGCCGCGCGGGTGGACGGTGCACACGCGCCTGACGGTCTGGGGCACGCTCATCCTGCTCGTGACCGGCATCGTGGCCTTCCTCGCCCTCGAGTGGAGCAACGGGGGCACCCTCGGGGGTCTCAGCCCGTGGGGCAAGGTCGTGGGGGGCGTGACCGGCGGGGTCGTGCCGCGCACGGCGGGCTTCAACAGCATCGACTACGCACAGATCACGCCGGAGACGATGGCCGTCAACTACGTCCTCATGTTCATCGGGGGCGGCTCCGCCGGCACGGCCGGCGGCATCAAGGTCACCACCTTCTTCCTCCTCGCCTTCGTCATCTGGTCCGAGGTGCGCGGCGAGCGCGACACCAACGTCGCCCACCGCCGGGTCGGTGGCGAGACCGTGCGGCAGGCGCTCACCGTGGTCCTCCTGGCCCTGGCGGCCATCGCGGTGGGCACCATGGTGGTCCTGCTGGTCACCGACCTCGCCCTGGACGTGGTCCTCTTCGAGACCATCTCGGCGTTCGCCACGGTCGGCCTGTCCACCGGGATCACCCCCGACCTGCCGCCGTCCGCACAGCTCACGCTCATGGTCCTCATGTTCGTCGGCCGGGTCGGCACCATCACGGTCGCCTCGGCTCTCGCGCTCACGTCCCGTCAGCGCCACTTCCACCTGCCCGAGGAGCGACCCGTCATTGGTTAAGTTCAGGAACCCCGCCCCCACGTCCGTGGTCGTCATCGGCCTCGGCCGGTTCGGCTCGGCCGTCGCCAGCTCCCTCGTGCGCATGGGGACCGAGGTCCTCGCCATCGACGAGGACCCGGTCCTGGTCGAACGATGGGCCGACGAGCTGACCCACGTCGCCCAGGCCGACAGCACCAACGAGCAGGCGCTGCTCCAGCTCGGCGTGGCCGACCTCGACCGCGCGGTGGTCGCCATCGGCACCGACATCGAGGCCAGCGTCCTCACCGTGCTGGCCCTGGCGGAGGCCGGCGTGGCCGACATCTGGGCCAAGGCGATCACCCGCAAGCACGGCCAGATCCTCGAGCGGGTCGGCGCGCACCACGTCGTCTACCCCGAGTTCTCCATGGGCGAGCGCGTCGCCCACATGCTCACCGGCGGGATGATGGACTACATCGAGTTCGACGACGACTTCTCATCGCCCGCACCCTGGCCCCGCCGTTCACCTGGGACCGGACGCTGGCCGAGTCGGCACCACGCAGCAGGCACGGCGTCACGATCGTCGGCGTCAAGCGCACGGGTGAGGACTTCACCTACGCCCGTCCCGAGACCGCCGTGAGCCGCCACGACCACCTGATCGTGTCCGGGCCCACCCGCAAGGTCGAGAAGTTCTGCAACCTGCGCTGATCCCGCCGCCGGGGCGCGGCGGCCCCCCGGCTCAACCGACCTGCCAGGTCGGGGCGATCTCGCGGCGGTAGCGCCGGCCGAAGACGGTCGTCATCACCGCGATGACGGGTGCCGGGATGGTGGCGCGCAGGGAGGCACGCTCCTGCTCCCCCGCGCCGTCCTGCATCCAGGCGAGCGCGTCGCCCGCGTCGGTCAGCCGCGAGGGGCGCATCCCCTTGGCGGCGGCCTTCCACTCGGGGTCGTCCTCGTACGCCGCGATGAGCGGCTCAATGTCGTCCTCCTCGTGACGCAGGTGCGCGTCGATCACGGTGCGGGCCCGGGCCACCTCGTCGGCCGCATCACCGGCGCGGGACGTCGTCGGGTCGACCAGCAACCCGTCGATGGCCCGGCTCGCGGCCGCCAGCGCGTCCCTCATGGCCCCGTGCTCGCCCTCCATCGTCGCCATCAGGTCGGGATCCACCCCGCGTGAGAGCAGGAACGGCCAGGCGAGGGAGTCCTCCGCCTCGTGGTGGTGGGTGAGCTCCTTGACCAGGTGCTGCCAGGCCCGCTGCACCTGGCGGGCCCGCTCGCCGTCCCCGTCGGGCAGCCCGCGCAGGGCCTGCTCGGTGCGCGTCACGTCGCGTCGTACGGCGGCGTGGATGATCTTGTTCATGCTCATCGTGGCCATGCCGGGACGGTAGCCCCCGGCCCTGTTGCGAGGCGACCCCGATTTCGGGCAACGGTCTCACTGGGCGTGTCCCTGTTGTCGTGAGCCGGACGGTCTGTTCACTCCTGGCCCAGATGACAGGATCGCCTCATGCTCAAACCTGTAAGGCGACGTCACCAGCCGCCCCTCATGGCTCTGGACGCGGGGTCCACGGTGAGCGGTCGGTGTCCTGTGGGTGTCTGGGCCTCGACGGGACCTTGTCGTGGCTGACTCCCTCGAAGGTGTATCACCGGACGGAACCATCCGGACCGGCGCGCGACGCGATCTCGTGCCAGACCTGTTCGAGCCGGTCATCACGGACGCAGCAGCGTCGCTCGACGACAGCATGGCTTCGCTCTAGGTCTACGGGTCGGTCGCCACGGGCAATGCGCGTCGCGAGTCGTCCGACGTCGACCTGCTGTGCATCGACCTGCGCGGCGCGGACGCGCTGGCGGGACGCCTGTCTGCCGCCTATGCCGACAGGTGTCGAGGCGTCGAGATCACCGACACCGCTGCGGCCGACTACGACGGCGACACGGACGCGGCGTACGGGAACCAGGTGTTCCTCCGTCACTACTGCGTCCACCTTGTCGGGCCGGATCCATCCACCGGGTTCCCGTCGTTTCCTGCGGACGCGCGTGCCGCTCGCGGTTTCAACGGCGACCTCGATCGTCACCTGGAGCGGTGGCGACAGGAGTTCACAGCGGGGGGCAGGCCGACCGCAGAACTGGGTGTGCGCGCGGCGCGCAAGACGCTGCTGGCCGCTGCCGGGCTGGTGAGCGTCCACGACGAGACGTGGACGACCGACCGGATGCGAGCGTCTCAGCGTTGGAGTGAGATCGAACCTCATCTCGCTGTCCCGCTCGCCCTCCTGCAGTCGTGGGCGGACGGGAAGCAAACGCCCTCGCCAGGAGAGCTGGAGGGGGTTCTGGGTCCCGACGGGGTCGTCGCCCGTGTGGTCGCGCGCTTCGCCAGCACCATCGGGCTCTGGAACGACGCTCCCTGAGCGACTCACGGCCCTGGGCCAGAGCACCCGGATCTCGCCAGATCCGGTAGCCGGCGTCGCCGATAGGGATACACCCAGTCAGAGCGTGGCGACCCAGTTGCGCAGCAGCGCGGCGCCGGCGTCGCCGGACTTCTCGGGGTGGAACTGGGTCGCCCAGAGAGGGCCGTTCTCGACGGCGGAGACGAAGCGGTCACCACCATGGGTGGTCCACGTGACGAGCGGTGCGCGGGTGCGGTCGTTGGTGACCAGCGGCCAGTCGCGGGCGGCGTACGAGTGGACGAAGTAGAAGCGCTCGTCCTCGACCCCGGCGAAGAGCTGCGATCCCTCCGGCGCCTCGACGGTGTTCCACCCCATGTGCGGGACGACGGGCGCCTGGAGGCGCTCGACCGTGCCGGGCCACTCGCTGCAGCCCTCGGTCTCCACGCCGTGCTCGACGCCGCGGGCGAAGAGGACCTGCATGCCGACGCAGATGCCCAGCACCGGACGCCCGCCCGCGAGGCGACGCCCGATGATCCGCTCGCCCTTGATCTCGCGCAGGCCGGCCATGCAGGCGGCGTACGCCCCGACGCCCGGCACGATGAGGCCCTCGGCCTCCAGCGCGGTGGTGAAGTCGCTCGTCAGGGTGATCTCGGCACCGGCGCGCTCGGCGGCGCGCACGACCGAGCGGAGGTTGCCCGAGCCGTAGTCGAGGACGACGACCTGCCGGGGGCGGCTCAAGAGGCGTCTCCGAGCGTGCCCTTGGTCGACGGCACGCCCGTCTCGCGCGGGTCGAGGGCAACCGCGTCGCGGAACGCCCGGGCGAACGCCTTGAACTGCGCCTCGACCAGGTGGTGCGGGTCGCGACCGGACAGGACGCGTACGTGCAGCGCGAGGTGGGCGTGGAACGAGATCGTCTCGAAGACGTGGCGCGTCAGCGAGCCCTGGTAGGCCGCGCCGTCGCCGCCGATCGCCACGTAGACCTGACCCTCCGGCTCACCGGTGTGCACGCAGTAGGGACGACCCGACACGTCGACGACCGCCTGGGCCAGCGCCTCGTCCAGCGGCACGGTGGCGTCGCCGAAGCGGCGGATGCCGCGCTTGTCGCCGAGCGCCTCACGCAGCGCCTGGCCCAGCACGATCGCGGTGTCCTCGACCGTGTGGTGGGCGTCGATGTGGGTGTCCCCGACGGTGTGCACCGTCAGGTCGACCAGCGAGTGCCGGGAGAAGGCGGTGAGCATGTGGTCGTAGAAGCCGACCCCGGTCGAGACGTCGGCGCGACCGGAGCCGTCGAGGTCGACCGCGAGGGTGACCTTCGACTCCGAGGTGGTGCGCTCGATCCTGGCGGTGCGGTTGCTCATTCTGTGTCCTCCATGACCTGGATCAGTGCGTCCTTGAATGCGTCCATCTCGGCGGCGGTCCCGATCGACACCCGCAGCCAGCCGTCCGGTCCGGTCTCGCGGATCAGCACGCCGCGGTCGACCAGACCCTGCCAGACCGCGTGCCGGTCGGCGAAGGTCCCGAACAGCACGAAGTTGGCGTCGCTGTCGGCGACCTCGAGCCCACGCCCGCGCAGCCAGTCGACCGTCGCGTCCCGCTCGACGCGGAGCTCGTCGACCCGGCCGAGCAGCTCGGGGGCGTGCCGGAGCGCGGCCAGTGCGGTCGCCTGGGTGACCGCCGACAGGTGGTAGGGCAGGCGGACGACGCGGATCGCGTCGCAGATCTCCGGGGCCGCGGCGAGGTAGCCCACCCGGGCCCCGGCGAGCGCGAACGCCTTGCTCATCGTGCGGGTGACGACGAGGTTGCGGTGCGTGTCGATCAGCTCGAGGGCGCTGGGGGTGCCCGAGCGCCGGAACTCGCCGTACGCCTCGTCGACCACCACCAGCCCGTCGCCGGCGGCCGTGCAGAGCATCGAGACCGCCTCGGGCGGCAGCGCGGTCCCGGTCGGGTTGTTGGGCGACGGGAGCAGCACGACGCTGGGCCGCCGCTCCTCGACGAGCGCCCGGGCGGCGTCGAGGTCGAGCGAGAAGTCGCCCTCACGGCGTCCGGCGACCCACTCGGTCACGGTGTCGCGGGCGTACTCGGGATACATCGAGTACGTCGGCGCGAAGCTGAGCGCCACCCGCCCCGGTCCACCGAAGGCCTGCAGCAGCTGCAGCATGATCTCGTTGGAGCCGTTGGCCGCCCACACCCGGTCGGCGGTGATGCCGATGCCGCCGGAGGTGTTGAGGTAGGCCGCCAGCGCCTCGCGGAGCTCGACGAACTCACGGTCCGGGTAGCGGTTGAGGGTCGTCGCCGCCCGGCCGACCGCCGCGGCGATGTCGGCGGCCGCCTGTGCGGAGGGTCCGTAGGGGTTCTCGTTGACGTTGAGCTGGACAGGTACGTCGAGCTGCGGGGCGCCGTAGGGCTCGATGCCGCGCAGCTCCTCACGCAGGGGCGGCCACGTCGACGGCGGCGACCACTCCTGTGGGGACCCCGCGCTCACTGCTCGAACCGCACGGAGACCGCGGTGCCGTGGCCCGGGAGGTCCTCGGCCTCGGCCAGCGTGACCACGTGTCCGGCCACCTCGGCGAGGGCCTCGCGCGAGTAGTCGACCACGTGCATCGACTTGAGGAACGCGCGCACGCTCAGCCCGCTCGAGTGGCAGGCGCAGCCGGCGGTCGGCAGCACGTGGTTGGAGCCGGCGCAGTAGTCGCCCAGCGACACCGGGGCGTAGGGACCCACGAAGACGGCGCCGGCGTTGGTGATCCGGGCAGCGTGGGCGGTGGCGTCGCGGGTCTGGATCTCGAGGTGCTCGGCGGCGTACGCGTTGACGACCTCGAGGCCCTGCTCCATGTCGTGGACCATGACGATCCCCGACTGGGGACCGGTCAGCGCCTGCTGGATGCGGCCGGTGTGGCGGGTCGCGAAGACCTGCTTGTCGAGCTCGGCGACGACGTCGTCGGCCAGCGTCTCGGAGTCGGTCACCAGGACGGAGGCGGCGAGCGGGTCGTGCTCGGCCTGGCTGATCAGGTCGGCGGCGACGTACGCCGCGTCGGCCGAGTCGTCGGCCAGGATCGCGATCTCGGTGGGCCCGGCCTCGGAGTCGATGGCGACCGTGCCCCTCACGAGCCGCTTGGCGGCGACGACGTAGATCGAGCCCGGTCCGGTGATGAGGTTGACCGGCCGGCACGGCCCCGCGCCGTAGGCGAACATGGCGATCGCCTGGGCGCCGCCGACGGAGTAGAGCTCGTGCACGCCGAGCAGCTCGCAGGCGGCCATGATGGTGGGCTCGGGCAGGCCGCCGGTGTTCTTCTGCGGGGGGCTGCTCAGCGCGATGCTGCGCACGCCCGCGACCTGGGCCGGGACGACGTTCATGACGACGCTGCTCACCAGCGGGGCCAGGCCGCCCGGGACGTAGAGCCCCACGCGGTCGATCGGCACCTTGCGGTGGGTCACGACGGCACCCTCGCCGAGCCGGGTCACCACGTCGTGCTCGAGCTCGGCCTCGCACGTGATGCGCAAGCGGCGGATCGACTCCTCCAGCGCCGCCCGCACCTGCGGGTCGAGCTCCTCGAGAGCCCGGGTCATGGCCTCACGGGGCACCGCGATGTCGTCGATCTCGATGCGGTCGAACTCGGCGGAGTACTCCAGGATCGCCTCGACGCCGCGGGTCTTGACCGCGTGCAGCACCGGCGCCACCAGATGCGTGGCCGCCTCCACGTCGAACTCCGCGCGCGGCACGGCGGCGCGGTAGTCGACGGAGGCTCGGTCGGCTCCTCTGAGGTCGATGCGGCGGATCATGGGTCCAAGTCTAGGGACCGCGCCACGCCCCGACCGAACCCGCGCCCCGACTGGACACCGCTAGGGTCGGGGCGTGAGCACTCCCCTGCCGATGTTCCCGCTCAGCACGGTGGTGTTCCCGGGCGTCTCGCTGCCGCTCCACGTGTTCGAGGACCGCTACCGCGCCCTCGTCCACCACCTGCTGCGCATCGACGACCCGGCCGAGCGGGTGTTCGGCACGGTGGCGGTCCGGGAGGGCTACGAGGTCGGCGACCACGGGTCGCAGTCGCTCTACCGGGTCGGCGTCCGCCTCCAGCTCACCGACGTCGAGGCCAACGACGACGGCACCTTCGAGATCGAGGCGGTCGCCCGCGAGCGCATCGTGCTCGAGGGTCTCGACCCTTCCGGGGAGTTCGCCGTCGGCGACGTCGCCGAGCACCCCGACGCGGAGGGCCCGGTGCCCGAGGAGGTCCTCACCCGCGCCCGCGCCACCTTCACGGCCTACCGGGCCGCGATCAGCGAGCTGCAGGGCACCACGTTCTCCGGCTCCCTCCCCCGCGACCCCGGCTACCTGTCGTGGACCCTGGCCGCCCTCGCGCCGCTCCCCATGGCCGAGCGCCAGTCGCTGCTCGAGGCCGACTCGCCGCGCGACCGGCTCGAGCTGGTCACCTCGCTGCTCCGCGAGGAGCTGCGCGCCATCAACGTCATCCCGTCGCTGCCGGCCACCGAGGTGGCCCGCACGGCCTGGTCCCCCAACTGAGTCACCCGTGGCCAGGAGGAAGGGCCCCGGTGGCGGGACGCCGGCGACCGTCGCGCTGACGGCGGCGGGCGTCGACTTCACGCTGCACGCCTACGAGCACGACCCGCGCGCGGCGTCGTACGGGCTGGAGGCGGCCGAGGCGCTGGGCGTGGAGCCGGGCCGCGTGCTCAAGACCCTGCTCGCCTCGCTCGACGGCGCCCTGGTCGTCGGGATCGTCCCGGTCGACGGCCAGCTCGACCTCAAGGCCCTCGCGCGGGCCCTGGGCGGCAGCAAGGCCGTGATGGCCGACGTCGCCGCGGCCGAGCGGGCGACGGGGTACGTCGCGGGCGGGATCTCCCCGATCGGCCAGCGGAAGGCGCACCCGACCGTCGTCGACGCGTCGGCGACCCGCTGGCCCACGGTCTTCGTCTCGGGCGGTCGTCGTGGCCTGGACGTCGAGCTGTCACCGGCCGACCTGGTCGCGGTCACGGCAGCGACCACGGCCCCGATCGGCCGGTGAGCAGGCTCAGTCCGTCGTCAGCTTGACGACCGAGTGGGACACGCCGTCCTCGAGCCAGCCGGTGACGCCGAAGGCGGACAGCGGCTCGATGTTCTCCGCGATCTCCGGATCCTCCTCGCCGGCGAGGCGCGCCAGCCAGTTGTCGTCGGCGTCGAAGTCGACGAACAGCACCGCCGCGGCCTCGTCCGCATCCTCGACGACCTCGTCGAAGGCCTCCGACTCACCGAGCGACCCGCCGCCCGCCAGGGTGGCGCGGTAGTCGGCGTTGGGGCTGAGCGTGACCCGGTCGCCCTCGACCTCGGTCTCCAGCATGTCGGCGTCGGGACCCATCTGGGCCGCGACCTTGTCGAGCGCTCCCTGGATGGCGTCCGGGTCGCCCTGGATGGTGACGCCGACCGGGAGCTCGCCGGGGCCACCGTTGAAGAAGGCCTCCATGTCGAAGCCCGAGCCCATCGAGACGGCCATCGCGTCGCCGACCAGCGCCTCGGCGTCGGTCGGCAGGTCGAGGCCGGACGCCTCGGACATCTCGGCCATCAGCTCGTCAGAGGTCATCTCGGCGCCACCCAGCTCGGCGAAGGTGTCGACCATCTCGGTGAACCAGCCGTCGGAGAAGCCCAGGGCAAACGCCGCGACGGTGTCGTCCGGCAGGTCGGACACGAGCTCGGAGCCGCCCTGGTCGAGGCCGGACATCGCCATCATGGACTGGCCCGGGTCGGCGGCGGTCTCGACCTCGAGGGCCCCGTCGTCGAAGCGGACGGTGATGGCGGCGCCGCGGAAGTCGGCGAAGGCCTTCTCCATCTCGGGGGTCACCGAGTCGGTCGTGCCGGGGTCGATCTCGCCCATGCCGCGCATCGAGTCGAGCGACTCGCCGTAGATGCCGAACATGTCCGCGAGGTACTGCCCGGCGGCCGGGGCGGCGTACATGCTCACGATGCCGGGGTCGCCCGCCTCCTCGGTCCAGCGCTGGAAGTCGCCGTCGTCGGCGAGCGTTCCCTCCTCGGCGTCGGCGACCACCTGGTCGGTGATCTCGACGGTCTCGCCGATCACCGCCCAGTCGCCCTCGACCGTCCAGGCGGCGGTGGTGGAGTCGACCTCGTCGCCGCCGCAGGTCTCCTGCAGGGTGGCGAGGCCGTCCTCGGCCGCGCCGGCGTCACTGACCTGGAGGACGAGCACGGGCGCCGGCGTCTCGGCGCCGGTGTCGATGGCGGCGACAGCGGCGCGATCGCCCATCCACGGCTCCACGTCGGCGGCGTAGTCGAGGCCCTCGCACTCCCCCGACTCGGTCAGCTCCGTGAAGAGCCGCTCGCGGAGGTCGTCGTCGGTGTCGAGGTCGACGTTGTCGGCGAACGCGGGGAACTTGCGCAGCGTGCGGATCGCCTCGATCTTCTGCTCGCCGCTGGGGTCGAGGTCGAGGCTCGCGTAGGCGATGGTGCTCGCCGGCAGGGCCCGGGCGGGCTGGTCGCCGGTGCTGAGGAAGCTCGAGGCGGCCCAGGCCGCTCCGCCGCCCACCGCCAGGAGTCCGAGGATCCCGCCGAGCACGATCACCCGCTTGCGGGAGTCGGACGATCCGGCGGGGCCGGCGACGGGACTGCCCGCCGACGACTCGAGGTACTCGGGACCCGAGGGGCCCTGCGGTGTGGTGGACATGTGGAACCCCCGTGTGCGGCGTGAAGAGACGGCCGCAGCCTACCCAGCGGAGCGGGGGTCAACCTCGCGAACACGGCGACCGTTCGTGGTGAACCAGACCAGCGACAGGCCGATGACCGTCCCCAACGGGAACGCCAGGAAGGCGCTGCCCGCCAGCGAGTACGCCGACTGCTCCGGGTCGCTGCCGGCCACCCGCAGGTCGCTGGGCAACCGCTCCAGGTCGTCCATCGCCGCGGCGAGCGGCCGCGGGTCGGGCGGACCGAGCGTGTGGCCGACGGTGAACATCAGCCAGCCCGCCAGCACCGACCCCACCGCGGCGGACGCCAGGGTGGTCAGCTCACCGGCCACGAGCACCCAGCCGAGCACGGCGGCGGTGATCAGTCCGGCGCCCAGCGCGATCACGACGTACCACCCGGTGCCGGAGAAGTCGTAGTCCGGACCGGACGGCTCCAGGATCCACTCGCCCTGGAAGACGATGCCGACGGGCGGGGTCCACACCCACTCCCAGACCACGCCGGCGATCGCCCCGACCACCGCGAAGGTGGCCAGCACGATGGCGGCCCGGACGGCCACGGCACGGCCGTGGAGACGGTGCGTCCGGGCGTCGGCCGGCCGGGGGTCCATCGGCTGTGCGTCGGTGGGCCGGGCGTCGCTCATCCCGCCAGGCACCCGGGGCCCAGCAGCTGCTTGAGGTCGGCGAAGAGCGCCGGGCTCGGGGTCACACGGTGGTGGTCACCCACCTTGAGCACGATCGTCCGGTCCCGCATCCGCACGTGCAGGATCACCTCGGTCACCCCCGGGTGGGTCGCGAGGACCTCCTTGAGGCTGTCGACCGTGCCGGGGTTGACCCGGGTGTGCGGCAGGTTGACCGCGACCGGGCCGCTCGGGCCGTCGGAGATGTCGGGGACCGAGACCTCCTGGGCGCGGAGCTCGGGCTGGTCCTTGTCACGGGACAGCTGGCCCTTGATCCGCAGGATCGCGTCCTCGACGAGGTGGTTGGACGCCAGCTGGTAGGCGCTCGGGAAGAGCAGCACCTCGATCGCCCCGTCGAGGTCCTCGAGGGTGACCGTCGCCCAGGCGTCGCCCTTCTTGGTGATCTTGCGCTGCACGCTGGTGACCAGCCCGCTGATGGTGAGGGTGCTGCCGTGGGCGCGCTCCTCGTCGAGCATCAGCTGGCCGATGGTGCAGTCGGTGCCGTTGGACAGCACGTGCTCGAGACCGAGGAGCGGGTGGTCGGAGACGTAGAGGCCGAGCATCTCCCGCTCGTGGCCCAGCAGCGTCATCTTGTCCCACTCGTCGATGTGGTCCGGGACTTCGACCTTGGTCCCGGCGGACCCCACGTCGCCTGCGTCGAGAAGATCGAACATGGAGTCCTGGCCGCCGTCGGTGTTCTTCTTGGCGTCGACGAAGCGGTCCACGGCATCCTCATGGATGGCCACGATCGCGCGCCGCTTGTGCTTCATGTCGTCGAAAGCGCCAGCCCGCGCCAACGAATCCACAAGGCGCTTGTTGCACACGACCAGAGGAACCTTCTCCATGAAGTCGTTGAAGTCCTCGAACCTGCCCTTCTCTGCCCTCGCCTCCACGATCTTCTCGACGACGTTGGCACCGACGTTGCGCACGGCGGTGAGGCCGAAGCGGACGTCGTGGCCGACCGGGGTGAAGTTGGAGTGCGACTCGTTGACGTCGGGCGGGAGCACCTGGATCTTCATCCGGCGGCACTCGTTGAGGTAGATCGCCGACTTGTCCTTGTCGTCCTTGGTGCTGGTCAGCAGGGCCGCCATGTATTCGGCCGGGTAGTTGGCCTTGAGGTAGGCGGTCCAGTAGGAGACCAGGCCGTACGCCGCGGAGTGGGCCTTGTTGAACGCGTAGTCGGAGAAGGGCAGCAGGATGTCCCAGAGGGTCTGCACGGCCTTCATCGAGTAGCCGCGCTCGATCATGCCGCCGGAGAAGATCTCGAACTGCTTGTCGAGCTCCTCCTTCTTCTTCTTGCCCATCGCGCGTCGCAGCAGGTCGGCCTGGCCGAGCGTGTAGCCCGCCAGCTTCTGCGCGATCGCCATGACCTGCTCCTGGTAGACGATCAGGCCGTAGGTCTCACCGAGGATCTCCGAGAGCGGCTCGGCCAGCTCGGGGTGGATGGCCTCCACCGGCTCGCGGCCGGTCTTGCGCCGGGCGTACTTGTTGTGGGAGTCGGCACCCATCGGGCCGGGGCGGTAGAGGGCACCGACGGCCGAGATGTCCTCGAACTTGTCGGGCCGCATCGAGCGGAGCAGGGCCCGCATCGGCCCGCCGTCGAGCTGGAAGACGCCGAGGGTGTCACCGCGCTGGAGCAGGTTGTAGGTCGCGGGGTCGTCGAGGGTGAGGTCCTCCAGGACGACCGTCTCGTCGCGGTTGACCTTGATGTTCTTCACCGCGTCGTCGAGGACCGTGAGGTTGCGCAACCCCAGGAAGTCCATCTTGATGAGGCCGAGGGCCTCGCAGGTCGGGTAGTCGAACTGCGTGATCATCGCGCCGTCGGCGGGCCGCTTGAGCAGCGGGATGACGTCGATGAGCGGCTCGCTCGACATGATCACGCCGGCCGCGTGCACGCCCCACTGCCGCTTGAGGCCCTCGATGCCGATGGCGGTGTCGACGACCCGCTTGACGTCGTTGTCCTGCTCGTAGAGGCCGCGGAACTCGCCGCCCTCGCCGTAGCGCTTGTGGTTGGCGTCGAAGATGTCCTTGAGCGGGACGTCCTTGCCCATCACCGCGGCCGGCATGGCCTTGGTGATCCGGTCGCCCATGGCGAAGGGGTAGCCGAGGATGCGGCTGGAGTCCTTGACGGCCTGCTTGGCCTTGATGGTGCCGTAGGTGACGATGTAGGACACCCGGTCGTCGCCGTACTTGTCGGTGACGTAGCGGATGACCTCGCCGCGCCGGCGCTCGTCGAAGTCGATGTCGAAGTCGGGCATCGAGACGCGGTCGGGGTTGAGGAAGCGCTCGAAGATCAGGCCGTGCTCGAGCGGGTCGAGGTCGGTGATCCGCATGGCGTAGGCGACCATCGAGCCGGCACCCGAGCCGCGGCCGGGGCCGACGCGGATGCCGTTGTCCTTGGCCCAGTTGATGAAGTCGGCGACGACGAGGAAGTAGCCGGGGAAGCCCATCTGGGTGATGACGCCGAGCTCGAACTCGGCCTGCTTGCGGACGTCGTCGGGCACCCCGCCGGGGTAGCGGACCTGCAGGCCGCGCTCGACCTCCTTGACCAGCCAGGAGTCCTCGTTCTCGCCCGGGGGGCAGGGGAAGCGCGGCATGTAGGTGCCGTTGCCCTCGGTGAACTTGACGTCGCAGCGCTCGGCGATCCACAGCGTGTTGTCGCAGGCCTCGCGCAGGTCGTACTTGTCGACCCACAGCGACCGCATCTCGGCGGGCGACTTGATGTAGTAGCCGTCGCCGGAGAAGGCGAAGCGCTGGCCGGGGCCGTCGCCGGCCGGGATGTCCATGTTGGAGCCGGAGTTGATGCAGAGCAGGTGCTCCTGGCTCTTGGCGTCCGCTTGGTGCACGTAGTGCGAGTCGTTGGTCGCCAGCAGCGGGATCCGCAGGTCCTTGGCGAGCCGGAGCAGGCCGTCACGGACCCGGCGCTCGATGTCGAGCCCGTGGTCCATCAGCTCGAGGAAGTAGTTGTCGCGGCCCAGGATCTCCTGGTAGTCCGCGGCGGTCTGGCGGGCGGCCTCGTAGTTGTTGTGCCGCAGGTGGACCTGGACCTCGCCCGAGGGGCAGCCGGTCGTGCCGATGATGCCGGCGCCGTGCTGGGACAGCAGTTCGCGGTCGGCGCGGGGGTGCTGGAAGAAGCCGTCGCGCCACGCCCCGGTCGAGAGGCGGAACAGGTTGTGCATGCCCTCGGTCGACTCGGCCAGCAGGGTCATGTGGGTGTAGGCACCACGACTGGAGACGTCGTCGGGCCCGCCCTTGTAGAAGTTGACGCGCTTGCGCTCGTAGCGGCTGATGTTGGGCGTGAAGTAGGCCTCCATGCCGATGATCGGCTTGACCCCGGCGGCGGTGGCCTTCTTGTAGAACTCGTAGGCCCCGAACACGTTGCCGTGGTCGGTCATCGCGATCGCCGGCATGCCCAGCTCGGCCGTGTGGTTGGCCAGGTCGCCGAGGCGCGCCGCGCCGTCGAGCATGGAGTACTCGGTGTGGACGTGCAGGTGCACGAAGTTGTCGTTGGAGCCAGCCGACATCGGGGTCTTCCACACCTTCTTCGAGGGTCGCAGGAACAGTCGCGACTGACGGCCCAGCAGGCCTCGCTGGGGTGACACGGGGTCATCGCGGAGGGGAAGAGCAGTCAGCCTACGTCAGTCTGACAGGGGGTTCCGACAACGCCGTCGGCGTGCCGCCCGACCCCCGGCCTGCAGGCTGTGGCGCTATGAGGAACGCCACTCCAGCGCGTGGCCGTGGCCGTGGGCCGCGGCCACCGGGACCCCGTCGAGGGCCAGCACGAACCGCCCCGGACCGGGGTCGAAGTCGCGCGTGACCCGGGGCAGCACCTGGGGCGCCTCGTTGCTGATCCAGTGGCAGGCGCCGTCGTCGACCAGGCCGGTCATGAGGTCGTGGAAGCGCTCGCGGTCGGCGTCCTCGAGGTAGGCGATGACGGCGCTGTGGAAGACCACGGGGGTGCCGTGCCGCCCGGCCTCGTCCAGGAGGGCGGGGAGGTGGTCGAACAGGTCGCCGCGGACGACGTACGGCGGCTCCCGGCGCGCCACCGCGACCGCCGCGCGCAGCCGCTCCCGGCGGTCGTCCTGCTCGGGCCACACGAGGGTCTCCAGCCAGGCCATCGCATCGCTGTCGGTCACGTCGAGAGGGTTGAGGTCGACGCCACCGCGCCACGCGACGTCCGGGTGCCGCACCGGGACCGGCACCGGGCCGGTGGCCGTCGCGGTGAGCGTCG
The DNA here is from genome assembly GCF_001428425.1 of Nocardioides sp. Soil777. NCBI lineage: Bacteria > Bacillati > Actinomycetota > Actinomycetes > Propionibacteriales > Nocardioidaceae > Nocardioides > Nocardioides sp. Soil777. Next base: position 65,245 of record NZ_LMSN01000001.1, read on the forward strand.
GTCCCCCGCTGCCGGTGAGGGCGCCGGCACCCGGCCAGTCGTAGTCGTAGCGGTCCGGGAAGAGGCACAGCCCGGCGCTCGCCCCGACCTCGATGAGCGCGAGCGGCCCGTCGAGGGTGCCGAGCACCGGGGTGAGGGCGGCGAGCCTGCCGACCTCGTTGGTCTGGGTGGCCCGGTCGCGGATCGTCTGCTTGACGGACCGCTCGTGCTCGAGGAGGACCGCCTTGAACCCGGCGTACTCCCCCGGCGCAGGCGCCCCGTGCCAGCGGGCGGCGGCGAGGACGAGGTTGGGCTGCTGCTTGGGCTCCGGCAGGTCGGCCAGCCAGGCGTGCACCTCGGGGTCGTCGGCGATCCCGAGCGCCCAGGCCTCGAACGTCGGGCTGTCGCCGCGTGCGTACGTCGCGAAGTCGCGGTAGCGGTCGGCGATCTCCCCACTCATCTGCATGTGCCCACGCTAGACCGAATGGCTGTTGCGGCCGCCGGCACCTGTGTCACTGGGCGACTCAGGTCGTAGCGCCGGCGAGGACCCGGACGACCCGCCTCACCAGTGTGCGTGGAAGCACGTCGGGAGGCCCGACACACGTGCATCCACGCACACTCGTCGCTCCCTCAGGAACCGGCGGGGTCTCCCCACCACCTGATGCCGGAGGCGTCGGTTGTGGTGCGCGTCGATCCCAGCGGCTCCTCGAGCTCGATGCGCAGCATGGTGGTCATCTCTTCGACCGAGTTCTCGTGGACGGCAAGGGCGTGGTGCGGGTCGTCCGCATGCACCCCCACCTCCTTCTCACTGACATCGCGCCTCAGCCCGAGCAGCCCGTCGTACGAGGGATGCCGGTAGACCACCTCCACCAGGTGCGGACCCAGCTGGCGCGCCTCGACGATCTCCACCTCGAAGACCCTGGTAAGGGCCCTCAGCTGACGGTCGAGCTCGGCGAGCACCTGGCCGGCTCGGGTGGCCGCGTCAAGGAGCACGCTCGCGGGAAGGCCTCTCGGGTCGCCCTCGGCGCGAGGCAGGGACTCGGGCACGAACCTCGCCACTCCCTCGTAGTCCATGCCAGCGCCCTCAGGAGCGCTCGCGGGCGGCGTCGATGGACTCGGAGATGACCGCGTGCATGATGCGACCGACCCGCTCCTCCCCCAGCTCGGGGGCGAGCTCGGCGACCCGGGCGACGATGTCGCGCTCCCGGGTGGCGTCGCGAGCGGGGTCCGCGACGGCCGAGACCTCGCGCTTGTGGTCCTGGACGACCCGGGTGAGCGCGACGCGGCGGGCCAGGGCGTCACCGAGGGTGAGGTCCACCTCGTCGATCATCGCCCGGTAGAAGGCGAGCGGGTCGGTCCCCGGCCAGGCCATCCGCACGTCCGGGCGGCGCTCCTCGTTGGCCAAGCCGTCGGTGCGCTCCAGCTCGACGAGACCGTGGCGGGCGTAGAACGCGCGGGCCGCGACATTGGACTCGAACACCCACAGCGCGAACCCGTCAGGACGCTGGGCCTTGGCCAGCTCGAGCAGGGCCGACCCGATGCCCTGCCGCTGGGCGGACCCGGCGACGTACAGGGACTCGAGCCAGGTCGGGGTCAGCGTCGCGAAGCCGACCAGGGCCGGGTCGCCGTCCGTGCCGGACTCGGCCAGCCACACGTCGCGCGTCGAGAGGTCCCAGGACCCGACCCAGCGGCGTACGTCGTCGTCCGGGTGCACACCGGGCGGCATGAGGGGTACGGCGGCGCGGCGGACCGCGAGGTAGAGCTCGGCGACGGCGGGCAGGTCGTCCTGCCCGGCCAGGCGGAGCGACACCTCAGTGGGCATCACGGATGACCTCGAGCGCGTGGGCCAGGTCGTCGGGGTAGGTCGACTCGTACTCGACGTACTCACCGGTGTCCGGGTGCTCGAAGCCCAGCTTGACGGCGTGCAGCCACTGCCGCTCCAGGCCGACCCGCTGGCCGAGGGACGGGTCGGCACCGTAGGTGATGTCGCCGACGCAGGGGTGCTTGAGGGCGGCCATGTGCACGCGGATCTGGTGGGTGCGGCCCGTCTCGAGGTGCACCTCGAGCAGCGAGGCGAAACGGTGCGCCTCGAGCGTCTCGTAGTGGGTGACCGAGTGGCGGCCGTCGGCCATCACCGCGAACTTGTAGTCGTGGCGGGGGTGGCGGCCGATCGGCGCGTCGATGGTGCCCTGCAGCGGGTCCGGGTGACCCTGCACGAGGGCGTGGTAGGTCTTGTCGACCGTGCGGTGGCGGAAGGCGTTCTTGAGGACCGAGTAGGCGCGCTCGGACTTGGTGATCACCATGACGCCGGACGTGCCGACGTCGAGCCGCTGCACGATGCCCTGGCGCTCGCTGGCCCCGCTCGTGGAGATCCGGAAGCCGGCTCCCGCGAGGTGACCGACGACGGTCGGGCCCGACCAGCCGGGCGAGGGGTGCACGGCGACACCGACGGGCTTGTCGATCACCACGATGGAGTCGTCGTCGTGAATGATCTTGATGCCCTCGACCAGCTCGGGGACCACGACGAGCGGGTCCACCTCGGCGGGGATCGAGACCTCGAGCATGGAGCCGGCGTGCAGCCGGTCGCTCTTGCCGACGTCCCCACCGTCGACCTGCACGAGACCGGCGGCGATCAGGTCGGCCGCGCGCGTGCGGGAGAAGCCGAACATCCGGGCCATGGCGGCGTCGACGCGCTCACCGGCGAGGCCGTCGGGGACCAGCACGGTCCGCTGGTCGACGAAGCCGCTCACGACTCGTCCTTCTCGATGCGCGCCCCGGAGAGCATCACGCCGCGGAACGACTGGAGGATGATGACCGCCGCCGCGGCGTTGATGCACATGTCGGCGACGTTGAAGACCGGCCAGTTGGGCAGCATCAGGAAGTCGACGACGTGGCCACGCATGAAGCCGGGCTCGCGGAAGATCCGGTCCGTGAGGTTGCCGGCGACGCCGCCGAGGAGCAGACCGAGACCGACCGCCCACAGCGGGCTGCCGAGCCGCCGGCTGAGCCACAGCACCACCAGCACGGCGATCACCGCCAGGCAGCTGAAGACGATCGTGAACTCGGTGCCGGTGCTGAAGGCCGCCCCCGGGTTGAACACCAGGTGCAGCACCAGCCAGTCACCGAGGACCGCGATGTCGCCGTCCTCGAGGTTGACCAGCGCCCACTGCTTGGTGGACAGGTCCAGCGCGTACGCCGCGAGCGCCACGAGGGCGAAGAGCCCCCAGGTCCTGCGGGGTCGCGCGGACGACTCGTGGGTGTCCTGGTCGCTGGAGCTCAGCGACGCTCCTCGCGCTGCTTGCATGTCATGCACAGTGTGGCACGGGGGAAAGCCATGAGACGCATCTTGCCGATCGGCTCCCCACAGGACTCACAGATGCCGTAGCTGCCGTCGTGGATGTGCCCCAGGGCACGGTCGATCTGGGCGAGCATCTCGCGCTCGTTGTTGAGCACGGTGAGCTCGTGGTCGCGCTCGAAGCTCGTCGCGCCCATGTCGGCCTGGTCGTGGCCGGCGCCGTCACCGGCGTCGCGCATCAGCCCGGCGAGGTCGTGCTCGGCCTCGTCGAGGACGTGCACGAGCTTGTCGCGCTGGGTGTGGAGCTCGTCGAGGACCTCGTCGAGCTCGGCCTTGGTCCACGCGCCCTCGCCCTCCTTGACGACGAGCGAGGACATGGGGGCCTTCTTGGCGGATGCCTGGGTGGCGGTCTTCTTCACGGCGGCCTTCTTCGTTGCAGTCCTGGTGGCGGTCTTCTTCGCCGGCGCCGCGGCCGCGGGGGCCGTCTTCGTCGCCGTCGTCCTCGTGGTGGTCGTCCCGGTCGGGGACTTCTTCGCGGCGGCCTTCGTGGCCGTCTTCTTCGCGGTGGGCGACGCGGCCGGAGCCTTCTTCGCCGTGGCCTTCGTGGCCGTGGCCGTGGCCGTGGCCTTCGTGGCGGGAGCCTTCTTGGCCGCCGCCTTCGATGCTGGGGCCTTCTTCGCGGCGGCGGGCTTCGTCGCGGCGGCCGGAGCGGCCTTCGTGGCGGGGGCCTTCTTCGCCGCCGCCTTGGTCGCGGGAGCCTTCTTCGCCGCCGTCTTGATCGCGGGAGCCTTCTTCGCCGCCGCCTTGGTCGCGGGAGCCTTCTTCGCCGCCGCCTTGGTCGCGGGAGCCTTCTTCGCCGCCGCCTTGGTCGCGGGAGCCTTCTTCGCCGCCGCCGTCGTGGCCGGGGCCTTCTTCGCCGCCGCCGTCGTGGCCGGGGCCTTCTTCGCCGGGGCCTTGGCGGCCTTGGCGGGAGCCTTCTTGGCGGACTTCGCAGCGGTCTTCGTGGCCGTCTTCTTGGCGGCGGCCCCGGCTGCCGCCGGCTCGACCTCGGCCGGGGCGGCCTTGGCGCTCGACCGGCGCCCGATCACCTTCTTGGCCGCAGCCGCAGCAGTGCCGGCGAGGGACTTGCGGGTGCTGCTGGCCATGAGCGGGCCTCCTGGGGGCCAAGGGTGTGTGCTGCCACACGGTGGCAGGGAGGGTAGCCCCTGCCCGGGGCCCCATCCAAGCGGCTCGCCCACAGGGGTGTGAGAACGGCCGGTCCCGCGGAGGAACCGGCCGTTCTCGAGGTCGTACGACGGGCCGTGCGGCCCGGTGGATCAGTTGTTGTTCTCGTCCTCGCCCAGGATCGAGCGCAGGCGCTTGGGCGCCGGGGCACCGTCGGCCGGCATGTCGGCGACGGAGCCGGAGCCCTGCAGGGCCTCGAGCTGCTGGGTGAAGTAGCTCTTGAGGCGGGAGCGGTACTCGCGCTCGAACGAGCGGAGGGTCTCCACCTCGCTGCTGAGCTTGTCGCGCTCCTTCTCCAGGTCACCGAACATCTGCTGGCGACGCTCGGCGGTCTCGGAGTCGAGCATCTGCGAGCGCTGGCGGGCGTCCGCCTCGAGGCGGTCGGCCTTGGTCTTGGACTCCGCCTCCAGGCGCTCGGCCTTGGTGCGCGCGGCGCCGACGATCTTGTCGGCCTCGTTCTTGGCCTCGTCGACGAGCTCGTCGGCGTTGCGGGTCGCGAGCTCGAGCAGGCGGGCGGCCGCGTTGGACGCCTGCGGGACGGTCTCGACGCGGATGGTCTCCATACCGGGCGCGGCAGCCGCAGGGGCGGCGGCCGGAGCGGCCACGGGGGCCGGGGCGGGGGTCGGCGTCGGGGCGGGCTTCTCCTCGACCTTGGCCGGCTCGGGCTCAGGCGTGCGGGCCGGGGCCGGCGTGCTGCCGGTCTGGGCCGCGGAGAGCTTCGACCGCAGGTCGTCGTTCTCCTTGGTGAGCCTGGCGAGCTCCGCCTCCACCTCGTCGAGGAACTGGTCGACCTCGCCCATGTCGTACCCCTCGCGGAGGCGCACGGGCGTAAAGCGCTTGTTGCTCACGTCCTCAGGCGTCAGCGGCATGACGTCACCCAAACTTTCACGTTGATGGCAAACCGGGCTGTTCCCGGACACACTAGCGCCACGACGTGGCGCTCTGTCAGTGACCCGTGTGGCTGCTGGTTCAGAGCAGCGCCGAACGGATCACGACGAGAAGAAGGTAGGCGCCCAGCATCACCAGGAGGAAGCTCAGGTCGAGCATGATCGACCCGAGCCGCAGCGGCGGAATGACCTTGCGGAGCGCCTTGATGGGCGGATCGGTGATGGTGTAGACCACCTCGAGCACGACCAGCAGGATGCCCGAGGGCGACCAGCGGCGCGCGAACACCTGGACCCAGTCCACGACGAAGCGGACCCACAACAGGGCGATGAAGACCCAGACGAGTCCGTAGAGGATCCCGCCGACAAGATTCACGAAGTCGCTCAGCTCTGGTTGAAGAACCCGTTCTCCGCGATCCGCTCCTTGTCCTCGGTGGACACCGAGACGTTGGGCGGGGAGAGCAGGAAGACCTTGTTGGTCACGCGCTCGATGCTGCCACGCGTGGCAAAAATCAGGCCCGCGGCGAAGTCGACGAGGCGCTTGGCGTCGTTGTCGTCCATCTCGGAGAGGTTCATGATCACGGGCGTGCCGTCGCGGTAGTTCTCACCGACGAGGCGGGCCTCGTTGTAGTTGCGGGGGTGAAGGGTGGTGATGCGGCTCAACTCGGCGACCACTCCAGGAGAGACCGAGGCCGGACGACGGCGCTCGGAGATGTCGGACACGGGGGCGGGACGACGGTCCCGGGACTCGCGAGCGGGCTGCTCGTCGACCACGTCGTGCTTGGTGGTCTCGTCGTCGAATTCGTCGTACTGGCCGGTGTCCTCGAGCAGGCCGAGGTACTCGCCGATCTTGCGCATCGCGCCGCTCATGAGACAGATCCTCCGGTAGACCGGGCGCCCGGGTCCGGGCGCCACTTGACTGATGTGGACATTACTTGACCGCAGGCCTCTCACCGAGGACCGCGGACCCGACACGCACGTGTGTCGCACCACGTGCGATCGCCTGCTCGAGGTCACCGCTCATCCCGGCCGACAACGCGGTCGCCCGCGGATGGTCCCCGAGGAAGCCGGCCCGGATGTCGGCCAGCCTCGCGAAGGCCTCCGCCGGGTCCTCGCCGAGCGGCGCCACCGCCATCAGGCCGCGCAGCCGCAGGTGCTCGGCCGCCTCGACGGCGGCTCCCAGGTCGGCCAGGGTCGCGGGGTCGGCGCCGGCCCGGTGGTCCGACCCCGGTGGGTCGAGGCTGACCTGCAGGAGCACGTCGACCGTGCGCTCCCCCGCCCCTCGGTCGAGGGCGCCGACCAGCTTGGAACGATCGACCGACTCGACGACGTCGGCGTACGACGCGACGGCGGCGGCCTTGTTGCTCTGCAGCGCTCCGATGAAGTGCCACCGCAGGCCGAGGTCGGCGCACTCGGCGGCCTTGTCGGAGGCCTCCTGGTGGCGGTTCTCCCCCACGTCGGTGACGCCGAGGTCGGCCAGCGCCCGGACGTCGGAGGCCGGGAAGAACTTGGTGACCACGACGAGCGACACGTCGTCGGGCGAGCGGCCGGCGGCGGCGCAGGCGTCGGCGATGCGGCGGCGTACGGCGGCGAGGTTGGTCGCGAGGTCGTCGGCGCGCGTCACGAGACCCACACCAGCCCGGCGAACCGTCCGGCGGCGGCCCCGTCGCGACGGTAGGAGTGCAGGCCGCGCTCCTCGAGGGTGCAGCCGGCGACGTCCACGACCTCGACGCCCTCGCGGGTCAGCTGGGCGCGCACGCCCGCACCGATGTCGAGGGCGGGCGTGCCCCACGAGGTCTCGGCCCAGGCCTCGGGGACCACGGCGCTGACGTCGGCGCGCATCTGCTCGGGCACCTCGTAGCAGGACCCGCACACGTGCGGCCCCACCCAGGCGACGATCTCGGAGGCACCGTGGGTGCGCATCACCTCGACCGTGCGGGTGGCGATGTCGAGCGCCAGACCGGGCCGCCCGGAGTGGACGGCACCGATGACGCCGGCCTCGGCGTCGGCAAGCACCAGCGGCACGCAGTCCGCCACCCGGACCATGAGGCCGAGGCCCCGCGTCGTGGTGACCAGGGCGTCGCCGTCGGGCACCTGCCCGAGCGGCATCGGGCCGTCGACCACCAGCACCTCGTCGCCGTGCACCTGCGAGAGGCGGGCGAGGGGCACGCCGACGGCGTCCTCGACGCGGGCCAGCAGCTCGGGGAAGTCCTCGCGGAGGCCCTGGAGGTCGAGGGAAGAATCAGTGAAGGCGACGTCCACCCGGAGCCGGGAGACGTCGCCCTCACGAGAGTCGCGGAATGCGAACACGTGCTACTTCAGGAAGTCCGGGACGTCGAGGTCGTCGTCGTCGAACTGGACGGGACGGCTCGGGCGGGACGGCTCCTGGCGGGCCGGCGCGGACTGCTGGGCGGGCTGGGCCGGTCGCGGGGCGGACTGCTGGGCCGGCTGGGCGGCGGGCCGCGAGGGCTCGAAGGCCTGGCTGCCCGTCGACGCCGAGGTGGCGGGACGCTGGGTGGCGACCTGCTGGGCGGCGGCCCGGGTCTCGGCCTGCGACTGCACCGGCGCGTTGGGCCGCAGGACGCTGCCCTCGGCGCGACGCTTGGGCATCCCGCCGTCGAAGCCGGCCGCGATCACGGTGACCCGCACCTCGTCGCCGAGCGCGTCGTCGATGGTCGCACCGAAGATGATGTTGGCCTCGGCGTGCGCGGACTGCGACACCAGGGCCGCGGCCTCGTTGATCTCGAAGAGACCGAGGTCGGAGCCACCGGCGATGGAGAGCAGCACGCCGTGGGCGCCCTCGATGCTCGCCTCGAGCAGCGGGGAGGAGACGGCCATCTCGGCGGCCTGGACCGCGCGGTCGTCGCCGCGGGCCGAGCCGATGCCCATGAGGGCCGAGCCCGCGTTGGCCATGACGGACTTGACGTCGGCGAAGTCGAGGTTGATCAGGCCGGGCGTCGTGATCAGGTCGGTGATGCCCGAGACACCCTGGAGCAGCACCTGGTCGGCCTGCTTGAAGGCGTCGAGGATCGACACGCTGCGGTCGGTGATCGACAGCAACCGGTCGTTGGGGATCACGATGAGGGTGTCGACCTCCTCGCGGAGCTGGCTGATGCCCTCCTCCGCGGAGTTGGCACGACGGCGGCCCTCGAAGGCGAAGGGGCGGGTGACGACACCGATGGTCAGGGCGCCGAGCGACCGGGCGATGCGGGCCACCACGGGCGCGCCTCCGGTGCCGGTGCCGCCGCCCTCGCCGGCCGTCACGAACACCATGTCGGCGCCCTTGATGACCTCTTCGATCTCGTCGGCGTGGTCCTCGGCGGCCTTGGCACCCACGTCGGGGTTGGCGCCGGCACCGAGACCGCGGGTGAGCTCGCGGCCGATGTCGAGCTTGACGTCGGCGTCACTCATCAGGAGGGCCTGGGCGTCGGTGTTGATCGCGATGAACTCGACACCCTTGAGGCCGACCTCGATCATGCGGTTGACGGCGTTGACGCCGCCTCCACCGATACCCACGACCTTGATGATCGCCAGGTAGTTCTGTGCTGCTGCCACGGCTGCAGGCCTCTCTCGGGTGTGGTTCCGGCCGGGTGCCGGAGCGGGTCTGGGTTGTCGGGCTGGGTGTATCGGGGAAGGTGCGTGGCTGACATCCCCTGCCCTCGGGATCCGGAACTCTAACCGTGAACCTGAGGGTTATAGTTATGTCAACCTCGCGTTGCAGAAGAACATAGGCACGCGAGGACGACCGTTCCTGCCGACACGCCCACGACGCCGGAACTTTCGGCGGACTTTCGCGCGGATCGTCGTACGGGTCGTCGTGCGGATCGTCTGCGACGGGCTCAGCTGGGTCGGGTGATCGGGCTCTCCGGCACGCTCACGTCGTAGACCTGGGCACGCTGCGCGGCGAGGAGCTCGGGCAGCACCCGCGCCTTGAGCTCGGACTGCTCCGCACTCCCCCACAGCACCTGGCGACCGTCGCGGAGCACCAGGGTGATCTGGTCGATGGTCTGCACCTCGACGTGGTCCACCCGGGCCGCGAGGTCGCTGGGGAGCACCGCGACGACGCCCGCGGCCTCGGCCAGGGCGTCGGAGCCGGTGGACGTGGTGGGCCGCACCCGGGGCATCCCCTTGGGCGCGGTCCGGTAGTCGCGGAAGACCACGCCCTCGGCGTCGAGGCCCCGCAGCCGGCCGCCGAGCTCGACGACCGCGATGGCGGTGCGCTCGGTGACGTCGATGCGGATGCCGTCGGGCCAGGAGCGGGTCACGTCGACGTCCTCGATCTCCGCCAGCGCAGCCACCCGGCGCGAGATGGCCTCGAGGTCGACCAGCGCGAGCTGCTCCCCCGTCGGGACCTCGGCGACCGCGAGGACGCGGTCCGGGCCGAGCAGGCGGTTGCCGTCCACCTCGACCTTGTCGATGGCGAGCACCGCCGAGAAGAACACCAGCCAGACCGACGTGGCGACGAGCGCCACCACCGCGAGCACGGCGACGACGACCCGCCAGTGCATCCAGCGCCGCGCCCACTGCCGGCGCGCGAAGCGCTGGCGGACGCGCTGCTCGCGCCGCTCCTCCTCCGAGGGACGGGTGCGGGTCGCGCTAGCCACGGGCTCCCCGCAACAGGTCGAGGACCCGCGGGCCGAGCTGGGTGATGCTGCCCGCGCCGAGGGTCAGCACCAGGTCACCGGGGCGCGCGCGGGCCACGAGGGCCGCGGGCACCGCGTCGAAGTCGGGCTCGAAGAGGACGTGCTCGGTGTCGAGCGGCACGGCGTCGGCGACCAGGGCTCCGGTCACCGACGGGTCGGCGTCCTCGCGCGCGAGGTAGACGTCGAGGACGACGACCTCGTCGGCGGCACCGAGCGCGACGCCCATCTGCTCCCCGAAGATCCGGGTGCGGGAGACGAGGTGGGGCTGGAAGGCGACGACGATGCGGCCGTCGCCGGCCACGGCCCGGGCGGCCTGGAGGTCGCCGGCGATCTCGACGGGGTGGTGGGCGTAGGAGTCGTAGACGCGCACGCCCGACTCCTCCCCCTTCAGCTCCATCCGCCGGCCCGTCCCGGTGAAGCCGGCCAGCCCGGCCAGCAGGCCGTCGGCGTCGTGACCGAGGCGAAGTCCGACGGCGAGCGCGGCCAGGGCGTCGAGGAGGTAGTGCCGACCGGGGATGCGGAGCACGAGGTCACCGACCACGACGCCGTCGCGCAGCACCCGACCGCGGGACGTGGTGCCCTCGAAGCCCACGTCGACGAGGCGCAGGTCGCAGGACTCGCCCTCACCGACGGTGATGACCTCGAGGCCGTCGGAGCGGGCGTACGTCGCCAGGGCGGCGGCCCCGGCGTCGTCGCCGACCACGACGAGGAACCCTTCGCGGTCGATCGTGCCGGCGAACTCGTCGAAGGCCGCGTGGTAGGCCTCCTCGGTGCCCCAGTTGTCGAGGTGGTCGGCCTCGACGTTGGTCACGATGGCGGCGTGCGGGCGGTAGACGAGGAAGGCACCGTCGCTCTCGTCGGCCTCGGCGACGAACAGGTCGTCGGAGCCGGCGTCGGCGTTGCGACCGGTCGCGGTGAGCACCCCGCCCACGGCGTACGTCGGGTCGGCGCCCGCGGCGAGCAGCGCACTGGTGAGCAGGCCGGTGGTCGTGGTCTTGCCGTGCGTGCCGGCGACCGCGAGCACGCGCCGTCCGGCCATCACGGCGGCGAGGCCGGCCGAGCGCGGCAGCACCCGCAGGCCGCGACGGCGGGCCTCGAGCACCTCGGGGTTGTCCTCGCGTGCGGCAGTGGTGACCACGACGGTGTCGTCGGGCCCGAGGTCGCCGAGGTGGGCGGCGTCGTAGCCGAGGTGGCAGGTGACGTCGAGCTCGCGCAACGACGGCAGGAACGGGGTGTCCTGGTCGTCGCTGCCACTGACCTGCACGCCCTGGGCGGCCATGATGCGGGCGATCGCGGAGAGGCCCGCACCGCCGATGCCGATGAAGTGCACCCGGCCGAGCCGGTCGACGGGGAGCAGCTCGTCGGGGACGGGCACCCTCACCGGGCGACCTCCACGATGATCCGGGCCAGCGCCTCGTCGGCGTCGCGGGGCACGAGCGCGGCCGCGGCGGCGCCCATCCGTGCCAACCGGTCGGTGTCGTGGAGCAGGCCGGGGACGGTCGCACGGACCCACTCCGGCGTGAGGGCCTCGTTGCCGACGAGCAGCGCTCCCCCGGCGTCCACGACGGTGCGGGCGTTGAGGGTCTGCTCGCCGTTGCCGATCGGCAGCGGCACGAACACCGCCGGCAGCCCGACGGCCGCGGCCTCGGTGAGGCTGGACGCGCCGGAGCGACAGATGACCAGGTCCGCGGCGGCGTACGCGAGGTCCATGCGGTCGACGAAGTCGAGCACCTTGTAGGGCACACCGGTCGCGACCGGGCTGGCCTCGCCCTTCGGGCCCACGACGTGGAGCACCTGCACCCCGGCCTCGCCGAGTGCCTCGGCGGCCGCGGAGACGGACTGGTTGAGCTGCCGGGCGCCCTGGGATCCCCCGGTGACGAGCAGCGTCGGGCGGTCGGCGTCGAGGCCGAAGAAGCGGCGCGCGCCGGCGCGGGCGGCCTCGCGGTCGAGGGTGGAGATCATCCGGCGGATGGGGAGGCCGACGTACTCGGCCTTCGGCAGCGGCGTGCCGTGGAAGCTCACCGCGACCCGGTCGGCCACCCGCGCGCCGACCTTGTTGGCCAGGCCCGGGAGGGCGTTCTGCTCGTGCACCACCAGCGGCAGCCGTCGGCGGCGGGCCGCGAGGTAGGCGGGCATGGAGACGTAGCCGCCGTAGCCGACGACCACGTCGGGCTGGACCGTGTCGAAGACCTCGAGCGTGCGGCGTACGGCGTCGCGCAGCCTCAGCGGCACCCGCAGCAGCTCGCCCGAGGGCTTGCGCGGCAGCGGCACCGGCGGGATCAGGTGCAGGGGGTAGCCGGCCCGCGGCACGACGGTGTTCTCCAGGCCGCGCGGCGTGCCGAGGCAGTGGACCTCGACCGTCGGGTCGAGCCGCCGCAGGGCGTCGGCGGTGGCGATCAGGGGCGAGGTGTGGCCGGCGGTGCCACCGCCGGCGAGGAGTACGCGCATCAGGAGAAACCTACCGGGGAGGGCGGGTCAGCGCGTGCCCGGCGCCGACAGCCCGGCCGAGCGGTTGCGACGACGCGCCGCCAGGGCCGCGGCCGCCTCCGGCTCGCGCCGTGCGAAGCCGACCAGGAGCCCCAGCGCGACCAGGGACGGCAGCAGGGCGGACCCGCCGTAGGAGACCAGCGGGAGCGGGATGCCGATGACCGGCATCACGGCCAGCACCATGCCGACGTTGATGATCATCTGGCCGAGCAGCCACACCACGATGCCGAAGGACATGTAGCGCACGAACGGCTCGGCGGTGCGCGAGGCGATGCGGATCGCCGCGAACGCGATGGTGAAGAACAGGCCGATCACGAGCAGCGTGCCGACCAGGCCGAGCTCCTCGCCCAGGACGGCGAAGATGAAGTCGTTGTGAGCCTCGGGCAGGCCACCCCACTTCTGCGTCGAGGCACCGATGCCCTGGCCGAACCACCCGCCCGTGGAGAGCGCGTAGAGCCCGTGCGCCGGCTGCCACCCGGTGTCGAGGTAGTCCTTGAACGGGTCGGAGAAGTTGGTGATGCGCTGGAGGCGTTCGGCGTCCATCGCGGCCAGGAACATCACCGCGACGCCGATGATCGAGATGCTCAGCACGAAGAAGCGCGGCGGAGCGCCGACCACCCAGAGCATCCCCAGCAGGATCGCGAAGAGCACCAGCGCGGTGCCGAGGTCGCGCCCGAGGATGACCAGGCCGGTGGCCAGGAGCATGCCCGGCACGACCGGGATCATGATCTCGTGCACCCGGCCCAGCCGGCGCTCCTTGCGGGCGTAGATGTTGGCGGCCCACAGCACCAGGCCGAGCTTGGCGACCTCGGAGGGCTGGATCGCGAGGGGGCCGACGGCCAGCCAGTTCTGGTTGCCGTTGCGCTCGACCCCGAGGAACGCGGTGAGCAGCAGCAGGCCCAGCGACAGGAGGTAGGCCGGCCAGGCCAGCCGGCGGATCCAGGCGTGCGACATGCGCGAGGCGATGAAGGCGCACGGCAGGCCAAGGAGCACCCACATCAGCTGGCGCTTGACGATCGCGTAGGAGTCGCCGGTGGTCTTGTAGGCGTCGACGCTCGAGGAGCTCAGCACCATCATCAGGCCGATGGTGAGCAGCAGCGTCGAGGCGCCGAGCAGCAGGTAGTAGGACGACAGCGGCCGGTCGAGCGCCTCGCGCAGGGCGTGGAGGCCGCGCAGCCCGGGCAGCCCGGAGAGCCCGGGACGTCCCGGCACGCGCGCCATGAGCCGCGTCGGCGTCTCGGCGTCACTGGTCGTGGCGGTCGTGGCGTCGGTGCCGGTGGACTGGGGAGCCGGGCCCGGCGACAGGGTGGTCATCGCGGCCGCTCCCTCCTCCCGGCTCAGCTGCCGGGACCCTCGATCCGACGGTGGACCGCGGCGGCGAAGGCGTCGCCACGGGCGCCGTAGTTGGCGAACATGTCCATGGAGGCACATCCCGGCGCCAGCAGCACGGTGTCGCCCTCGCGGGCGAGCCGGGCAGCCGCGTCGACGACGCGCTCCATCGGGTCCCCAGTCTCCCCGTCGCCGATCTCGATGACGGGCACATCGGGGGCGTGTCGCGAAAGGGCGTCGGCGACCACGTGGCGGTCGGCGCCGAGCAGCACGACGCCCCGGAGTCGACCCCGGACGGCCTGCACGAGGTCGTCGAAGCGCGCCCCCTTGGCCAGGCCGCCGGCTATCCAGACGACCTGGTCGTAGGCCTGCAGCGACGACTGGGCGGCGTGCGGGTTGGTGGCCTTGGAGTCGTCGACCCAGGTCACTCCCCCGTGCTCCGCGACGTGCGCGATCCGGTGGCCGTCGGGCCGGAAGGCGCGCAGCCCCTCACGCACGGCGGCCTGCGAGACACCGTGGGACCGGGCCAGCGCGGCGGCCGCCAGGGCGTTGGCGACGAAGTGCGGCGCCGGGGACGCGAGGTCGGCGATCGTGCAGAGCTCGGCGGCGCTGGTGGACCGCTCCTCGATGAAGGCGCGGTCCGCGAGGATGTCCTCGACGACGCCGACCATGCCGACCGAGGGCATGCCGAGGGTGAAGCCGATCGCCCGGGCCCCCTCGACGACGTCGGCCTCGGCCACCAGCCGCTCGGTCGCCGGGTCCGCGACGTTGTAGACGCAGGCGCGGCTGACCCGCTCGTAGATCCGGCCCTTGTCGGCGGCGTAGTCGTCCATGCCGCCGGGGTACCAGTCGAGGTGGTCGGGCGCGACGTTGAGCACGGCAGCCGACTCCGCGCTCATCGAGTGCGTGTAGTGGAGCTGGAAGCTGGACAGCTCGACGGCGAGGACGTCGTACGGCTCGGGGTCCATGACCGCCTCGACGATCGGGCGGCCGACGTTGCCGACGCAGGCGCTGCGCAGTCCGGCGGCCCGCAGGATCGAGTCGAGCATCTGCACCGTCGTGGTCTTGCCGTTGGTGCCGGTGACGGCCAGCCACGGCGTGGCCCGCCCCGACTCATCCTTCTCGCGCAGGCGCCACGCCAGCTCCACCTCGCCCCAGACGGGTACGCCGCGGGCGGCGGCCTGGGCGAGCAGCGGCGCGTCGGGGCGCCAGCCGGGCGAGGTGACGAGCAGGTCGACGTCGTCGGGCAGCGTGGCCGTGGCCCCGGGCTCGAGGCGGATGTCGCCGCCGAGGCTCTCGAGGAGGGTGGCCTTCTCCGCCTTCTCGTCGCTGGTCGCCTCGTCGAGGGCGGTGACACCCGCACCGAGGAAGAGCAGGTTGTCGGCGGCGGCGAAGCCGGAGACGCCGAAGCCGGCGACCACGGCCCGCACGCCGTCCCAGGGGGTGTGTCGACCCAGCGAGTCGAGGTCGCGTCGGCTCATCGGGGTCCCCGGGGCGTTGTCCGTCGGAGGAGCGCAGCGGAGGAGGCGGAGAACGTCATGGGGTGACTCATCCGATCCCGGCGACCCACTCGGCGTAGAAGATCCCCACGCCGGTGGCCACGCACAGGCCGGTGATGATCCAGAAGCGGATCACGATGGTGACCTGCTCCCAGCCGAGCATCTCGAAGTGGTGGTGCAGCGGCGTCATCCGGAACACCCGGTGGCCCGGCTGGACCCGGAAGACCGACCGGAAGGCCCCGCTGGCCCGGCTCACCTTGAAGACCGACACCTGGATCATCACCGAGAGGGTGACGGCGACGAAGAGCCCGCCGATGATGACGAGGAGCAGCTCGGTGCGGGTCATGATGGCGAAGCCGGCCATGGCCCCACCGAGGGCGAGGGAGCCGGTGTCGCCCATGAAGATCTGGGCCGGCGAGGCGTTCCACCACAGGAACCCGAAGCAGGCGCCGGTGATCGCCGCGGCGATCACGGCGAGGTCCAGCGGGTCGCGCACCTCGTAGCACTTCGGCCCGGCCTCGATGGCGCAGGACTGGGAGTTCTGCCAGATGTTGACCAGCGTGTAGGCCGCGAAGACCAGGATGCTGCACCCCGTGGCCAGGCCGTCGAGGCCGTCGGTGAGGTTGACGGCGTTGCTGAAGCCCGTGACGAAGAACCAGATGAGGACGATCACGACGACGGTCGGCAGCGCGAACGCCTCGTAGTCGCGGATGAAGGAGATGTGGTGGGAGGCCGGGGTCTGGCCGCGGTCGTCCTCCAGCCCGGGCCACAGCGCCAGGATGCCGAAGGTGACGGCGATGACGGTCTGCCCGATCATCTTGGCGCGGCTGCGCAGGCCGAGGTTGCGCTGCCGGCTGATCTTGATGAAGTCGTCGAGGAACCCGACGACGCCGAGCCCGACGAAGAGGAACAGCAGCAGCATCGCGGAGGCCGACGGCATCTGCAGGGTGATGAGCTTGGCCGTGAAGTAGCCGACCACCGTGGCCAGGATGATGACGAGGCCGCCCATGGTGGGCGTGCCGCGCTTGGTGTGGTGGGTCGTGGGCCCGTCGTCGCGGATCTCCTGGCCGTAGCCACGGCGCGCGAGCACCTTGATCGCGTAACGGGTGCCGATCAGCGAGATCAGCAGCGAGAGCCCGCCACCGAGCAGGATCGCTCTCATGCGTTGCTCCCTTCGGTGCCACCCGGGTCGGGGGCCAACAGTCCTTCGACGACGACTTCGAGCGCCGCGCCGCGCGATGCCTTCACCAGGACGACGTCGGCAGCCGAGACATTCTCCCGCAACCAGACCAGTGCCTCGTCACGCCCCGCCGTGATGATCGCCTCACGGGGCCAGCCGACGGCCATGTGCGCCGCCATCTCGCCGACGGTCACCAGCACGTCCACGCCGGCGGCCTGCGCGAAGTCCCCGACGCGGCGGTGGGCCTGCTCGGCGTCCGGGCCGAGCTCGAGCATCTCGCCGAGGACGGCGACGGTACGACGTCCGGAGCTGCGGCCGATGACCTGCAGCGACTCCAGCGCGGCCTCCATCGACTCGGGGTTGGCGTTGTAGGCGTCGTTGACCACCACCGCCCCGTCGGCCCGCTCGCTGACCTCCATCCGCCACCGGCTGGCCGACTGCGCGTCGGCGAGGGCGTCGGCGACCGTGTCGAGGTCGACCCCGGCGGCCAGCGCCATGGCGGCGGCCGCTGCCGCGTTGCGCCACTGGAAGGCACCGACCTGCGCGAGGTGCACGGTGGCCCCGGAGCCGAGGTGGGTCAGGTCGAAGGACTGGCGTCCGAGCTCGTCGCTGACCAGGTCGGTGACGGCGATGTCGGCGGGCGGCGGCCCGAAGGTCCGCACCTGCGCGACCGTGCGCTCCGCCATGGCCGCGACGAGCGGGTCCTCGGCGTTGAGCACGGCGGTGCCGTGGGCGGGCAGCGCCTCCACGATCTCGCCCTTGGCCCGAGCGATGGCCTCGCGGCTGCCGAACTCCCCGATGTGGGCGGTGCCGACGTTGAGCACGGCGGCCACCGTGGGCGGCGCGATCGTGCACAGGTAGCCGACGTGCCCGATGCCCCGCGCCCCCATCTCGACGACGAGGTAACGGGTCTCCTCGGTGGCCCGCAGGACGGTGAGCGGCACCCCGATCTCGTTGTTGAAGTTGCCGCGGGTCGCGACAGTCGGCCCGGCGGCCTCGAGCACGTGGGCGAGGTAGTCCTTGGTGCCGGTCTTGCCCTGGCTGCCGGTGAGGGCGAGCACGGTGGTGTCGGGGAGCCGGTCCACGACGTGGCGGGCCAGCACGCCGACGGCCCGGACGACGTCGTCGACGACGACCGTCGGGGCCTCGGTCGGCCGGCTGCCGAGGACGGCGACGGCGCCGGCCGCGAGCGCCGTACCGGCGTAGTCGTGGCCGTCCACCCGCTCACCCTCGACCGCGACGAACAGGCCGCCGGGCTCGGGGGTGCGGGTGTCGACGAAGGCGCCGCCGGTGACCGTGGCCTCGCCGTGGGCGACGCCGCCCACGGCCTCGGCGATCTCGTCGAGGGTCATCTCGATCATCGGCTTACCTGCGCGATCTCCTCGGCGGCGACCACGCGGTCGTCGAAGGGGTGCACCTCTCCGTGCACCTCCTGCCCGGTCTCGTGGCCCTTGCCGGCGATGAGCACCACGTCCCCCGGACGCGCGCGGCGTACGGCGTCGCGGATGGCCGCGCGGCGGTCGCCGATCTCGACCACCTCGGCGGCTCCCGCGCCGGTGCCGGCGACCACGGCGGCCCGGATCGCGGCCGGGTCCTCGGTGCGCGGGTTGTCGTCGGTGACGACGACGACGTCGGCGAGGCGGGCGGCGATCTCGCCCATGATCGGCCGCTTGCCGGGGTCGCGGTCGCCACCGGCGCCGAGGACGACGACGACCTGCCCCTCGGTGAGCGGACGCAGGGTGGCGAGCACGGCCTCGACCGCGTCGGGCTTGTGGGCGTAGTCGACGACCACGGTGAAGTCCTGACCGGCGTCGACGCGCTCCAGCCGGCCCGGCACTCCCCCGCCGGCGGCGATGCCGCGCGCGACCTGGTGGGGGTCGAGGCCGGCCAGCGCCGCGGAGGCGATGGCGGCGAGCGCGTTGGAGACGTTGAACGCGCCGGGGACGGGCACCCCGGCGTCGACCCGGAGGCCTTCGGGGCCGGTGACGGTGAAGCGCGCGCCGTCGCCGGCGAACTCCACGTCCACGGCGCGCCAGTCGGCGTCGCGGCCCTCGCTCGAGAAGGTCCGCATGGGGATGCCGGCCCGGTCGAGCAGCAGCCGGCCGTGCTCGTCGTCGACGTTGGTCAGCCCGAGCCGGGCGCGCTCGGGGGTGAAGAGGGACGCCTTGGCGGCGAAGTAGTCCTCGACGTCGGGGTGGAAGTCGAGGTGGTCGCGGCCCAGGTTGAGGAAGGTCGCCACGTCGAAGACGACCCCGTCCACGCGGCCCATGACGAGGGCGTGGCTGGAGACCTCCATCGCGCAGGCGACGACGCCCTGCTCGCGCATCACCGCGAAGAGGCCGTGCAGGTCCGGGGCCTCGGGGGTGGTGAGCGACGTCTTGACGTCGACGCCGTGGATGCGGGTGCCGACGGTGCCGACGACGGCGGCGGGCACGCCGGCCTGCTCGAGGCCCGCCTCCAGCAGCCGCGTCGTCGTGGTCTTGCCCTGGGTGCCGGTCACGCCGATCACGGTGAGGTCGGCGGTGGGCTCGCCGTAGAGGTGGGCCGCGACGCGACCGAGGACCGCGCGGGGGTGCTCGACGACCAGCACCGGCGTGCCGGGTGGCAGACGGTCGGCGCCGTCGGCGTCGGTGAGCACGGCGACGGCTCCCGCGGCGAGGGCCTGGTCGGCGAAGTCGGCACCGTGCGCGCGGGTGCCCGGGAGCGCGGCGTACAGGTCGCCGGGGAGGATGCGCTGGGTGCTCAGGGAGATCCCGGTGACCGCGACGTCGCGGTCGCCGTCACCGCGTACGGGGGTCAGGGTGCCGAGCCAGTCGACCAGGTCGGCCAGTCGGGTCACGACGGGCTGTCCGGGGCGGGTGCCGGTATGGGGGTTGCCGATCACGTGGCGAGACTAGTCACCACTCGACGGGCAGGCGCGAGGGCTTGCCGTCGGTCGGCGGGACGCCGTAGCGGCCCAGGGCGTAGCCGAGGATCCGGGAGAACGCCGGACCGGCGATGGTGGCGCCACCGCCGTCGACCTGCGGCGCGTGCACCGCGACGTAGACCGTGAAGCGGGGGTCGTCGGCCGGGGCGAAGCCACCGAAGGAGACCGTGGTGGAGCCGTCGTAGCAGCCGCACTCGTCCTCGACGCGCTGGGCGGTGCCGGTCTTGCCGGCGGTGAGGTAGCCCGGGACGGCGGCCATCGGCGCGACGCCGGCACCCTCGTGGGTCACCCGCTCCATCATCCGGGCGGTCTGACGGGCGGCCTGCTCGCTGACGACGCGGGTCGCCTCGGCGTGGTCGGTGCCGACCTCGACGCCCTCGTCGGTGGTGGCGCTGCCCTGGACGAGGCTGGGCGCGATGCGGACGCCGCCGTTGGCGATCGTGTTGACGGCCGCGGTCATCTGCACCGCGTTGACCGACAGGGACTGGCCGAAGGCGACGCGGTCCTTGGTCTGGGACGTCATCAGGTCGCCGTCGGTGAGGATGCCCGGCGACTCGCCGCGGACGCCGACGTCGGTACGCGAGCCGAGGCCGAAGGAGCGCAGGTAGGTCGTGAGCTCCTGCGGCGTGAACGCGTCGGCGGCGAGCACGGTGCCGATGTTGGACGACTTGGCGAGGATGCCGGTCAGCGTCAGCTTGATGTTGCCGTGGTCGAACCAGTCGCCGATGGGACGGTCCTGGCGGTGCAGCAGGGCGGGCACCCGGAACTTCTGCCGGGGCGTCACCTTGCCGGCGTCGATGAGCGAGGCGGCGGTGAGGACCTTCTCCACCGAGCCCGGCTCGTAGGCCTCGCTCAGGGCGCGGGACCCGAGGTTCTCCTTGTCGGCCTCGAGCGGGGCGTTGGCGTCGAAGGTCGGACCGTCCGCCAGGGCGAGCAGCTCGCCGGTGCGGGTGTCCATCACCAGCGCGACGCCGCTCTGCGCGCGGTACTTCTGGAGGGTCTGGGCCAGGACGCGCTGGGTGAACCACTGCAGGTCGAGGTCGATCGTGGTGCGCAGTGCCTCGCCGTTGCGGGCCGGCACGACGCTGTTCTCCCCCAGGGGCACCCGGTTGCCGCCGCCGACCGTGTAGCGCGCGGTGCCGTCCTCGCCGGCCAGCTGCTGGTCGAAGGTGCGCTCGAAGCCACCGAGCGGCTCGTCGGTGCCCATGAAGCCGAGCACGTTGGCGGCCACGTCGTCGGCCGGGTAGTCGCGGATCGGGTCGTCCTCGGTGGTGACGCCCTGGTAGCCGGCCTCGGAGAGCTGGGCCAGCACGTCGGTGGCCGTCGTGCTCGGCACCCGGCGGGCGACGTACTCGTAGCGGCTGCCCTCCTCGCGCCCCCGCAGTGCGCGCAGGGTGCGGAAGTAGTCGACGTCGAGGCCGGCGGAGAGGATCTGCGCGATGGCCGGGGCGTCGTCGGCGGTCATCACCGGGTCGGCGATGACCATCTTCCCCTGGATCGAGTCGGCCAGCGGGACGCCGTTGCGGTCGAGGATGTCCCCGCGCTCGGCGGGGAGGATGACCGTCTGCACGCCCTCGGCGGCCGCCATGGCGGCGTACGACTTGGGGTCGATGCCCTGGAGCTGCACGAGCCGGGCGCCGAAGAAGGACAGCACCATCGCGATGAGGACCAGGCCCACCCGCAGGCGCAGCTGCGGCGACCCGCGCCGGGCGGTGGTCCGGCTGGCGGTCCGGTTGCTGGTCCGGTTGGCGGGCACTCCGTCTCCGTCCTGGTGGTCTGCGTGGGGTGGTCTGCGTGTGGTTGGTGTGACTGGTGGGGTCGGTTCCATTTCTACCGGGAACGACCGGGGTTGGCCGTCAGGCCGCGCCGTCAGCGGCGGGTGCGGTTCTTCTTCCGGGCGTCCGTCGTGCCGTCGGGCGTCGTGCCCGCGGCAGCGGCCGCGGCCGCCTCGTCCTCCGCCGTCGTCTCCGGGGCCGGGACCTCGGCCGCGGGGACCTCGACGATCGTCGGCGCGGGGGCGAGGATCTCGGGCTTGACCGGGGCGGGTGGGGTGAGGTTGAGGCGGTCCTCGGGGGTGGCCGGGGTCTTGACGCCCTCGACGGCGCCACCACCGAGCGTCAGGAAGGTCGGCGCCGCCGGCACGACCATGCCCATCTGCTGGGCCTGCGTGGCGACCCGCTGCGGGTTGCGCAGCTCGTCGAGCTCCATCTGCAGCGTCTGCTCGCGGGCGGCGAGGTTGGTGGCCTCCTCCTCGAGCGCGGTCGCCGCGAAGGACGCTTGCTGCATCGAGGTGTTGAAGAGCAGCAGCCCCACGATGCCCCCGACGAGCACGAGGCTGACGAGAGTCACGAAGGGGACCTTGGGCGCCCGGGTGCGGGTGCGCGGGACGACCGAGAGGCGGGCCCGCTCGACGGCCTCCTGCGCGATGCGCGGGACGCGGTGGCGGATCTGGGTGGCCGGGCTGCTCATCAGGCGACTCCTCGGTGGGGACCTCGGTGGGGAAGGACTCGCTCGAGTGCGCGGAGGCGCACCGAGGCTGCTCTCGGGTTCTGCTCGATCTCGTGCTCGTCGGCCTGCTCGGCACCCCGGGTGACGTTGCGGAACGCGGGCTCGCTGCCCTCGGGGATGAACGGCAGGTCGTCCGGCACGTCGAGGCGGGTGACGGCGGTGAAGGCCCGCTTGACCAGCCGGTCCTCGAGCGAGTGGTAGGACTCGACGACCACGCGGCCGCCGACGTTGATGGCGTCGATGGCCGCGGGGATCGCCCGCCGGAGGACGGCGAGCTCGTCGTTGACCTCCATGCGCAGGGCCTGGAAGGTCCGCTTGGCGGGGTGTCCCCCGGTACGCCGCGCCGGCGCCGGGATCTCGGCGTACAGCAGCTCGACGAGCCGGGCGCTGGTGGTGAAGGGCTCGGTCTCGCGCTCGCGCTCCACGGCGCGGGCGATCTTGCGGGCGAACTTCTCCTCGCCGTACTCCTGGAGCACGCGGGTCAGGTCGCCGACCGAGTAGGTGTTGAGGACCTCGGCGGCGGTGATGCCGGTGGTCCCGTCCATGCGCATGTCGAGGGGGGCGTCGACGGCGTAGGCGAAGCCGCGCTCGCGCACGTCGAGCTGCATCGAGGAGACGCCGAGGTCGAAGAGGACCGCGTCGACGGCCTCGAGGCCCTGGTCGGCGAGGACGTCGGGGATCTCGTCGTAGACCGCGTGCACCCCGGTGAAGCGGGCACCGAAGGACGCGAGGCGCGCACCCGCCATCTCGAGGGCCGCGGTGTCGCGGTCGATGCCGATGACCCGGGCCCGGGGCAGGCGCTCGAGGACGGCCTCGGTGTGTCCGCCGAGGCCGAGCGTGCAGTCGACGAGGACGGCGCCCTCGCGGTCCAGCGCAGGCTGGAGGAGAGCGACGACCCGGTCGAGGAGCACCGGGGCGTGGCTGGGGGTCGTCATCCGCTCAGCCCTGCCGGCCCAGGTGGGAGAGCAGGACGAGCGCGGCGGCGATCGCACCCGACGTGGCGGCGGAGAACGCCATCACGGTGACGGCGTCGCGGGCCTGGTCGCGCACGCGCGGCGGACGGCCGGCGACGGACTGCCCCCTGACGGCTGTGCTCATGAACTCGACCCCACTGACGCGGTTGGTGGTGCTGACGGGTGGTGCTGGTGCTGCCGGTGCTGATGTGCGGCTGATCCGGAGCCACCTCGCCAGGTCCCTGCCCGCTCCCCCGATGGGGAAGGCCATCTGGTGCACGGGGAAGTTGCCCCAGATGGCGACGGGAGAGCGGGCACGAGACCTGGTGCTGTGGTGCCGGATCAGCTGTTGAGTTGGTGGTGCGGGGTGGAGCTGGCGGTGCTAGATACCGGGGAAGACCTCGTCGCTCAGCTCGGAGAACTTCTGCTCCTGCTCCTCCGAGTAGGTCGTCCACGCCGCCGGGTCCCAGATCTCGATGCGGTTCATCGAGCCGATGACCACGACGTCCTTGGTGAGCGACGCGTATTCACGCAGCGGCCCCGGGATGGAGATGCGGCCCTGCTTGTCGGGGACCTCCTGCGACGCCGCCGCGAACAACATGCGGACGTAGTCACGGGTGCCTTTGTTGGTGACCGGCGCCTGGCGGAGCCGGTCGGTCAGGGAGGAGAAGTCGTCCATCGACCAGACGGTCAGGCAGCGCTCCTGTCCCCTGGTCACCACGAGTCCCTCCGTCAGCTGGTCCCTGAACTTCGCGGGGAGGAAGAGCCGGCCCTTCTCGTCGAGCTTGGGCGTGTAGGTGCCGAAGAACATCTGGCACCCACCTCTCCGACCCTGTTCCCCACTTTCCACCACTCTAACCCACAACGCTCCACCGTCAACCATTCCACGCGTGTTTCGCCGCCTGGATGACGTGTTCCTCCACGGCAGCGACCTGCGGGTGCCGGGCGGCCGCCTGCCAGCGTCCGCGAGCGGCGTACGACGTCGAAACCGCAGGTCAGCGTCCTGCGGGCCGGCTCAGCGGCGGGACCGGGGAGCGCCGGTGGAGCGCCGGTGGGGAGGAAAGGGGCTGTTCCGGGAGCCGGCGGTGGAGGAAAGTGGTGCGAAAGGTGGGGAATCCCGCTCCGGTCTCCGCTCTCGGCGTCAGGGCGCGGGTATGTTGCGCCCACGTCATACGGTGGGGAGGACGTGGGGCCGGCGTCGTGCTGGTCCCCTCCTCGGTCAGGGAGTGGGGAACAGCACGTGAGTACGTCGATCCAGGACGGCACCGGCAACGGGGCCCACGGCGGAGGTTCCGACCTCGACACGCTGGCACGCGTCGTCGGCCGGGTCCGCGCCAACATCGAGCACGTCATCGAGGGCAAGCCGGACGTGGTCAACGCCGCGCTCGTCGTGCTGCTGGCGGAGGGTCACCTCCTCATCGAGGACGTCCCCGGCGTCGGCAAGACCCAGCTGAGCAAGGCCCTGGCCCGCAGCATCGACTCGACCGTGCGACGCATCCAGTTCACCCCCGACCTGCTGCCCTCGGACGTCACGGGCGTCTCCGTCTTCAACCAGGACACCCGCGAGTTCGAGTTCCGCCCCGGTGGCGTCTTCGCCAACATCGTGGTCGGCGACGAGATCAACCGGGCCTCCCCCAAGACGCAGTCCGCGCTGCTGGAGGCCATGGAGGAGCGCCAGGTCACCGTCGACAACACGACGTACATGCTCGAGAAGCCGTTCATGGTCATCGCGACCCAGAACCCCATCGAGATGGAGGGCACCTACGCCCTCCCCGAGGCGCAGCGCGACCGCTTCATGGCGCGCGTGTCCGTGGGCTACCCCGTCGAGGCCGCCGAGCTGGCGATGCTCGGCTCGCACACCACGACCAACCCGCTCGACGACCTCGAGGCGGTGACCGATGCCGGCGAGATCCGCAAGCTCATCGAGATCGTCGGGAGGGTGCACGTCGCCCCCGCCGTCCAGCGGTACGCCGTGGCGCTGTCCACCGCCACCCGCACCTCCACCGAGCTGCACCTCGGCGCCTCGCCCCGGGCGACGCTCCACCTGGTCCGCGCGGCCAAGGCGGCCGCCGCGATGCGCGGTCGCGACTACGTGCTCCCCGACGACGTCCACGGGCTCGCCCGCCCGGTGCTGGCGCACCGGCTGCTGCCCAGCGTCGAGGCGGCGATGGGCGGCCGCTCCAGCGGGTCGATCCTGGACGCGATCGTGACCGGCGTCCCCGTCCCCGAGCCGGACCGTGCGTGAGGCGCTCGCCGGTCTGACCGTCCGCGGACGGGCCTTCCTGGCTGCCGGTGTCACGACGATCGTCTGCTCGATGATCGTCGGGCACCCGGCCCTGGTGCGCGTCGGCGTGCTCGTCACCGCGCTCCCCCTGCTGACCGCGCTGTGGATCGGACGGTCGCGCTACCGGCTCGCCCTGGTCCGCACTGTCTCCCCCCAGCTGGTCGCCGCCGGCCAGTCGTCGCGCATCCAGCTCACCCTCACCAACGAGGCCCGCACGCCGACGGGGGTGCTGCTGCTGGAGGACCACCTCCCCTACGTCCTCGGTCCACGACCGAGGTTCGTGCTCGAGGGCATCGGCCACGGCTGGCGACGGCACGTGGACTACACGGTGCGCTCCGACGTGCGGGGCCACTTCGACGTCGGACCGATGACGGTGCGGGTCACCGACCCCTTCGGCCTCATCGAGCTCGGGCGTGCCTTCCACACCACGGCGTCGCTCACCGTCACCCCGCGCACGGTCCCCCTCCCGGGCATCCTGCTGGGGGGCGCGTGGACCGGCTCGGGCGACAACCGGCCGCGCTCGTTCGCGACCGGCAGCGCCGAGGACGTCACCGTCCGTGAGTACCGTCGCGGCGACGACCTGCGCCGCGTGCACTGGCGCAGCTCGGCCCGGGTGGGCGAGCTGATGGTCCGCCGCGAGGAGCAGCCCTGGCAGTCGCGGGCCACCGTCTTCCTCGACAACCGGCTCATCTCGCACCGCGGGCAGGGCGTCGCGTCGTCGCTGGAGGCCGCGGTCTCGGCCGCCGCGTCCGTCGCGGTCCACCTCGCGCAGCGCGGGTACGCCGTACGCCTCGTCACCGCCGGAGGCGAGGAGCCGGGCACCGCCTGGCACTCACGCAGCGCGGCGGTCAACACCGCTCCCCTCCTCGAGGCGCTCGCGGTCGTGCAGATCGAGCACTCCCCCCGGCTCGACACCAGCTGGCTGGCCGAGGCCGGCCAGGGCGGGCTGCTGGTCGCCGTGCTCGGCCAGGTCAACGACGCCGACGCACCCTTCATCAAGCGGATGCAGCACCACGCCAGCACGACGGCCGCGATCGCCCTCGACGTCGACCAGTGGGCCCCGCACCTGCCGCCGTCGGCGACGGGCAGCACCGCCCAGGCGCTCGCCGCCCGTGGCTGGAAGGCCGTCACCCTGACGCCGCGCGACCACCTCGAGGTGGTCTGGCAGGAGCTCGGACGCCTCGGCAAGCGGGAGCGGGTGGGCGCATGACGCACCGCACCCGCCTCGGCCCCGCCCTGCTCCTCGCCGGGCTCGCGGCCGGTACGTCGTGGCTCACCCTGCTGTCCTGGCGCATCCTCACCTCCGACGCCGCCTCGGTCACGATGCCGCTGTTCCTCCTCGCCATCGCGATCGCCGTCGGTGGGGCCACCGCGCGGTGGATGCGTGTGCCCGGGGCCGTCGTGGTCCTCGGCCAGGTCGCGTTCTCGGCCCTGTGGCTGCTCTTCGTCGTCACCGGGTCGATGCTGCCCACCGGCGCCACGATCGGCGCCTTCGGGGAAGCCTTCTCCGCGGGCCTCGAGTCCGCCCGGCTGTACGAGGCGCCGGTGCCGCCCAACGTGCCGCCCGTGCACGCACTGCTGCTCGTCGGCGGAGCCCTCACCCTGCTGGCCACCGACCTCTTCGCCTGCACCCTCCGGCGGGTGCCGCTGGCCGGACTGGTGCTGCTGACGGCGTACTCCGTGCCGGTCTCGGTCACCGGCGAGGGCACCTCGTGGTGGACCTTCGTGCTGGTCGCCGCCGGTTTCCTGGCGATGATGTTCATCGCCCACGAGGAGCAGGTGACCCGGTGGGGCCGCGAGGTCGAGGAGGAGGACGCCGACCCGACCGGCTTCGGCGTGCGCACCGGGGCCGTCCGCGGGTCCGCCGTCGCCATCGGCGCCAGCGCCACCGCGATGGCGCTCGCGCTGCCGGTGCTGATCCCCACCCTCGACGTCGCGCTCTTCGACGGGCAGGGCCCGGGCAACCGAGAGATCCAGGTGGCCGACCCGATGGTGGACCTGCGCCGCGACCTCGTGCGCGGGGAGGACGTGCCCCAGGTCTACGTCAGCACCGATGGCGAGCGGCCGACCTACCTCCGACGGACGGTGCTCACCCGCTTCAACGGCGACACGTGGACGCCGGGCGACCGGGACATCCCCGAGACCCAGGTCGCGCGCGGCGAGCTGCCCGCCCTCGACGGCGTGGACCCGTCCGTCCCGCGCACGGAGTCGGACTACAGCGTCCGCATCGACAACGACTACGGGAACACGTGGCTGCCCACCACCGCACACCTCAGCGACATCCAGGTGACCGGCGACTGGCGCTACGACACCTCGACGATGGACTTCATCAGCGCCGACGACGAGGTGACCACGGCCGGCAAGTCCTACGACTTCACGTCCGTCTCGCTCGACCTCGACCCCCCGGCGATGGACCGGGCCGTGTCGGGTGCCGCCGACGTGCGAGCCGGCTACCTCGAGGTGCCGCCCAGCGTCTCCAGCAACGTGCGCACGCTCGCGGCGGCAGTCACCGGCGACGCCCCGACCCGCTTCCGCAAGGCGCGGGCGCTCCAGCAGTGGTTCCGCGAGGACGGCGGCTTCTCCTACAACCTCAGCGCGGTCGAGGATGCGGAGGACGGCAACCTCGACTCCTTCCTCGACGCGGACTCGGGTCGGGTCGGGTACTGCGAGCAGTTCGCGGCCTCGATGGCGATCATGGCCCGCATCATCGGGATCCCGGCGCGCGTCGCGGTCGGCTGGCTGGAGCCACGGTCAGCCGGGCCCGACACCTGGGAGTTCTCCTCCCACGACCAGCACGCCTGGCCCGAGCTCTACTTCCCGGGTTCCGGCTGGGTGAGGTTCGAGCCCACGCCCGGTGGCCCGGACGGGCGGGCCGAGACGGTGCCCGCCTACACCCGCGGTGAGCTGCCCACCATCGAGGAGCCGTCGGTCTCGCCCAGCGCCACCCGCACCTCCGACGCCCTGCCCGAGCGTGGCCAGAGCCCGGAGGCCGACGCCGCGGCTGCCTCGGACGACGAGGGCACCTCGATCCCGTGGCTGCCGATCGTGCTGGTGCTCCTCGTCCTGCTGCTGGTCGCCGCGGTGCTGCTGGTGCCCGGCCTCGTCCGGCGCCAGCGGCGCGAACGCCGCCTCACGGGCGGCGTCGAGGAGGCGTGGCAGGAGCTGCGCGACCTGGCCATCGACCTGGGCCACGGCTGGCCCGGAGGTCGGTCGCCTCGCGCCATCGGCACCTGGCTCGGGGAGCGCTTCGGTGCGCCCGGGGCCGAGACCGAGCGCTCGGACCGGCCACGCCGGGGCCGGGACCTCGCACCCGAGAGCGCCGCTGCGCTCGACCGGCTGGTGACCGAGCTCGAGGAGAGCCGCTACGCCCGGTCCTCGACGCCGGGCGACTCCCACGTGCGTGCCATCGACGTCGCAGCTGTCGAGGACGCCCTCGTCGCCGGGGTCGCGCCCCGGGTCGCCCGTCGGGCCCGTCGGTGGCCCCGGTCGCTGCGCCCCGCCCCGCACCGGCCGGCCACCGAGGTCGTCACGCGGGCGCCCGCCGAGGAGCGCGAGCTCGCCGACCACCCGGGCTGACCCGGCGGGATCGTCGCGTCGGCCCGCGGCCAGCCGTCGCGTCAGCCGGCGGGTCGCGTCAGCTCACGGAGGCTGTACTTCCACGCAGGAGGGCGGAAGTCCGGGCACCACGCCCTTCGCGCGGGCTGTAGCGTGCGAGTCCCGGACACCGCTCACCCGGCCGCACGTCCCCGCTGGGAGGCGGAGGTGCCGGAGCGATCACGGACGTACGCCGGTCCCGCTGCTGCGTACGTCATGGAACCTGGCTGTCCGGACGACCAGAATTCATGACGTCGTGCGGAGGCCCGTCAGGCGTGGTGGGCTCGCGTGGGTCAGAAGGGGCCGTTGTCGCGGCGGCGACGCCAGCGCTCGTCCATGCGCTCCATGAACGAGCCGGAGGCCTTGGCGCGCCGGTTGCGCTGGAAGCGCGGCGACTTGCCGGCCTTGCCGCCGTCGACGACACCGAAGCCGTCGTGGCGGGTGTCGCGCATGTGCGGGCCGGAGCTGGCGGGGTGGCGCAGGGCGGTCACGACCACGACGGCCGCGGCCAGCATCACGAGGAAGCCCACGATGCCGAGGATGGTCTGGCGGAAGATGACACCACCGGTGAGCAGTGCCATGCCGGCGACGAAGACGACGCCCGAGGCGATCGCGCGCCGGCGAGCGGCGCGCTGCATCGCAGTGCCACGCAGGGTGGACGCCAGCTTGGGGTCCTCTGCGACGAGTGCGCGCTCCATCTGCTCGAGCATTCGCAGCTCTTCCTCGGACAGCGGCATCATTACCTCCTCCACCAACACGTCGTGTGCCAGCCGTGTGACAAGTCTAGGCACCCGGTGGGCAACCGGGTAGCCGCCTCTCGAAATTCGCCCGATTCGGGTGCTGATCACATCAGGCTCGCCGGTCGGACGGCCGCCGCGCCGAACCTGCGGGTGGCCCGGTCGACCGCCCGATCGGCCTCCGCCCAACCGTGCTCCGCCTCCCCCAGCACCAGCTGGCGGTGCACCGACCCGCGTGGCACGAGACCCTCCACCCGGACCCCCACGAGCCGGAGGCGGGCGCGCTGGAGGCCGAGCGCGTCGTACAGGCGGGTGGCGACGCGGTAGACGTCGACGGTGACGTCGGTGGCCTCGGGGAGGGTGCGCGAGCGGGTGATCGTCGTGAAGTCGGCGAACCTGATCCGGATCGTCACCGTGCGACCGGCCACACCGGCGGTCCGCATCCGCCCGGTCACCCGGTGGGACAACCGCAGCAGCTCGCGGACGATGACGTCGCGGTCGTCGGTGTCGCGGGCGAAGGTCTCGTCGGCCCCCATCGAGCGGTCCGGCTCGAACGGCCCCGAGCGCGGGGTGAGCGTGCGCCGGTCGGTGCCCCAGGCCAGGTCGTGGAGCTGGCTGCCGAGGTGTACGCCGACCGCGCGCTGCAGGGTGCGCAGCGGGACGTGGGCGACGTCCCCGACCGTGACCAGCCCGAGCCGGTGCAGCATCTCGCGGGTCTTGTCCCCCACTCCCCACAGCTCCCCCACGTCGAGCGGGTGCAGGAAGGAGGTGACGCGCTCGGGTGGGACCACCACCACACCGTCGGGCTTGGCCCGCCGGCTCGCGAGCTTGGCCACCGACACCGAGGCCGCCACCCCGACCGAGCAGGTGATGCCCTGCTCGTCGTGGATCGTGGCGCGCAGCAGCCCCGCGATGTCACGCGGCGACCCCAGCCGGCGGGTCGAGCCGCGGACGTCGAGGAACGCCTCGTCGAGCGAGACGACCTCCACCAGCGGGGTGATCCGGCGGAAGTTCTCGATCACCGAGGACGACACCGCGCTGAACGTCTCGAAGTCGGGGGCGATCACCACGGCCTGCGGGCACATCCGCCGGGCGCGGGTCATCGGGAGCGCCGAGCGGACGCCGTACTGGCGGGCGAGGTAGTTGGCCGAGAGCACGACCCCGCGGCTGCCCCCGCCGACGATGACGGGCACGTCGGCCAGGTCGGGCCGGTCCCGGGTGGCGACCGAGGCGTAGAACGCGTCCATGTCGACGTGCAGGAGCGGAGCGCGCCACGAGGGGTCGAGCCGCCCGACGGGCAGGGCGGTCATGGTGACCGCCGGGCGTCCGGAACCGTCCAGTGCGGCCTGTCGGGTGACCGGTCAGGCGCGCGCGAGGACGTGCAGCTGGGTGGCCAGGGGGAAGTACTCGGGACGGGTCGCCACGGCCTGCTCGAGGGCCACCAGGGCGGCCGTGGCGCCCGGCTCGAGGTCGAGCAGGGAGCCGGGGACGAGGTCGGCGAAGACGCGCACGGCATGGACGGAGGTGGTCTCCAGCCCGGCACCCGCGAGCAGCGGCTCGAGCTCGTCGCGGGTGAAGCGATGGCCGGCCCGGCCGGGGTGGCCGCTCGGCGTGCCCGCGTCGAGGAGGTCGCGGGCGGCCTGGAAGTGACCGGCCATCGCCCGGGCGACGACGGCCGCGTGGCGCTGGGCGACCAGCAGGCTGAGGTGGCCACCGGGTCGCAGCACCCCGGCGATGGCCGCCAGCGCGGCGGCCGGGTCGTCGACGACCTCGAGCACGCCGTGGCACAGGACCAGGTCGACGCTTCCGGCCTCGACGAGGCCGGCGAGGTCGCCGAGGTCGCCCTGCTGGCCGGTGACCCGGTCGGCGACGCCGCTCTCCCGGGCCCGCCGATCGAGGGCGGCGAGGGCGTCGGGGCTGGGGTCGATGACCCGGACGTGGTGACCCAGCTCGGCCAGCGGGACGGCGAACCCGCCCGTGCCGCCGCCGATGTCGACGATCCGGGCCTGCGGGGCGAGGTCGGTGGACCCCAGCACCTCGCGGACCGCTGACCACACCACGCCGGTGCGGACGGACTGGCGGCGCTCGCTGGCTGACATGGAGGCAACCCTAGTGGGATCGCCGGGAGGACCGGGGGCACGTCCGGCGTCATCCCGGGCTCCCCGGGCTGCGGTGCCACAGGTTGCGGGACGGGCGCTGGGCGCCCTCCTCGACCCCAGGCTTGCGAGGCAGACCCAAGGTGGCGTCACCGGCCGGCTTGATGTCGGCGTAGGGGGACATCTGGAAGCCGCTGGAGTGCACCAGCACCCGCCGGTGCCCGGGCTCGTCGGGATCGGTCCACCCCACCGGGACCCGGCCGATCTCGGCGAGCACCGCGGCCAGTGCTGCCTCGCGGGTGCGCTCGCGCCGCCACAGCGCGTGCAGGTCGGGCAGCGCCCAGGCGCCGGTGGCGCGCAGCGAGACCCCGCGCCGACCCGTGCGCCGCAGCTCCCCACGGACCACGAGCAGCCACGAGTGGAAGACGGTGGCGGCGTAGGGACCCTGTGCGTCCTCGAAGAACGTGCAGTCGACCGGTCCCGTCCCGTCGTCGAGCGTCAGGAAGACGACCCGTCGCCCCGACCGGATCGGCGGCGTCTGGGTGGCGACCTTGACCCCGGCGACCAGCAGCTCGGCGCGGCTGCGCCGGCGCAGCAGGTCGCGGCTGCGGGTGGTGCCGAGGTCGTCGAGGAAGTCGGCATACGGCGCGACGGCGTGCTGGCTGACGTCGAGTCCGAGGATCTCCAGCTCGGCCCGCATCCGCTCGTCGGTGGTCATCTCGGGCAGGCCCGTGACCGGCTCCCCCGACCCCGGCTCGTCGCCGAGCTGGAGGGTCAGCTGGACCGAGTCGGCCTCGCGGACCGGACGGGCCGCCTGCGACTGGGCCGCCGCCCGCACGGCCGGGTCGGAGCTCGTGCGCCGGGCGGCGTCCTGCGCGGTCTGCTCGGGTCGAACCATCGTCGAGACCCGCCGCGCCCCCAGGCCCCGGCCGCGAGAGGTGCGGTCGAGCATCCGGGAGTGCCGGTCGAGCTCGGCGATCTGGAGCAGCAGGTCGCGGCGCGTCAGCCGGCCCCGTGGTCGGACCTCGTGCTCGCCGCTCGCGATGCGGTAGAGGTCGTCGAAGGCCCCCGCCAGCACCAGCCGCTCCAGCACCGGACGGGAGACCCGGGCCCGGGCGTGGAAGTCGCTGAGGGAGACATAGGGGGTCGTGCAGTCCGCGCCGGTGCCGCCGCGGGCGGTGACGACGCGCGACACCTCGGCCTCGCTGATGCCCTTGAGCTCGGCGAGGGCGAGCCGGATCGCGTAGCCGTCCCCGAGGCGCTCGACGACGTAGGAGGCCTCGGAGGCGTTCACGTCGAGGCCGAGCACCCCGACGCCGAACTGGCGGGCGTCGTCGAGGATCAGGCGCTTGGGATACATGCCCGGGTCGTGGGTGAGCACCCCGGACAGGAAGTGGGCCGGCCAGTGGGCCTTGAGCCACGCCGACTGGTAGGTGGGCAGCGCGAAGGCCGCCGCGTGCGCCTTGCAGAAGCCGAACGACGCGAACGCCGCGACGACCTTCCACATGCGGGTCACCAGCGGGAGGTCGTAGCCGCGGGCCAGCGCGCGGGGGAAGAACCACACCTCGGTCTCGGCCATCCCCTCGACGTCGCCGAGCGCGCGCCGCTTCTCGTCGGCCTCGGCGTAGGAGACCCCGGCGAACCGGGCGATGATCTCGATGACCTGCTCGTGGAAGACCACCACCCCCTGGGTCTGCTCCAGGATCGGGCGCAGGTCCTCGTGGATGTAGTGGACGGTCTTCCAGCCCTGCTTGGCCTCGAGGTAGGGCGTGATCATGTCGCTCTTGACCGGTCCCGGCCGGAAGAGCGAGATGTCGGTGATGATGTCGCTGAAGGACTCGATGCCCGACCTGCCCACCAGCTCGCGCTGGCCCGGTGACTCGATCTGGAAGACGCCGAGGGTGCGCGCCGAGCTGATCATCGTGTAGGTCGTGTCGTCGTCGAAGGGCACCTGCACCTCGTCGTCGAGGTCGATCTCGACCCCGTCGACCCGGGAGATCTCGGACACCGCGTGCGCCATCGCCGACTGCATGCGGATGCCGAGCACGTCGAGCTTGAGCAGCCCGAGCGCCTCCACGTCGTCCTTGTCGAACTGGCTCATCGGGAAGCCGGCGTACGACGCCTCGACCGGCGTGCGGGAGAGCAGGGTGTCGTCGGAGAGCAGCACCCCGCACGGATGGACGGCGATGTGCCGGGGCAGTCCGTCGAGACGCTCGACCAGCCGGAACATCAGGTCGAGGCGCTCGCTGGCCAGGCCGCTGGCCCGCAGCTCGGGGAGGTCGCGCATCGCGGTGCGGGCGTCGCGCGCACGGATGTGCGGGAACGCCTTGGCGATCGCGTCGACCTCGCCGGGTGGCATGCCCAGCGCGGCGCCGACGTCGCGGACCGCGTGCCGGACGCGGTAGGTGTCCATCATCGAGACGCACACGCAGCGGTCGCCGCCGTAGCGGGCGAGGATCGCCTCGTAGACCTCGAGGCGTCGGGCGGACTCGACGTCGATGTCGATGTCGGGCAGCGATGCGCGCAGCGGGGACAGGAAGCGCTCCATCAGCAGGCCGTGGCGGATCGGGTCGACCCCGGAGACGCCGAGGAGGTAGTTGACGAGGCTGCCCGCCCCCGAGCCGCGGGCGGCCCGGCGCACCCCCATCTCGCCGATCAGGTCGGTGATGTCGGCGACGGTGAGGAAGTAGGAGGCGTAGCCCAGACCCCGGATCAGCTCGAGCTCGTCGTCGAGGCGCTTCCAGATGCGCTGCCGGGGCGCCTGGCCGTAGCGGTGACCGATGCCGGCCTCGCAGCGGGCACGCAGCGTCGCGTGCGCCGAATCCCCCGGCTCCCCCGGCTCGCCCGCCCGGTCGAACTCGGGGAAGTGCACCTCGCCCAGCCCGAGGTCGCCGCGTGGGTCGAGGGCGCACCGGTCGGCCACCGCCCGGGTGCGGGCGAGCAGCCGGCGGGCCTCGGTGTCGCTGTCGTGGGCCAGCCCGGCCATCCGGCACACCTCCTCGGCCACCTCGCGCATCTGCTTGCCGGACTTGAGGAAGCCCTCGGCGTTGGCACGGTCGACGTGGCGGCGGTCGAGCGCCACCAGCCGGCGGGCGGCGTCGAGCACGTCGACGGTCGGGGCGTCGAGGCGGTCGGCGTAGCGGACCGCGTTGGAGAGGACCGTACCCAGGCCTGCCCGGTGGGCGACGCCGGCCATCCGGGCGGCGTGCGGCGAGGTGCCCGGGCCCCACCCTCCCCCGGCGCTGCCCCCGCCGGGGAGGCGATGGGAGACCAGCTCGACGACGAGGTTGTCGCGGGGCACCACCTCGAGCCACGGCGCCAGGGCCGCCAGCCCGAGGTCGTCGCGGCGTCGGACCGCGGCGACCCCGAGCTCGGAGGTCGGGCCGAGCAGCACCATGACGTCGCCGCAGCCGAGGTGCGGGGCGAGCAGGTCGAGGGTGGCCACCGGCCGTCCCCGCTCCCCGTGGAGGTGGGTCTCGGAGACCATCCGGCAGATCGCCGCCCAGCCGGCCTTGCCGCCGGCCAGGAACGTCACCCGGGGCAGGCCCCCGCGGTGGGCCGGAAGGTCACGGTGCGCGCCCCCGCGCACGGGGGCACGCCCCGCACCGGCCGGTCCGGCCGGGGCACCGGAACCAACGGGCGCACCGGGACCGACTGGGGCGACGGCCAGGTCGACGCCCAGGATCGGCCGGATGCCTGCCCGCTGGCTGGCCTGGGCGAACTTGACCGCACCGTAGGTGCCGTCGCGGTCGGTGAGGGCGAGCGCGTCCATCTCGTGCTCCACGGCGCGCTCGACGAGGACGTGCGGGTGCGAGGCGCCGTACTGCAGGGAGTAGCCCGAGGCCACATGGAGATGGACGAACGGGTCAGGCGACACCGCTCTGGCCGGTCGTGTGGCTCACGGCCGCCGGGGCGTGGGGCACCAGCCCGAGCGCCTGCTCGACCACGGCCAGGAACCGGTCGGAGTCGCGGACGAGGTCGTCGGCCTCGCGCTCGGTGACCGCCCGGGTCGACCCGGCCTCGGCCGCCGCGCGCTTGCTCGCGCCGGCGGCGAAGAACCGGGCCCACTCCTCCATCTCGGGGGCCACCTCGGCCAGCAGGACCCAGGCGTTCTTCTGGCGGCGGGCGCGGGGCGCCGGATGGGCCCGCGCTGCCAGCAGGGCGGCAGCCGCCCGCAGGGCCGCCACGTGGGCACAGGCGTAGCGGGTGGGCACGTCGCGCGCCGAGATCGCCTCCTGGAGGGACTCCGCCGCACGGGCGAGGTAGGAGTGGGTGGTCGCCGGCAGCAGGTGCGGGTTGAGGGGTCGGGTCGTCGTGGTCGTCATCTCGTCCTCCTCAGTCCGCACAGCCGACGAGCTGCCAGCTACCGTCGGTCCACGAGAAGGACAGGTCGAAGACGCCGGACCGCTCGGAGCCCGTCGCGCCGGAGCCACGGCCGGCCTCGACGCGCCACAGCTCGCGCTCGACGAGCAGGTCGGTGCCGGTCGAGCCGGTGGTCAGGGTGTCGCCGGGGTCGTCCGAGCCGATCACCGCCCGGGCACCCGTGGACTGCCACCATGGGGCCGTCTCCACCCAGTGGGCCAGCACCGAGCGGACCTTCCACAGGCGTCCGTGCCAGAGGAACTGGTCGGGTCCCTCGGCCTCTCCTCGTCGCACCTCGACGGGGTCGTCGTACAGCCTCATGCGTGCCTCCTCACCGCTCGTCGACCCCGCCACCGGCCTCGGTGGCGATGGGGGTCGAGGTCACCGCCACCGAGGCCGTGTCCGAACAGATGTTCGAACAAGGCCAAAGGTACACGCCCCCACCGACAGCGGGTCAAGAGGCGGACGGAGGTGCTGGGGAAAACCTCAGTGCGCGCGCAGGTAGGCGCTGGTGTCCTTGCGCCAGAGGAAGAACACCAGCGCGGCGTACAGGACCATCGAGACCGCCGAGAGGACCTCCAGCAGCACCGGCAGGTGGTTGAGCAGGCCGAGCGCCGCGACGAGCACCCCGAAGACCGCCATCAGCGTCAGCACCAGCCGCGACCAGCCGTGCCCGTCGACGAGGAACGCCGCGAGCACCACCGCGAGCAGCAGGAAGACCACGAACGAGACCACCGCCAGCGGCACGAACTTCGGCACGATCGCGCTGTCCCGCAACGCGTCGATGCCGCCGGAGGCCAGGATCTCCTGGGCGGACGGGTTGCCCTTGGCCCACGAGAGGATCACCTCGTCGCGCTGCACCCAGGTGAGCAGCGCGGTGGCGGCGCTGAGGAGCACGATGGCGACGAGCACGCGCAGGGCGTGGGCGACGGAAGCGGGCACCTGGCGACGCATCAAGACATTTCCCCTCAGGAGTCGAACGGGTGGCTAGGCTCCCCGGCATGGCGAGCGAGCATCCGTCGGTCATCAATTTTCGAGACGAGCTGACCCGGCGCGGCGGCACCGGTGACGTGGTCATCCTGCCCGATGCCGTCCACACCGCCGCACTCGCCGCGGCCGCGCTCGGCTGCGAGGTCGGTGCGATCGCCAACAGCCTGCTCTTCGACGCCGGTGGCGTCCCCGTCCTCATCCTCACCTCGGGCGCGCACCGCGTCGACGTGGCCAAGGCCGCCGACGCCGTCGGCGTACCCGCCCTGGACCGGGCCGCTCCCGACTTCGTCCGCCGGCACACCGGTCAGGTCATCGGCGGCGTCTCCCCCTTCGACCACCCGACGCCCGTGGGCACCTGGATCGACACCGACCTGCGCCGGTACGACGTCGTGTGGGCCGCCGCGGGCCATCCCGCCGCCGTCTTCTCCACGACCTTCGACGAGCTCGTCTCCCTGACCGGGGCCACCGAGATCGAGGTCGCGTGATGGAGTCCCTCTCCCTCGCCTTCACCGGCGGCTGGGCCAGCGGCATCAACGCCTACCTGGTCGTGCTGGTGCTGGGGATCACCGACCGGGTCGACGACGTGGCCGAGATCCCCGACGTGCTGGCCCGCTGGGACGTGCTGGCGGCGGCCGGCTTCATGTTCGCCATCGAGTTCGTCGCCGACAAGATCCCCTGGATCGACTCCACGTGGGACGCGATCTCCACGGCCATCAGGCCCACCGTGGGCGCCGTCATCGGCGTCCTGCTGGCCGGGGACGCCACCTCGCTCGAGACGGCCGTGCTCGGCGTCGTCGGCGGCGGCACCGCGCTCCTCTCGCACCTGGCCAAGGCCGGCGGGCGGCTGGCCGTCAACGGCTCCCCCGAGCCCGTGTCCAACACCGTGGCCAGCGTGACCGAGGACGTCACCGTGCTCGGGGTCGTGTGGCTCGCCGTCGAGCACCCGCAGCTGGCCGCGGCGATCGCCGCGCTGCTCCTCGCGGGCGGGCTGGTGATGCTGGTGGTCCTCGCCCGCTTCGTGCGGCGGGGCTGGCGGAGGTGGAAGGGCCGCGAGCCGGTCCGCCAGCACTAGGCCGCCAGACCGCCCCGCCCAGGCCCTAGGGTGCTCGCCATGGCGCGCGTGGTGGTGGTCGGTGGGGGGTTCGGCGGGCTCGCCTCGGCCGCCCGGCTTTCCAAGCTGGGGCACGCGGTCACCCTCGTCGAGCAGGCTCCGACGCTCGGGGGTGCCCTGTCGACCGTGACCCGCGACGACGGCTTCGCCTGGGACGCCGGCCCCACCACGACGCTCCTCCCGGCGGTGGTCCGCGACCTGTTCCGCAAGACCGGCCGCCCCCTGGAGCGGGAGCCCGGCGACGTGGACCTGGTCGCCCGCGACCTCGTGCGCGAGCACCGCTTCGAGGACGGCTCCGCGCTGCGGCTGCCGGGCGGTTCGCGAGCAGCACAGCTGGCCGCCTTCGACGCGCTCGGCCCGGGACTCGGCGAGCAGTGGGTCGGCTACGTCGCGTCGTACTCCGACACGTGGGACCTGCTGCGCCGCGACTACCTCGAGCGACCGTGGGACCCCACGCTCGCGCCCCGGGCGCTCACCAACCTGCTGACCAGCCGCGAGGTGCTGCACCGGCGGCTGCGCAAGACCTTCCGCGACGACCGCCTGCGTCTGGTCGCAGGCCACCCCTTCGTCGCCGACGGCCACGACCTGCGCAACGTCCCCGTCTGGCAGGGGGTCGTGTCGTACGTCGAGCAGCGGTTCGGCGCGTGGACGGTCCCGGGCGGCATCGCCACCCTCGGGACGGTGCTGGCCGACCGCCTGGGCACCCGCGGTGTCACCGTCCTGACCGGCACGACCGCCCACGACCTGGTCCTGCGCGCGGGCCGGGTGGCGGCGGTCGCCACCTCGGCCGGCGAGCTCGACGCCGACCTGGTGGTCTGCGCCGTCGACCCGAGGCGGCTGCCGGCCCTGGCCCGCCACGTCGAGCGCACCATGCCCGCGATCCCGCCGGTCGTGTGCCACGTCGGCCTCTCCGACGCCCGCTCCCTGCCTGACCTGCCGCACGAGGTCGTGCTCCACGGCGACCCGATGCTCGTCGTCCGCACCGGTGGCCGGGCCCCGGACGGCGCGGCGGCGTGGACCGTCCTGGGCCGCGGCCGGCTCGCCGAGGACGTCCTCGACGCGCTGGCGCGGCACCGGATCGACCTCCGGGACCGCGTCGTCGTACGGGTGGACCGGTCGCCGCGCGACCTCGTCGACGCGTGGGGCGGCTCGCCGCTCGGCGTGCTGTGGCAGGGGCGTGCCACGACCCGCAGGCGCCTCGGCCCCACCACCCCGGTCCCGGGCGTGTACGCCGCTGGGGCGCACGCGACGCCCGGCTCGGGGCTGCCGTTCGTCGGCCTCTCGGCCGCCCTGGTCGCCCAGGCGATCGGCCCGGCGGACCGGCCCGACCCGAGTCGGCCCTGACTCAGGCGAGCAGCCAGGTGACGGTCACGGCACCGTGGACCGAGGTCTCACCGGGCTCGAGCCGGGCCGTGGCCTCGGCCACCCTGAGGGCCACCGGCGCCGGCCCACCCGGACCTTGCGACCCGCCCTCGGCGATGGCCACCACCTCGCCCAGCGTCGCCCCCGCCAGGGCGGCGAGGTGGGCCGCGTGCGCCCGGGCGTCGTCCCACGCCGCCTCGGCCGCGGTCGCGCGGGCGGCAGAGGTGTCGCCCACGTCCAGGGAGACGCCGTCGACCACGAGGGCATCGCCGACGGCGTGGGCCAGCTCGGACAGCAGCTCGCCCGCCTCCTCGACGGACTCGCAGCGGACCGCCAGCGAGTGGCGTGCCTCGAAGCCTCCCGCGCTGCCCTCGTGGTCGTGACACGGCCACACGCTCAGTCCCGTCGACCCGGGCACCAGGTCACGTCCGCGGGCGACCTCGACCACCCGGTCGGACGACGTCGACACGCCGGACAGCGCCTCGGCCACCCCGGCGGCGCGACACGCGGTCGCCACGCGCACCACGGCCGAGTCGGGCACCACGGTGGCGGTGCCGTGGCCGGTCACGGTGACGGTGCGGGAGGGGTCCATGCGTGCACCGTAGCGATCCCCCGCCCCGTCGGGAGGGAATCAGACGCTGATGCGCAGGGCGGAGAAGATCTCCCGCGTCGCCCGGGACCGGTTGAGCGTGTAGAAGTGCAGCCCCGGGGCGCCGGCGTCCAGCAGGGCCTCGCACAGCTCGGCGGCCATCGCGATCCCCTCGGCACGCAGGCCGGCCGGGTCGTGCTCGTACGGCGTGAGCCGCGTGCGCACCGCGTCGGGCACCGGGTGCCCCGAGAGCTCGGCCATCCGGGAGACCTGGCGCAGGTTGAGGATCGGCATGATCCCGGGCAGCAGCGGGATGTCGACCCCGACCGCGGCCGAGCGCTCGAGCAGGCCGGCATAGTCGTCGGCCGAGAACACCATGTCGGTGATCGCGAACTCGGCACCCGCCTGCTGCTTGGCCAGCAGCACCCGGGCGTCCTCCTCGAGGGACGCGGCCGAGGGGTGGCCCAGCGAGAACGCCGCGACCGCGACGGCGAAGTCACCGCGCCGGCTGGCCAGCTCGACGAGCTCGCTGGCGTAGGACAGGCCACCCTCGGTGGGCGTCCAGTCGGCTCGCGGACCGTCCTCCGGGTCGCCCCGCAGGGCGAGCACGTTGGCGACGCCGGCCTCGGCGTAGCTGTCGAGGATCGCCTCGAGCTCGTCACGGGTGTGGCCCACGCAGGTGAGGTGGCCGACTGGCACCAGGGAGGTCTCGCGGGCGATCCGGCCGGTGATCCGCACGGTCGTGTCGCGCGAGCTGCCGCCCGCGCCGTACGTCACCGAGACGAACGTCGGGTCGTAGGGCTCGAGCTCGGTGATGGCCCGCCAGAGCTGCTCCTCGCCCTCGGCGTCCTTGGGCGGGAAGAACTCGAACGAGAACGAGCGCTCGCCGTCCTCGATGCGCTGGCGCATGCTCCGTCCGCGTCCCTGGATCATGTGCCCAGCCTAGGTTTGCGGCGGGTGCGGGACCGCATCCGTCCACTGGTTAGGCTCCCGGAGTGACCAGCCCGGTGAGCATGCAGTGGGACCCCGCCGACTTCCGTGAGCGGATCCAGAAGGTGCTCGACGCCTTCCTCGACGAGCAGGCCGCCCGCCTCGCGCCCCTCGGCGAGGACGCGTCCCGGCTCATCACCGAGGCCCGCACCAGCGTCCGCGGCGGCAAGCGCTTCCGGGCGGCGTTCTGCTACTGGGGCTACCGCGCGATCCGGCCCGAGGTCCCCGACGAGGATGCGCTCGCCCGCGCCTGCGCGGCCCTCGAGCTGCTGCACGCCAGCGCCCTGGTCCACGACGACTACATGGACGCTTCCGACACCCGGCGGGGCCGCCCGGCGGCCCACCGAGCGTTCGAGGCCGAGCACCGCGCCGCCGGCTGGCGCGGTCGTCCCGACCAGTACGGCGCGGCCGCAGCGATCCTGCTCGGCGACCTGCTGCTGGGCTGGGCCGAAGAGCTGCTGCGCCGCTGCGGGCTGCCCGTCGCGTCCGTCGTACCCGCGCTCGAGGTCTTCGACCTGTGTCGCACGGAGGTCATCGCCGGTCAGTTCCTCGACGTGTCCGTGCAGGCCCGCGCACACGCCGACGTCGACACCGCGATGACCGTGCTGCGCTACAAGTCCGCCAAGTACTCCATCGAGCGCCCGCTGCACGTGGGAGCGGCCCTCGCGGGGGCGACGCCCGCCCAGCTCGAGGACCTGAGCCGCTTCGGCCTGCCGCTCGGCGAGGCCTTCCAGCTGCGCGACGACCTGCTCGGGGTGTTCGGCGACCCGGCGACCACCGGCAAGCCCGCCGGCGACGACCTCGTCGAGGGCAAGCGCACCGTGCTCGTCGCCCTGGCGCTCGACGGCACGGACCGGGAGGCCGCCCGGCGCCTCGACGCCGCGCTCGGTACCGACCTCGACGAGGCGGCGGTGGCCGACCTGCGAGACATCATCGACCGCTCGGGCGCGCACGCGCAGGTCGAGGAGGTGATCGGGGCGCTCGCCGAGCGCGCGGTCGCGGCCCTCGACACCCCGACCGTCGACGACGCGGCGCGCGGCGTGCTGCGCGACCTGGCCGCGGCCGCGACCCAGCGCACGGTCTGACGCGGGCGCGCGGTCCGGGGCCGGACCCTCAGTCCAGGCTGGGGAGGCCGACCACCTCGGGGCCCTCGCCGCGCAGCAGCACGGCGAACGGCACTCCCCGGTCGGCGTTGACCCGCGACCCGAGCACGCTCAGGGCGATGCTGAAGGCCTTCTCGTCGTCGCGCGCCAGCGTGGCCCAGCCGTCCCACAGCAGCACCACGCCCTCGGTCCCGTCGCCGATGTCGTGGAGGCAGTCGGCCAGGGCGTCGAAGTTCTGGCCGTACCAGTCGGGGAAGCCGAGCGCGTCGCCCACACCGGCGAGGAAGTCGGCCTTGCCGCCCTCCACCCAGCCGTCGACGTGGCCGAAGCCCCAGCCCGCGTGCTCGACCCCGCGCCGCACGTCCTCGACGTCGAAGGCGCCGTGCCACAGGTAGATGCCGGGGTCGACCCGGCCGGACAGCAGTGCGGCGAGACCGCTCATCGGGCGATCCTCTCGAAGGAGCGGTAGTGGTCCTCGGTCCAGTAGAGCTCGCCCTCGTCGCCGGCCACGATGCGCCGGGCGCCGCGGTCCTGGGAGCCCGGGGTGGGCACGGTGTACTCGGCGTAGTAACCCATCTGCCTGTCGGGCAGGAGGTCCTCCCGGTTGCCGAACGTGCCGCCGTCCTCGTCCTCCGGGAACGGACCGCCGGCGTCGATCAGCTCCACCGTCTCCGCCGCCTCGGGCGGGAGCTGGGCGAGCAGCACGAACGGCAGCCCGCTCGCGGGGTCCGTGTCGGGACGCTCCGTGGCCGCCGGACCGCCCTGGGTCCACCAGACGACAGAGGCCATGACCAGCGCCAGCAGCAGTCCGACGAGACTTCGCTGGCGTGTGCGCATGACCGGTCAGGCTAGCGGAGTCAGTAGCCCAGGACCTGGGCGCGCCGCTTGACCTCGGAGCCGCGGTTCTCGCGCAGCGCGTCGATCGGGCGGCCCGGCAGGTCGTCGTCGGTGTAGATCCAGGCGATGCACTCGCGGTCGTCGAAGTGGCGGTCGTGGAGCAGGGTCAGCAGGCCGGGCAGGCCCTTGACCACGAGCCCGTCCTGGATGAAGTCCGCCGGCACCCGCGGCCCGGCCCCGGGCTTCGGGACGGCCCCGGCGAGCTCGTGGTCCTTGATCATGGTGCGCACCTTGGCAGGGGTGACGCCGAGGGCCTCCGCGGCCTGGTCCCAGGTCAACCAGTCGTGGACGAGGGCGTCGAGGTCGGCCTCGGACAGGGGTACGTCGCTCATGGGACGCAGTTTTCCACGCACAGGCTCCCCGAGCCGATTCACGCCGTCCCGCGCACCCGCCCCGACACGCCCGGGGCGGCCGCAACTGGTCTGGACCGGTCCACCTGCGTAACGTCGAGCGCTCGTTGCGACGCCTTCCCCTCGGCCTCCCCGTGAGTCCGGGCGTCGCCACGAGGACGAGGAGAACCACGTGCGACGACCCCCGCCCGGCGCCCGGGCGCGCCGCCTGATCGGCGCCGCCGCTGCGCCCACCGCCCTCGCGGTCGCCCTGGCGCTGGCGCCCGTCACCCCCGCGGCCGCCGACCACGAGCGCCTCCCCCAGGGACGCGACCTGCGGACCTACACCGTCCGGGCCGGCGACACCGTGACCGGCCTCGCGGTGCGTTTCCACGCCTGGACCGCGGAGCTGGTCTCCCACAACCACCTCGACTCCTCCGGGAGCCTGCGCGTCGGCCAGCGGATCGAGATCCCAGTGGTCACGAAGGCCCGGGACAAGGACCGTGACAAGAACAAGAACAAGGGCAAGAACAAGGGCAAGAACAAGGGCAAGAACAAGGACAAGGGCGGCCAGGGCGCCGGCTCGACCTCCTCGTCGGCCGGAAACCCCTCACGCGACCGGGTGCGGCGCACGATCACCCGGGCCGCCAACCACCGCGGCGTCGACCCGCAGCTCGCGCTGGCCATCGCCTGGCAGGAGTCGGGGTGGCAGATGCACCACGTCTCCAGCGCCGGGGCGATCGGCGCGATGCAGGTCCTCCCCGGCACCGGGCGCTGGATGGAGTACTACGCCGGTCGCGACCTGCGCCTCCGGGTCCTCAAGGACAACGCCACCGCGGGCGTGCTGCTGCTCGGTGTCCTCGACGACCACACCCGCACGCGCCGGCACATGATCGGCGCCTACTACCAGGGCCTCGGCGCCCTCCGGGAGCACGGCCTGTACGACGAGACCAAGGCCTACGTCGCCAACGTGCAGGCCATCCGGAAGCGCCTCGAGGCCGGCCGCCCGCCGGCCTGAGCGGCGTACCGGAGCAGGCTGCGCCACGCCGGGACCGGGCTCGGGGCCCGGGTAGCGCCCGCTGATTCGTACGATGGGGCCACCGGATCCTTCCCCGTCCGGCGATGGAGGTCGAGCTGTGGAGCCGAGAGTCGAGCCCCGCGACGAGCCGACCGGGCCCGCCCACGGCCCGGCGCGCGGTGTCGAGGCGAGGCGTGGTGCTGCCGACGCGCTCGTCGGCCGGCTCCTCGACGGCCGCTACCGCATCGGCGGTCGCATCGCCCGCGGCGGCATGGCGAGTGTCTACGAGGCCACCGACATCCGCCTCGACCGCACCGTCGCCGTCAAGGTGATGC
Organism: Nocardioides sp. Soil777; assembly: GCF_001428425.1. NCBI lineage: Bacteria > Bacillati > Actinomycetota > Actinomycetes > Propionibacteriales > Nocardioidaceae > Nocardioides > Nocardioides sp. Soil777. The sequence continues at coordinate 109,949 of NZ_LMSN01000001.1, forward strand.
ACCCCGGCCTCGGTGACGACGACGACTTCGCCCAGCGCTTCGTGCGCGAGGCCCGCGCGGCCGCCCGGCTCAACCACCCCCACGTCGTGGGTGTCTACGACCAGGGTGACGACGACGGCACGGTCTTCCTCGCCATGGAGTACGTCCCCGGGCACACGCTGCGCGACGTCATCCGCAAGGAGTCGCCGATGGCCCCGATCCGGGCGCTAGCGCTCCTCGAGCCGGTCGTCTCGGCCCTGGCCGCGGCCCACCGCGCCGGGCTCATCCACCGCGACGTCAAGCCGGAGAACGTGCTCATCGCCGACGAGGCGCACGGCGGCGGCGTCAAGGTCGCCGACTTCGGGCTGGCCAAGGCCGTCAGCGCCGACACGCAGCACACCGCCACCGGCGGCGTGCTGATCGGCACCGTGTCCTACCTCGCCCCCGAGCTGGTCGTCGACGGCCGCGCCGACGCCCGTGCCGACGTGTACGCCGCGGGCGTGGTCCTCTACGAGCTGCTCACCGGCCGCAAGCCGCACGAGGGCGAGAGCCCGATCCAGGTCGCCTACCGCCACGTCCACGAGGACGTCCCCGCACCGTCCGCGCTGCACCCGGAGCTCCCGGCGTACGTCGACGCGCTGGTCGCCCGCGCCACCAGCCGCGACCGCACCCAGCGTCCCGCCGACGCGAGCGTGCTCCTGCACCAGATCCACCGCGTCTCCCAGGCCCTGCGCGAGGGCGTCACCGACGACCCCGAGCTCACCGCCGACCTCAGGCCCGTCGCGCCGTACGTCCACGACGAGGACGAGGAGACCGGCGAGGACACCACGCCGGAGCCCTTCGACCCGGTCGAGATGGCCAACCTCAGCGCACGGCTCCAGCCGCCGCCCGGGGACCCGCGGGCGGAGATCGTCGACGACGGCCACACGACCGCCTTCGACCGCACCGCCGTCACCGCTGTCGCGGCGCCGCCCGCACGTCCGGTCGCCGGGCCGCCCGACGTACGCCGCCCCAGCGCGCCGGCCCCCGTGGTCACGAACGCCCGCAAGCGGTCCGTCAAGGGACCCCTCGCGCTGCTGCTCGCCGTGCTGCTCGTCGCCGCCCTCGGCGGCGGCGCCTGGTGGCTGGGCTGGGAGCGCTACACCGTCACCCCCGGGGTGCTGGGCGTCGACGCCGCGACCGCCTCCGCCGAGCTCGACAAGGCCGGCCTGGACGCAGAGGAGGGCGACCCGCGCTACTCCGAGACCGTCGCTGCGGGGCTGGTGCTCGGCACCGACCCCGAGCCCGGCGACCGGGTGCTCGACGGCGGCATCGTCACGCTGGTCCTGTCGCTGGGTCCCGAGCGCTACGAGGTGCCCGCGCTCGCCGGGATGACCGAGGACCAGGCGCAGGACGCGCTGGCCCAGGGCAACCTCGGGTTCGGCGAGAGCACCGAGAAGTTCTCCGACACGGTGCCGGCCGGGCAGGTCCTGAGGACCCAGCCGAGGGCCGGGGAGGTCCTCAAGCCCGACACCCCGGTCGACCTGGTCGTCAGCAAGGGCCGCCGGCCGATCGAGATCCGCGACTGGACCGGCGAGGACGCCGAGGAGGCGACCGCCGCGCTGGAGAGGCGCAAGCTGGTCGTCGAGGTCACCGGGGAGGAGTACAGCGACACCGTCGCCGAGGGCGACGTCATCTCGCAGAACCCGACGGTCGGACCGCTCTACAAGGGCGACACCGTCCAGCTCGTCGTCTCCCAGGGGCCCGAGCTCGTCGAGGTCCCCCGGGTCGTCGCGATGGGCGTCGACGCGGCCACCGAGCGGCTCGAGTCGCTGGGCTTCCAGGTCGACGTGGAGAACAGCGACAACTACATCGGCGTCGGCTTCGTCTTCAGCTCCGACCCCTCCGCCGGGACCATGGCGCCCAAGGGCTCCACGATCACGCTCTACCTCATCTGAGCCCCTACCCTCCTCAGGTGACACCCGAGCTCCGCAACCCGATCGGCACACACGTCACCGTGGGCAAGGGGCTCGTCGCGGGTGCCCTCGCGCGGGTCGACGAGGTCGGTTACGAGACGCTCCAGGTCTTCACCGGCAACCCCCGCGGCTGGGCGCACTCCCCGGGCCGCCCGGCGGAGGACGAGCGCTTCCGCGAGGAGTGCGCGCGACGCGGCCTGCGCGCCTTCATCCACGCGCCGTACCTCGTCAACCTCGGCTCCCCCACCCCGCTGACCTGGGAGCGCTCGGTGGGCGTCGTCGCCCACAACCTGCGGCGCGCGGTCGAGATCGGCGCGGAGGGCGTGGTCGTCCACACCGGCTCGTACGTCGACCCGACCGGGTCCCGCGAGCAGTACGACGCCGCGATGCGCCGGGTGCGCGAGGGACTGCTGCCCGTACTGGAGGCCCTGGACGGTGATGACGCCCCGTGGCTGCTGCTCGAGCCGACGGCCGGCCAGGGGCAGTCGCTGTGTGCCGGGGTCGACGACCTCGAGCCCTACCTCGACGCCCTCGACCACCACCCGCGCGCGGGGATCTGCCTCGACACCTGCCACGTCTTCGCGGCCGGGGCGCCCCTCGACGAGCCCGGCGGGGCGACCGCCACCGTGGACCGGATCGTGGAGATCGCAGGGCCCGACCGGCTCCGGCTGATCCACGCGAACGACTCGATGGACGTCCGCGGCGCCTTCAAGGACCGGCACCAGCGCATCGGCGAGGGCCACATCGGCACCGATGCCTTCCGCGAGCTCTTCGCCCACCCGGCGACGGCGGGTGTCCCCTTCGTCCTGGAGACGCCCGGCTCGCGCGAGGTGGGCAATCCCGACCTCGAGGTGCTGCGGCAGCTGCGGGCGGAGGCGACGGCGTGAGCGAGCGGCGTACGTCCCTGCTGGCCACCCTGGCCCTCCTCGCGATGACCGCGGCCTGGGGATCCACCTTCTTCCTCATCAAGGACCTGCTCGACCGGGTGCCCACGCTGGACTTCCTCGCGGTGCGGTTCGCGATCGCCAGCGTGGCGATGCTCCTCGTCGCCCCGCGCGCCGTGGCGCGCCTCTCACCGGTGGCGCGCCGGCACGCCATCGTCCTGGGCATGCTGTACGGCGTCGCCCAGATCCTCCAGACCGCCGGGCTCGCGCACACCGCGGCCAGCGTCAGCGGCTTCATCACCGGCATGTACGTCGTGCTGACGCCGGTCTTCGCGGCGCTGATCCTGCACACCCGGATCACCGCCGTCACGTGGGCCGCGGTCGCACTGGCGACCGTGGGACTTGGCGTGCTGACGCTGAGCGGCTTCAGCCTCGGGTACGGCGAGGCGATCACCCTGGTGTCGGCGGTGCTCTACGCGCTGCACATCGTCGGGCTCGGCGCGTGGTCGACCCCGCGCGACGCGGTCGGCATGTCGATCCTGCAGATCGTGGTGATCACCGTGGTGTGCTTCGTGGCCACCGTGCCCGACGGGATCGTGCTGCCGTCCACCGGCCGGGACTGGCTCTCGGTCGTCTACATGGCGCTCATCGCCGGCGCGCTCGCCATGCTCGGGCAGACCTGGGCGCAGGCGCACCTGCCGCCGACGCGGACCGCGATCATCATGAGCATGGAGCCGGTCTTCGCCGCATCCTTCGCCGTGTGGCTCGGCGGGGAGGGCGTCACCTCCCGGCTGGTCGTCGGCGGCCTGATGGTGCTGACCGCCATGCTCGTCGTGGAGCTCGTGCCGAGGCGCAAGGTCGAGGCCGAGGTCTCCCACATCGCCGTCTGACCGGCAAAGCCCGGGCGCCGTGACGGCCCACCCCCTAGGATTTCGTCCATGAGCACCTGTGCACGGTGCGGCCATGAGCTCGGGGTGGGCCGCTTCTGCACCAACTGCGGGCACCCGATCGGCCAGCCCGTCCCCGAGTCCGAGGTGCTCCCCCGCCTCGACGACGCGTCGTACGCCGCCTCCTCCGCCGACCCGGCGCGTGCCGGACTCCCCTCGTGGCTGATCGCGGTGGTCGGCGCGGTCCTGGCACTGGTCCTCGTCGTGGTGCTCGTCATCTGGCTCGGCGGCGACGACGACGAACCCTCCGGTGCCTCCTCCGGGCCCGCCACCAGCGCCCCCTCCGAGCCCGGCGGCACGGGTCCGGCCCCACGACCGGCCAACGTCGCCGCGACGACCCGCATCGAGGCCCCCGAGCCCGCGCCCGCCACCACCGACCTCGACGGCAGCCTGGTCGGCTACGCCGCCGAGCAGATGGTCGACGGGGTCCCGCAGACCACGTGGCGCACCGGCGGCGACGCCTCGGGCTCCACGATCCTGTTCACCCTGCGCCGCCCGACGTCTCTGACCCGTGTCGGCCTGGTCAACGGCTACGCCAAGCAGGTGCCCAACGGCGCCACCCTCGTCGACTGGTATCCCCTCAACCGACGGATCACCTCCGTCGAGTGGGTCTTCGACGACGGCACCACGGTGGGCCAGGACCTGCGCGAGGTGCGCCGCATGCAGGGGGTCCGGATCGACGCGGTGACCACCCGCACGGTCCAGCTGCGGATCCTCGGCGTCACCGACCCCGGGGCGGGTCCGCTGGGCCGCGACTACACGGCGATCAGCGAGGTCATGCTCTCGGGCACCCGCGCCTGAGGCCCGGTGACGGCGCGACGGCCGGACCCCGGTCGGGGCCCGGCCGTCGCGTCGTACGGCTGGGGTCACTTCACCTCGGACCGCATCACCAGGGCCAGGCCCACGGCGAGCGGGGCGACGAGCCAGATGAGGCCGCTGGTGCCGAGCTGCGCCCAGTACTCCCCCGTCATCGTCTGGTCGAAGAGCCGGGTGGATGCCATGTTGAAGTCGACCCAGGGCTGGATGTCGGCGAACCACGACTGGACGCCGGCGAGCAGCATCAGCAGGCCGGGCAGGACCAGCGAGTAGACGAAGTACGTCACGATCGCGGCGGCCGAGCTGCGCAGCAGCACGCCGAGCATGAAGCCGATGGTCATGCCGAGCACCTGCGCCAGCACGATCTGGGAGAACTCGGTCACCGAGATGTTCCAGTCCGTAGGGACGCCGACGATGGCGGAGCCGAGCAGGTTGCCGAGGGCACCGATCCCCAGCGCCACGAACATCGAGACCACGCCCACCAGGACCGCGGCGATCCCCTTGCCGGCGATGGTGCGACCGCGGCGCGGGATCATCGTGTACGTCGTGAGGCCGGTGCGCTGGGTGTACTCACCGGTCACGGACAGGATCGCGATCATCGGCAGGATCACCGACATCGGGACCCCGATGGCGCTGGCGAAGAGCTCGAAGTCGATGTCGGCGTCCGGGGCGAAGAGGATCGCCGCGCCCGTCGCGAGGACCGACAGGATGGCGATGCTCATCAGCATCCAGAAGCCGGCGCGGGTGTCGAACATCTTGCGCAGCTCGACCCCCACGATCCGGCCCATGCCGATCGGCGGGACGACCTTGCGCTCACGCGCGGTCGCCGTGGTGGGGAGGGTCGTGGGCTGGACGGTCGTGGCGGTCATGCCGCTGCTCCTTCTCGCTGGGTGTCGGAGGTGAGCTCGAGGAACATGTCCTCGAGGCCGGCGCCGTCGCCGGACCTCAGCTCGGTGAGGGGGACGCCCGCGCCGAGGGCGACGCGACCGACCAGGTCGGGGGTGGCGTCGGTGCGCAGGCCGCCGTCGACGGCACTGCACGAGACGCCCGCGGCGGTCAGGGCCCGGCCGAGCACCTCGGCGTCAGGGGTGCGGACGAGGGTGCCGGCCCCGGCGAGCAGCTCGGCCTTGGTGCCCTGGGCGACGATCCGCCCGTGGCCGATCACCACGATGTCGTCGGCGATCACCTCGATCTCGTGGAGGAGGTGCGACGACAGCAGCACGGTGCCGCCCCGCTGCGCGAAGTCGCGCAGCAGGTCGCGCATCCAGCGGATGCCCGCCGGGTCGAGGCCGTTGGCCGGCTCGTCCAGGATCAGCACCCGCGGGTCGCCGATGAGGGCGGCTGCGATGCCGAGCCGCTGCCGCATGCCGAGGGAGTAGTTGCGGACCCGGCGGCCCGCCTCCTGCGGCGTGAGGCTGACCAGGTCGAGCATCTCGTCGACGCGGCCCTTCGGCAGCCCCATGGTGCGCTGGGCGATGGTCAGGATCTCGCGGCCGGTGCGTCCGGCGTGCTGGGCGGAGGCGTCGAGGAGGACGCCCACCTCGTGGCCGGGGTTGGTCAGGTCGACGAAGCGGGCGCCGTCGATGAGGGCGGAGCCGGAGGTGGCCGGGGTGAGGCCGACCATGATCCGCATGGTGGTGGACTTGCCGGCGCCGTTGGGGCCGAGGAAGCCGGTGACCCGGCCGGGCCGGGCGGTGAAGGTGACGTCGTCGACGGCCGTGAAGCCGCCGTACTTCCGGGTGAGTGACTCGACTGTGATCATGGGCCCCACGCTCTCCCGGGGCGGGCACCGCGCACATCGGGGACAACGCTGGGAACGACCACGGCCGCACCCTGAGGTCGTCTCGGGGTCGCCCCCGACCCGCACCTAGGCTGGTGGCGTGCCGCGCACCGTCATCACCGCCATCACCGAGCCCGCCCAGGTCGCAGCGGCCGTGCAGGTCTGGGCCGCGGCCCGCGAGGCCGTGGGAGGCAGGCCGACCGCGGCCCGCCGTGAGCGGGTGGAGGCCAGGGTCCGCGACAGCGGCCTCGCCATGCTGGCGACGTACGGCGACAAGCCGGCCGGGATGGTCGTGGCCGAGCCGTACGCCGAGGGCGGGGTCGTCGACCCCACGTGCGGGCACGTGGCGATGGTGTTCGTGGAACCCGGCTACTGGGGCAGCGGGATCGGGGGCGCCCTGCTGCGTGCCCTCCAGTCACCGCCCGACGGCACCGCCTGGACGCGGCTGAGCGTCTGGACCCGGGCCACCAACCGGCGTGCGCTGCGCCTCTACGGCTCGAGCGGGTTCGTCGACACCGGCGACCGCTCCAGCCTGCACGAGGGCGAGGAGATCATCCGCCTGGAGTGGCGGCGACCCGGCTGAGCACGGCTGCGGCGCGACGCGCGTCGTCGGCGCTGATGTCGAGGTGCGTCACGAGGCGTACGGCGCGTGGTCCGACCGGCGCGACCCGCACGCCCTGCTCCGCCGCGTCGGCCACGAACCGGGCGGCGTCGTCCCGCTCGACGACCACGATGTTGGTGTCCACGGTGTCGGGGTCGACCCCGCACGCCTCGGCGAGCAGCCGGGCGTGCGCGTGGTCGTCGGCCAGCCGCTCGACGTGGTGGTCGAGGGCGTGCAGGCCGGCCGCGGCGAGTATGCCGACCTGGCGCATGCCGCCGCCGAGGCGCTTGCGCCACACCCGGGCCTCACCGATCGCGTCGCGGTCGCCGATCATCAGGGAGCCGATGGGCGCGCCCAGTCCCTTGGACAGGCAGACGGCCATCACGTCGGCGACCGCGCCGTAGTCGGCGAAGGGCGTGCCGCTCGCGACGTGCGCGTTCCAGATCCGCGCGCCGTCCATGTGGATGCGGGTGTCGACGCCGTCGGCCCAGGCGCGCAGGGCGCGGAGGTCCTCGATGGGCAGCACGGCACCGCCGGCGAAGTTGTGCGTGCACTCCACGGAGACCGCGGCGGTGGCCACGAAGAACGGGCCCATGTCCGGTGCGTGGAGGTGCTCGATCGCGGCCAGGTCGACCTGCCCGCGCGGGTGGGTCCAGGTGCGCATGGTCAACCCGGTGATCGCGCCGTGGGCCCCGAGCTCGGCGCGGGCGATGTGCGCGCTGGACTCGCACAGCACCTCCTGGCCGACGCCCACGACGCTGCGCACGGCCAGGACGTTGGCCAGTGAGCCGGTCGGGGTGAAGAGCGCCGCCTCGTGGCCGAACATCTCCGCCACCCGGTCCTCGAGCGCGTTGACCGTGGGGTCCTCGGCGTAGACGTCGTCACCGACCTCGGCGCTCGCCATCGCGGCGCGCATCGCCTCGGTCGGACGGGTCAGGGTGTCGGAGCGGAGGTCGATCACGGGCTCATCCCATCACGAGCCCCCCGGCTGCTCGCGGGAGCGGTGAGCAGGCGACATCTCGCGGCGTACGACGGTGGCTCACCCACCGCCGCCAGCGTCAGGTCACGCCGTCCTTGCTCGCAACATCTCGGCGACGAGGAAGGCGAGCTCGAGGGACTGGACGCGGTTGAGGCGCGGGTCGACGACGGACTCGTAGCGGTGCGCCAGCCCGTGCTCGTCGATCTCCTCGCCGCCGCCCACGATCTCGGTGACGTCGTCGCCGGTCATCTCGACCATCATCCCGCCGGGGACGGTGCCGAGGGCGCGGTGCACGTCGAAGAAGCCCTGGATCTCGTCGAGCACGTCGTCGAAGCGGCGGGTCTTGTAGCCCGTGGACGCCTCGAAGGTGTTGCCGTGCATCGGGTCGCTGACCCAGGCCACCTGGACGCCCTCCGCGGTGACCTTCTCGACCAGCGGCGGAAGACCGTCGCGGACCTTGCCGGCGCCGAAGCGGGTGATGAAGGTGAGCCGACCGGGCTCGTTGTCCGGGTTGAGGCGGGCGGCCAGCGCGAGGGCCTCGTCGGGGGTCGCGGTCGGGCCGAGCTTGCAGCCGATCGGGTTGCGGATGTGGCGGAAGTACTCCACGTGCGCGCCGTCGAGCTGGCGGGTGCGCTCGCCGATCCAGACCATGTGCCCCGACACGTTGTAGGGCAGCTGGGTGCGGGAGTCGATGCGCGTCATCGCGTGCTCGTACTCCAGCAGCAGCGCCTCGTGGCTGGAGTGGAAGTCGACGCGGTGGAACTCGTCCGGGTCGGCGCCGATGGCCTTCATGAAGGTCAGGGCACGCTCGATCTCGCCGGCCATCAGCTCGTAGCGCTGGGCGTAGGGCGACTCGCGGACGAAGTCGTTGTTCCAGGTGTGCACCTGGCGCAGGTCGGCGTAGCCGCCGGTCACGAAGGCACGGACCAGGTTGAGCGTGGCCGCGGACGAGTTGTAGACGTCCACGAGCCGCTGGGGGTCGGGGATGCGCGACTCGGGCGTGAAGTCGAAGCCGTTGACGGCGTCGCCGCGGTAGGCCGGGAGGGTGACCCCGTCGCGGGTCTCCATGTCGCTCGAGCGGGGCTTGGCGTACTGGCCGGCGAGGCGGCCGAGCTTCACGACCGGGACCGAGGCGGCGTACGTCAGGACGACGGCCATCTGGAGGAGGACCCGCAGCTTGTTGCGGACGTTGTCGGCGGTGACGCCGTCGAAGGTCTCCGCGCAGTCACCACCGGCGAGCAGGAACGCCTCGCCGCGACTGACGGCGGCAATCTTGTCCTTGAGCTCGTCGCACTCCCCCGCAAACACGAGCGGCGGCACGGTCCGCAGCCGCTCGACGGCCTTGGTCACGGCTGCCTGGTCGGGGTAGGTCGGCTGCTGGGCAGCGCCGATGGCGTGCAACTGCTCGAGGGTGGGGATGCTCACCACCCAAGGGTACGGCGGCGGGGCGCCGCCGCCCGACTCGTGACCGGTGGGCGGGCCCCCGCCCACCGGCCGCCGGAGTCAGTGGACCTCGTCCTCCATGTGCTCGATGTCGCGGAAGCCGGTCTTCTTCGCGCGGACACCGCGGTTGGTGATCCACGTGAGGGCCCACAGGACCACGCCGATGCCGACCAGGCCGAGCGCGATCTGGTACTCCAGGACGTCCCGGTCGGAGATCTGCGGGACGATCAGGAAGATGCACAGCGCGCCGGCGATCGCGGGCGTCGGTCCGGGCGAGCGGAAGAAGCCCTCGGCCGGGTCGCGCCGCAGGATCAGGCAGGCCACGTTGACCACGGCGAAGACCGCGAGCAGGAGCAGCGAGGTCGTGCCGGACAGGGCTCCGACGATCGAGGAGTCCGACTGCGTGGCGACGAACCAGATGAGGCCGAGCGCGAGCAGCGTCGAGAACACGATGCCGACGTACGGCGCGCGGCTGTTGGGCGACACCTTGCCCAGCGACCGCGGCAGGACGTCCTGTCGGGCCAGGCCGTAGAGCAGCCGGCTGGCCATCAGCATGTTGATGAGGGCGGTGTTGGCGACCGCGAAGACGGCGAGGAACGGGAAGATGCGGTCCATCGGAAGGTCCGGCGCCCCCTTCGCGACGACCTCGAGGAGCGCGCGGCCCTCGGACTCGTTGATCTCGGCCAGCTCGCTGGGCGTCAGGACGGTCACCACCGCGACGGCGACCAGCATGTAGATGATGACCGCGACGCCCAGGCCCGTGAGCATCGTGCGCGGGAAGATCTTCTGCGGCTCCTGGACCTCCTCGACCATGTTGACCGAGTCCTCGAAGCCGACCATCGCGAAGAACGCGACCGAGGTCGCCGCCGTGACGGCCAGGAAGAGGCCCTTGTCGTCGGCGCCCTCGAAGGTCGTGATCCGGCTGATGTCGCCCTCGCCCTGCGTCATCGCGTAGAAGCCGATGAGGATGACGATCGACAGCGCCGTCATCTCCACGAGGGTGAGGACCACGTTGAACTTCACCGACTCACCCACGCCGCGCAGGTTGATCAGGGCCAGCAGCACCATGAACGCCATCGCGATCGCGGTGACGACGCCCGTGCTCGGCAGCTCGTCCATCCAGCCGTTGGCGACCAGGCCGCCGGTGAGGTTCTGGGCGAGCACGTTGGCGGACGTGGAGGCGCTCGTGATGCCCGAGCAGATCACCGCGAACGCCACGAGGAACGTCACGAAGTGGATGCCGAACGCCTTGTGCGTGTAGAGCGCGGCGCCCGCGGCCTGCGGATACTTGGTGACCAGCTCGAGGTAGGACAGCGCGGTCAGCGTCGCCACGATGAACGCGACGAGGAACGGGAGCCAGACGATGCCGCCGACGATGCCGGCCATCTGTCCGGTGACGGCGTAGACGCCGGCGCCGAGGATGTCACCGATGATGAACAGCAGGAGGAGCTTGGGGCCCATCACCCGCTTGAGATCGGGCTCTGGCCCGTTGACGTCGGGCTCGGCAGTGCGGCTGCTCATGGCAACTCCCCCTCGGAGTCGTGAGAATTTCCCTCACTCTGGACTCGCGAGGGGGTGAAGGCAAGCACCCCCGCGGGCGTCGGTCAGCCGAAGAAGACCTGCGCCTCGGCGTACTCCTCGTCGCTGACGAGCTTGAGCTCGCCGGTGCCCTCGATGAGCGGCAGGCGCTCGATCTTCGTCCCGCGCAGCGCCATCATGGTGCCGAAGTCGCCGTCGGCGACCGCGTCGATGGCCTGCAGGCCGAAGCGGGTCGCGAGCCACCGGTCGAACGCCGTGGGCGTGCCACCGCGCTGGATGTGGCCGAGCACGACGGCCCGGGCCTCCTTGCCGGTGCGCTGCTCGATCTCGCCGGCGAGCCGGTCGCCGATGCCGCCGAGGCGGACGTGGCCGAAGGCGTCCTTCTCGCCGCTGACCAGCGTCATGTCGCCGCCGTCGCGCGGGATCGCGCCCTCGGAGACCACGATGATCGGGGCGTACTTGCTCTCGAAGCGGGTCTCGACCCGGGCGCACACGTCCTCGATGTCGAAGGGCTGCTCGGGGATGAGCACCATGCTGGCCCCGCCGGCGAGGCCGGAGTGCAGGGCGATCCAACCGGCGTGGCGGCCCATCACCTCGACGACGAGCACGCGGTGGTGCGACTCGGCGGTGGTGTGCAGCCGGTCGATGGCCTCGGTGGCAATGTTGACCGCGGTGTCGAAGCCGAACGTGAAGTCGGTGCCGGACAGGTCGTTGTCGATGGTCTTGGGCACGCCCACGACGTTGACGCCGAGGTCGGCGAGCTTGGTGGCCACCCCGAGGGTGTCCTCGCCACCGATGGCGACCAGCGCGTCGACGCCGTCGCGGTCGAGGTTGGCCTTGATCCGCTCGACGCCGCCCTCGACCTTGAAGGGGTTGGTGCGGCTGGAGCCCAGGATGGTGCCGCCGCGCGGCAGGATGCCGCGGCACTGCTGCACGCCGAGCTCCATCGTGAGTCCCTCGAGGGGGCCCTTCCAGCCGTCGCGGTAGCCCACGAACTCGAACCCGTGGCCCTTCACGCCCTTGCGGACGACCGCCCGGATGACGGCGTTGAGGCCGGGGCAGTCCCCACCTCCGGTGAGCACTCCGACGCGCATCTCTACTCCCTCATCGTTGAATTTTGATCGATCAAACCCTAGCGACGCCGCTCCCCCGTGTGAAGGGGTCACGACCCGACCGGGGCACCCGGCATCAGACGTACTCGGTCGGCACGTCGACCCCGGCCGGAGCGAGGTCGGCGACCATCTCCACGAGGTCGGCCACCGAGTCGACCACCCGGCTGGGCCGGTAGGGGAACGTCTCCACGTCCTCGAGGCGGGTGGACCCCGTCGTCACCAGGATGGTGCGCAGCCCGGCCTCGAGGCCGGACACGATGTCGGTGTCCATCCGGTCGCCGACCATCACCGTCGTCTCGGAGTGGGCGTCGATCCGGTTGAGCGCGCTGCGCATCATCAGCGGGTTGGGCTTGCCGACGTAGTACGGCGCCCGTCCGGTCGCCGCGGTGATCAGCGCCGCCACCGAGCCGGTGGCCGGCAGCGTGCCCTGCTGGCTGGGACCGCTGACGTCGGGGTTGGTGGCGATGAAGCGGGCCCCTGCCTCGATCAGCCGGATGGCCCGGGTGATCGCCTCGAAGGAGTAGGTGCGGGTCTCCCCCAGCACGACGTACTCGGGATCGCGGTCGGTCATGACGTAGCCGATGTCGTGCAGCGCGGTGGTCAGGCCCGCCTCCCCGACGACGTACGCCGTGCCGTCGGGACGCTGGTCGGCGAGGAACTGCGCCGTGGCCAGGGCCGAGGTCCAGATGGCGTCCTCCGGCACGTCGATGCCGCTCGCGAACAGGCGCGCCCGCAGGTCGCGCGGCGTGAAGATCGAGTTGTTGGTGAGCACCAGGAAGTGGCGCCCCGAGGCCTTGAGCGCCTCGACGAACTCCGCCGCTCCGGGGATGGCGTGCTCCTCGTGCACGAGCACGCCGTCCATGTCGGTCAGCCATGTCTCGATCGGCGCGTGAGTGGTCATGAGCGCCATTGTGTCGCGTTCCGGACCACTAGGGTCGGTGACATGACCTTCTCCATCGTGGCCCGCTCCGACGACGGCGAGTCGTGGGGCGTGGCCGTCGCCTCCAAGTTCCTCGCGGTCGGGTCGGCCGTCCCCGCAGCGGTGGCCCGCGTGGGCGCCGTCGCGACGCAGGCCGAGGCCAACGTCGCGTGGAAGTTCCTGGCCCTGGCCCACCTCGACGACGGCGCCACCGCCGAGGTCGCGCTGACCCGCCTCGTCGAGGAGGACGACAAGCGCGACCACCGCCAGGCCGGCATCGTCGACTCGGAGGGCAACGCCGCGACCCACACCGGCTCGGAGTGCTTCGACTGGGCGGGCGGGGTGACCGGACCCGGCTACGCCATCCAGGGCAACATCCTCGTCGGCCCCGAGGTCGTCGAGGCGATGGAGCTGTCGTGGCAGGGCTCGGCGGGCCGGCCGATCGAGCGCCGGCTCCTCGAGGCGCTGCGCGCCGGGGACGAGGCCGGTGGAGACAAGCGAGGACGCCAGTCCGCCGCGCTGCTCGTGGTGCGCGAGGACGCGGGGTACGGCGCGGGCGACGACGTCGCGGTCGACCTGCGGGTCGACGACCACGCGGCGCCGGTCGGCGAGCTCGCGCGGCTGCTCGACCTCAACGACCTCTACCTGACCGCCTCCACCGAGGACGAGAAGGTGGCGGTCACCCCCGAGCTGGACTCGGAGATCTCCCGGCTCGTGCAGGCCCAGGGCCATCCCGACCTGCGCTCGTGGGTCGGCAGCGAGAACTACGAGATGCGGGTGGCCGAGGACGGGTCCTGGATCGACGAGCGGGTGCTCACCATCCTGCGAGGTGCGAAGTGAGCATCCTCGCCATCGATGCTGGTACGACGGGAGTCACCGCCGTCGTCGTCAGTCCGGCCGGCCGGATCGTCGCCACCGCCAGCCAGGAGTTCGCCCAGCACTTCCCCAAGCCGGGGTGGGTGGAGCACGCGCCGGAGGAGATCTGGCAGGCCACCCTCGAGGCCACCCGGGAGGTCCTGCGCACGGTCGACGCGTCCGAGCTGACCGCCATCGGCATCACCAACCAGCGCGAGACCGTGGTGCTGTGGGACCGCGAGACCCTCGGGTCGCCACGCCGGGCGATCGTGTGGCAGGACCGGCGGACGGCCGAGATCTGCGAGCGGCTGCGCGCCGACGGCCACGAGGACCGGGTCGCCGAGCTGACCGGGCTCCGGCTCGACCCCTACTTCTCCGGCACCAAGCTGATGTGGCTGGCCGAGCACGAGCCGCACACCTGGGCCCTCGTCCAGTCGGGCCGCTATGCCGTCGGGACCGTCGACTCCTACCTGATCGCGCGGATGACCCGGGGCACCTGGCACGTCACCGACGTGTCCAACGCGAGCCGCACCCTGCTCTTCGACCTCGGCTCCGGCGACTGGTCCGACGAGCTGTGCAGCCTCTTCGGGGTGCCCCGCGACGCGCTGCCCGACCTGGTGCCCAACTGGGGCGAGGTCGCACCGTCGGACCCGACGTCCTTCCTCGGCCTCGAGCTGCCGATCGCGGGCATCGCCGGCGACCAGCAGTCGGCCCTCTTCGGGCAGACGTGCTTCGAGGTCGGGGACTCCAAGTGCACCTACGGCACCGGGTCCTTCATCCTGGCCAACACCGGGACCACCCTGGAGCGCTCGGACGCCGGCCTGCTGTCGACGGCGGCATGGCGCTCCCCCGACGGTGAGCTGACCTACGCGCTGGAGGGGTCGATCTTCGTGACCGGCGCGGCCGTCCAGTGGCTGCGCGACGGACTGCAGATCGTCGGGTCCGCGGCGGAGACGGAGGCCGTGGCGGCGACCGTGGACGACACCGACGGCGTCGTCTTCGTGCCGGCGCTCACCGGTCTCGGCGCCCCGCACTGGGATCCGCACGCCCGCGGCCTCGTCATCGGCATCACCCGCGGCACCACCCGCGCGCACATCGTGCGCGCGACGCTCGAGGCGATCGCCTTCGAGGTGCGCGACGTCCTGGAGACCATGCCGGACATCGCCTGCCTGCGGGTGGACGGTGGCGCCGCCGCCAACGACATGCTGTGCCAGCTGCAGGCCGACCAGCTGGGCCTGCCCGTCGAGCGTCCGGAGATCGTGGAGACCACGGCGCTGGGAGCGGCGTTCCTCGCCGGGCTCGGCACCGGCGTGTGGGAGTCCACCGACGACCTGCACGAGACGTGGGCGCTGGAGCGCCGCTTCGAGCCGGCCGCCGACCGCGCCAAGGCCGACGCGGCGCACGCCCGCTGGCGCGACGCCGTCGAGCGGTCCAAGGGCTGGGCTACCGACTGAGCCGGGCCAGCTCAGCCTCCGCGGCGGCGACCGCCTGCGCGGTCTCGGCTGCGCTCTCGTCCGCCTCGGCCCGCACGTCCTCGGCGTCGGAGAGCTCGTCGTCGTTCTCCTCGAGGTCGGCCTCGAGCTGGGCGATCCGGCCCCGCAGCTCGTCCACCTCGGCCTGGAGCTGGAGCGATCGCGCCTGCAGCTGCTCGACGTCCGTCGCCGCCGCCGCGGCGGCCTCGCTCGCCGCCTCGTGCTCGGAGGTGGCGGCCTCGAGGCGCTCCTGCGCCGCGCGCCGCGCCTTGGCGTCGGCCTCCGGGTCGGGTACGACGTGCAGCTCGGGCCGGCCCACCGGCTCCGGCTCGCGCGCGGCCGCCGTGAAGCCGAGCGCCTCCGGGGCGGCCAGCGCCGGGGCCACGTCGACCTCGCCCACCCCGGTCGCCGCGAGCGCCGCGACGAGCAGTCCGCTGCGCACCGCCCGGGCGGCCCCCTCGTCGACCATCGCGGCCGTCAGCGTGGCCTCGACCTGATCGGCGACGGCCGGGGTGACCTTGACGCCCTCCTCGCGGGCCAGCCCGCGGGCACGCGTGGTGACTGCCGCGGTGAGCTGGCGGCGCTGCCGGGTCAGGGCCCGCAGCTCGTCACCGTCGAGGTTGGTCTGGGCCTCGCGCAGCGCGGCACCCACCTCCAGCACCTGCTCCACCTGCCCCGCGTCGCGGCGCACGAGCAGGTTGACGACCCAGGCGGCGAGCGACGGCTTCTTCAGCGCCTTGAGCCGCGCGGCCAGCTCCTTGTCTGCCTTGTGCTCCTTGACCAGGGCGTCGCGCGCCGGGGTGAAGTCGCCCAGCGGCAGCGCGTAGAGCCCGTCGGCGAGATCGAGGAGCGGGTCGGTCACGCCCGCGATCCTACGAACGCGTACTCGAGCTCGGTCGGGTGCGGCACCCACGGGCACTCCTGCTCCACGCCGGTCGCGCTCCAGCCGAGCCGCTCGTAGAGGCGGCGCGCGCGGTGGTTGGCGTCGAGCACCCAGAGCCGTCGCGCCCCGTGGGCCACGGCCCGGGCGACGCCCGCGCGGGCGAGGCCGGTCCCCCACGCGTGCGGGTGGACGGCGAGGTGGCGCAGGTTGTCGTCGTCGTACGCCGCGAACGCCAGGAGGCCGTCGTCCCCGTCGACGACCTCGACCACGACCTCGGGGTCATCGAGGACGAGCGCCCAGCGCGCGAGCACGTCGTCGTCGGGGAAGGGGAACCGGTCGGCCGGGAACACGTGTGCGAGGCCGACGAGGTTGGCGGCCCGCTCGAGGTCGCGCAGCGCGGCCACGTCGCCGGGGCCGGCCGTGCGCCAGGACGCCTCAGTCATCGTCCAGGCCGTGCTCGATCGCCCAGCGGGTGAGCTGCACCCGGTTGTTCATCTGGAGCTTGCGCAGCGTGTTCTGCACGTGGTTCTGCACGGTGCGGTGGGAGATCACGAGGCGCTCGGCGATCTGCTTGTAGGACATGCCCTTGGCGACCATCTTGAGGATCTCGGTCTCGCGGTCGGTGAGCTCGTCGCGCGGGTCGTCGGCCGGTCCCTCGGCCATCCGGCGGAACTCGCCCAGCACCAGGCCCGCGAGGCCGGGCGTGAAGACGGTGTCGCCGGCGGCGACGCGGCGTACGGCGTCGAGCAGCTCCTCGCGCGACGCGCTCTTGACGAGGTAGCCGGTGGCGCCCGCCTTGACCGCCTCGAGCACGTCGGACTGCTCGCCGGACGCGGAGAGGATGAGGACCCGCGCGGACGGGTCGTGCTGGAGCACCTGGGCGGTGACCTCGACCCCGTTGGGGCCGGGGATCTGGAGGTCGAGCACCACCACGTCGGGCCGGGAGGCGGGGAAGCGCGCCAGCGCCTGGTGCCCGTCCGCGGCGACCGCGACCACCTCGAAACCGGCGGCCGCCAGGTCACGCTCCACCGCGTCGCGCCACATCGGGTGGTCGTCGACGACCATCACCCTGGTCGCTCCGCCGGTCGTCCCCTGCTCCTGGCCGCTGGTCATGCCCGCGAACCTACAGCGGGTCGACTGCAGGCTTTACCCCAATCGTGGGGTTGTCCGCCCCCGGGCCCGATGGTGTCGTGGGGGCCGTGGCTCGGGATGTGGGCCGTCATCTGCCCGGGGGAAGTGTCGGATGCATCGAGCACTGTCAATCGTCATGGCCGCGTCGTCGGCCCTCCTGCTGCCGCTCCTGGCCACCGGGACGCCCGGCCAGGCCGCCGGCCCCGTCAAGGCGCTGGCCAACGTCACCGTCATCCAGGCCGTGCCCGGGGCCACCGTCGACGTCTCCGTCGACGGCCGGTCGGTCGCGACCGGGGCCGAGGTCGGCGACGTGCTGGGACCCTTCGACCTGTCCCCCGGTGGCCACGAGGTGACGTTCACCGGCCCGGGGGTCGACGTCGCCTCCTCGCTCGACGTCGCCACCGGGGCGAGCACCGACGTGGTGCTGCACCTCCCCGCCGAGGTCGGTGGGGACCCCGTGGTCCACTCGTACGACGCCCCGACGGGCGCGATCGGTCCCGACAAGGCCCGGGTCGTGCTGGCCCACACCGCGACCGTGGCTCCGGCGGACGTGCGGGTCAACGGCGAGACCGTCTTCACCAACATCGCCAACGGCGAGTTCGCGGAGGCGGAGGTGCCGGCGGGCACCCACGTCGTGGCGCTGCTCCCGTCGGGCAGCACGGCCGACCCGATCCTGGGCCCGCTCGACGTGGCGCTCGAGGCGCGCACCCTGTCGATGATCTACGCCTACGGCAACCCGCGGGACGGCTCGATGAACGTCATCGCCCACACCTCCACCCTGACCGCGGACGGGGCGGTGCGTCCCACCACCATCGACACCGGTTCGGCGGGCCTGGCGCGCGGCATCCCCGTCACTCCCTTCCTGCTGGGCGGATGAGCACGTCGGGCGGCGGTGTCACCCCGCTCCGCGGGGTCGTCCCGGCGCTCGCCCTGCTCGTCCCGCTCCTCCTGGCCGCCTGCAGCGGCCCGACCGCCACCGACGCACGCGACGCCCGGGACGCGACGCGCGGCCCGGCGTCGTCCCCGGTGTCGCCTTCCGCGTCGTCGTCGGCGGTGCCCGTCACCCCCGCGCAACGTGCCTCGTCGGTGGTCCGACCCCAGCGACCGGTCGCCGTGGTGCTGCCCGGTGGCGTCGTCGTACCCGTCCGTACGGCGTCCACGACGGCCGACGGCCTGCTCGACGTCCCGGCGGACACCGGCGTGGCCGGGTGGTGGGACGGCGGGGCACGGATCGGGGACCCGTTCGGGTCGACGCTGGTCGCCGCCCACGTCGACTCCCGCACCCAGGGCCTCGGTCCGTTCGCTGCTCTGCTGCGCCTCGAGGGGGGCGAGCGCGTGCGCCTCCGGTCCGCGGGGCTGGTCCAGGACTTCGAGGTGCGCTCCCTGCGCCTGGTGCCGCAGGGTCCGCTGACCGAGCGCACGGGTCTCTTCGCCCCGAGCGGTCCGCGCCGGCTGACGATGGTGACGTGCGCCCCGCCGTACGTCGCGAGCCGTGGTGGTTACCAGAACCTCGCCGTCGTCACCGCCGTGCCGGTCGGTCCTCCGTCCCGGGGGTCGCGGCCGTGAAGCGCCCCGATGTCAGCCGCGCCTCCCGCCTGCTCCTACTGGGCCTCGTCTTCGTCGTCCTGCCGGCGTTGACCATCGCCCTGGTCGCCAGTCGCATGGACGGCGAGGGATCCTCGGCGGCGACGCTCAGCAGCGAGGGACGCGGAGCCTCGCCTCCCCAGCCGTTGGAGGCCGACGAGTCGTACGTCCGCACGGTGGTGCTCCCCTCCGGAGACCTGCGGGTGACGCACTGGATCGAGAGCAGCGCCACACTCGTCGACATCGGCCTCTCGCTGCCCGCCGTCACCGGGGCCGAGGGTGTCGAGGCCCGCAACGTGCGGGTCCTGGCCGACGGCCGCCGGGTGTCGGGCTCCGCGCGGATCACCACGGTGCCCGCGAGCTATCCCCTCCTGGGCGCCCGCTCGGTGCAGGTCCGCTACCGGTTGAAGGGCGCCGTCGAGCGGAGCGGCGCGTCGGCGCCCGGGCGGGCCCTCGCCCTCGTGACGGCCCTCGACGTGACGCACGAGCCGCCACCGCAGCGGGTGATCCATGCCCTCCTCGCCCCCGAGGTGCTGTCCCTGGCCTGCGCGCCGGCCGTCGGTGACGGTGCTCCCGAGCCGTGCGGCGCCCTCGGTCCCGACGGCGGCTGGATCGTCGAGCGGGCCGGCCCCCGGGTGGACGACCGCGTGCTCGCGCAGGTGTCCCTGCGATGAGCGCTCAGGCGCGTGCGTCGGGCCGGACGTAGCGACCGCGGCGGTGCAGCAGGGGCTCCTCGTCCGGGCCGAGCTCCGCCTCGTCGAGCGAGCAGACCACCTCGAGCGACCAGCCGAGGAGCCGGGTGTCGGTGACGGTGCAGGTCGCCCAGGTCGACGCCGAGGCGAGCCGCGGCCCCGCCGGCGTCTGCTCCCAGGCGGTGCCGGCGAACGGCCCGCCCGGTGCCGGCATCAGGCCGGCGAACTGCTCCGCCAGGTCGCGGTGCTCCCACTCCAGCAGGTGTACGACGACCCGGTCGCCGACGTCGAGGCTCTCGCCGAGCGACGAGTCGGGGTCGAGCAGCCCGACCACGAGGGGCGGCTCGCCGCCGACGACGAGCATCGACGAGACCGTCAGCCCGACGCGCTCCCGGTCTGCGCCGGTCGTCCAGAGGCCCACGCGGGCCGAGAGCCTGCCGCGCAGCCGACGGGCGGCGTCGCGCGCGCCCTCGGGGTCGGCGAAGGGGTGCTCGGAGTGGATGGTCACGGTTGCTCCTCGATCGGCACGGTCAGCTCCCACTCGGTCCCCCAGGTGCCGGTGTCCAGCCGGGCGGTGCCACCGAGGTCGGCGAGCCGACCCCGGATCGACTCTCCGACCCCGAGACGGCCGGACGCGGCCGCGGCCTCGAGGCGGCCGTCGGGGATGCCCGGCCCGTCGTCGCGGACGGAGACGGTGACCTCGCCGGGGACCGCGTCGAGCAGGACCCAGGCCGGGGCGGTGTCGCCGACGTGGGCGCGGACGTTGTCGAGGCAGGCGGACACCGCGGCCACCAGCTCCTGCGCCACGTGGGTGGGCACGGGCACGGGGGTGCCCGGGGTGGCGACGTCCACGCGACCCGCGTGTGCGGAGCCGAGACGCTCGAGGGCCCCGGCCAGGTCGACGGTCGAGCCGGTCGGGGCGGTGACCGTGTCCTGCTGGCGGATGAGCGACCGCAGGCTGCGCTCCTGCTCGCCAGCGAGCTGCCCGAGCTCGGCCAGGTCACCCCCCGCCTCACCCGCCCGGCGCTGCACGAGGGACAGCACCTGGAGCACACCGTCGTGGACCGCACGGGCGAGCCGGGTGCGCTCCTCGGCGGCCGCCGCGGCCCGCTGGGCGGCGTCGCGCTCGACCGCCATCCGCTGGAGCGAGGCGCACATGTAGCCGACGATCGGGCCGCCGATCATGAGCAGGAAGACGTTGCCGTAGTTGGCCTGGTCGATGGGCTGGTCGACGGACACGCGGATCACGATGTCGGCCGCGGAGAGGGCCACCGCAGCGGCCAGGCCGCCCTTCCAGTGCCAGTGCACCGCCCAGGCGAGAAGAGCGCCCATGACCCAGAAGCCGGGGATGGTGGCGTTGAAGTCGGGCCCCTTGGCGAGCGGGGTGAGGAGGATCGCGCCGACGGCGATCGCCAGGTCGGCGCCCAGCAGCAACGGCGTACGACGACGTGCGGACGAGTAGGCCCACAGCGCGACGCCCGTCCAGACGACGGCCACGGTGACGACGGCGGCGCCCAGGGCCGGGTTGTCGTAGTTGTCGCGGCGCCACAGGTTGAGGGCGACCATGTTGACGGTCACCACGACCCGGACGAGCGCGAGCGCCCGGTGGAGGCGGTCCTCGACCGCGACCGCGGCCCGCTCGTCGACGGGTGGGGCGGCGCCGGTCAGGACGCCTGCTTCTGGGGTGCCTCGTCGTGCGGGGCCTGGTCCTTCGACGCCCTGGCCTGCTCCTTGGAGAGCTCCTTGGCCTTGGCGGCGTACATGTCGACGTACTCCTGCTCGGAGAGCCGCATGATCTCGTACATGATCTCGTCGGTGATGGACCGCAGGATGTAGCGGTCGTTCTCCATGCCGTCGTAGCGGGAGAAGTCGAGCGGCGGGCCGAAGCGCACGATCGGGCGCGTCCACGAGCCGAAGATCTTGCCGGTCGGCGCGACCACGTCGGTGCCGACCACCGCGCACGGGACGACCGGGGCGCCGGTCTCCAGCGCGAGCCGGGCGACGCCGGTCTTGCCGCGGTAGAGCTTGCCGTCGTGCGAGCGGGTGCCCTCGGGGTAGATGCCGAACAGGTCGCCCTGGTCGAGGATCTTCTTGGCGGACTTCATCGCGCCCTCGGCCGCGTTGGCACCCGAGCGGTCGATGGGCACCTGACCGGCCCCGGAGAAGAACTTCTTCTGGAACCAGCCCTTGATGCCGGGCGAGGTGAAGTACTCCGCCTTGGCCACGAAGGTGACACGGCGGTTGAGGGTGAGCGGCATGAACAGCCAGTCGGCGTACGAGAGGTGGTTGCTCGCCAGGATCGCGGCACCCTCCTCGGGGACGTTGTCGACGCCGAACGCCTTCGGGCGGAAGATCACGCGGAGCAGCGGGCCGAGCGCCACCGACTTGAGGAACCAATACAGCACGGGGTGAGCCTAGCCCCGAAAGCCCCTCCCCGGTGTCCCCCTCGTGGTGCACACTTCCCCCGTGATCAATCCCCTGAAGCGAGGCGGCCCGGCCGCGCCCGTCGAGCCCACCGACCCCGAGGTCCCGCGGCCGTTCACCGCGGTCGCCAAGCCCGAGCTCACCGGCGGTCGACGCATCGGCGTGCTGCTCCAGCACGGCTTCACCGGCTCGCCCTACTCGATGAAGCCGTGGGGTCGCGCGCTCGCCGAGAAGGGGTACGCCGTGGAGGTGCCGCTGCTGCCGGGTCACGGCACGCAGTGGCAGGACCTCAACTCGCTCGGGTGGAAGGACTGGTACGCCGAGACGTCGCGGGCCTTCGAGAAGCTCCGCGACGAGAACGACGCGGTCGTCGTGGGGGGCCTGTCGATGGGCGGCTCCCTGGTGCTGCGCCTCGCGGCCGACCACCCCGACGCCGTGGCCGGGATCGTGCTGGTCAACCCGGCCGTCAACACCGCGCGGCTCGACGTCCGGGCCCTGCCCGTCCTCAAGTGGCTGGTGCCGTCGTTCCCCGGCATCGCCAACGACATCAAGAAGCCGGGCGTCGAGGAGCTGGGCTACTCGCGCACGCCCCTCAAGGCGGCCGACTCGATGATGCGCGAGGGCTGGAGGCCGCTGCGCGCGGACCTGGCCCGCATCACCGCTCCGCTGCTGTTCTTCAAGTCGACCGTCGACCACGTCGTCGACCCGACGTCGCTGGAGATCATCCGGAGCAACGTCTCCTCGCGGGACTTCACCGAGCGGATGCTCTCCGAGAGCTACCACGTGGCCACGCTCGACAACGACGCGCAGGCGATCTTCGACGAGTCCGCCGACTTCGTCCGCAGGGTCGCCTCCGCCGACGCCGGCTGAGGAAGCACGGACCAACGACCCTCTCCAAACCACCGCAGGCGGGCTACGGTGGGTGTGTGAGCCCACGCGGAGACGACGAGCGGCGGACCCGCGAGGACGCGGTCTGGCGCGAGATCGTGGACAACTACGGTGAGCGTGTCGAGGTCGACGACGCTCCCTTGTCCGAGCCCCAGCCCGTCGCGGCCGTGGTGCCGGAGCCCGAGCCCGAGGTCGCCGTCGTACGACCCGTGGACGAGGAGCGCTTCGTACCTCCGCCGCCGCCCCCGCTCCCCCGGCCTGCGCCCCCGCGGGCCATCGCCTGGGCGGGTGTCTTCGGCGTACCGGTGGTGCTGCTCGTGTGCCTCATCGCGACGCTCGACCTGCCGACGGTGCTCGACTACGCGCTGCTGACCTGGTTCGTCGGCGGGTTCGGCTACCTCGTCGCCACGATGTCGCGCGAGCCCCGCGAGCCCTGGGACGACGGCTCGCGTATCTGACCGGCGCCACGGGCGCTATCGTCGGCCCGTGAGTGTGAGCGAGAACGTCGAAGTCACCGGCCACCTGATGGACAGCGGCATCCTGTCGCGCGTCCTCGACGACATCCGTCAGTACGGCGGTGACTGGGTCATCAAGGACATCGACCTCGGTCACGAGCAGACCGACACCAGCCACGCGACCATCACCGTGATGGCCGACGACGACGACTCCCTGCAGCGGCTCCTGATGCGACTGCAGACCCACGCCGTCAACCAGACCGACCCCGGCGAGGCCAGCGTCGCCGTGGCCGACATGGACGGGGTGTTCCCCGACGGCTTCTACTCCACCACCAACCTCCCCACCCGGGTCCGCCTCGAGGGCCGTTGGTACGACGTCGACAACCCCGAGATGGACTGCGGCCTCGTCGTCGAGGGCGAGCGGATCTTCACCCTGCCGATGTCCGACGTGAAGATCGGGATGCAGGTCGTCACGGGCGCCTCGGGCATCCGGGTCAGCGCGCCCGTGGTCGACAAGTCGAGCGACGCCTTCGGCTTCATGGAGTCGGACGTCTCGTCGGAGAAGCCGCAAGCAGTGCTCGTGCGCCAGGTCGCCGACGGCATGCGCGAGGCCAAGGCCGAGGGCAAGAAGGTGCTGTGGGTCGGTGGCCCGGGCGTCGTGCACACGGGCGCCGCGCCCGCCATGGTGGCGATGGTGGACGCCGGCTTCGTGGACGTGCTCTTCGCAGGCAACGCACTGGCCACCCACGACATCGAGTCCTCGCTTTACGGCACGAGCCTGGGTGTCGACCTGGCCAAGGGCCAGGGCGTCGAGCACGGGCACGAGCACCACATCCGCGCGCTCAACACGATCCGCAAGGCCGGCTCGATCAAGGCCGCCGTCGACTCCGGCGTCCTCACCGGCGGGATCATGCACGCGATGGTCACGCACGAGAAGAAGTTCGTGCTGGTCGGCTCGGTCCGCGACGACGGTCCCCTGCCCGACGTCCATACCGACGTGATCGTCGGTCAGCGGGCGATGCGCGCCGAGCTCACCGACGTCGGCTTCTGCCTGATGGTGGCGACCATGCTGCACTCGGTGGCGACGGGCAACATCCTCCCGGCGTCGATCCCGCTGGTGTGCGTCGACATCAACCCCGCCACGGTGACCAAGCTCGCCGACCGCGGGTCGAGCCACGCCAAGGGCATCGTGACCGACGTGGGGCTCTTCCTCGAGCAGCTCGCCGTCGAGCTGGTCCCGGACTACCGCCGCGCCTGAGAAGCCCGGCGGGCCAGCTCGGCCGCACCCACCAGGCCGGCCTGCGGACCCAGCTGTGCCGCGACCAGCGGCGGCACCTGTCGGTGTGCCGCGCCCACGAGCGAGCGCACCAGCGCGGTGCGGGCGGGCTCGAGCAGCCGGTCGCCGGCGGCCGACACCCCACCGCCGATGACGACCACCTCGGGGTCGAAGGCAGCCACCAGGTTGGCCACCCCGACGCCGAGCCAGTCCCCGACGCTGGCGAAGGCCTGCCGGGCCACCAGGTCACCGTCCTCGGCCGCCTCGGTGACCATCGGGCCGGTCACCAGGTCGGGGTTGCCGCCGGTCGCCTCCTCCAGCACGGAGGGCTGCTCGCCCATCCGGGCCCGGGCGAAGCGGACGAGGGCGTTGCCCGAGGAGTACTGCTCCCAGCACCCCCGGCCCCCGCACTCGCACGGCTGTCCGCCGGGCACCACCTGCATGTGGCCGAACTCGCCGGCCATGCCGTTGGCCCCCCGCACCAGGTGGTCGTCGATGATGATGCCGCCGCCGATGCCGGTGCCCATGGTGACGACGATGGCCGACCGCGCGCCCCGCGCCGCGCCGTACGTCCACTCGGCGACGGCCGCACCGTTGGCGTCGTTGTCGAGGGTCACCGGAACGCCCCAGCGGTCGGCCAGCCGGTCCCGGACGTCCTCGCCCTGCCACGGCAGGTGCGGGGCGAACATCACCCGGCTGCCGCTCGCGTCCACGAACCCGGCGGCGGCCACGCCGACTCCCGCGATCGGTGAGCCGCCGGCCACCTCCAGCACGGCCTGGACGAGGGCGTCCTCGACGCGCACGGCGTCGACCCGCCGACCGGGCGTGGCCCGACGAGCGGTGCGTACGACGCGCCCGTGCTCGTCGACCACCCCGGCCAGCACCTTGGTGCCGCCGACGTCGACGCCGACCCAGACGGGTTCCATCGCGGAAGTCACGGACCGATCCTGTCGTATGCGCGCTGTCCAGACCGTTGGGGCCCGCCGCGTAGCCCGAAAGGACTAGACGCGGTGGCCACCCGGGTCATTTCGGGTCACAAGGCTGCCGGGTGCTCCCGGCGCTCCCTAGTCTCAGGCTGATATCCGCCGGGACCATTGTGATCGAGGGGTTGGGATGCACAAACTCGCACATCGCCGCGCGGGGCGTGAGGAACGCGGAGCCGTGGCAGTTGAGTTTGCCCTAGTGCTCTTCCCCCTGCTGATGATCCTTGGCGGGCTTGTCAACTTCGGCTTCGCATTCGCGCAGCAATTGTCGCTCGACAACGCGGTGCGTCAGGCCGCTCGGGCCGGGGTCGTGGACCGGAGTGCCGACATGACGGCCATCGCCACGACGGAATTCGCCAACTCTGCTCTTGGGGCAAGCGACGTTCCCGCCATCGCGTTCCCCCAGGGCGCCACCTGCACCGGTTCTACTTTCGGCCGGAGCATGGAGGTGCACGGTGACGTCACCGTTACGTTCCTGTTCCCGTGGGTCCTACCTGAGTCGGTCCTCCCGGACACGATCGATCTGCACAGCGAGGCGGAGTTCCGATGCGAGTACTCATGAGCCGTCGAGGTGCCGACGAGCGGGGAGCGGCCATGATCATGGTGACCGTGCTGGTCGCCTTCGTGTTGCTTGGCATCTCGGCCTTCACGATCGATCTTGGCCAGGCCTACGTGAGCAAGCGCAACCTCCAGAAGGCCGCGGATGCGGGTGCCTTGGCCGCCGCGCAGGAGCTCGCCCAGTACCCGGGGACCTGCGAGACCGTGCTCCAGAATGCCGAGGCGCTGGAGAATGCGGAGAAGGCCGCCACGGATTACCGCGAGTGGAACCGGGAGGAGCAGTACACCGATTCCCGCCAACTGCAGTACGAACCCGTCTGTGCCGACGGCACCATCGTCGTGACGCTGGAGGTCGAGGGCGACACCACATCGTTCCTGGGGCCCCACATGGACGCTGATTCAGAGATCACCACCACACGGATCGCAGAGGCCGTGGTCGAGGTCGGACCCAGCTCCAGCACGCGTATGCGGCCGCTCGCCATGTGCTCCACTCAGCTGACCGCCGGACCGTTCGTCCGTCTCGACTACCCCAAGGAGGCGCCGCCGGCGTGCGGGAACGCCTCCGGGGCGTGGTGGACGGTCGACTGTCCAGGGGCCGCGTCCAACTCCACCAGCCAGATGGTCCAGCAGGTGCGCGACGGTTGCCCCAACGGGGTCTCAGTGGTTGACGGTCAGACGAGCGACCAGACCACCGGAGAATTGACCAACACCCTCGAGGCAGCATGCCTCGGCGGCGCTACTCCTGAGGGAGGTTGTCTGGAGTCCAACCCCGGAAACCTTGACTCCGGTCAGGTGGCGGCGTCGTGGAAGTACCTCGTGGACAACAGCGTCAAGGCCGTGTTCCCGGTCTTTTGCGCGCCGCCACAGTGCGACTCGACTACCATCGACGGCAGTGGGAACAACGCCACCTTCCCCGTGTACAAGCTGCTGGGCGCCGTGATCTGCGGGTATCACTTCAGCAAGACGGAGAACTACCACTCTGCCAAGGATGAGTGCGAAGGCCTTCCCACAGACATGTACGCCGGCGACGACGACGACAACAACCTTGAGAACTACTTGATCATCAAGTACGTCCAGATCAGCGCGTCCGGATCCAACCAGGCGTCGGACTGCGATCTTGGCGACACAACCGGCTGCGACGGGGGAATCAGGCGGACTCGGCTGGTCGAGTGACCGCGGGGCGCGCCCTATCGTCGAGCGAGGTCCGCCGCGCCTATGAGCCCAGCCTTGTTGCCGAGCTCGGCGAGCACGATGTCCGCCACCGGCCGGTGCCCCCGGCCGGTGAGCTGACGGGTGAAGGCGGTCCGGATCGGGCCGAGCAGCAGGTCGCCGGCCTCACTGACCCCGCCGCCGATGGCGACGGTCGCCGGGTCGAGCACGGCAGCGAGTGACGCGATGCCCTCCCCCAGCCACGTGCCGAGGTCCGAGAACTGGTCGACGGCGAACGGGTCGCCGTCCTGCGCGGCCGCGGTGATCAGCGGCCCGTCGATTGCCGCCGGGTCTCCCCCGGCGCGGTCGATCAGGTCACGCGCCAGCAACGAGCGCCCGTCGGCGGCCTCACGGGTCGCGCGCACGAGCGCCGTACCGGAGCCGTAGGACTCGAGGCAGCCGCGGTTGCCGCACCCGCACATGACCCCACCGGGGACGACTCGCATGTGGCCGATCTCCGCTGCCACACCGAACGCGCCCCGGTGCAGCTTGCCGTCGAGGACGATGCCACCCCCGACGCCGGTGCCGACGGTGACCAGCAGGAAGTCGTCGACATGCTTGCCTGCTCCGAAGGTGAACTCGCCCCACGCTGCGGCGTTGGCGTCGTTCTCGATCACCACCGGGAGGTCGATGTGCTGCTCGAGCTCCGCCTTGAGGTCGATGTCGCGCCACGCGAGGTTGGGGGCGAAATAGACGTGCGACCGGGTGCTGGAGACGTACCCCGCGGCACCCACGCCCACGCACGTCACGTCATGGCGGGAGCTCAGCTCGGTGACGAGACCGGCGATGGCCTTCTCGATGGCGTCGACGTCCTCCGCCGGCGACTCGACCTTGAGCTCCTCGACGATCCGGCCCTCGGCGTCGACGACGCCTCCGGCGATCTTGGTGCCACCCACGTCGACGCCGCAGGCCAGTCCGCTGGTGCTCACGAGTCCTCCTCGGGCCAGTCCTCGTCGAGGACGATCTTCTCCACTGGTTGGGTACGACGTCCGCGGCCGCGCGGCTCCGGACCGTCCGGGTCGCCCTCAGCCCCGTCCTCTGGGTCGGGCACCACCGTGGCCAGCACGCCGGCCGCGGCCTGCACCAGCGATGAGGCTGCCACGGCGAGGTGCGCCTTGACCTCGGGGCTCAGCTGGCGGACGACGTGCACCGTTCGGCAGATCGGGCAGACGGTGCACTCGGGCGCACCCGTCGCAAGGTGCTCGTCGACCTGGTGGGCAGCGGTGGTGACCTGGTCCACGAGGTGGTCCGCAAGACCGCCGGCCCCGTGGCCGACGTCCGATCCGTGCTCGCGCGCCCAACCGGACAGCGCACCAAGGAGCTTGGCCGTCTCCTCCGCGAGGCTCCCCACCTCGGGAGCGTCGTCGCCTGCGGGCTCGCCGTCCTGCCCCGTCACGCCGGCTCCTCCTCGAACCTCACCTGCAGCACCCCGTCCTGCACGCGAGCCCCGGCGACCCGGTGACGGGCCAGCCCCGGCGGGAGGGTCAGGAGGCGACGATACGACCCCACCGTCACAACGAGCTCGTCGCCGTGGCGTAAGAGGTCCACGTCGGAGCTGGTCACGAGCGGCAAGGACAGCCCGAGCGTGGGCCCGGCCGACGTACGGCTCACCGTGAACGGCCCCTTGCCGGCGGGTACGGCGAGCGGGTCGGAGCCGTCGTACATCTCGTCTGCCAGCGCCCGCAGGGCGTCGACGCCCACCGGTTCGCCGGTGCGGTAGACCGAACGCCACAGGGGCATCCCGGCGAAGGACTCCGCCACCTCGGCCAGCACGGCCTCCTGGGAGCGGACCCACCCGGCACGCCACTCGTCCGTCCCGGTGCTCGGGAAGATGCGGTTGACCACGACCCCGTCCACCCGGTAGCCGAAGAGGGACAGCGAGGTCAGCGACCGCCGGGCCTCCGCCAGCACCACGGACTCCGGGGTGAGGACCACCCGGACGCTCGCCTCGGGCCCGGTAAGCAGGGCGTGCACCTCGTCGAGCTCGTCGTGCAGACGCTGCAGCGCGTCGAAGACCGTGTCCTGCGGCATCGGCACCCCGGCGGCGCGGCTCAGGACGGGGCGGAGGGCCTTGACGATGCGGCGCTCGACGGGGAAGACCCGCTCCATGTACCAACCGAGGGCCTCGGGCAACGCGAGCAGCCGCAGCGTCTCCGCGGTAGGTGCGCAGTCGACGACGATGACGTCCCACTCCCCCGACAGTGCGTGCACACGGAGCTCCAGGAGGGCGAGCACCTCCTCGGCGCCGGGCAGGACGGCCAGCTCCTCGGCGGCGACCCGGTCGACTCCGGCGACGTCGAGCACGCTGAGGAGATAGCCCTGGATCTCGGCCCACGACTGCTCGAAGCGCAGCTGGGCGTCGACCTGCTGGACGAACAGGCCGTCGGCGACCGGTGTCGGCTCGGCACCCACCTCCACGCCGAACGCATCCGCCAGCGAGTGCGCGGCGTCGGTGGACAGCACCAGAGTCCGCAGACCGGATGCGGCGGCAAGAGCCGCCGTACCGGCCGCGACGGTCGACTTGCCGACGCCGCCCTTGCCGGTGAAGAGGAGGATGCGCACCTTGGGAGATGGGTCGGGCGCGCTCAGCGCGTCTCGACGCGCTTCTTCAGCCCCTTGAGGGCGGTGTCGATGAGGATCTTCTCGCCCTTGCGCTTGAGCATGCCGATCAGGGGGATCGACACGTCGAGGGCGAGGCGGTAGGTGACCTCGGTCGAGCCGTTGCCGAGGTCCCTCAGCTCGTAGGCGCCGTCGAGCGCCTTGAGCATCTTGCCCTCCACGAGGGTCCAGGTGACCTCACGGTCGCCGTCCCAGTCGTAGGCGAGCGTGTACTCGTCCTTGATGGGCGAGACATCAAGCTCGAAGTACACCTGCTCGGCCCGGTCGCCGCCGAGCGGGTCTGGCTCCACCACGCGCGCGGTCTTCACACCCTTGGCCCACGAAGGGTAGGAGTCGAAGTCGGCGATGACGGCCATGATGGCCGCCGGTGCGGCATCGATGACGATCGACGATGTGGTCTGCTCGGCCATGCGATGAACCTACCGGACATCGCACTGGGCAGAAACGCCTCCTCCGGGCGATCCGCGCCAGTACTCTTCGGCTGCCAAGCGACTGCACCGAGGAGACCGACATGGACCATGCTCTTGAGAAGACGACGGTCAGGCGCATCGACAGTGGTCGGGTGGTGGCGGTGACCCTCTTCGCAATGCTCCTGACCCTCAACGTCATGCGGCTCGCCAGCGGCGAGCCCTTCGGCAACCCGCTCGTTGTTCTGAACAGTCTCCTTACGATGGCGTTCTACGCGCTGCTCATCTGGGCCTATCTCCGCCGCTCCCCCAGCAACCGCACCGACCTGCGCTGGTCATCGTGGCTCATCGCACTCCTTGGGACCGCTGCTCCGTTCGCCGTCCCACTTGTGTCCGAAGGCCCCCGTGCTGGCGGATTCCTCGCACTATGTGGCGCCGGAGTGCTGGCATTGGGCCTCGGTGCGATGCTCTGGGCCCTGGGCGCCCTGGGCACCAACATCAGCGTCGTCCCGCAGGCTCGCGAGGTGGTCACCCACGGCCCCTACGCCCGCGTCCGTCACCCGCTGTACGCGGCCGAGCTCATCAACGTGGTCGGGCTGTGCCTGGCCGCCACCGGTCTCGGGCCCTGGGCCGTCATGGTGGCGCTCGTCACCTTCCAGGTGATGCGGGCGCGCCGGGAGGAGGAGCTGTTGTCGCGCGAGCTGCCCGGGTACGCCGACTACAAGAGCCGCACCCCTATGCTCGTGCCGGCACTCGGCCGCAGCTAGGAGGTTCCCCGTGCGTGAGTTCTCCACGCCCCTGACCATCGAGATCCCCGCCACGGGCAACCTCACCGACGACGTCGTCACTAACGCCCGCGAGGCCACCGACGCCGTGGTGTTCAGCCGCAAGATCGACGGCGAGTGGACCGACGTCACGGCGGCCGGGTTCCTCACCGAGGTCAGCGCCGTCGCCAAGGGCCTCATGGCCGCCGGCATCGAGCCCGGTGACCGGGTCGCGCTGATCTCCAAGACCCGCTACGAGTGGACGCTTCTCGACTACGCCATCTGGTTCGCCGGCGCGGCCACGGTCCCCGTCTACGAAACCTCCTCGACCGAGCAGATCGGCTGGATCCTGGCCGACTCGGGCGCCAAGGCCGTCGTCGCGGAGGGCAAGGAGCACCTTGCCCGCGTGAACGAAGCGCGGCAGTCGGGCGCCGGAGACGATCTCAACCACGTGTGGTCGATCAACGACAACGCCGTCGGAGTGCTGACTCGCCTGGGACAGGACATCTCCGATGAGGCCCTCGAGGAGCGTCGTACGGCCGCCACTCCCCTCGACCTCGCCACGCTGATCTACACCAGCGGGACCACCGGTCGCCCCAAGGGCTGCATGCTCACCCACGGCAACTTCATGTTCGAGCTCGGCGTCGCAACCGACGAGCTGCACCACCTCTTTGACGGCGAGGGCGCTTCGACCCTGCTGTTCCTGCCGCTGGCCCACGTGTTCGCCCGCATCATCCAGGTCGGCGCGGTCAAGAAGCGGGTCCGCCTCGGCCACAGTGCCGACATCAAAAACCTGCTCGGCGACCTCGAGGTCTTCAAGCCGACCTTCATCCTCGCGGTCCCGCGCGTCTTCGAGAAGGTATTCAACAGCGCCTCTCAGCGCGCCACCGCTGACGGGCGGGGCAAGATCTTCGACCGGGCGGCCGAGACCGCCATCGCTTGGTCCCGTGCCCAGGACGGCGGCCGCGTCCCCCTGAGGGTCAGGGCGCAGCACGCGATCTTCGACCGGCTCGTCTATGGCAAGCTCCGCACGGCCTTGGGCGGCAACTGCCGGTACGCGGTGTCCGGCGGCGCGCCACTCGGGGACCGGCTCGGGCACTTCTACCGCGGCATCGGCGTGACGGTGCTCGAGGGCTACGGCCTGACCGAGACCACCGCTGCGGTGACCGTCAACCTGCCCAAGGCCCAGAAGATCGGCACGGTTGGCCGGCCCATCCCCGGCACGTCGGTGCGCGTGGCCGACGACGGCGAGCTGCTCTTCCGCGGGGGTCAGGTCTTCGCCGGCTACTGGCGCAACGAGGACGCGACCCACGATGCGCTCACGCGCGAGGGCTGGTTCCACACCGGTGACGTCGGCGAGGTGGACGACGAGGGATTCGTCCGCATCACGGGCCGCAAGAAGGAGATCCTGGTGACCGCGGGTGGCAAGAACGTCGCCCCCGCCGTGCTGGAGGACCGCCTGCGAGCCCACGCGCTCGTCGACCAGTGCATGGTCGTGGGCGACGGGCAGCCCTTCATCGCAGCGCTCGTCACCATCGACCGCGAGTCGTTCCCCGCCTGGGCCGAGACCCACGGCAAGTCCGGAGATGTCGAGCAATTCCTCGACGACCCCGACCTCAACGCCGCCATCGAGGCGGCCGTCGAAGACGCCAACAAGGCGGTCTCCCGGGCCGAGGCGATCCGCAAGTTCACCATCCTCCAGGAGGAGTGGACCGAGGAGGGCGGGCACCTGACGCCCAGCCTCAAGCTCAAGCGCAACGTCGTGATGCGCGAGTTCCGCGAGGACGTCGAGGCGCTCTACCTCAGCTGAGGCGAGTCAGCGCGCTCCAGCACTCCCGATTCTTCCGGATCGCCCACTTGGACTACGAGCCGTGGGTGCTGAGTAGTCATTTCGGGTGGCGTCCGGGCCACCTCTGGGCGGTTTGTTCGGTTTAGCCCACACACCGCAGCGGCTTTACCTAGATTCGCCCATCGGGAAGGGATCTGGGACCTCTCCCGCAGGGCACCACACCTGAGCATCCCCAGAACCCCCGGTCACTGCTCTGCGAAGGATCGCCTCATGGCCCGTCGTTCAGTTCTCCTCATCGTCGCCGTCTTGATCGCCCTAGTCGGCACTTCCCTGATCGTCCTCTACGTCCAGGGCATCGACGCCCGGGCCACAGCTGGTCAAGAGCTGGTGGAAGTCCTCACCGCCACGGACGTCATCGACGCCGGTGAGGACGTTGCTGCCGCCCAGGAAGCCGGCAAGTTCGAGAAGAGCGAGGTCCGGCGCGAGGACCTCGTCGAGGGCGCGCTCACCAGCACGAGCTCGATCACCGACCTCGTCGCCGTGGGGACGATCTATCCGGGGGAACAGATCCTGGCCAAGAAGTTCGGCAACCTCGGCGACGCCGGCACCCTGGTCATCCCGGACGACAAGCTGGCCGTCTCCGTCGAGCTGACGGACCCGGAGCGGGTCGCCGGCTTCGTCAATCCCGGCTCCGAGGTGGCGATCTTCGTGTCGGCGGACCCCGTGCTCTACAAGCCGGACGGCAAGGAGCAGAAGCTCGCCCAGTACACGGGTCTGCTCCTGCCGAAGGTCGAGGTCGTCGGCGTCGGCACCACCAGCATTGCCGCCAAGACCACAAAGAGCGAGGAGGGCGAGGAGACCGAGCAGGTCGCCCGCACCATCCTCACCGTCGCGGTCAACCAGGAGGATGCCGAGAAGCTCATCTATGCCGACCGCAACGGTGACATCTCGTTCGCGCTGCTGACGGGTGACTCCGAGGTTTCCGCCAACGCCGGCGTCCGCGCTGCCGACATCATGCCCGGTGCCTTCAGGAACATCCCGTGACCACCATCCTCGAGCCCGACGTGGCGCAGCTCGGGATCATGAACGCCATGCTGCACGGGTCGACCGCGACGACCAGCATGGCCGAGCTGAAGGCCCACCTCGAGGCCAGCCCCCACGAGTTCGCCGTCGTGCTCGGCCCGTCGGTGGCCGTCGACGACGCGATGGACTTCGCGCGCAATGCGCGTATCACCCGCCCCGACCTGGGGGTGATCCTGCTCCGTCACGGCGTGGACAGCGAGACGCTCACCGTCGCTCTGCGCAGCGGCATGCGTGAGGTCGTGGAAGCCCGCGACCTCGCCGGCCTCACCACAGCCGTGCACCGGGCCCGGAGCGTGGCCAAGGAGATCTCGCAGACCCTGGAGGACGAGGCCAAGGCAGCCGCGAACGCCGCTATGGCGCAGGCTGCTGCCGCGCAGGCCGCCGCCCAGGCTGCCGCCGATGCTCCGCAGGGCAAGGTCATCACCGTCTTCTCCACGAAGGGCGGCGTCGGCAAGAGCCTCGTCGCGACCAACCTCGGAGTCGCCCTGAGCGATGCCGGCCACCGGGTCTGCCTGGTGGATCTCGACGTCAACAGTGGTGACGTCGCGATCATGTTGCAGCTCAACCCCACGCGCACGATCAACGACCTGGTCGCGTTCAACGGTCAGATCGATGAGGACTCCCTCGCGACGATCCTAACGACTGCCTCCGACCGCCTCTCCCTGATGGCGGCACCGGTCCGTCTCGACTCGCCCGACCACGCCGCCGCAACTGACGTCGGTCTCATGATCGAGACCCTCAAGGGCATGTTCGACTTCATCGTCGTGGACACCTCGGGTGTCTTCGACGACCACGCACTCACTGCACTCGACCGAACCGACTCGATCGTGCTGGTCGGGACGCTCGACATCCCGGCACTCAAGGCCTTAAAGCTCGCGACGGGCACCCTGGACCTCCTCAACTTCGGCCGGGAGAAGTGGAAGTTCGTCCTCAACCGAGCGGACGGCAAGGTTGGTCTCACGGTGGCTGAGTTCGAGTCCACGCTGGGCCTCAAGGCCGACGCCACACTCGTGTCCAGCCGCGAGGTGCTGGCCGCGGTCAATCGTGGTGAGGCGCTCGTCAAGGCCTACCCGAACCACCCCAACAGCAAGGCGATCGTCGACTTCGCCAAAACGTTCGTAAGTTCCGACAACGTGTCGGGCAAGAAGGGCGCCCGTCGTCGCCTGAGGAGGGCATGACATGAGTCTGACCGACCGGCTTGCAGCAGCTCAGCGTTCTCGTTCACAGAGCGCTGCATCGGACGCCCCATCCGCAACACCGAGCAAGTCTGCGGAGTCAACGGCTACCGCTGGCGTACCTGCATCGACGGGGACCTCGCTTGCTGCCCGCACGTCCGCTGAGACGGGCAAGCGAGCATCCGGGCGCGACCCGTTCGGCGACGTAAAGCGGATCGTCCACGCACGACTGGTCGAGACCCTTGGCCCCAAGCTCTACGACGCGCACATGACCCAGTCCGAGCTCGAGCAGCAGGTGCACTTCGCGCTGCAGACAGCGCTGGCAGAGACAGACCAGCCGATGTCGAGCGCCGACCGAGCACGAGTCTCGCAAGAGATCGCCGACGACATCCTGGGCTACGGCCCACTGGAACCGCTCCTGCGGGACCCGGACCTGTCCGAGGTCATGGTCAACGCCTTCAACAGCATCTACATCGAGCGCAGCGGCAAGCTGGTCAAGACCGAGGCGGCATTCAACGACGAGGCGCACCTGCGGCGCACGATCGACAAGATCGTTAGCAAGATCGGTCGACGCGTCGACGAGACGAGCCCCATGTGCGACGCCCGTCTTCCGGACGGCAGCCGGGTCAATGCCATCATCCCGCCGTTGGCTCTGGACGGCTCCAAGCTCACCATCCGCAAGTTCTCCGAGGACCCCTACACGGTCGAGGACCTCATCAACTTCGGGTCCCTCACCCGTCCCTCGGCCAACCTGCTCGAGGGCTGCGTGCGCGGTCGTCTCAACATCCTGGTGTCCGGCGGTACGGGTGCAGGGAAGACCACCACCCTCAACGTGCTGTCGTCGTTCATCCCGGAGGACGAGCGGATCGTCACCATCGAGGACGCGGCTGAGCTCCGCCTACACCAGGATCACGTGCTACGGCTGGAGTCTCGTCCCGCCAATATCGAGGGCAAGGGAGCGGTCACCATCCGTGACCTGGTCAAGAACTCGCTGCGCATGCGCCCCGACCGCGTGGTCGTGGGCGAGATCCGTGACGCAGCGGCGCTCGACATGCTCCAGGCCATGAACACCGGTCACGACGGATCCATCTCGACGCTCCACGCAAACACCCCTCGCGACGCACTGTCTCGTCTCGAAACCATGGTGCTCATGGCGGGCATGGACCTGCCGGTCCGCGCGATCCGTGAGCAGGTGGCCAGTGCGGTCGACCTCATCATCCAGCAGACCCGTCTCAAGGACGGCACCCGCCGCATCACGGCCATCACCGAGATCGTGGGCATGGAGGGCGACATCATCACCACCCAGGACGTCTTCCTCTTTGACTATGCCGCCGGCGTGGACGAGAACGGTAAGTTCAAGGGCGGCCTCAAATCCATGGGCCTGCGGCCGCGCTTCCTCGAGCGCCTCACGGACCACGGCGTGCACGTAGACCCTGCGGTCTTCGCCAGCGGTGGCGGACTGTGATGATGCCGCGATCTCGGACGCGTCGCGTCGTCGCCCCCTTCCTACTGACCGCGTTCTGCACGCTGGCGTACGCCGCGCCGGCCCATGCCGAGGACGAGATCACCATCGACCACGTCGAGACCACGGACGGCACGGTCTCGATGGTGCTGTCGGTCGACGGCATCCCGGACGGCACGGTCGATCCGTCGACCGTGGTCGTCGAGGTGGACGGCCGAGAGGTCTCCTCGCGAGCCAAGACCGTCGCCGCAGGAGACATCCAGCGGTCCGCTGTCCTCGTCCTCGACGCCAGCAACAGCATGGCCAACAACGGCAAGTTCGAGGCGGCCGTCACCGCGGTGGGTGCTTACCTGGACGCAGCCCCGGAGGACGTCGCCATCGGCCTGGTCACCTTCGCCGGCGACGTGGTCGAGTCGATTAGCCCCACCACGGACCACGCGTCCGTCGCGGCCGCTCTGGACACGGTGACCCTGGAGAAGGGCACCAGCGTCTACGACGCTATGCGCGAAGGCGTCGAGGTCGTGGGCGACGATGGATCTCGCTCGTTGCTCGTCCTCTCCGACGGCGCCGACACCTCCAGCGACTCCACCCTCGATGTCGCCATCAACGACGCCATCGACTCCGGTGTCGTCGTCGATGTCGTGTCGATTGGCAGCACAGGCAGGGCCGAGGGACTGTCCAGCATTGCGGACGACACCGGCGGCGCGGTCATCCCGGCAGATCCGGCGGCGCTGGGCTCCGTGTTCACCGCCCAGGCGGACGCCCTCGCCCAACAGCTCCTCGTGTCTTTCGACTCGCCCGCTGATGTCTCTGGCGAAGCGACAATCACGACCAGCGTCCTAGCCGGCGAGAATTCCTACGTTGACTCTGCCTTCGTGGCCCTCGAATCGGCTGACGCGGGCGTACAGGTGGTGGAGCACGGAAAGGCTCTTGTTAGTCGGCCACTTATGCTGCTCGGCGTCGGCGCGGTTTTCCTCGGGCTGGTGGGATTGCTTGGCACCGTGCTGTCGTCACCTGGCAAGTCATCCGCTGAACGACGACTCGACGCCTACCTTGAGGGCCCTGATAGTCGGGGTGGCCGACGCCGATCCGCCGCGTCGGGATCGACGGATCTCAAGGACTCTGCGGTCGCTATCACCTCGAAGGTCGTTAATGCCGACCTCGAGACCCGCATATCGCAACGTTTGGCGGGAGCAGGGTCCGCACTCACTGCCGCCGAGTGGGTACTGCTACACGCTGGCCTCGCAGTTGGTGCCGGGCTCTTCGGGTTTCTAATGAGCGGGGTCCCACTGGCATCGGCCGGTCTGCTGGCTGGTTTGATCCTTCCCTGGCTTTACCTCAAGTGGCGTCACCGTCGCCGTCTGGGTGCCTTTAACGGACAACTGGCGCAGACTCTTGGCCTCATGGCCGGTGGACTCCAAGCGGGGCTCTCGCTGCCCCAAGCAGTGGACAGCGTGGTCCGCGAAGGTCACGAGCCCATGGCTGGGGAGCTCAAGCGTGCATTGATCGAACAGCGCCTCGGCGTGGACCTAACCGAGGCCCTTGACGGCGTCGGGCAACGGATGGAAAGCGAAGACTTCGAGTGGGTTGTCATGGCCATCCGAATCCAACGTGAGGTCGGTGGCAATCTTGCCGAGATTCTGCACACGGTTGCTGACACCTTGCGCGAGCGCGAGTATCTGCGGCGTCAGGTGAGGGCCCTCAGCGCCGAGGGTCGACTGTCCGGCTACATCCTCACGGGTCTTCCGCCGGTCATCGGCTTGTACATGTACTTCGTCAACCCCGAGTACCTTGCTGTTTTGTACACAACGGGTATCGGTGTTGTGATGTTGATCGCCGCCGCATGCTTGCTCATGATCGGGACTTTTGCCATGTACAAGTTGGCCCAAGTGGAGGTTTGAGAGATGACCAGCACTATGTTCCTCCTCCTGGGCGGCGGCTTGATCTTTGTAGCCTTGGCCTTGTCCCTCTCCCTTATCGGGGTCGTCACCAGTGAGCGGCGCGGCGTTGCTCGGTCGGTTGCAGCGATTCAGGCTCTCGACTCCGCGCCCAGCATCCTTAAGGACGAGTTGGAGCGCCCTTTCTCAGAACGTGTCCTCGGTCCGTTGGGCGATCGATTCGTCAACACTGGCCGCAAGATGGCGCGCGCCGATACGGCCCAGAAACTGCAGCACCGCCTCGATATAGCAGGCAACCCACCTGCATGGGACGTCAATCGCATCATGGGCCTCAAGGTTCTGGGGATGGGCGTTGTTGCCGCTTTGGCCTTCATGTATCTCATCGGCGGCACTTGGCCCACCTATCGAGTCCTGTTGGCCACGGTCGCGGCAGGGGGAGCCGGGTACGTCCTCCCTAACGTCCTTTTGTACAACGCCGGGGTCAAGCGCGAGAAGCTGATGCGCAATTCGCTACCGGACGCGATCGATTTGCTAACGGTCTCCGTCGAGGCCGGTCTCGGTTTCGACTCGGCGGTGGGCAGGGTCGCAAAGAACACCGAAGGCCCGCTCTCCCAGGAGTTCGCACGACTCCTCCAGGAGATGCAGATCGGTGTCGGGCGCACGGAGGCCATGCGTGCCATGGCTGAGCGCTCGTCGCTGGCTGACCTCAAGTCCTTTTGCCTTGCAATGGTCCAGGCAGACAGCCTCGGCATCCCGATCGGTCGGGTGCTTCGCATCCAGAGTTCGGAGATGCGGACCAAACGTCGCCAGCGGGCGGAGGAACAAGCTCAGCAGGTGCCTGTTCGGATCATGATCCCACTCGTCCTCTTCATTCTTCCTTGTCTCTTTATTGTCATCCTTGGGCCTGCTGGAATCCAGATCGCCGACACCTTCGCCAGCACCAACAACTGATGCGTCCCAAGGCGCCGCCAGACGGTGCGGCAACGTCCCCTTCGTTGACGCCTTGGCGGGTGACCACTGCAGCACGAGCATTCGCGCTCGCGCTCATTGCGGGCACCGTTTTGGGCGAAGAATCGGCCACGGAGGCCGCGCCGCTGCTGGTCACTCTGGTCGTGATTGGTGCAGTGTCGACGGCCCTGGAGTGGAACGTCACAAGCCACAGCCGCCCTTGGATCCCGATCGGTGAAGCCTTCCTTGTGGCTGTACTTCTCGCCAGTGCTCCCATGCAGCCGAGCCTCCTGGTCTATCTGGCCGTGCCCCCGATCGCCGCAGGAGTACGCCACGGTTGGGTCACCACGGTGAACGCCGCCTTTGTTACCGGCGTGACCACCCTCGCAACGCTCGCTCTCACCGCAGACACTGGCGTGAGGAGCGAGCGGGTGCTCGAGTCCACGCCGTGGATGGTCATTGGCATGGGGGTCGGACTTCTTGCTAGCTGGCAATCCCGGTCGATGAGAGACATCGAGGCGCGCAGGGCGCCGTACGTCACCGCCAACCAGCTCGTGTCTCAGTTGCACGCCCTCGCCAGTCACGGGTCCGTCGGTCTCGACAGTGTGCAGCTCGCCGGAGAGCTCGAGACCGCCCTGCGCGCCGCCACCGGCGCCGACAGGTCTGCCGTCTTCGTCCACGGTCGGCGGTCCGACCCCGACTTGCTCTCGTCGTACGGCGACCAGGTCCTGACGCAAGCCGCACACGGACCTGACGGCGACCCGCACATCGAGACTGTGTGGCTACACGGCGGTGAGCAGCGCTTGGGTTCCGTCGTCCTGGTGCGCGAGGCCGGTTGGACGGACGAGCTGAGAGCCCGCGCGCAGTCCGTGGCGGACGAGTTCGTTCTCCGCCTCGACACCGCGGTGCTGTTCGACGACGTGCGCCTCATGGCGACCGCGGAGGAGCGCAACCGGATCGCGCGCGAGATGCACGACGGGGTGGCCCAGGAGATCGTCGCGCTCGGCTACATCGTGGACGAGATCGAAGCCGCCTCCGACCAGCCCGAAACGCAGCAGCTGGCCGCCTCGCTGCGCGAGGAGATCAGCCGGGTCGTGACCGAGCTGCGCTTCTCCATCTTCGACCTGCGTCACCAGATCGCCGAGCATCGCCTCTCCGGCGCACTGGCGGAGTACGTCCGGGAGGTGAGCCATGGCACGGAGCTCCGGGTCCACCTGCTCCTCGACGAGTCCGGGCCGGCGCTGCCCTCCCGCACCGAGATGGAGCTCCTTCGCATCGCCCAGGAGGCCATCGGCAACGTCCGCCGCCACGCCCGCGCGTCGAACCTCTGGGTCACCCTGGTATCCGACGGGTCGTGCGTGCGACTCGAGGTGGAGGACGACGGGGTGGGCAACGCCGCGCCCAAGGACCGCCACTGGGGCCTCCAGACCATGCGCGAGCGAGCGGCCACCATCGGTGCCGACCTGCGCATCTCGTCCCGGCATGACGGTGGCACCGTCGTCTGCCTCCAGACCCGACAGCCCGCCTCCCCCGAAGGGAACCGCTCACATGAGCACCACAGTCCTGCTCGTCGATGACCACGAGCTGATCCGCCAGGGCCTGGCCCGCGCCTTCGAGCGCGACCAGGACATGACCGTGATCGGCCAGGCCGGCAACGTGGCCGAGGCACGACAGGCGTACGCGGATCTCCTTCCCGACGTCGTCGTGACCGATCTGCAGCTGCCCGACGGGCACGGCCTCGAGATAGTCCGATCCGTGCGCGAGTTGAGCGATACGACCGGTGTCGTGGTCCTCACCATGCACGCCGGCGACGACCAGATATTCGCGGCCATGGAGGCGGGTGCGTCGGGCTTCGTGGGCAAGGACAGCCGGGCGGCCGAGGTCATCAGCGCGGCGAAGCACGCCGCGGTGGCACCGCGTACCTTCCTCTGCTCGGGACTGAGCGCGGCCATGATGCGCCGCGCCTCGGCGCCCGTCACCCCCAAGCTCTCCGGCCGGGAGGAGGAGGTGCTGGCGCTCCTCGCCGACGGCCTCGGGACCGGGGAGATCGCCGGTCGCCTCTACCTGAGCGAGTCCACGGCCAAGACGCACATCACCCACATCTACCAGAAGCTGGGTGCGGCCAACCGGGCCCAGGCCCTCGTGACGGCGATGCGCATGGGACTCCTCGACCACCTGTCCCCGCAACGGTTCTGACGGCCTTAGCCGGCTCGCCCAAGGCGCCCCGATCCCTCCCGGGAGACGGGCGCCATTACCATTCCCGGGCCCCTTCCGGGCGGGTTCCGGAAGAGCCGCCCCAGCGGGTCATCCGCGCGTTCCGGAGGGTGGTGGGGCACTAGTCACATGGAACTAGCGACCTACGGCCGATCACCCGATCCGCGGGGACTGGCAACGGACCATGATTCTTCTTGACGGGTCCACATGGGGCTCGGACACCTTCGGACCCATCCTTCACGAACCAGGGGTATCACCATGATCCAGTTCCTCACCATCATGCTCAACGCTCACCGCGACGAGGAGAAGGGCGCCACCGCGGTCGAGTACGGCCTGATGGTCGCTCTCATCGCCGTCGCCATCATCGTCACCGTCCGGGCCCTCGGCACCGGTCTCGACGGACTCTTCCAGCAGGTCACGGGCGCTCTCTGAGTCCAAGTATCTCTCATCAGGCCGGCGTCGCAGTCCTGCGGCGCCGGCCAGATGTCTTTAAACGAGGAGCAGCATGAAACGCCTTCAGCGACGCGTACGCGTCGAGCATGGAGCTACAGCCGTCGAGTACGCCCTCATGGTTACCATGATTGCTGTGGTCGTTGCAGGCAGCGTTCGGCTGTTCGGAGCACAGGTGGCTACCCTCTTTGGTCCCGTTATGGCTGGCTTTTGACCATGTTCCCCTGACGAGTTGATGCGACTTGAGAGCCATCCGCTCACGCACCGTCGGGCGGCTCCTCACTACCGCTGCGACCGCCCCGGTGACCGGGGCCGAAGATTGCCTCCAGCGCCAACCAGCGCTGCATCTCCATGAGTATCCCCGCCTATCCCGTCGCCGCGAGTGCGGCAACGTCATGCCCGGGTCTCGATTTGCCGGCTGATCCCGGCCCGGACCGAGCTCGTGAGCAAGGTCCCAGCGCAAAGCTCCGCCGCGACGTCAGTCGCGCCCGGTCACGACGACAGCGATGCCAGTCGGTCCCGCCACTGCTCGATGAGCGCCTCGACGGTGGTGCCGTGTCGACGCAGCGCATCTTCCATCGGCGTGCCATTGGAGGCGCGACGGTAGACATCCAGCAGCGCCCGCTCACCCACCTCGTCGGCCAGCGTGGCGCAGGCGAGCCAGGCCAGCTCGTAGGCCGCCTCGAGGTCCGTGGCCCGGGTGTCGAACTCCGCCGGTCCGGGCAGCTGACGAGGTGCACCATCACGACGCACCTGCTCGATCGCCCGCGCGGCGGTCGTGGATAGCGGGAGCGTTACGTCGCGCAGCGCGACGTAGTCGGCGAAGCCCTCCAGCAGCCACAGGTCCACTGCGCTGGTCGCAGCATCGGTGGCCACGTGCACGAGCTCGTGGCTCATCACGACCTGGGCGCCGGCACCGCGGAGCCCGCGCGTCACGTCCGGGTTGACGAAGACATGGACGGGAGCGTCGGGGCTCCCCGACCCGTCCACGGTGGTGGTCACTGCAGCGATGCCGGCGTACGTGCCCTCGGCGGCGTCCAGGGTGGTGTCCAAGGCCGCCGCCGACGCCGGCACCTCGATGACGGCCGACGGCTGCCAGTCCGGCAGCACGCGCCGCACCACGACGGTGCCGCGGGCAACCCGCCGGGCGTACGTCGCCGCCTCGCGCGCCGCACCCGGTCGTGACGACGCAACCATCACCAGCGCCTCGTCGGAGCGGCGTACGTCCAGAGGACCCTGGAGCCAGAGCGGCTCGATGCCGTCACCGACGCCGCCGAAGCGGCGGATCGCCACCGTCTCCCCGTCCGGCACGAAGGTCACCGCGACCTCCGCGGACGCGGGCTCGCGGTCGAACCCCTCGAAGCCCCAGGTCAGGACCACCTGCGCCGTCCACGAACTGTCATCGGCACCGGCGCCGGCGCCGGTCTCGTCAACGTAGCGCGCCGAGAAGTCGACGACGTCGAGCGCGCCGGCGTTGTCGGCAACCGAGCCCATCAACGTGGCGGCCGCGGCATCGCCCGCGGGAGCCAGCGCTCGCGCGGCCTTGGGGTCGTGCGACTCGACCGCCTCCTCGAGGAGATGGAGGGTCGAGGCCGCAGCGCCCGGACGTGGACCTGCCGCGACGACGCTGCCTGGAGTGACGCGGTGCGTGTCGTCGCGCATCCAGACCAGGAGAACGGCAAGGACCAACAGCCCCGTGAACAACGAAAGACCGGCCACCCACCAGCGTGGGCGACCGGTCCTCGGGGTCGGGCGATCAGCCAGGGCGGACCGCACCGACGTACGGCATCGAGTAGAGACCCGTGACCTGGACGCCGGTGCTCGGGTTGGCGGCGTGCACGATCATGCCGTTGCCGATGTACATGCCGACGTGGCTGATCGGGC
This sequence comes from Nocardioides sp. Soil777, assembly GCF_001428425.1. Taxonomy (NCBI): domain Bacteria; kingdom Bacillati; phylum Actinomycetota; class Actinomycetes; order Propionibacteriales; family Nocardioidaceae; genus Nocardioides; species Nocardioides sp. Soil777. The sequence continues at coordinate 154,006 of NZ_LMSN01000001.1, forward strand.
TGTAGTAGAAGACGAGGTCGCCGGGCTGCAGGGCGCTGGCGGCGATGTGCGCGCCCGAGCCGTACTGCGCGCTCGACGAGTGCGGGAGGCCGACACCGGCGGCGCCCCAGGCGCGCATGGTGAGGCCGGAGCAGTCGAAGGCGCTGTCGCCGGTCGCGCCGTAGACGTAGGCGTCGCCGACCTGGGCCATGGCGTAGCTGACGGCGGCGGCGGCACGACCCGAGGCGGGGACGGAGGCCGGCATCCGGGTGGCGCTGGTCGAGCGCGACGTGGTCTCGTTCGAGGTGGCCAGGAGGCGCTCGCGCTCCTCCTCCTCGAGGGTGGCGAGGAGCTCCTTGGCCTCGTCGAGCTTGGACTCGACGGCGTCCTTTTCCTCGGCGAGTTGCGCGGTGGTGGCGGCGATGTCGGAGGCGCGGTCGGCCGTGGCCTCCTCACGCAGCGTGAGGGCCTCGACCTCGGTCGAGTAGTCGGTGAAGAGGGAGTCCTGGAGCTGGCTGAACGACGACATGGTCGACAGCTGGCCGAGGAAGGCAGCGGGGTCGTTGGAGACGACGACCTGGCCAACAGTGGAGATGCTCTCGCCCTCGTACTGGCGGCGGACGGAGTCGGTGACCTGCGCGCGGACGGCCTCGAGGCGGGCGTCCTGGCGGCGCTCGTCGGCGCGGAGGGAGCCGAGCTCGCGGCGCAGCTCGGTCAGGTCGAGCTTCGCGTCGTTGTAACGCTCCTGCGCCTGCTCGGCCTCGTGGTAGAGGCGTTCGACGCGCTCCTTGACGTCCGCAATTTCCGGCTCGGCCTGAGCGGGAGATGCGGGGACGAAGCCGATGGCGGCGATGGCCGTGATTCCCAGCAGGGCGCTGCCGAGTCGCTTGCGGTCGTACGTCACGAGGCGGGGGGTCCTTCGCTGTCGTCACGTCTACCGGGTGAGCTGACGGGTTCGGGCAACGACATGCCCTACGACCCCTCCACAGCGGTGGCTGTTCTCGAGGCCGATTCACCCCAGGTGGGACGTGGTTCCCCGGCTCCTGGCACCCCCGGCTCGCACCGGTGGCGTGTGGATTAGACGCGGTCTGCGCATGGACCCGTGTGGCCCATTGCCACGCACACCAGCGGACACTGTAGACCGGGCGGTGGGCACCGGCCAATCCCTGGTCCACAGAGTTGAAACGTGTCGTGCGTGTGAGGTCGAACACAGCGGTCAGGCGGACTCGACCACCGGCCCCGCCACCGGCTCGACGAGACGGAGCGGCGGGACGAGCCCGCCCTGAGCGAGTATGGCGAGCGCCGCGCGCTCGTCGTCGTCGAGCGTGAGCTCAGGGGGAGGTCCGAGCAGCACGGTCACCACACAGTCGTGGCAGGCCAGGCCGCGGACCACACAGGTGTCACAGTCGATGCGTGTCATGCAGCGCACCGTGGCAGGCCCCACCGACAACGGTCTGCCCGTGAGTGTCGACCGCGTGTCGGCGTACGGCGTCAGGCCTGCTCGTGCGGGTCGACTCCGGCCTCGTTGCGGGCGACCATCTCGATCGCGTCGTCGCGTCCGCACCAGCGGCACGACACGGTCTCCACGCTCTCGTCTCGCAGGGTCTCCTCCTCGACGACATGGTCGCCGGCGAGGTCGAAGTGCCAGAACTCCGTCGTACGCCGGGTGCGGGTGACGTCGAAGCGCGTGAGGTTGCCGCAGCCTCCGCAGCGCCAGCGGTGCGTAGCGTCGGGGATCTGTGCGGGCACGGTGCCTCCAGGGGTCGGGCGTGGATCTTCGGGCGGACCGGAGCAGCCTAGTGACCGACGCGCGGGGCACGACCTCCCGTCCGTTGTCGGTGCCGCGATCTAGCGTCCCCACCATGAGCAGTGCCGCCCCGACCGTCTCCCGCTGGGAGGCCCAACGCAGCTTCGACGAGCTGGGGCGACCACTGCGCGACGTCACGTTCTGCGTCGTCGACCTCGAGACCACGGGCGGGTCCGCGGCCGGCGGGTCGATGATCACCGAGATCGGCGCCGTCAAGGTCCGGGGCGGCGAGGTCCTGGGCGAGTTCCAGACGTTGGTCAACCCGCGCTCGGAGATCCCTCCGTTCATCGCCGTGCTCACCGGCATCACCAACTCGATGGTCAGCGACGCCCCACCGATCGAGTCTGCGCTGCCCGCATTCCTGGAGTTCGCAAAGGGCTGCGTGCTCGTCGCCCACAACGCGCCGTTCGACGTGGGTTTCCTCAAGCACTTCGCTGCCGAGCACGACCACCCGTGGCCGCGATTCGAGGTCCTCGACACGGCCAAGCTGGCCCGACGCGTCGTCACCCGTGACGACGCGCCCAACTGCAAGCTCTCCTCGCTCGCGCAGCTCTTCGGCTCCACGACGACGCCCAACCACCGTGCGTTGTCGGACGCCCGCGCCACCGTCGACGTGCTGCACGGCCTGATGGAACGGCTCGGCGGGCAGGGGGTGCACACTCTCGAGGAGCTCGCGACCTTCACATCGCGGGTTTCGCAGGCCCAGCGCCGCAAGCGCCATCTCGCCGAGGGCCTCCCCCGCCTGCCCGGCGTCTACCTCTTCCGCGACGAGCGCCAGCGGGTGCTCTACGTCGGCACCTCCAAGGACCTGCGCAGCCGGGTGCGCTCCTACTTCACGGCGTCCGAGACCCGCACGCGCATGGGCGAGATGGTCGGGCTGGCCGAGTCGGTCACCGGCATCCCTTGTGCCACTCCCCTCGAGGCCGAGGTGCGCGAGCTCCGACTGATCGCGGAGCACAAGCCGAAGTACAACCGCCGCTCCCGGTTCCCCGAGAAGGTGCACTTCGTCAAGCTCACGCGTGAGGCCTGGCCCCGCCTGTCCCTCGTGCGCCGGGTCCTCGACGACGACGCCGACTACCTCGGCCCGTTCTCGTCGAAGAAGACCGCGGAGAAGTCCCTGGCCGCCCTGCACGAGACCTTTCCGATCCGCCAGTGCTCCGACAAGCTCGCCCGCGAGCCCTCCCGCTCACCGTGCGTGCTGGCCGAGATGGGCAAGTGCCTGTCGCCGTGCGACGGCAGCGTCGACACCGCGACGTACGCCGCCGTGGTCCGGCAGCTGCGCGACACCCTGCTGCACCGACCCGACGAGGTGGTCGAGGCCATCAACCGCCGGATGACGCTGCTTGCCGGGCTCGAGCGCTTCGAGGAGGCCGGCGTCCACCGTGACCGGCTGGCCACGTTCGTGCGGGCCGCCGCGCGCACGCAGCGCCTGTCCGCCCTGACCCGATGTCCCGAGGTGGTCGCGGCACGGCGGGAGGACGACGGGCGCTGGAGCGTCCACGTCGTCCGCCACGGCCGGCTCGCGGCCGCCGGGGTGATCCCACCGGGCACCGACGCCCACAGCTACGTCCGCGAGCTGTGCGCGAGCGCCGAGACGGTGCGCACGGCTCCCGGACCCGTGCCCGCCGCCACTGCGGAGGAGACCGAGAAGATCCTTCGCTGGCTGGAGTCTCCCGGCATCCGTCTCGTCGACGTCGACGGTGAGTGGATCTGTCCGGTTGGGGGTGCCACGCGGCACCTGCCGCTCTACGACGCGGTCAACCAGTCACGGCTGTCGCTGGTGCCCTTCGACGAGCAGCGGCTGCCGGCCACGGTGCACCGCCCGGCCCGTTGACCGGGTCATTGCGCCACCTGGTCGAGCGGTCGCCCGTCGGTCGAGCGGAGTCGAGACCTAGTCGAGACCGAGCGAGAACGCCGACTCCAGGTCGTGCCGCGAGAACGTCCGGAAGGCGATGTGCGTCTCGGTCGCCGTCACGCCGTCCACCTTGTTGAGCGAGTCCGCGACGACGGCCGCGATGTCCTCGTGCTTGCTGACCCGCACCAGGGCGATGAGGTCGATCTGACCGGTCACCGAGTACACCTCACTGACCCCGTCCAGAGCGGCAATGGCCTCGCCGACCTCGGGGATGCGCGCGACGTCGGCCTTCACAAAGACGATGGCGGTGATCATGGACCAACGGTAGCCCCACGTCGTGTTCATCGGCTCCTAACAAGCTCTCTCTGACCACAGTGACGCCGATCGGTCCAACGTGGTAGTCCGTTGTGACTAGAGGGTGGCCATTTACCCTCCATCGCCGTCGTGTGAGACCTAGCGTGTTCCGGTCTGAGTCACCGACGAAGGGGAGTCCCGGGATGTCGCACATCACTGCTGGTCGCAGAACGGTTGGGGCTAGCCTCACCGGCGTGGCGGCTCTGGTCGTCACGCTGCTCGGCCAAGGCAGCGCCTTCCCCGCTCCGCCCCAAACGCCCACCAACCTGCAGGTTTCCCAAGACCCAGCGAGCTCGTCAACGAGCATCCTCACCTGGGATCACGTGGCCGGCGCCACCCGCTATCAGATTCTGGTCGACGACAACTCCGACTTCTCTTCCCCGTACGAGTCCGCGTCCACCGCAAGCAACACCTTCGTACCCACCAAGAACTTGACTCCGGGTACGACGTATTGGCGAGTGATCGCGTCAAACGCCCTCAACGAGAGCTCGTCCGCGACGTCCAGCTTCGCAGCTCCGACCGGCGCGGTCCCGGTGCCGCTTTTGCCAACCGCCGGCGACGACCTCCAGCAGCCCGGTGAGCCACCGCTCCTGCGGTGGACCGCCGTGCCAGGAGCAGTGGAGTACACGGTGCTGGTCGACGGTGACGACGACCTGAATGGCGCACTCACATACAAGACCAAGACCACGTCTGTTGTCGTCGATGTGCCTCTCGACAAGGGCGACTGGTACTGGCAGGTCACCGCGTCAATGGCAGGGGGCGTGAACTCGCCGCCCAGCAGCCTGTCCTCCTTCGACATCCTCGCTCTTCCCGCACCAGATCTGCGATCGCCCGTCGACGCCGCGGTTAGCGATGGCCCAGTCCCCGACCCGGTCCAGGACATCCGCCTCGACTGGGACCCAGTGCCGGGAGCCAAGAGCTATAAACTGGAGGTAGCGCTCAACGCCGACTTCACCACGATGGTCTCCCCACCACCGCCGACCATCATCTACGGTACGAGTTTCTCTCCACCGGTCACCTGGGACAACACCTCCTACTACTGGCACGTCCGCGCCGTCGACGCCGACGGCAACGAGTCCGCGTGGAGTGAGTCGTGGTTGTTCCGCCGAAACTGGCCCCACAAGCCTGTCGCGGAGTACCCGGCGAGCGGCACCGGACCCCTGGTTGAGGTGGGCGATCCCGTGTACTTCCAGTGGAGCCCGGTAAGGCACGCCTCGGAGTACGAGCTGCAGATCAGCACCGACGAGGGTTTCTCGGACGGCATCGTCACCAAGACCTGCGTCATTGCAGGTACCACATATACGCCGGGCATATTTGCCGTGAACACAACCGACCGCGGCCTCCCGATGCCGTTCCGCCCCGACGAGGACTGCGAGCCGGTTCCCGGGGCGACGAACTACTGGCGGGTGCGTCCCTTGGACCGCCCGTTCCTCAAGGGTGCTCGTGTCCCCGCGGGGATCTGGGGCTTCTACAGCGATGCGGAGAAGTTCAAGTACCTGCCGCCTACGATCACCGGGATGAGCCCGACGGCCGGCGCCACCGTCGACGTGCCAACACTCCAGTGGACGGCAACCAAGAGCGCTGAGACCTACACGATTGAGGTCTTCAAAGCGAATGGCACGTCTGCCGTGCCGAAGGTGACCACGTCGGCTACGTCGTACACCATCAGTGGGCGGGAACAGCTCAAGCCGAGCGACGGGCCCTTCACATGGACGATCTATTCCACGTCCACCGATGGCATCTCGTCCGTGAAGTACACGAACGTCTTCTACGTCTCCGGCAATCCTCCGGGAGCGCCCAACAGCCCCACGGACTACTTGAGGCCTATCGCACCAGGCATCGGCGATCCCGGGACGAAGGACGCACCGAATCTCCGGTGGCAGCCGCACCCTGACGCGAAGTACTACCGCGTACGCATTGGCATCGCCGCTGACATGAACCAAGTGTGGTTCGGCGACGATCCCGAAGCGCTGTGGAACAAGGACGTGCCGTACGCCGCCATGACCGAGACCTCACGCGCCCTTCTGGCGCCGGGCGACTACGACTGGCAGGTGAGCGCGTATCGCGCCGACAACACTCTCATCAGCCGTGGGGTTGAGGGTCGCTTCACCATTGCGCCCTATGACGCCATGTCGGGCTTCAGGCTTGCCCTCAACGGTGGCGCCACAAACACGGCGGGATCTTCGTGCGTGCCAACCGAGGGAGTGTGCGTCGTCCCGTCCACCCCCGTACTGCGCTGGGATCCGACCCCTCGCGCCTCCTTCTACATGGTCTACGTCAGCTACGACCGCGACTTTACGAACCTTCTCGAAGAGCCCCGTGCCATCCCGGCGACCACGAACACCATGTTCGCGCCCACTCTTTCCAACCAGATCTGGGCCTACCCGGACTCCCAGGCCGGCGACGCGGACTCGGCGCTGTACTGGTACGTCAGGCCGTGCCGGGGCGAGAACAATTGCGCCCTTCCGCCGACCGGTGGCGCCCGGCCGCACCACCACACCTTTAAGAAGCTCTCCCCAAAGGTGGAGCCCCAGGAACCGGCGGACGGCAGCGTCGAGACAGGCACCGAAGTTACTTTCAAGTGGCGGGATTATTTCGACACGAACCAAGAGATGGTCTGGTCGCAGACCGTCGAGAAGGGCTCGCAGACCGCGATGCTCTACCGGCTCCAAATCAGCGACAGCCAGACGTTCGGCACGCTCCTCGAGGACGTACAGGTTGACCAGCCGACCTACACCTCACCTGCATTGCTCTACCCGGAGGGCACGTCGTGGTGGCGAGTCCAGGCGATCGACTCCAAGGGCAATCACCTCGCATGGTCCACGCCGCGGTCGTTCAAGAAGGAGAGCCCCCGGGTCAACCTCCTCGGACCCGTGGGAAACGCTGTCTCATCCGAGACCCGACCGTTCACGTGGGACTCTCAAGCATTCTTGGGCGCCTACGAGATTGAGGTTTACAAGGACGAGGACACAAACTGGTCGTCCCCCAATCGGGTATTCGCCAAGACGGTGCGCACCTCCGCCCACGCGCACACAGCGCCCCTTGCACCGAGCAGCAAGGCTTACGTGTGGCGAGTGCGTCGGGTCGACCCTAAGAATCAGCTCTACAAGGGCCCTTGGTCTCAGCCCGGCTTCTTCCAGGTGGCCTCCGACCCGTTCGAACTCCTGGCTCCCGCCGAGGCATCCGTCCAGGCTCCGACCGGTCCCTTGTTGCGCTGGAAGCGTCTCACTTCCGCGAGCACCTACAGCGTGGAAGTCCGCAACTCGATGAACTCGATCGTTGCCTCCACCGAGACCGTAGCCACGGCCTACGCTCCGACGGCGGCTTTGTCGACAGGTGCATACACATGGAAGGTCACCGCACGCGATGCCGTAAACAACGTGCTCGGAAGTCTGTCGCGGACCTTCACCGTTGACGCCGCCCTCTCGGCGACGACGGCTCCGCAGGTCCAGTCGCCAGCCGGCACCGCGATCGGGTCCACGCTGACGGCTACCGAGCCTGTCTGGAACCGTGCGTTCGTGACAAACACTTACCAGTGGCTGCGTTCGGGGTCGATCATCAACGGCGCCACAGGCGCGAGCTACACCTTGGTGAATCTCGACTACGGGAAGCAGATTTCCGTGCAGGTCACCGGGAGGCGCGCAGGGTACGCGGACGGGACGACGACGAGCCCTGCTATCTCTCCAGTGGCCGGGGACGGGCTGATCCCGGAGATCCCTCCGACGATCTCGTGGCCGACGATGCCAGCGGCACCCGCAGTGGGTGCCTACCTCACGGGTCGAAACGGCACGTGGGCAAATGCACCAAGCACGTTCACGTATCAGTGGCTCCGATCCGGGGAACCAATTGTTGGTGCTGTCGGCACGACCTACCAACTGACAACTGCGGATGCGGACAAGCCGGTTAGCTTCCGTGTCACTGCGACGCGCACCGGCTACAACAGCGGCGTCGCTGAGTCCGAGCCAGTCATCGTTGCCACGTTGGCCGCCACCACACCCGTACAGGTCGGCACCCCAGGAGGAAGCGGTGTTGGCGCAACGCTCACGAGTTCTCCCCCTGTATGGAACCAGCCCGATGTCACGACGACGTACCAGTGGTTGCGCGACGGGTCGCCCATCCCCGGCGCCACCACCCAGACGTACGTGCTCACCGTGACGGACTTCAACCGAACGGTCTCCCTGCGCGCGACGGGGCGCAAGCCTGGATACACCGACGCAGCCTCTACCAGTCCGGGCATCGTCGGTACGGCTGGGGACGGCCTCAGCCCGACTGTCCTGCCATCGATCTCCGGTACTCCAAGTATTGGAGCATCCGTATCGGCAAGTCCCGGGACTTGGGTTGGGGCACCGTCGTCATACCGGTACCAATGGCTGCGCAATGGTCAACCCATCCCTGGAGCGACCTCGTCGACGTACCGCGTGGTTGCGACCGACGCTCTGGCACAACTGAGCGCGCAGGTAACGGCGGTCCGATCCGCATACAAGGACGCGACGGCCACGACTGCAGCGGTCACGGTCCCCAAGATGGTGTCCACCACGACTGCAAGCGTCTCGCCCTTCACTGTATCGAAGAGCAAGCGGGCCAAGCTGACGATCTACGTCCGGGCGAACGGGGTCACTGGTCCGACCGGCAAGGTCACCATCAAGGACGGCAAGAAGAAGCTCAAGGTGCTCAGCCTGTCGGCGAGCAAGGCCGGCAAGGTCGTCTTCAAGCTCCCCAAGCTCAAGCCCGGCAAGCACAAGATCAAGGTCACCTACGCGGGCACCGCACAGATCGCCGGTTCCAAGGCCAAGGTGGTCAAGCTCATCGTCACCAAGTGACACAGCTGATCATCGAGCACTACAGTCGGCCCGCCGGATCCCCCGGCGGGCCGACTGCGTTCGCAGATGAGCACGACCAACCTGCCGGGCAGTAGCCTCCCCCGGTGAACTGGCTCGAAGACCACTGGCTCGACATCCTCGGCTGGGGCGGGAGCGCCCTCCTCGTCTACTCCCTGCTGCAGTCGCGCGTGCTGCGCTTCCGGGTGCTCAACCTCGCCGCGTGCGTCATCCTGCTCGCCTTCAACGCCTTCATCGGTGTGTGGCCGATGGTCGGCATGAACGCCGTGCTCTGCGCCATCAACATCTGGTTCATCGTCCAGCTGGTGCGCGACCGCCACGACGAGGAGGCCTTCGAGGTGCTCGAGGTCCGCGGTGACGACGAGTACTTCCGCCACGTCCTGCGCGTGCACGGCGCGGACATCCTGCGCTTCAACCCCGACTTCGTGCACGACCCGTCGGACACCGACCAGGACGCGTTCCTCGTCCAGCGGGGCGACGAGACGGTCGGCGTCGTGCTGCTACGCGCCGAGGGCGACACCGCCCACGTGCTCCTTGACTACGTCACGCCGCGCTACCGCGACTTCTCCCCCGGCGAGTTCGTCTGGCGCCGCAGCGGCATGCTTACCGAGCACGGCTACCGCCGCGTGGTCACCTCGCCCACGATGGTCGGCCCCTACTACGACCGACTCGGCTTTCAGCGCGACGGCGCCTCGTGGGTCTTGTCCCTGTAGATACCCAGGTTTGGGCTTCAACTTCTCTGGGCATGCGACCACTCTGGACTTTCACAGGAGGTGGCTGATGTTCGCCATGAAATGGCTCAACGACAACCGGATCATTGGATCCATGTTCTCCGTGCTGATCGTGGTCAACGCCTACGCGATCGCCGGCGGCCTCTACCGCTGAGCACCCGCTAGCGCGAGGAAGCCTCGACCCACCGGTCGAGCACGGCCTGCGCGTCGCCCGAGTCGATCGCAGCGGCAGCGCGCTCGACCCCAGCGGCCAGCGCCTCGTCCACCGGCGCACCCGGGGCGTCGTACACGGCCAGCGCCGCACCCGCGTTGAGGACCACCGCGTCCCGCACGGGACCCCGGTCCCCCGCGAGCATCTGGCGTACGACCTCGGCGTTGTGGGCAGCGTCGCCGCCGCGCAGGTCCTCGGTGGTCGCCGGCGCCAGTCCGTACGACGCGGGGTCGACGCTGTGGGTCGTGACCTGGCCGTCGTGGACCGCCCACAGCGTGGACGTCGTCGTCGTGGTGAGCTCGTCGAGCCCGTCGTCCCCGCGGAAGACCCACGCGTCGACGCCGCGCGCGGCGTACACGCCAGCGAGCACCGGCGCCATCCGGGCGTCGGCGCAGCCGATGGCCTGGGCGGCCGGACGCGCCGGGTTGGTCAGCGGGCCGAGCAGGTTGAAGGTCGTGGCGATGCCGAGCTCGCGGCGCGGGACGGCCGCGTGGCGCATGGCCGGGTGGAACGCGGCGGAGAACAGGAACGTGATGCCCGCCTCGGCAGCGATCGCCGCGACCCGCGGGATCGGCAGGTCGAGCCGGATGCCCAACGCCTCGAGCACGTCGGCCGAGCCCGACTTGGACGATGCCGACCGGTTGCCGTGCTTGACGACGGTCGCGCCGGCCCCGGCCGCGACGATCGCGGACATCGTCGAGATGTTGACCGACATCGACCGGTCTCCCCCGGTGCCGACGACGTCGAGCAGACGACCGGGCACGGAGATGGGGTTGGCGGCGGCGAGCATCGCGTCGGCGATGCCCGAGACCTCCTCGACGGTCTCGCCCTTGCAGCGCAGCGCGACGACGAAGCCGGCCACCTGGACCGGCGTCGCCTCGCCGGCGAACACCTGGTCCATGGCCCAGCGCGCCTGCTCACCGGTCAGGTCGTGCCCGCCCACCAGCGTGGTGAGGACGTCGGGCCAGGTGTGCGACGCGGCGGAAGACCCCGGAGAAGACATGGCCACCATGATGGTGGGGTCAGGACGTGGCGGGCACGGCGGGGCGCAGCAGTGAGACGACCGCCTCCGCGAGCTGCACCGGGTCGAGCGGGTGCGACACGACGGCCTCGGCGCGCGACCACGTGGCCAGCCACGCGTCCTGCGGGCGGCCGATCAGCACCAGCACGGGCGGGCACTGGAAGATCTCGTCCTTGAGCTGCTTGGCGATGCCCATCCCGCCGGCGGGCACGGCCTCACCGTCGAGGATCGCCAGGGCGATGCCGCCGGCGTCCATGTTCTGGATGACGACGGGCTCGGTGGCCACCTCGACGTACTCCAGCTCGGGCAGGTCGGGGTGGGGGCGACGCCCCAGCGCGAGGATGACCTGCTGGCGGGTGTCGACGTCGTCGCTGTAGACGAGGACCTTGAGCGGTCGCGTGGTGTCGGTCACGTCCGCATCGTATCGGTCGCCGCGCTGCGGGCCTCGCGCGCCTCGAGCATGTCGAGGCGCCGGTCCTCCCGCGCGGCCTCCTTGTGCGACGAGCGCACCCACTGGACGAAGAGCACGGCGAAGAACACCAGCCCGATCAGGTCACCCGTGGCCCACAGGATCCCGCCGGCCACGTGCTGGTCCTCCAGCATCGGCGGCAGCCAGGCGCCCATCGGCCCCTCCCGCAGCGCCGTGTAGTGCGACTCCCCGATGAGGGTGGTCTGGCCCATGATCGTGACACCGAGGAACGCGTGGAACGGCAGCGTCATGACGGTCAGCAGCACCCGGAACGGGTAGCCCACGCGCCCCGGCAGCGGGTCGATGCCCATCAACGGCCAGAAGAAGAGCGCGCCGACGGCGACGAGGTGGATGTGCATCATCTCGTGCACGAAGGGCGACGCGAGCGAGGCGTCGTACCAGGACGTGTAGTAGAGCGCCCACGGCGAGACGACGTACAGCAGGAACGCGAGCGGCGGGAAGGACAGCACCCGGGCGACCCGCGAGTGCAGCACCACGAGCAGCCAGGCCCGCGGTCGGGCGTGGAGCGTCCGGAGGGCGAGCGTGATCGGGGCACCCAGGGCGAGCGACAGCGGCACGACCATCGTGAGGATCATGTGCTGCACCATGTGCACGCTCAGGAGCGTGGTGTCGTAGCGCGCCAGGCCGGAGGCGGTGGCGAACACGAACGAGCCCATCCCGAGCACGACGAACGACACGGTCCGACCGACCGGCCAGCGGTCCCCACGGCGGTGCAGCATCGCCACGCCGACCAGGTAGACGCCGGCCACCCAGACGGCCAGCACGAACGGCACGGGGTCGATCCCCCAGTCGGTGAAGACTCTCCCGACGGTGAATCTCGGAAGGACCGGATCGGTCGTCCACGCGGCGGTCATCACGATGTGAACAATATGACGTGGATAGTGAGGGGGTCGGGGTGCCCTCCGAGGCGGCTACAGACATAATGGCGTCCGTGGCGACAGCAACAGCGATTCCGGCATCCCGACTGCACGGGCACCACGACCGACCCAGCATGGTCAGCGTGGGGACGATCATCTGGCTCTCCAGCGAGCTGATGTTCTTCGCAGCCCTCTTCGCGGCGTACTTCACGATCCGCGCCGTCAGCCCTGAGCTGTGGGCGCAGGAGACCGAGGTGCTCAACGTGCCGTTCGCGACGGCCAACACCGCGATCCTGGTGCTGTCCTCGCTCACCTGCCAGCTCGGCGTCTTCGCCGCCGAGCGCGGCCAGGTCGGCCGCACCGGCTCGGTCTTCAAGGTCAGCGGCTGGGGCCTGCGTGAGTGGTTCATCCTCACGTACGTCATGGGCGCGATCTTCATCGGCGGCCAGGCGCTGGAGTACGCCGAGCTCATCCACGAGGGCGTCACGATCCCGGACTCCGCCTACGGCACGATGTTCTACCTGACCACCGGCTTCCACGGGATCCACGTGACCGGCGGCCTGATCGCCTTCCTCCTCGTCCTCGGCCGCACCTACATCGCTCGGCGCTTCACCCATGAGCAAGCCGTGAGCGCCATCGTCGTGTCCTACTACTGGCACTTCGTCGATGTCGTCTGGATCGGGCTCTTCGCCACGATCTACCTCATCAAGTAAGCCCCCCGACCCGGACAGCTAGGACTCACTGTGCGCTTGTTGAACCGCTCCGCAGGTCGGATCTCCCGACACCGCCGCGGCCCCCTCGCCGGACTCGTCGTCCTCCTCCTCGGCCTGCTGATGACCGGTGGTCTCTACACCGCGTTCTCGCCGGCCCAGGCCGAGAGCACCAGCGACGAGGAGCTCATCGCCGAGGGCCGCGAGCTCTTCCTCGTGGGCTGCTCGTTCTGCCACGGCCAGAACGGCGAGGGCATCTCCACGGCCCGCGACGGCTACCAGATCGGCCCCTCGCTCGTGGGCGTCGGCGCTGCCGCCGTCGACTTCCAGGTCGGCACCGGCCGCATGCCGATGGCCAACCCCGGCCAGCAGGCCCCGCGCAAGAAGCCCGTCTACAACGAGGACGAGATCGCTGCGCTCGCGGCGTACGTCGCGTCGCTGGCGCCCGGCCCGGCCATCCCTAGCGAGTCCGACTACTCCATCGACGGCCTGTCGGAGGAGGAGCGCGAGGAGGCCATCAGCCGCGGTGGCCAGATCTTCCTCACCAACTGCACCGCGTGCCACAACTTCAACGGCGCCGGCGGAGCCATGCCGCGCGGCGGCTACGCCCCGACCCTGCACGGCGTCGAGCCCAAGTACATCTACCAGGCCATGCTGACCGGCCCGCAGACGATGCCCACCTTCAGCAACGGCAACCTCTCCCCCGAGGAGAAGCGCGACGTCATTGCCTACCTGGGTAGTCTCGAGGAGACCCCTGAGTACGGCGGCTTCGGCCTCGGCGGCCTCGGCCCCGTGTCCGAGGGACTGTTCGGCTGGGTGCTCGGCATCGGTGGCCTGGTCGGCTTCGCAGTCTGGATCGCCGCCCACACCACGCGCAGCTCGAAGATCAAGGAAGGGGCCGAGGCATGACCGACTCGCACGACAACACTCCGGCCGTGCCGTCGCACGGCAACCACACCCCGGCCGTGCTGGAGGAGCCGATCCCCAACCCCGGCCTCCCCGCCCACCAGTGGCGTCCCACCGACGTCGACGAGCGCGCCGAGAAGCGCGCCGAGCGCCAGGTCGCCGCGATGTTCGGGCTCTCCATGGTGTGCGCCCTGCTCTTCGTCGTCGCCTACTTCACGCTCGAGATCGGCGACAACTTCGACACCTTCATGGGTCTCGGAGCCTCCACCGTCGCGCTCGGCACCACCCTGGGTCTGGCCCTGCTGCTCATCGGCATCGGCATCATCCAGTGGGCCCGCAAGCTCATGGGTGACCACGAGATCGTGGAGATGCGCCACGCCGCCGCCTCGTCGCAGGAGGACCGGGACGCCACGCTCGAGGCCCTCGCCCTCGGCGGCGAGGAGTCCGGCATCGGGCGCCGCCCGCTGGTGCGCAACACGCTGATCGGCTCGGTCGCCCTGCTCGGCCTGCCGGCCGTCGTGCTGCTCCGCGACCTCGGCCCTGCGCCGGGCGACAAGCTCGCCAGCACCATCTGGGAGAAGGGCATGCGCGTCGTACGCGACGTGGTCGGCACGCCCATCAAGGCCTCCGAGCTCGAGATCGGCGACCTCGTCAACGCCGCTCCCGAGGCGCTGTTCCCCACCGAGGAGAACGGCTACCCCGAGATCGAGGGTGTCCCGCTCCAGGTCGAGAAGGCCAAGGGCGCGATCATCGTCGTCAAGATGGAGCCGGGCGACATCACTCCCGGTGAGGGTCGCGAGAACTGGACCGTCAACGGGATCATCTGCTACTCCAAGATCTGCACCCACGTGGGTTGCCCGATCTCCCTGTACGAGCGGACCACGCACCACGTGCTCTGCCCGTGCCACCAGTCCACGTTCGACCTGGCCGACTCGGCCAAGGTCGTCTTCGGACCCGCTCACCGTCCCCTCCCCCAGCTGCCCCTGGCAGTCGACGACGAGGGCTACCTGATCGCACAGAGCGACTTCACTGAGCCCATCGGGGCCAGCTACTGGGAGCGTGAGAAGCAATGAGTCTCGACACGAGCAAGGTCGCGAGCACCAACGGCTCGACCGCGGCGACCGCGTCCAAGCCGTCGAAGATCGGCGGCGTGGCCACGTGGGCCGACGACCGCCTCGGCCTGGCCACGGCGATGCGCAAGAACCTGCGCAAGGTCTTCCCGGACCACTGGTCCTTCATGCTGGGCGAGATCGCCCTGTGGAGCTTCGTGGTCCTGCTGCTCTCGGGCGTCTTCCTGACGCTGTGGTTCAACCCCAGCATGGGTGAGATCCACTACGAGGGCTCCTACGACCAGCTCCGCGGCATCGCGATGTCGGAAGCGATGGCCTCGACGCTCAACATCTCGTTCGACGTGCGCGGCGGCCTCCTGATGCGCCAGATGCACCACTGGGCGGCGATGCTCTTCATCGCCTCGATGATGGTGCACCTGCTCCGCGTGGCCTTCACGGGCGCCTTCCGCAAGCCGCGTGAGCTCAACTGGGTGATCGGCTGCCTGCTGCTGCTCCTCGGCACCCTCGAGGGCTTCACCGGCTACTCGCTCCCCGACGACCTGCTCTCCGGCACCGGCGTCCGCGCCGCGGACGGCTTCCTCAAGGCCACCCCGGTCCTGGGCAGCTACATGTCGTTCTTCCTCTTCGGCGGCGAGTTCCCGGGCGACGCGATCATCCCGCGGCTCTACATCATCCACGTGCTGCTCATCCCGGGCCTGCTGCTCGGCCTCATCGCCGCGCACATGCTGCTGCTCGTCTACCACAAGCACACGCAGTGGCCCGGACCCGGACGCACCAACGACAACGTCGTGGGCTTCCCGATGCTGCCCGTGTACGCCGCGAAGGCCGGTGGCTTCTTCTTCATCGTCTTCGGCGTCACCGCCCTCATGGGTGGCCTGATGACGATCAACCCGGTGTGGAAGTTCGGCCCCTACGACCCGACCAAGGTCACCGCCGGATCGCAGCCCGACTGGTACATGGGCTGGCCCGACGGGCTGCTGCGCATCATGCCCGGCTGGGAGTCGGTGATCTTCGGCTACACGATCTCGTGGAACGTCATGATCCCGATCCTCATCGTGCCGCCGCTGATGCTCGTCATCCTGATGCTGCTGCCCTTCCTCGAGGGCTGGATCACCGGTGACAAGCGCGACCACCACCTGCTCCAGCGCCCGCGCAACGCACCGACCCGCACCGCGGTGATGGTGTCCCTGATGACCTTCTACGGTCTGGCCTGGGCCGCCGGCGGCAACGACATCATCGCCATCAGGCTCGACCTGAGCATCAACCAGATCACCTACTTCATGCGGGTGGCGGTCTTCCTCGGTCCCCTGATCGCCTTCATCGTCACGCGCCGCTGGTGCATCTCGCTGCAGCGTCACGACAACGAGAAGCTGCTGCACGGCTACGAGACCGGCATCATCATGCGGTCCCCCGACGGCGGCTACGCCGAGCGTCACCTGCCGATCAGCGACACGGCGGCCTACACCCTCACGGCGCGTGAGCGCGACGAGATCTACACCGTCGAGGGCGACACCGACAGCAACGGCGTCGTGGCCCCGGGCTCCCGGGTCCAGGCGCTGCGGGCCAAGCTGTCGGACGGGATGTTCCGCCACAACGTGCAGAAGCCCACCGCGGCCGAGATCGAGGAGGCGCACCACCACGCCGCCCACGAGCACGAGCTCGAGGCCGGTCTCGACCACCCGGCGGACGGCCACCAGTTCGACGGCCACAGCGACCACACGGTCGAGGACGCTCCGCTCCGCGGCGGCCACTGACCACCGCACACGGCACGAGGTGAGTGCCCCGGACCCGCCCAGGGTCCGGGGCGCTTCCCGTCTCCAGGAGTCCACGATCACCCGTCCCGACCGCCGCAGCCTGCGTCCCGTGCTCGTCGCCTCGACCACGGCGCTGGTGTCCCTCGCCCTCCTCGTCGTGGCCGTCCGTCTCGGGTGGCTGGGCGCCGACGTCGGCCGGGGTGCGGAGTTCTGCGAGGTCGAGCCCGTCGGCCCGGTCCGTCAGCCGGCCAACACGCTCAGCAACCTCGGCTTCGTGCTCGCCGGCCTGGCCATCGGCTGGCACGCCGGGCTCCCCCACGGTCGCCTGGCCCGGCGCGGTCTCGCCACGTCGTACGCCGTCGTCGTGGTCCTGCTGGGACCGGGCAGCATGGCCATGCACGCCACCCAGAGCGAGCTGGGCGGCCGGCTCGACCAGCTCTCGATGTACGTCCTGGCCGGCTTCGCCGCGGCGTACGCCGGGATCCGGCTCTCCGGGCACGGTGTCGGCACCTTCGTGGCCGCCCTCGTCGCGCTCGTGGCGCTCGGCGACCTCATCGGCCGGGCCGGGACCCTCCCGGTGGTCAACAACGCCGGCAACGCCGCGTTCACGGTCGTGCTGGTGGTGGCCGTGGTCCTCGAGGTCCGGCTCCGCCGCCGCGCCGACAGCCCGGCGGGAGTGGCGTGGATCGTCGCGGCCCTGACCACCATGGCGGTCGCCTTCGCCGTCTGGACCCTGTCTCGGTCCGGTGCTCCCTTGTGCGACCCGCACTCGTGGGTCCAGGGCCACGCCGTGTGGCACCTGCTGTGCGCCGTCGCGGCGTGCTGCCTCTACCGCTACTGGACGACGGAGCCCGAGCCGGCCGGAGCTCAGGAGAGGGCGGAGCCGGCCTTGTAGTCGGCGTAGGAGGCGTTCCAGTCGCCGTAGCCGTTGGTGAGCGTCATCCAGCGGTCGGTGCCGGTGTACTCCACGACGTCGCCGCGGCGGCTCATGGCGTAGAGCCAGCCGGCGTCGGCGGTGGAGAGGCCGGTGCAGCCGTGCGAGACGTTGGCGCTGCCCTGGGAGCCGACGGACCACGGGGCGGCGTGGATGAACTCGCCGGAGTAGGTGAGCCGCATCGCCCACTGCACGTCGTCGATGTCGTAGGCCTCCGGGTCGTCGGCGCTGATGCCGACGGTCTCGGAGTTCATCCGGCGCTCGTCGAACATCTCCATGATGACCTTGGTCCCCGAGCGGGTGGTGAAGCCCGGCTTGCCGGTGGTGATCGGGAGCGTCCGCAGCAGCGTGCCGTTGCTGAAGACCTGCATCTGGTGGGTCTGTGCGTTGACCTTGTAGACGTGTGCGTCGCCGACCTGAAAGTCGACGGTGCGGCTCTTTTGGCCGTAGATGCCGTTGCCGGCCGGGACCGAGTTGACGTCGATGTCGACCGACACGTCGGTGCCGGCCTGCCAGTACGTCCGCGGGCGGTAGTGGGCCTCGTTGTCGCTCATCCAGTGCCAGGTGCCCGGCTGGGCCGGGGTGCTGGTCACCGTCATGTGGCGCTCGAAGGCGGCCTTGTCCGACACGGGCACGTCGAAGGTGACGACCACGGGCATGCCGACGCCGACGGTCTCGCCGGCGAGCGGCGCCACGGACGGGTAGGTCTGCTGGTCCAGGGTCAGCTCCTGGGTGCGGAATCGCACCGGGCGGGTCACCTCCTGGCCGTCGCTGCGCACGGCGCTGCTGCGCGCGACGTAGTCGGTGCCGGGCTCCAGGCGTCCCGTGGACAGCCAGGTGCCCCCGTCGACCTCGCCCGCGAGCCGGGTGCCGTCGCCGGCCGTGACCACGACCTTGGTCAGCTCGCCACCCTCGGCGGTCAGCTCGACCGGCTGCCCGATCGGCATGGCATTCGGGTTGCGTACGCCGAGCGCGAACCGCACCGGGTCGGCCTTCTCCGCCGCCTGCGTGGCGTCGCCTCCGCGGGGTGCCGAGGAGGCGTCCGGGTCGCTGGAGGTGGACGACTGGCACGCCGCCAGCGCGGCGCAGAGCAGCACTCCGGAGAGGGCTGCGCCGACGCGGCGTACGGACGGCGTGCTGGTGCGGTCGTGAGCGTGCATGCGCGAGCGATCCCCCAGAAGGCGTGGAGCCAGGTCGCTTCTAGGGTAACCGCGTGCCCTGACGGGGCAGAATCAGTGCGCGTGCTCGCCGCGGTAGTACTCGTAGATCCAGCCGGAGAGCGTGATCGCGCCGATCGCGCCACCGATGATCAGGAGCCACCAGGCGCCCATGGCCGTGCCGAACACCATGGTGCCCAGCGCCATGGCGCACCACAGCGGCCACCACGAGTACGGCGGGAAGAAGCCGAGCTCGCCCGCTCCGTCGGCGATCTCGCCGTCCTTGCGGTCCTCGGGACGCGGGTCCATCTTGGCCGCGTGGAAGCCGAGGTAGAGCGAGATCATCAGCGTCAGCAGGGCCGTCATCGTCAGGGCGGACGTGCCCGTCCAGTCACCGGTGATGAACCAGTAGGCCGGCGTCACCAGCACGAAGAAGATCGTGGTGATGATGAAGATCCAGGACTCAGCCTTCATCGGGCGTCCCCTCCGGTGGTGTCGTTGCCGTCGACGCG
Organism: Nocardioides sp. Soil777; assembly: GCF_001428425.1. Taxonomy (NCBI): domain Bacteria; kingdom Bacillati; phylum Actinomycetota; class Actinomycetes; order Propionibacteriales; family Nocardioidaceae; genus Nocardioides; species Nocardioides sp. Soil777. The sequence goes on from NZ_LMSN01000001.1 coordinate 173,192, forward strand.
TCCGCGCAGCATCTCCTCGCGTCCGTCCACGTCGGGTGCGTCGGCCGGCTCACCACGACGCTCGGCGTCGTTCTCGGCGAGCTCGAGCATCGCGATCTCCGGGTGGTGGAGGTCGAAGGCCGGCGACTCGGAGCGGATGCGAGGCAGGGTGTGGAAGTTGTGGCGCGGCGGCGGGCTGCTGGTGGCCCACTCGAGCGAACGGCCCCAGCCCCACGGGTCGTCGACGCCGACCATCGGGGACTTCATCGAGGCGTAGACGTTGTAGAGGAACGGCAGCGTCGAGGCCCCGAGCAGGAAGGCACCGATGGTGGACACCTGGTTGAGGGTGGTGAAGCCGTCCTCGGGGAGGTAGTCGGCGTAGCGGCGCGGCATGCCCTCGACACCCAGCCAGTGCTGGACGAGGAAGGTGGTGTGGAAGCCGACGAACAACAGCCAGAAGTGCAGCTTGCCGAGGCGCTCGTCGAGCATCCGGCCGGTCATCTTGGGCCACCAGAAGTAGAAGCCCGCGAACATCGCGAACACCACCGTGCCGAAGACCACGTAGTGGAAGTGCGCCACCACGAAGTAGGAGTCGGACACGTGGAAGTCGAGCGGCGGGCTGGCCAGGATGACGCCCGTCAGGCCACCGAAGAGGAAGGTCGTGAGGAAGCCGATCGACCACAGCATGGGGGTGTCGAAGGACAGGGATCCCCCCCACATCGTGCCGATCCAGTTGAAGAACTTCACTCCGGTGGGCACCGCGATGAGGAACGTCATGCCGGAGAAGAACGGTAGGTCGACGGCACCGGTGACGAACATGTGGTGCGCCCACACGGCGACCGAGAGGATCGCGATGCCGAGCGTGGCGCCGACGAGGCCGACGTAGCCGAAGAGGGGCTTGCGGCTGAAGACCGGGAGGATCTCGGACACGATGCCGAAGAACGGCAGCGCGATGATGTAGACCTCCGGGTGGCCGAAGAACCAGAACAGGTGCTGCCACAGGATCGGGCCACCGTGTGCCGGGTCGAACACGTGCGCACCCAGCAGGCGGTCCGCCTCGAGCGAGAGCAGCGCGCCGGCGAGGATCGGGAAGGCGATCAGCACGAGCAGCGAGGTGACCAGCGCGTTCCAGACGAAGATCGGCATCCGGAACATGGTCATGCCGGGGGCGCGCATGCAGATGATCGTGGTGATGAAGTTGACGGCACCGAGGATGGTGCCGAGGCCGGCCATCCACAGGCCCATGATCCACAGGTCGCCACCGACGCCCGGCGAGCGGACGCCGTCGGAGAGCGGCGTGTAGGCGAACCAGCCGAAGCTCGCGGCACCCGACGGGGTCAGGAAGCCGGAGGCGGCGATGAGCCCGCCGAAGAGGAACAGCCAGTAGCTGAACATGTTGAGGCGCGGGAACGCCACGTCGGGCGCGCCGATCTGGAGCGGCATGATGACGTTGGCGAAGCCGAAGAACAGCGGCGTCGCGAAGAGCAGCAGCATGATCGTGCCGTGCATCGTGAAGAGCTGGTTGTAGAGCTCGTCGTTGACGACCTGCTGGCCCGGGAACGCGAGCTCCGAGCGGATCAGCATGGCCATCAGGCCGCCGACCATGAACCACCCGAACGACGTGATGAGGTACATCTTGCCGATCAGCTTGTGATCGGTCGTGGTCATGATGCGGACCAGCTGCTGGCCCAGCGTCTTGCCGGTGTCCGGCGTGGTGCTGGTGGTGCCCGGGGTCGCGGTGGCGGTCACTCCGTGCTCCCTTCGGTGTCTTCGTCGTCCAGGCCGGCCTGGGTGATGGCGTCGGAGCCACCGAGGAGCGGCTCGTCGGCGATCCAGCCCTGGTCGGCGAGGTCGAGGAGGTAGGCGTCGTAGTCGGCCTGGCTGACGACCTTGACGTTGAAGAGCATCCGCGAGTGGTAGGTGCCGCAGAGCTCGAAGCACTTGCCGGCGTAGTCACCCTCGACGGTCGGCGTGACCTGGAACTTGTTGACCCGGCCCGGGATGACGTCCATCTTCATGAGGAAGGACGGCACGCCGAAGTTGTGGATCACGTCGGGTGAGTTCAGGTTGAACTGGACGGTCTGGTCGACCGGCAGCCACAGGGTCGGGATCTGCGAGGCGGTGCCCGACGTGTAGGGCGTCCGGCCGCCGTCGCCCTGCTCGGTGTAGTTGAACGTCCAGGACCACTGCTGGCCGACGACGTCGACGACTAGGTCGGGCTCGGGCTCGAGGGCGATGGCCTCGTCCTGCACCTTGACGGTCCAGTAGAAGAAGACGATCACCATCATGATCGGAGCGATCGTGTAGAAGATCTCCAGCGGCAGGTTGTAGCGCGTCTGCACCGGGATCTCGTCGTCGCTGCGGCGGCGGAAGCGGAAGACGACCCAGAAGATGAGGCCCCAGACGATGACGCCGGTCACCATGGCGGCCAGCCACGCGTAGCGCCACAGGTCGTAGGTCGCCGGACCCGTCTCGGTCATCGGCTCCGGCATCGCCAGCCGGGCGATCTGGTCGCTGTCAGCCGCGTCGCCGCAGGCGCTCAGGAGCAGCAGCAGGGCGCCCACGAGCACACCGGCCGCGACCCGACGTACGGGCACGGCTGCACGCTTGGGAAGTTGCAGACCCACGAACGAGCCTCTCTTTCGGTCAGTCTCGACTGTGCGAACACTATCTCCAATCAGGTCGTGTGGGTGGGGCGGGTGGGGTGTCGGCGCGCACATCCGCCGCAGGACGGGGACCGTCGGGGCGATGGTCTAGGTTCGGCGCGTGAGCAACCCGTCCGGTGCCGGCCCGAGCGGGCCGGACGACGGCCGGTCCATCGACCTGGACGCGGCCTCGTCCACGTCCCTGCACCCGGCCGCGCGGGAAGTCCTGCTGGCGGCACTCGACCGGGGGTACGCCGACCCGCGACGCCTCCACGGCCGGGCCCGCGACGCCCGGCTGCTGCTCGACAACGCCCGGGAGGCGACGGCCGACGCGCTCGGCGTACGGGCGGACGAGGTGACCTTCACCGGCAGCGGCACCGACGCCGTCCACCGGGGCCTGCTCGGCCTCGTGAAGGGGTCGCGGCGCGGGGACGTCGTCGTCCACTCCGCGGTGGAGCACTCCGCGGTCCTGCACGCGGTGGCGTGGGGCGCCCGGGGCGTGTCCGTCGGGTGTGACCGCCTCGGCCGGGTCCGCGGGGACGAGCTCCTGGGCGCCATCGCGCCGGAGGTCGGCGTCGTGGCCCTCCAGACCGCCAACCACGAGGTCGGCACCGCCCAGCCCGTCGGCGAGCTCGAGCTCCCCCACGACGTCCCCCTCTTCACCGACGCCTGCGCCTCGATGGGCCGCCTGCCCCTGCCCGGCGGATGGGCGGCGGCCGCAGGCTCCGCCCACAAGTGGGGCGGCCCGGCCGGGGTGGGCGTGCTCCTGGTCCGCAAGGGCACGCGCTGGCGCAGCCCCTTCCCCGGCGACGACCGGGTGGACGAGCGGTCCTCCGGCTTCGAGAACGTCCCCGCCGCACTGGCCGCCGCCGCGGCTCTCCAGGCGGTGGTGGCCGAGCGCGACGAGGTCAACGCCCGCCACCACGCGCTCGTGGACGGCGTACGCCGCCGGGTCGCCGCCGAGGTGCCGGACGTGGAGGTGGTCGGGGACCCCGTCGCCCGACTCCCCCACCTGGTGACCTTCTCCTGCCTGTACGTCGACGGCGAGGCCCTCGTCCACGAGCTCGACCGTCGCGGCTTCGGCATCGCCAGCGGCTCGGCGTGCACGTCGTCGACACTGGCACCGAGCCACGTGCTCGAGGCGATGGGCGTGCTCACCCACGGCAACGTCCGCCTCTCGTTGCAGCGGGACGCCACCCGCGCGCAGGTCGACGCCTTCTGCGACGTGCTGCCCGGCGTGGTCCGCGACATCCGTGCGAGGGTCGGCCTGTGAGCGTCCCGGACCTCGAGCTCGACTGCCGCGACCTGCGCTGCCCGATGCCGATCATCGAGCTGGCCCGCCACCTCGACGACGTCGCACCGGGGCAGGTGCTCGCCGTCGTGGCCCACGACCCCGCCGCGCGCGTCGACGTCCCGGCGTGGTGCCGGATGCGGGAGCAGGAGTACGTCGGCGAGGACGTCGCCGACGACGGCGCGCCGCGCTACCTCGTGCGGCGGGTGGTCTGAGTCACGGGTGCAGCGTGCGCAGGTGCGGCTCGACGTCGCTGACGGCGTCCGCGCCGTACGTCGCCTCCAGCCGCCGCAGGAAGGCGGCCCGCGAGAGCGTGTACTCCTGGGTGCCGACCTGCTCGACGACGTGGACGGCCAGCAGGCAGCCCAGCTGCGCGGCGCGCTCGAGGCCGAGGCCCCAGCCGAGGGCGGCGAGGAAGCCGGCCCGGAAGGCGTCGCCGACGCCGGTCGGCTCGACCTTCTCGATCTCGGGGACCGCGCCGACCGTGATGGACTCCTCGCCCTTGCGGTCGATGCGGACGCCCGCGGCGCCGAGGGTGACGACCCAGGTGCCGACGCGGTCGAGGACCTCCTCGGCCGACCAGCCGGTCTTCTGGATGATCAGGCTGGCTTCGTACTCGTTGGAGAAGAGGATCTCGGCGCCGTCGATGAGCGGGCGGATGAGGTCGCCGTCACCGAACGCGAGCTGCTGGGACGGGTCGGCGACGAAGCGGTAGCCGCGCTGGCGGCACTCGTCGGTGTGGCGCAGCATGCCCTGCGGGTCGTCCGGGCCGATGAGCACGAAGTCGGGGGTCCCGACGCGGTCGACGATCGGCTTGAGCTCGATCTCGCGGGCCTCGCTCATGGCGCCGGCGTAGAACGACGCGATCTGGGCGTGCGCCGAGTCGTTGGTGCACACGAAGCGGGCCGTGTGCCGGGTCTGCGAGATGTGGACGGCGGTGCAGTCGACGTTGTGCCGCTCCAGCCAGGCGCGGTACTCCGCGAAGTCCTCGCCGACCGCGCCGATGAGCACGGGCCGGAGGCCGAGGTTGCCCAGTCCGAAGCAGATGTTGGCGGCGCACCCGCCGCGGCGCACCTCCAGCTCCTCGACCAGGAAGGAGACCGACAGCTTGTCGAGCTGGTCGACGACCAGGCTGTCGGAGAACTTCCCCGGGAAGGACATCAGATGGTCGGTCGCGATGGATCCGGCAATCAGCAGAGGCACGCGCGAACACTACCCCCGGGTACGGCTGGGGATACCCTTCGGTAGCCCCTAGCGTCGGCCGCATGACGTCTCCCGACAGCGCCGCACGCCTGACCCACGCCGACCTCGCGAGCACGAGCGAGATGGCCGCCGACTGCCGCGCGACCAGCCGCAACCTGCGCCTCGAGCACGCCGCGCGGGCCGCGGTCTCCGCCGCGCCGAGCATCCGCTACGAGGACTACCCGCGCGAGGTCGCCAAGCGCGACATCCGGGTCAGCGAGGCGGCCGCCCGCCTTGCCGAGGCGCTCTACGGGCGCTGACCGGCACGTACGACGAAGGGCCCCCGCCATCGGCGGGGGCCCTTCGTCGTGCTCGAGGTCAGTGGAAGGAGTCTCCACAGGCGCAGGAGCCGGTCGCGTTGGGGTTGTCGATCGTGAAGCCCTGCTTCTCGATCGAGTCGACGAAGTCGATCATGGCGCCGTTGAGGTAGGGGACGCTCATCCGGTCGACGACGACGGTCACGCCGTCAAAGTCGGTGGTGACGTCGCCGTCGAGGGTGCGCTCGTCGAAGAAGAGCTGGTAGCGCAGGCCCGAGCAGCCACCGGGCTGCACGGAGATGCGCAGGGCCAGGTCATCGCGGCCCTCCTGCTCGAGGAGGCTCTTGACCTTGCCTGCGGCGACATCGCTCAGGTTGATCTGGTCGGTGCGGCGGTCAGTGGCGGTCTCGACCTGCTCGGTCATGCGGTGCTCCTCAGAAGTCGAATCAAAGCGGGTTACCAGCACCAATGGTCGCACACGTCGGGTTATTCCCCCTGACCGGTGAGCACGGGGTCAGGCGCTGGGGAGCTCGACCACGAACACGGCTCCCGGACCTCCGGCCTCGAGGGTGGCGGTGCCCGCGTGCTGCTCGGCCACCGACCGCACGATCGCGAGGCCGAGACCCGTGCTGCCGTCGTCGTGCGCGCGGGCCTCGTCGCCGCGGAAGAACCGGTCGAAGACCCGGTCCCGCTGGTCGGGCGGCACGCCCGGGCCGTCGTCGGCCACCACGAGCCGGACCGTCCCCGCGTCGGCGTCCGCGCCCAGGCTCACCGTGACCCGGGTGGTCGCGTGCCGGTCGGCGTTGGCCAGCAGGTTGCGGACCAGACGACCCAGATCACCAGAGGAACCGTGGACCGGCGCGGCGCTCACCCCCGACGTGTCGATCTCCACGCGGGCACTCGACCGCAACCGACGGGCCTCCTCGAGCACCACGTCGTCGAGGTCGACCAGGCGGTGCAGCGCGGGCCCCTCGTCCTGACGGGCCAGGTAGAGGAGGTCCCGCACCAGCTGCTCCATCCGCGTGCCGTCCGCGAGGAGCAATCGTGCGGTGTCCGGCCAGTCGGTGGATCCTCCACCCTCGAGACCGACCTCGAGCGTGGTGCGGTACGCCGCCAGTGGGCTCTGCAGCTCGTGGGCCGCGTCGGCCACGAACGCCCGCTGCCGTGCGTGCGCCTCCTCGACCGGGCGCAGGGTCCGGCCGATCAGCATCCACAGCAGGCCGGTCGCGGCGAGGAGGACCAGGGGCAGGCCCAGGGCGAGGGCGCCCACCAGGCTCGCCACCGTCTCGCCGGTCGCCTCCGTGCTGTGCCCGACGTAGACGACGGCCGGACCGGCCGGACCGCGGGCGGTGACCGCCCAGACCCGGAAGTCCTCCGTCTCGTCGTCGTCGCGCACGTCCTCGAGGTCGTACGCCTCGGGTCCGCCGCCCTCCGGGGCGAGGCCGGTGATCGGGCCTGAGTCCCCGAGGTTGGCCGACGCGGCCAGCACGCGGTCGCCGGATCCCACGACCTGGGCGACGGAGTCGTCCCCGACGTCGGTCAGCACCGGGGTGAGGGACCCCGCCTCCAGCGCGGCCGCGACGTCCAGCGCCCGGGTCCGGGACAGGTCGTCGGCGGCGGCGCCGACCGAGCGCTGGAAGACCAGCACGATGAGCACGGAGGCCAGCACGAGGATGACGGCGAGCACCAGGGCGGCGACCCCGGTCAACCGCCGCCGCAGTCGTCCGGACCCGCGCTCAGCCACCCTGGGCGTCCAACCGGTACCCGGCGAGGCGCACCGTCTGGAGCGACGTCCGGCCGAAGGGGATGTCGATCCGCTGCCGCAGCTGACGCACGTAGACCTCGACGATGTTGGGGTCCCCCTCGAACGCGAAGTCCCACACGTGCTCGAGGATCTCGGACTTGGGCAGCACCTCCCCCGGGCGCCGCATGAAGAACTCGAGCAGCGAGAACTGCCGCGGGGTGAGCGGCACCTCGGTGCCGCCGCGCCAGACCTGGTGGGCCGCGGGGTCGAGCCGCAGGTCCCCCGCGACCAGCTCGGTCGGGCGCGAGCCACCACCGCGGCGCAGGAGCGCACGCAACCGCGCGACCAGGACGGCGTACGAGAAAGGCTTGCTGAGGAAGTCGTCGGCTCCCCCGTCGAGGGCCCGCGCCTCGTCGTCGGGGGCGTCCTGCGCGGTCAGCATCAGCACAGGCGTCCAGTTGCCGGCGTCACGGAGGGTGGCGCAGAGCTCCAGTCCGCTCAGGCCCGGGAGCATCACGTCGAGCACGAGCGCGTCGTACGGGTTCTCCCCGGCCAGCCAGCGGCCGTCCTCACCCGTCGACGCCACGTCCACGGCGAACCCCTCGCCCTCCAGCCCCCGCTTGAGTGCGCGCGCGACCCGCGTGTCGTCCTCGACCACCAGGATGCGCATGCCAACACCGTGGCACGGCCGGGCTGAACGTGCGCTGAAGGCGGGCTGACGAAGGGTTCAGCGTGGCTTCAACATCGGCGGGGCACGATGGTCGGAGCACGCCACCACACCGAGGAGACCGACATGAACCGCAAGAAGATCGCCCTCGCCGGGGCCACGGCAGCCGCCCTCGTCCTCGCCGGCGGAGGTGTCGCGATCGCGGGCGGGGTCGGCGACGACGACGCCTCCGAGAGGCCGATCCCCGGACCGGAGCTCCAGCAGGCCGAGGACGCGGCGCTGGCCGAGACCGGCGGCGGCGAGGTGACCGGGACCGAGGTGGAGGACGAGGAGAGCTGGTACGAGGTGGAGGTCACCCTGGACGACGGGACGCAGGTGGACGTCCAGCTCGACGAGGACTTCACCGTCGTCGGCACCGAGTCCGAGCGCGGTGACGAGGAGTCCGGCACCGACGACTGACGTCGGTCCCCGTCAGCGCGACCAGGTGCGGGCGACCCGCTCGGCGAGGTCGCTCAGCGCTCCGGAGGGGTCCGCGAACGCGCGCTCCTCCCCCACCAGGTCGACCAGGGAGTAGGCCGACTCGATCCCCAGCGCCCGCATCTCGCGGGACCCGACCAGCACCTGGCCGGCCAGCGCAACGCACGGCCGCAGGGCCTCCGCGGCGATCTCGGCGACGCCGTACGGGACCTTGCCGGAGCGGCTGGAGAAGTCGAACGCGCCCTCGCCGGTGATCACCAGGTCGGCCCGGCGGGCCCGCTCGAGGAGCCGGACGTGCTCGGCGACCAGCGCGATGCCGGGCTCGCGGCGGGCACCGAGGACCAGGAGGGCGTAGCCGATGCCGCCGGCGGCGCCGGCGCCCTTCTCCAGCGACGTACGCCGGTCGGTGACGGCCGCGAACGCCTCCAGCCACCCGTCGATCCGGGCGACCTCCTCCTCGGGGATGCCCTTCTGGGGGCCGAACGACTTGGTGGTGCCGAAGAGACCGGTGAGGGGGTTGTCGACGTCGGTGGCGGCCACCAGGGTGACGCCGGCGAGCCGCTCGCGGGCCGGGGCGAGGTCGACGGTCGTGACGGTGTCGAGGGCGATGGCCCCGCTGTCGAGGATGCCGTCGGAGAGGGCACCCAGCGCCGCCAGCACGCCGGCACCGCCGTCGTTGGTGCCGGAGCCGCCCAGCCCGACCACGACCGTCGACGCCCCGCTCTCGACCGCGGCGATCAGCAGCTCACCGACGCCGTTGCTGCTGGCGAACTCCACTCCCCCGTCGATGAGGTGCAGCCCGACCGCCTGCGCGGTCTCGACGTAGGCGACGTCCTCGACGAACAGGACCGTCGCGGGCACCTGCTCGCCGTGGGGCGCCTCGACGGTGACGGCGAGCAGCTCGCCGCCGAGGGCCGCGTGCAGGACGTCCACGAAGCCGGGACCGCCGTCGGCCATCGGCGCCAGGTCGAGGACGTCGTCGGGCGCGTGCCTGGCCCACCCGGTCGCGATCGCCTCGGCGGCCTCGACCGCGGTCAGGGTGCCGGAGAACTTGTCCGGCGCGATGAGCACGCGCATGCGGCCATCCTGTCGCATGCCACCGCTGCCCGCGCACGGCGGCGTCGCGCCGAGTCGCCGGGACTACCCCAGGTCGACGATCGCCGCGACCGGGCCGCCGCCGTCGGGGCCCTGGTGGGCCGCGGACACCGACACGAAGACCGCCGGGTCGCCCGTGACCGCAGCCGTCACGCCGCCCACGCACGACTTGATCTGTCGGTGCCAGTGCACGTCCGAGTCGTCGAGCATGGCGTTGCGCCGGCCGCGGACCTGGCCGTCCTGGGAGACCTCGCACTTGAGGAAGACGTTGACCAGCCGACCGTCGAGATCGGTGTGGTGCGGTCGCTCGGGCAGCTCGAGACCGGCGGAGCGGATCGCGTCCCAGATGCCGTCGGCGTCGAGGGCGTCCTTCATCACCGAGTGGCCGACGCGGTAGCGCCCGCCGACGCCGGTGGCGTTGCCGACGACCACCACCTGGGCCTGGTCGAGCTCGACGCCCGACGAGCACGACGCGACCGCCGAGAACAGCGACCGGTCGTGCATGACGTCCTCGTCGGTCGGCATCTCGATCTCGCCGAGCGCCACCGCGATGCCCAGAGCCGTACAACCGTTGGAGAGGTCCATCGACTCGTGGGTGTGCTCGGTCCAGACCGTCTTGCCGCGCGACTTGGCGTCGCGGATCGTGTGCACGGTCAGCAGCGGGGTCTTGGTCTGGACGTAGTGGACGTCGGCGACGTCGGTGATGCCGGCCTTCTCCATGGCGACCCGCACCGCGTCGGCCACCTTGGTGACCATCGCGACCCGGCCGATGTCCTCGGGCATCAGCACCTCGCTCATCGCGAACCCGACTGTCAGCCTCGACTCCTCGGTGGGCTCGGCGTCGGTGGTCGCGAAGATCGTGGCGTGCGGGCTGATGACCCCGTCGGTGCCGCCGGACCACACGATCGGCACCTGCGCGACCTGCTCCGCGGCCGCCCCCTTCGCGACCAGGACTTCGCGGAAGGCCCGGTCGGCGATGATGCGCGTGTAGTCGTTGACCCCACCGTTGCCCTCGGTCTTGCCGATGATGGCGATCACGCGGTCGGCCGCCATCACGCCGTCGTCGATCAGCTGGGCGAGCTCGCTGGCGTCGGCGACGGAGTGGATCGGGACCTTGCGGACTTCGATGGCACTGGGCATGGATCGGTTCCTTTCGGGTGGGAGCTTCAGTTCGGTACGACGACGGTCCCGGCGCCGCCGGTCGGGTCGCCGGTCACCGCCTCGACGATGTGGGCCAGGCTGGTGATGGCGGCGCGCCCACCGCCCTGCTCGACGAAGCGGCAGGCGGCGTCGACCTTGGGGCCCATCGACCCGCTCGCGAAGTGGCCCTCGGCGGCCAGCGCGCGCATCTCCCCCACCGTGACGCGGCCGACGGGTGTCGCCTCGGGGGTGCCGAAGCGCAGCACGGCGTGGGACACGTCCGTCGCGATGACGAGCACGTCGACGGTGATCGACCGCGCCAGCAGGGCGGCCCCGAGGTCCTTGTCGATGACGGCCTCGACGCCGGTGAGCGTGCCGTCGTCGCGGCGTACGACGGGGATGCCGCCGCCCCCGTTGGCGATCACGACGAAGCCGGCCACGACGAGGGCGTGCACCGCCGGGGCGTCGACGACCTCCAGCGGCTCGGGCGAGGCCACCACGCGGCGCCAGCCCTTGGCACCCCGGTCCTGCCACGTCTCCCCGTGGTCGACCAGGAGCCGCGCCTCCTCGGCGGGCAGGTAGCGACCGATGGGCTTGGTCGGCGTCCGGAAGCCCGCGTCGTCCGCGTCCACGAGGGTCCGGGTGACCACGGCGGCGCTGCGCCGCGCGACCCCGCGGCGCGCCAGCGCCGCGTCGAGCGCGTCCATGAGCACGAAGCCGAGGGTCGCCTGCGTCTGCGCGCCGCACCAGTCCAGGGGCACCGGGGGCACCACGGCCGCGGCGAGCTCGTTCTTGACCAGCAGGTTGCCCACCTGCGGGCCGTTGCCGTGGGTCACCACGACGTCGACCCCGGCGGCGACGAGGTCGGCCACCGCCTCCATCGCCGTCTCGGCCGCGGCGATCTGGTCCTCCGGGCGCGCCCGGCCGTCGGGGCTGGTCATGGCGTTGCCGCCGAGCGCGAGCAGCGCCCTCACAGGTGGTCCACCTCCGCGGAGGCGGCGCCGCCCGAGAGCCGCTCGTAGCCCGGACCACGGTCGAAGAAGGCCTCGTCCCCCCGGGTGCGGCCGGCCCGCTCGGCGGCCGTCGCCCCGGCGTCGTGGCCCAGCGAGTCGTCGTCGAGGGTCCCGGTGAGCACCACCCCGTAGTCGGCCAGCGCCGCCTCCGGCGACACCTTGCGCCAGACGACGTCGCGGACCACCAGGGCCGGGTCGCGGACCAGCGGGTCGCCCCAGCCGCCACCACCCGTCGTACGGATCCGGATGACCTCGCCGGCGCGCACCGGCTCGTCGTCGGCGAGGGCGTCGACCTGGCGCTCGTGCGGCCCACCGGGGTCGATGGTGACCTCGAACGGCCTGCCCGCCCGGCCGCCCCGGACGCCCCAGCACGCCAGGATCGAGCGGTCGGCGATCGACATGAAGTGACCGTCCTTGAGCATCCGGATGTGCTTCTCGTAGCCGAGGCCGCCGCGGTGCTCGCCGGCGCCGCCGGAGTCCATGGCCAGCCCGAGCGACTCCACGAGGAAGGGGAAGCGCGCCTCGGTGAACTCGGTCGGCAGGTTGCGGGAGTCGGGGACGACGTGGATGGTGTCCTCGCCGTCGGCGTAGTAGCGGCCCCCGGAGCCGCCGCCCAGCACCTCGCGCATGAGGTAGGGGCGCCCGTCGCGGTCCTCGCCGTAGACCCCGGTGTAGCGGATCGTCTCCTGGTCGGCCGGCATCCTGCCGTCGACCGCCTTGGCGACCACGCCTGCGAGCACGCCGAGCAACCGGAGGATGACGAAGGTGCGGGCGTTGGTCGGCGCCGGGAAGACCGGCGTCAGCAGCGTCCCGGGCTCGGGGAAGCGCATCTCGATGAGCGGCACGACGCCCTCGTTGACGTCGAGCTCGGCCATCCGCTCGGGAGATTCGGCCAGGTTGCGCAGGATCGGCGCCAGCCACTTCTTGAGGAACACGCCGTCGCTGTAGTCGCCGCAGTGGTTGATCGGGCCCTTCGCCTGCGGGCCGGTGCCGTCGAAGTCCAGGACCAGCCGCTCGCCGTCGGGATCGTCGGCCGCGGTGCGGGTGAGCGTGATGCGCTGCGTGTGCAGCCGCGGCTCGTCGACCCCGTCGTGCTCGGCGTAGTCCTCCCAGGTCCACGAGCCCACGGGGACCTGGCTGAGGATCTCGCGACGGTACGTCGTGGTGGTGCGGTCGAGGATCGCGTCGAAGCACGACTCGACGGCGTCGACGCCGTACCGCTCGAAGAGCTCCCCGAGCCGGCGCGCGCCCATCAGGCACGCCGAGCACTCGGCGTCGAGGTCGGCCGCGAGCGACTCGGGCATCCGGGAGTTGCGGGTCATGATCGCCAGCGCCGCGCGATTGGGCACGCCGGCGTCCCACAGCCGGATGGGCGGCACCATCAGCCCCTCCTCGAAGACGCTGGTGGCGTGGCTGGGCATCGAGCCCGGCACGGCGCCGCCGATGTCGTCGTGGTGGCCGAAGGCCTGGACGAACGCGACGACGCGGCCGCCCGAGAAGACCGGGACGGTGACGCACAGGTCGGGGAGGTGGCCGATGCCGCCCTCGGAGCGGTAGACGTCGTTGTGGAAGAACACGTCCCCCTCGCGCATCTCCTCGATCGGGAAGTCGCGGGCCACCGGGTGCACGAGCGCGGAGTAGGACCGGCCGGTGAGCTTGCGGAGCAGCCGGTCGTGGATGCCGGCGCGGAAGTCGTGCGCGTCGCGGATCATCGGGCTGCGGCTCGTCCGGCCGATGGCGGTCTCGACCTCCAGCTCCACGCTGGCCAGCGACCCCTGGACGATCTCCACCAGGACCGGGTCGGCGCTCGCGCCGGCGTCGTCGGTGAGCATCCCGTAGGGGAACCGGGTGGGCACGCGGCGGCTCATCACGCCTCCTTGGTGACGATGATGTTGAGGTGGTCGTCGACCCGGGCGGTGAAGCCGGGGTGGACGGGGACCGTCGAGCCGAACTCCTCGATGATCACCGGCCCCCGGACGACGTGTCCCGGACGCAGGTCGGGTCGCCACAGCACGGGCGTGGTGACGTAGCCGTCCGCCGCCTCGAAGCAGACCGGTCTCGACGCCGCTTCCCCGGCAGTCGCGTCGAGCGGGGTCGGGGCCTCCTCCGCCGTGCGGATCTCCGGGCGGGTGATCGGCCCGATCCCCGAGACCCTGAGGTTGACCCACTCGACCTGCTGCGAGCCGTCGCCGGAGAAGTCGTAGCCGTAGAGGGCACGGTGCTCGGCGTGGAACCGCCGGGCGACCTCGGCGAGCGCGTCCGCGTCGAGCGGGCCGTCGGGCACTCCGACGCGCACCTCGAACGCCTGCCCGAAGTAGCGGACGTCGGCCGTCCGGACGAACCGGTGCACCTCGGGGGCGAAGCCCTCCTTGACCAGTGCCGTGCGCGCCCGCGTCGTGAGGGCGTCGTACGCCGCCTGCACGGTCGTGACGTCGAGCGCCTGGTGGAGGGTGACGTGGGTCTGCACGTAGTCGTTCTTGACGTCGACGGTGAGCAGCCCGAACGCCGACACGTTGCCGGGGTTGGGCGGCACCAGGACGGTGGGGATCCCGAGGACGTCCATGAGCCGGCACAGCAGCAGCGACCCGGAGCCGCCGAACGTGGTCAGGGTGAAGTCGCGGACGTCGAGTCCTCGCTTGACCGTGACCTGGCGCAGCGCGTTGGCCTGGTTCCAGGCGGAGATCTCGAGCACCCCGGTGGCGCAGGCCTCGGGCGACATGCCGAGCTCGGTGGCCAGCGCCTCGACCCCCGCCCGGGCCGCGGCGGCGTCGAGCGGGATCTCGCCCCCCAGCAGGTGCGGTGGGATGCGGCCCAGCATGACGTGCGCGTCGGTGATGGTGACCTCGCGACCGCCCCGGGCGTAGCAGATCGGGCCGGGGTCGGCCCCGGCCGACCGGGGGCCGACCTTGAGCGTGCCCTCGGGCGAGAGCCAGGCGATGGAGCCGCCGCCGGCGCCGACGGTGACGACGTCGATCATGGGGATCTTGGACGGGAAGGCGCCGACGGAGCCCTCGGTGGTGAGCGTGGGCTCGCCGTCGATGACGACCGAGACGTCGGTCGAGGTGCCGCCGCCGTCGCTGGTCAGGACCCGGTCGAAGCCCGCCACCTGGGCGATCAGCGCGGCACCGAGCGCTCCGGCGGCGGGGCCGGACAGCACGGTGGTGATGGGCTGGTGCACCACCTCGTCGGCGGAGAGCACGCCGCCGTTGGACTTCATCACGTAGAACGGCACCTTGCGGCCGCCGTACTGCTCGAGGCGCCGGCTGATGTTGGCGACGTAGCGGCTCAGGCGGGGTTTCACGGCCGCGTCGACGAGGGTCGTCATCGCCCGCTCGTACTCGCGGTACTCGCGCAGCACCTCGCTGGACAGCGAGACGACCGCCTCGGGGTGCTCCTCGCGCAGGATCGCGCGCATCCGCTCCTCGTGGTCGGGGTTGGCGTAGGAGTGCAGGAAGCAGACCCCGAGGGTGTCGATGCCGCGCGCCCGGAACCAGCGCGCCACCCGGCGGGCGTCCTCCTCGTCGAAGGGGCGCACCTCCGCGCCGGTGAAGTCGAGGCGCCCGCCGACACCCTTCACGAGGTCGCGCGGGACGATGCGGGGCGGCTTGACCCAGAAGTAGGAGTTGCCGTAGCCGTCGGGCACGGACTGCCGCGCGATCTCGAGCATCGCGTCGTAGCCCTCGCTGGTGATGAACCCCAGCGCCTCGACCTTGCCCTCGAGCAGCTGGTTGGTGGCGACCGTGGTGCCGTGGCTGACCGCCGTGACCGCGTCGCCGCTGCCCCGCGGCAGGTCGAGGAGGTCCAGGACCTTGTCGATCCCGGCCATGAACCCGTCGGCCGGGTCGGCGGGCGTCGAGGGGGTCTTGGTCGTGACCATCTCCCCGCTGTCCTCGTCGAGGGCGACCACGTCGGTGAAGGTGCCGCCGGTGTCGATGCCGATCCGGATGCGCCGGGGTGCTGGGGGCATGCGGACCATTCAAACGACCGCGTACGCCGCCGGGCGAGGTCACATGTTGCCGACGGATCGGCTCCGGGCTGTCAGGTCATGCCAGCGCAATGCCGGGCACGGGCTCAGGTGGCGCGGCGTGCCGCCTCGAACGCCGAGGCGATCTCCAGCAGCCGGCGGTCGGCGCCGTGCGGTGCCACCACCTGGATCCCCACCGGCAACCCCTCGGGCGTGTGCCCGGCCGGCAGCGAGATGGCCGGGCAGCCGGTGACGCTGATGAAGTACGCCGAGCGCATCCAGTCGAGGTAGGTCTCCATCGGCCGGCCGTTGATCTCGGTGGGGAACTCCTGGTCCGCGGGGAACGGCGGCACCTGCGAGACAGGCAGCACCAGCACGTCGTACTGCTGGAAGAAGAGGCGCATCGTCTCGGCGAGCGCCGTGCGCTGCGTGTAGGCGCGGGCGACGTCGGCGCCGGTCAGGCCCGCCCCGAGGCGGATGTTGTCGGCGAGGGACTGCTTGAAGCCGTCCGGGTGGTCGGCGAGCAGGGGCCCGAGCTTGGCCTGCAGGTGCCACGCGCGCAGCGTGCGGAAGGTGTCGTCGGCCAGGGACAGGTCGGGGTGGGCACCCGAGACCTGCGCCCCCTGGTGGGCGATGGTCCGACCGGCCTCCTCCACGACGGCGGCGACGCGGTCGTCGACCTCGAAGGCGCCGCCGAGGTCGACGCTCAGGGCGACCTGGAGACCCAGCAGGTGTCCGGTCACGGGCGGGGCGAAGGCCGAGCCCCGGTCCCCGAGGGCGAGCGGGGCGCGCGGGTCCGGACCCGCGAGCACCGAGAGCAGCAGGGCGAGATCGCCGACGTCGCGCGCCATCGGCCCGGCGACCGACGTCGTCTCCCACTGGTTGTAGTGCGGCCACTCCGGCACCCTGCCGAGCGAGGGCCGCAGGCCCACGACCCCGCAGAACGACGCCGGGTTGCGCAGCGAGCCGCCCATGTCGGACCCCTCGGCCAGGGGCACCATCCCCGAGGCCAGGGCGCACGCCGCTCCCCCGCTGGACCCGCCCGCGGAGAACCGCGGGTCGACCGGGTTGAGCGTCGTCCCGAAGACCCGGTTGAAGGTGTGGGAGCCGGCGGCGAACTCAGGCACGTTGGTCCTGCCGATCACCACGACGCCCGCGCGGCGCACGCGCTCGACCACCAGCTCGTCCCGCTCGGGGACGTGGTCGGCACGCAGCGGGGAGCCGTAGGTCGTGCGCCAACCGGCCACGGCGTGGGTGTCCTTGAAGGCGAACGGGAGGCCGTGCAGCGGACCCACGTCGGCACCCGCGGCCAGGGCCTCGTCGGCCGCGGCCGCCCCGGCACGGGCGCGCTCCTCGTCGAGGGAGACGATCGCGGTGAGCTCGCCGTTGCGCTCGGCGATGCGCGTCAGGTGCAGGTCGAGGAGCTCGCGTGCGGAGATCTCGCGGTCCGCGACCGCGGCCGCCATGGCGCGCGCCGTCGACGCGACCGTGAGGTCGGTCATCGGCGGCGACCGAGGAGGGCGCCGGCCAGGACGCCGGCGAGGACGAGCCCGGCCCCCACCGCCACACCACGGAGGAAGTCGTCCTGCGACGAGGCGGGAGCAGCGGGCGCCGTGAAGACGGCGCCGACGACCGGCTCGGCCCCTCCCGCGGCCGGCGCCGGCGACACGGGCGCGGCGACGGACGGGGCGGCTCCGCCGAGGACCGCGTCGACGTTGCCGAAGAACTCCACCGCCATCCGGCGCGACACCGACGTCAGCATCCGCTGCCCCACTCCCCCGACCATGCCGCCGACGACCGCGTCGGCGTCGTAGGTGACCGTGGTGGTGCCGTTGCCCGCGTCGGCGAAGGACACCGCGATGTCGGCGCCGATCGTGCCCGGCGCCCCGGCACCCTGGAGCACCATCCGCAGGGACCGGTGCTCCTGGAGGTCGTGGAGCCGGCAGGTGCCGGCGTAGGTGCCCTTGATCGCGGCGACGCCCGCCGTGACGGTCAGGTCGTAGGAGTGCTCGCCGGTGGCCTGGAGGCGGGAGCAGCCCGGGATGGTCCTCACCAGCACGGCTGGGTCGAGCAGGGCGTCCCAGACCCGCTCGACGGGGGCGTCCAGGACGTTCTCACCGGCGAACTTCATGGGGTCTCCTTCGACTGGCGCAGGGCGTGCAGCTCGGACGGCGAGATCGGCATCGCCGTGATGGGGAAGCCCTCGGCGTCCTCGATCGCGGCGGCGATCGCGGCCGAGCCCGGGATGACCCCCGCCTCGCCGGCACCCTTGATGCCGAGGCGGTTGAGGGGCGACGGCGTCTCGAGGTGGTCGATCTCGATCGTGTCGGGGACCTCGGTGACGTAGGGCATCAGGAAGTCCATGAACGACGCGTTGAGCAGCTGCCCGGAGTCGTCGTACTCCATCCGCTCGTAGAGGGCTCCGCCGACGCCCTGCGCCACCCCGCCGTGGATCTGCCCCTCGACGATCATCGGGTTGATGATGCGGCCGCAGTCGTGGACCACGGCGTAGCGCAGGATCCTGATCTCGGCGGTGTCGGGGTCCGTCTCGACGATCACGGCGTGCATGCCGGAGGCGAAGGTCGCCCGTTGCGGCGAGTAGAAGTCGCGTGCCTCAAGCCCGGGCTCGTCGTCCTCGGCGACCGGCGGCCTGCCCGGGTCGCCCACGGCGAACTGGGTCGCCGCCTTGGACGCCTCGTCGAAGGCGTAGCGCAGCGGGTTGGACAGCACCGCCACCGTGCCCAGCGCGAGGGACGCGTCCGTGCCGCGCACCTGCACGAGGCCGTCGACGATCTCGAGGTCGGCGGCGTCCGCCTCGAGCGCCTCGGCCGCGATCCGCAGCGCCTTCTCCCGGACCGCCTGCGCGGCGAGCTGGACCGCGGAGCCGCTCAT
The DNA here is from genome assembly GCF_001428425.1 of Nocardioides sp. Soil777. NCBI lineage: Bacteria > Bacillati > Actinomycetota > Actinomycetes > Propionibacteriales > Nocardioidaceae > Nocardioides > Nocardioides sp. Soil777. The sequence goes on from NZ_LMSN01000001.1 coordinate 191,598, forward strand.
CACCGCGGCCCGCGAGGCGAAGGTGCCCACGGCGTACGGCATCTTGCGGGTGTCGCCGGAGACGACCTCGACGTCCTCGAGCGGGACACCGAGCTCGTCGGCGACGATCTGCGCGAAGACGGTCGCGTGGCCCTGCCCCTGGGTGGTGAGTCCGATGGCGACCTTGACCTTGCCGGAGGTCTCCACGTGCACGTGGGCGCCCTCGTAGGGGCCGACGCCGGTGCCCTCGACGTAGCAGGCGAGGCCGATGCCGATGCGGCGACCCTGGGCCGCCGCCTCGGCCTGCAGCGCCGGGAAGCCGTCCCAGTCGATCAGCGCCTTGAGCTTGTCCAGCGACGCCGGGTAGTCGCCCGAGTCGTACTCGAGCTCGCGACCGTCCTGGAAGACCAGCCCGTGGTCGTAGGGGAACTCGTCGGGCTGGATGAAGTTGGCGGCCCGCACCGCGGCCCGGTCGAGGCCGAGGTCGGCGGCGATCGCGTCCATGGTCCGCTCCATGACGAAGCAGCCCTGCGGCCGGCCCGCGCCGCGGTAGGGGGTCACCATCACGGTGTTGGTGAACAACGACTCGAACCGCACGCGGTAGGCGCCCGGCTTGTAGGGGCCGAGCAGCTGGGTCGCGGTGATGATCGGCACGATCAGGCCGTACGGCGAGTAGGCGCCGTGGTCGTGCCAGAACGTCACGTCGAGGCCCAGCACCCGACCGTCGCCGTCGAAGCCGACCTCGACGTGGTGCACCTGGCCGCGCTCGTGGGCGGAGGAGATGAAGTGCTCGCGCCGGTCCTCGGTGAACTTCACCGGCCGGCCCAGCGCCCGCGCCGCCATCGGCACGAGCAGCTCCTCGGGCCACGGGTGGTTGATCTTGACGCCGAACCCGCCACCCACGTCGGGGGTGATGACGTCGACCTGCGCGAGGTCCAGGCCCAGTCGGGCGGCGACGCACCCGCGCACCCCGGTCGAGGTCTGGGTGGAGCTCCACACCGTCAGCCGGCTGGTGTCGGGGTCCCAGCGGGCGACGACGCCGCGGCCCTCCATCGGCTGGCACGAGCTGCGCTCGATCGTCAGGTCGAGGGAGAGCCGGCGTGGCGCGGTGGCGATGGCCGCCGGGGCGTCGCCGTGGTGCTGCTCCATCCGGGCCCCGACGTTGCCCGGCACGTCGTCGTGCACGAGGTGCGTCGCGGCCCGGGCGGCCTCGATGCCGACCACCGCCGGCAGGAAGTCGTAGGTCACCCGGATCCGGTCGACGGCGTCCTCCGCGACGTAGCGGTCGTCGGCGACGACGAAGGCGATCGCCTCGCCGACGTGGTTGACCTCGTCCTTCGCGAGCGCGAACTGGGTGCGGCCGTGGGTCAGCGCCGGGTGCGGGATGAGCAGCGGCAACGGGTCGGCCATCACGCCGTCGAGGTCGTCGTGGGTCCACACCGCGTGCACGCCCTCGAGGTCGAGGACCGCCGAGACGTCGATGTCGAGGATCCGCGCGTGCGCGTGCGGCGACCGGAGCACGGCCGCGTGCAGCGTGCCCGGCCCGACGAGCACGTCGTCGACGTACCGTCCGCGACCGCGCAGGAAGCGCTGGTCCTCGACCCGGGGGACCCTCTCCCCGAAGAGCTTGGTGGTCACGACCCACCGCCCTGGATCTCGGCGGCGCGCAGGACCGCGGCGACGATGTTCTGGTAGCCGGTGCAGCGGCACAGGTTGCCCGCGACCATCTCGCGGGCCTCGTCGCGGGTGGGCGTGGGGTTGTCCCGCAGCCCGGCCGTGATCGTGGTGAGGAAGCCGGGGGTGCAGAAGCCGCACTGGAGGCCGTGGCAGTCGGCGAAGGCCTGCTGGACCGGGCCCAGCGAGTCGTCGGCCCCGGTGAGGCCCTCCACGGTGGTGATCTCCACGTCCTCCGAGGCCACCGCGAGCATCAGGCAGGAGCGCACGGGCGCCCCGTCGACCAGCACCGTGCAGGCACCACACACGCCGTGCTCGCAGCCCACGTGGGTGCCGGTGAGGCCGCAGTCGTGTCGCAGCGCGTCGGAGAGCAGGCGGCGGGGCTCGACCGAGATCGCGTGCGCGGCGCCGTTGACGCGCAGGGTGACGTCGCGGCGCTGCGTGCCCGCGGTGTCGGACGTCGGCGTGTCGGTCGTCGGGCGTTCTGTCATCGGGCGTTCTGTCATCGGGTCAGGCTCCTGGACGACGCGTCGGCGATGGCCGCGGACACGACGCGTCGGGTCAGCACCGCGACGAGGTGGGCGCGGTAGTCGGCGGTGGCGTGGATGTCGGCCGCGGGCTCGAGGGACGCCAGCGCGGCCTCGCCCGGGTCACCGCCGCCGGTGACGACGTCGGTGAGGTCGACGACGACCGGGGTGTCGCTCACCGACACGAAGCCTGCCCGCACGTCCACGACCTGCTCGCCCTCGCGGCGTACGACGACCGCGAGGCCCGCCATGGCGTAGTCACCGTGGCGACGGGCGATCTCCTCGAACGCGACTCCCCCACCGGCCGGGAGCGCCGGGAAGAACGCCGACGTGGCGACCTCGTCGTGGCCCAGCGACGTCTCCAGCGGTCCGACGAAGAGGTCGGCCGCCTCGACCGTGCGACGCCCGGCGGGACCCTCCGCCGCCACGGACCCCCCGAGGAGGCGCAGCACCACCGGCATCTCGGCCGCCGGGTCCGCGTGCACGATCGAGCCGACCGTCGTCCCGCGGTTGCGGATCGTGGGGTGCGCGACGTGCTGCAGGGCCAGGCGGAGCAGCGGCTGGCAGTCGGCGGCCTCGTCGGAGGCGAGCACGGCGGCGTGCCGCGCGAGCGCCCCGATCGTGACGCCGGCGGCATCGACACGGATCGAGTCCAGGTCGGGGATGCCGCCGAGGTCGACGAGGGCGGTCGGCGCCGCCAGCCGCATCGAGAGCAGCGGGACGAGCGACTGCCCACCGGCCAGCACCTTCGCGTCCGGGTCGGCCGCGAGGAGCCTCACGGCCTCCGCGGTCGATCCCGGCCGGTGGTAGGCGAACGGCGCCGGCTTCACGGGACGTCTACTCCTTCGTGGACGGGGCCTGGCTGACGCGCCCAGTGTCGTCGCCGGAGCGCAGGTTGGCCATGTGGTAGAAGACGATGACCAGGATGGTGCCGAGCGCGATGCCACCCAGCTCGAAGTCGTCGGTGATCTGCAGCGTGACGTTGCCGATGCCCGCGATCAGTCCCGCCGCGAGGCCGACCAGGTTGAGCGGGTCGCCGAAGTCGACGCGGTTCTCGACCCAGATCTTGGCGCCGACGAGGCCGATCATCCCGTAGAGGACGACGGTGATCCCGCCGAGCACCCCGCCCGGGGTCGCGTTGATGACGGCACCGAACTTCGGGCACAGGCCGAGCAGGATGGCCACCACCGCGGCGACGTAGTAGGCGGCGGTCGAGTAGACGCGCGTGGCCCCCATGACCCCGATGTTCTCGGCGTAGGTCGTCGTCGGCGAGCCGCCGAAGGCGCTGGCGAACGCGGTCGCGAGGCCGTCGGCGCCGATCGCGCGGCCCATGTAGGGGTCGAGGTCCTCCCCCGTCATCTCGGCGACCGCCTTGACGTGGCCGGTGTTCTCGGCGATCAATGCGATCACACCGGGCAGGACGAGCAGGACGAAGGTCAGCGAGAAGCTCGGACCGTGGACGACCGACACCCCGTCGGCGAGGTCGCCGCTGGGCAGGCCGATCCAGTCCGCCGCCCGGACCCCGGCGAACGAGACCCGGTCGTGCTCCGTGGCCTCGGTGGCCCCGCCCAGCACCGAGGTGATGGGGCCGAGGACCACGTCGGCGAGCCACGAGATCACGAAGCCGAAGATCAGGGCCAAGAAGACGGCGATGCGGGACCAGAAGCCCGGCAGCATCACAGCCGCGGCGACCATGAAGGCCGCCGTGAGGAGGGCCACCCACTGGTCCTGCGGCCAGTAGATCCCGGCCACGACGGGAGCGAGGTTGAAGCCGATCAGCATGACCACCGCGCCGGTCACCGCCGGCGGCAGGATGCGGTGGATCCACCGGGCACCCGCGACGTGGACGAGCACGCCCACCAGGGCGAGCACGAGACCGCCCACCAGGATCGCGCCGGTGACGTCGGAGGAGTCGCCGCCCTGGCCGCGGATCGCGGCGACGCTGGCGACGAACGACGCGCTGGTGCCGAGATAGCTGGGGACCTTGTTGGCGCAGATCAGCAGGAACATGATCGTGCAGATGCCCGAGAACATGATCGCGAGGTTGGGGTCCAGCCCCATCACCAGCGGGAAGACGAAGGTCGCCCCGAACATCGCGACCACGTGCTGGGCGCCGAGCCCCACGGTCTTGCCCCACGGCAGCCTCTGGTGCGGTGCGACCGCCTCTCCCGGCGCCGGGTCCACCACGTCCCACTTGAACATCGACATCGGGGTTCCCTCCCTGGCACGTGACCGGCGGCCCGGGAGGACCGCGCGTGTGGCTCCACAAGGTAGTGGCGCCCATCAGACACCCTCACGGGCGAGAACTGCCGAAGGAACGCCGACCGCGGTGGCAGAGGTTGGCGCGATTCCTAGGGCACGAGGTCGAGGACCCGCAGCGCGACGGCGGCGTCGAGACGCAGGTGCGGATCGCTGGAGAGGGGGCCGAGCAGTCGCTCCAGCTTGCCCACGCGGTATCTCATGGTGTTGTAGTGGAAGAACTGCAGCCGCGCCGCCTCGGCGACGTTGAAGTTGGTGTCGAGCAGCACCTGCAGCGTCTCGCGCAGGTCGGTCGCCTCGGTCGTCGTCCCGGCCAGGGGGCCCAGCACGTCGCTCGCGAACGCCTGCAGCTCGGCGTGGTCCGGCACCAGCGCGATCAGCCGGTGCACACCGAGTTCGTCGAAGTACGTCGTCGAGCCGGGGCCCCGCAGCCGGCGACCGATCTCCACCGACCGACGTGCCTGCGCGTAGGCGCCCGGCAGGTCCGCCCACGACGTCGACGTGCGGCTGACGCCGACCGTGAACGAGCGCCTCCCGCCGCCCTTGTCGCCGGCGACGGCCTCGACCACGCGGCGTACGACCTGCCGGCCGAGCGGGTCGCTGTCGTCGACCGACAGCAGGCACACCACCTCCGAGGAGAAGTCGGCCAGCGGGCTGCCGGCCGCGACCTCGCGGACCACCTGCCGCCAGGCCTGGGCGAAGCGCTGCTGCCACTGGCGGTGCTGCTGGTTGGAGACCGGCTCCTCGTCGGGTGCGGTCGGCTCCATCTCGGCGCAGACCACCACCGCGGGGCGGGTCAGGTCCCACCCGTAGGCGGCGAGGTGCTCCTCGACGTACGCCTCGTGGGCAGGCCGCCCGAGGAGCAGGTCGCGCAGGAAGTCGGCCTGGTACTTGTTCTCGACCCCCGTCACCGCGTGCTCGCGGGTGATCAGCAGGGCGGCGATGGCCGCCGCGAGCTCGAGGTCGGCGACCTCGGGCTCGGTGAACGGTGCCGAGGTCCGGCAGGCCACCAGGCGGGCCAGGTCCGTGCCCTCGGCGACGACCCGGACCAGCCGGACCTCCCCCGCCCCCAGCGGCGCCGGCGACGAGGCCGCACGCTCGACGCGGAACCGGCCGCTCGGGTCGGTCCAGTCGCCGTCGGCCAGCGCCGCCTCGACGGACCCGCCGGTGGCTCCGGCCCGGACCCGGCCGTCGGTCGAAGTGACCAGGATCCCGGCGCCGGTGACCCGGCCGACCTCGGCGGCCACGCTGTCGAGGTCACCGCCGTCGACCACGACACGGGTGAGGGCCTCGTGGAGGGAGCGGGCCGGATGGCGGCCTGGGCCCGGCGGGTCAGTGACTATCAAGACTTGCACCTGTTCGTGGGGATCGTTGGCAACACCTCACATCGGCAAACCGTAGTGCCCCCGCCTAGCGTGGACCAGCATGACGGTCGAGCTCCCCGTGAGCGCCTCGCCGCGGCTCCGGGACCGGCTCGCCGCCCTGCCCGACTCGACACCGACCGTCCTGCACCGCGGGGACCACGCGATCTACCTCGACGTGGAGGGGGCCGGCTGCATCGGCGTCCTCGGCGTCCGCGCGGCCCTCGTCCCGTGCGGGCTGCGGCTCGCCGGCCCCACGGTGGCGCCCCTGCGGGGCGACCAGGTGACCCTCCGCGACGGGGTGCTGCTGGTCGACGGGACGGCCCTGCCCGTACGCCGCGCGGTCGACGTCGCGGTCCCGCGCCTCACCGCGACCGCCCGGGTCGCTCCCACCACCCCGGTCCGGCTGGACGAGCTCGAGACCGTGCTCCTGCACCCGCCCCTGCAGCCGGCGCTGCTCGTCGGGCGCGGTAGCGGCCTCACGCCCCTCGGCGACGACGTGATCTGCGGCTGGGTCGCGATGCACCGTGCTGCCGGCGTCGACACACCCGACCACGACGCGCAGGTCCGGGCCCTCCTGCCGCGCACGACACCGCTCTCCGCGGCGCTGCTGGAGTGCGCGCTCCGGGGCGAGGTGCTCCCCCAGTTCGCGGCGTACGTCTCCGCCCTCGGCACCCCCGGCGAGGAGGCCGCGACCGCCGCCCTCGCCAGCGTCGGCCACACCTCGGGCCTCGGGCTGCTGGCCGGCGCCGTCGCCGCGCGGGAGCACCTCGCCACCACCGGAAGGACGGCCGCATGACCACGACGACGAGCCGCGACCACGTCGAGGTGCGCAAGGGTGCCTACGCCGACTCGGTGGCCCTTCTGCAGCTGAGCCGCACGATCCAGGGCATCCCCGGCATCGTGACCGCCCAGGTGGCGATGGCGACCCCGCTCAACCTCGAGGTGCTCGCCCAGATGGGCTTCGCCGTCCCGGCCGACGCCACGCCCCAGGAGATGGTCGTCGCCCTCCGGCTGGCGGACGACGCCCCCGACGCGGTGGTCGCGACGGCCGAGGACGCCATCACGACGGCGCTGACCACCCGAGCCCCCTCGACCGCCGCCGGCGTCGCACCGCCCCGGACGACCGCGAGTGCCCTCCGCGGCACCGTCGACGGCGTGGTGCTGGTCTCCGTCCCCGGCGCCAGCGCGCTCGTGGAGGCGATGGACGCCGTCGACGCCGGACGCGACGTGATGGTCTTCAGCGACAACGTGCCCGTCGAGCAGGAGGTCGCGCTCAAGCAGGCGGCCGCCGAGATCGGCGTGCTCGTGATGGGGCCCGACTGCGGCACCGCGGTCGTCGGGGGTGTCGGCCTCGGCTTCGCCAACGCGACGTCCCCCGGGCCGGTGGGCGTCGTGGCCGCGTCCGGCACGGGTTGCCAGCAGCTGCTCTGCCTGCTCGACCGCGCCGGTGTCGGGGTGAGCCACGCCCTGGGCGTCGGTGGTCGCGACCTCTCGGCGCCGGTGGGTGGGCTCTCCACCCGGGCCGCCCTGGCCCGGCTCGACGCGGACCCGTCCGTCGAGCTGATCGTGCTCGTCTCCAAGCCGCCCGCGGCCGGGGTCGCGGCCGAGATCGAGGCGTACGCCGCGGGGCTCGACACCCCGGTGGAGCTCGCGTTCCTGGGGCCCGGGCGACCCGACCTGACCACGGCGGCCGAGTCGGTGCTGCGCCGCCTGGGTGCGGACGTGCCCGCGTGGCCCGTGCACCTCCCGGTGCATCCCCGCTCCTCCGACGGGGGTCACCTCCGTGGACTCTTCGTCGGCGGCACCCTGTGCGACGAGGCCATGCTGGTGGCCGGCGCCACGCTCGGCCCGATCCGGAGCAACATCCCGCTCTCCCGCGACCTCGTGCTCGGCCCCGACCTGACCGCCGACGCGCACACGATGGTCGACTTCGGGGACGACGCCCTCACGGCCGGCCGGGCCCACCCGATGATCGACCCGACGCTGCGGCTCGAGGAGCTCGCCAGGACCGCGGCCGACCCGTCGACGGGGGTGCTCCTCCTCGACGTGGTCCTCGGCCACGGGGCCGAGCCGGACCCGGCGGCCCGGCTCGCGCCGGCGCTGGCGCAGGTCGCCCAGCCCGTGGTGGTCGCCGTCGTCGGCACCGCCCACGACACCCAGGACCTCGACCGGCAGGTGCGAGCCCTCGTGGACGCCGGCGCCGAGGTGCACCTCTCCAACGCCGCGGCCACCCGGCGCGCGGTCGCCCTGACGATCGGGGACCCCGCATGACGACCACTCCCTCCCACGTGGTCGGCGTGGGCGCCGACCTGCTCGCCGACGCGGTCGAGGGACAGGCCGTCCCGGTCACCCGCGTCGACTGGCGCCCGCCGATGACGGGCACCGAGGCGGACCTCGTCACCGTTGCCACCGACCCACGGCGCCGGGAGGCCAACGACCGCGCGCTCGCCGCGATGCTCGCCGTGTCGGCCACCCTCGTCGACGTCGGTCCGGCGTCCGAGGTGCTCGGGCTCGAGCGCGGCCAGTTCCTGCACGCCGGACCACCGATCGGGTGGGACCGCACCTCCGGCCCGCTCCGCGGTGCGCTGATGGCCGGGGCGGCGCTCGAGGGCCTGGTGGACGATCCCGAGGACGCCGTCGCGCTCTTCGAGCACGACGACGGGGTCAGCCTCGAGCCCTGCCACCACCGGGCGACGGTGGGGCCGATGGCCGGCGTGGTCACCCCGTCGATGTGGATGTTCGTGCTCGAGGACCCGGCCACGGGCCGACGCACTCACTGCTCGCTCAACGAGGGCCTCGGCAAGGTGCTGCGGTACGGCGCCTACGGCCCGGACGTCCTCGAGCGGCTGCGCTGGATGTCCGCGGTGCTCGGTCCGCTGCTGCGGAGCGCCGTCCGTGCCGGCGACCCCGTCGACGTGACGGGGATCCTCACCCAGATGCTCCAGATGGGCGACGAGGCCCACAACCGCAACCGCGCCGGCACCCTGATGCTGCTGCGCGACCTCGCGCCCGCGATGGCGACCAGCGGTGCCGACCCCGCCGACATCGCCGCGTCGTTGCGCTTCATCGGCGGCAACGACCACTTCTTCCTCAACCTGGCGATGCCCGCCTGCAAGCTCGCCCTCGACGCCGCCCGCGACATCGACGGCTCGACGATGGTCGTCGCCATGGCCCGCAACGGCACCGACTTCGGCATCCAGGTCTCCGGCACCGGTGACGAGTGGTTCACGGGACCCGCCCAGGTGGCCGACGGACTCTTCCTCGGCGACTACGGCCCCGACGACGCCAACCCCGACATCGGCGACTCCGCGATCACGGAGACGGCGGGCATCGGCGGCTTCGCGATGGCGACCGCGCCGGCCATCGTGCGCCTCGTCGGCGGGACCGTCCCCGACGCCCTCGCGACGACGCGGCGCATGCACGAGATCACCCTGGGCGAGAACCCCCGCTGGACCGTGCCCGTGCTGGACTTCCAGGGAGTCCCGAGCGGCATCGACGTGACCCGCGTCTGCCGGACCGGCATCCTGCCCCAGATCAACACCGGGATGGCCGGCCGTCGGGCCGGCGTCGGCCAGGTCGGGGCCGGACTGGTCACGCCTCCGGCGGAGATCTTCCCGGCGGCGCTGGCGGCCCTCGCGGCGCGCGTGCCGCGCTGACGTCGTACGCCCCACCGATGGGCGAGGATGGGCGCATGCCCCTCGACCCGATCGTCACCGAGACCGTCGTCCCGGTGACGCCCACCCAGGCCTTCGTCGGCTTCACCGCCCAGATGGGCGAGTGGTGGGACCCGATGCTGAGCCCGGACCCCGCGACGTACTCCAGCATCGAGATCGACCCGCAGGGCGACGTCGCGACCGTGCACGACGACGGCGAGCGCTACGTCTGGGGCCGGGTGACGACGTGGGAGCCGCTCGGCCACTACGGCCAGGAGTTCTGGCTGGGCCACGAGCAGGCGCAGCCCACCCAGCTCGACGTCACCTTCACCGAGGAGGGCGCCGGCACCCGGGTCCGCCTCGAGCACGGCGGGTGGGTGGACGGCGCGGACGAGGTCCGCGAGCGCTACGTCCACTGGGACGCCATGCTCACCCGCTTCGCCGCCCACGTGTCGTGACCACCGGGCTCGTCGTCCGTCCGGCGCGCGAGGCCGACCTGGCGGCGATGGCCGAGCTGACCGGTCTCGCCTACACCGAGGTCGACCGGCGCACCTTCCAACGCGACTGGCCGGACCCGCAGCCGCGTACGCCGGAGCGCGACGCCGCGTGGGAGCGGCGGACGGCCCACGCGCTGCGCACCGACCCGGAGGGCTGCTGGGTGGCCGAGCTCGACGGGCGCGTCGTCGGGTGCGCCATCTCCCGGGTCCGCGAGCTGATGTGGATCCTGTCGTCCTTCGCCGTCGCGCCGGACGTGCAGGGGCGTGGCGTGGGCACCCAGCTGCTGGCGGCCGCCCTGCACCACGGCCGCGGGTGCCTGCGCGGGATGTTCGCCGCGAGCGCCGACCCGGCCGCCGTCCGTCGCTACCGGCTGGCGGGCTTCACGCTGCACCCGCAGATGTTCCTCACCGGCACCGTCGACCGCGACGCCCTGCCGGTCGTCGAGCGGGTGCGGGAGGGCAGCGCCGGTGACATCGACCTGATGAACTCGGTCGACCGCCAGACCCGCGGTGCGGCCCACCTGTCCGACCACGAGGCCCTCCTCGAGCAGTTCCGCCTGCTCGTCTGCGAGACGTCGTCGAGCCAGGGCTACGCGTACGTCGGCGCCGGCGGCTCGCCGGTCCTGGCTGCCGCGACCACGCGGCGTACGGCCTCGGACCTGGTGTGGGAGGCCTTCGCGTCGTCGTCACCCGGGTCGACGGTCTCGCTGCACCACGTCACGGCCGCCAACCAGTGGGCGATCGACGTCGGGCTCGCGGCACGCCTGTCGGTGCACACCAGCGGCTACCTGTGCCTGCGCGGGATGAAGCCGCCGGCGCCGTACGTGCACCACGGCTCGCTGCTCTAACGCATGTCGGTGCCCGGCTCGAGCCGGGCTCCGGCCGGGACCTCCCCGGCGACGCGGCAGTCGCGGCCGGCGAGCACGAGGTGCTCGTCGCGGACCAGCCGGGCCGTGGTGTCGGCACCGACCCGCGCCCCGCGGAGGACCTCGCAGCGCTCGTCCAGGACCGCCGTGCGGACCTCGGCGCCCGCGCGCACCACGCAGTCCTCCATGAGGACGCTGTCGCGCACGACGGCGCCCTTCTCGACGACCACACCGGGGCCGAGCACGCTGCCGACGACCTCGCCCGACACGTCGCAGCCGGGCGAGAGCAGCGAGTCGGAGACCACGCCGGTGCCGCGCACCCGCGCGGCGGGACGGTCCGGCCAGTGCGAGATGACCGGCCGGCCGGGGTGCTCGAAGACGTCGACCTTGCCGGCGAGCAGGTCACGGTGCGACTGCAGGTAGAGCCCGGGCTGGCCCACGTCGCGCCAGTAGCCGGTCATCGGCACGGCGACCGCCTTGCCGGTCTCGACGAGGCGCGGCAGCACGTGCTCGCCGAAGTCGCCGAGGCCGCTGTCGTCGCCCTCCTGGTCACCCGACAGCTCGGCCCGCAGCTCGCGCAGGGTCCTCAGGAGCACCGCGGTGTCGTAGATGAACACCTCCGTCGCGACCGTGCCGGTCGACGGGCGGGACGGCTTGTGCTCGATCGCGGTGATGGTGCCGTCCGCCTTCGCCACGACCACGACGTTGTCCGAGGCGTCCTTCTTGGTCACCTCGGTGGTCAGCACGGTGGCCACCCGGCCGGCGGCGACGTGCTCGTCGATGACGGGCCCGAGGTCCATGTTGAAGACGTGGTCGGCGCTGCAGACCACCAGGGTCGACGCGCCGAAGGCCTCGAGGTCGGCGGACATCCGCAGCAGCAGGTCACCGTTGCCGTGCGCGAAGCCGCTCTCGGTCGCCGGACCGGTGCCGGTCTGCGGGACCATCCGGCGGAACCCGCCCCGGTTGCGGTCCAGGCTCCACGGGCGGCCCCCGGAGAGGTAGTCGTCGATGGAGGTCACCTGGTACTCGAGGGAGACCCACACGTCGACCAGGTCGGCGTGCACGAGCGCCGACAGGGCGAAGTCGACCAGCCGGTGCACGCCGCCGTACGGCAGTGCGGGCTTGGCGCGCTCGCGGGTGAGGACGTCCATGCGCCCGCCCTGTCCCCCGGCCTGCACCAGGGCCAGGACCTCGCCTCGTCGTGCCATCGTGCTCTCCTCTGCCCCGGGCCGCGGGCGGTCGCCGCGGGTGTCCTCGAGCACACCTTCGCACGCACGTCGAGACGGCTGTCACAGCGGACCTAGGATGGGGACATGAGCCTCGTCGACCTCCCGCTCCTCCCCCTCGGCAAGGGCCGTGACCTCGGCGCCGAGCGGGGCGTGGAGTGTCCTGGTGACCTGCCGGCCGCGTCCGACCCCGACCTGGTCGAGCGGGCGCGAGCGGCGAAGGCCGCGCTGGGCGAGCGCGTCTTCGTCCTGGGCCACCACTACCAGCGCGACGAGGTCATCGAGTTCGCCGACGTCACCGGCGACTCCTTCAAGCTCGCCCGCGACGCCGCCGCGCGTCCCGACGCGGAGTTCATCGTCTTCTGCGGCGTGCACTTCATGGCAGAGTCGGCCGACATCCTCACCGGCCCGGACCAGAAGGTCGTGCTGCCGGACCTCGCGGCGGGCTGCTCGATGGCCGACATGGCCCGGCTCGCCCAGGTCGAGGACGCCTGGGACGCGATGGCCGACGCCGGCATCCAGGACCAGGTCGTCCCCGTGACGTACATGAACTCCAGCGCCGACATCAAGGCGTTCTGCGGCCGCAACGGCGGCGTGGTCTGCACGTCGTCGAACGCCGACGTGGCGCTCGAGTGGGCGCTGGCGCAGAAGGCGCACCTCGACGACGGCGCCAAGATCCTCTTCCTCCCCGACCAGCACCTCGGACGCAACACCGCCGTGCTGCAGATGGGCATGTCCCTGGAGGACTGCGTCGTGTGGGACCCGCTGCGGCCGGGCGGCGGCCTCACCGCCGAGGAGCTGCAGAACGCGCGGATGATCCTGTGGAAGGGCCACTGCTCGGTGCACGGCCGCTTCTCCGAGGACGTCGTCGACGAGCTGCGGGTCAAGCACCCGGGGATCAACATCCTGGTCCACCCGGAGTGCAAGCACGAGGTGGTCCTCAAGGCCGATCTGGTGGGCTCGACCGAGTTCATCATCAAGACGATCGAGGCCGCGGAGCCCGGCACCACGTGGGCCATCGGCACCGAGCTCAACCTGGTCAAGCGGCTGGCGGACGCCCACCCCGACAAGACGATCGTCTTCCTGGACCGCAACGTCTGCTACTGCTCGACGATGAACCGCATCGACCTGCCGCACCTCGTGTGGGCGATGGAGTCGCTCGTCGCCGGTCACCTTGTCAACCAGATCACCGTCGACCCCGACACCGAGCGCGACGCCCTGGTGGCGCTCCAGCGGATGCTCGACCTGCCGGGCAAGTCGCACCGCGACTGACCCGACACTCCCGCGGACGGGTCAGGACCGGCGGCTCAGTCCGCGGGCGGCCAGTCCGCCGCGCGGGCGGGCAGCGCGTCCAGCGCCTCGCTGAGCCGCTCGGCGCTGCGTAGCGCCCGGCTGACCAGGTCCTCCACCTCGTCGCCGCCGCTCGCGATCTCGTCCTGCGCCAGCTCGAGCGCGAGGGTCACCGCCGCCACGGGGTTCTGCAGGTCGTGGCGGGCCTTCCGGGCGAAGGCGACCAGCTCGTCGTGGGGGGTCACAGTCCGGGAGCATTCCACAACGCGAGCCAGCGCTGCATGTCCCGCTCCATCGGGAGCTCGGCCGCCAGATGGTCGCGTACGGCGATCTCCGTCAGGTTGTCGCGCTGGTGCGGGCCGGTGGGGGCGAAGGCGTAGAAGGTGCCCTGCTTGTAGAGGTAGACGAGGCCGAACGTGCGGTCGTGGCCGGCGAAGGTCACCATCGAGCACAGCAGTCCGGACGCGAAGCCCTGCTCCTCGAGCAGGGTGTTGACGGTGTGCAGGTCGGTGCAGAGACCGGCCGTGTCGGTCGCGTCGCCCCGCACGACCAGCCAGGTGAAGCCGAACTCGTCCGCGCTGATGGTGACGTCGGGGGCCTCGGGGTCGTCGTCGAGGAGGCTCTTGATCTCCTCCTGCGTCCGGTCGAAGGCCGCGCCGGGGGCGGACCGGTAGCAGACCGACCCCACGCCGGTCGGCGAGTAGCCGGCGGCCGTCTCCAGGGTGATGGCGGCGCTGGGGACGAGGAACAGCGCGTCGAGGTTGTTGGCCGCCTGGCGGCGGCGGCCGGTGACGGCGTCGAGCCAGCGCATCAGGCGGTGGGCCGGCCGAGCTCGGCCTGGATGCGGGCGAGCTGCTCGAGGCGCTGCTCGAGCGAGGGGTGGGTGGCCGTGAGGGTCTGCATCGTCATGCCGCGCACCGCGGGGACGATGAAGAGCGAGTTGACCGCGCTCCCCGAGCGCAGGTCCTTCTGCGGGATGGCGTTGACACCCCCGGAGATCTTGGTCAGCGCCGAGGCGAGCGCCTGCGGCTTCATGGTGAGGTAGGCGCCCGACCGGTCGGCGCACAGCTCGCGGTAGCGCGAGAGCAGGCGCAGCAGGACGAAGCTGACGGCATAGACGACCAAGCTGATGGCGATCGCGATGAGCACCCCGGCGCCGCCCCCGTTGTTGCCGCGGCCGCGGCTCAGGCCGCCGAACTGGGCACCGCGCGTCAGCATGCCGGCGGCGATGCCGGCGGACGAGGCGATCGTCATCACGAGGACGTCGCGGTGGGCGACGTGGCTGAGCTCGTGGGCCAGCACGGCCTCGAGCTCCTCGGCGTCCAGGGTGCGGAGGATGCCGGTCGTCACGCACACCACCGCGCGGTCGGGCGAGCGACCGGTCGCGAAGGCATTGGGCAGGTCCATGTCGGAGATGCCGACCCGCGGCTTGGGCATGTCGGCCAGGGCGCAGAGCCGGTCGATCATGCCGTGCAGCTCGGGCGCCTCCTCCGGGGTCACCTCACGGGCCCGCATCGCCCGCATGGCCATCTTGTCGGAGGACCACCACTGGTAGAAGGCCACGCCGATCCCGCCCACCCCGATGAGGAGGGCGAGACCGGGACTGTTGACGGCGTACATCATCCCCACGACGAGGGCCACGAAGAGCGCGCCGAGCAGGAACATGACCAGGGTCATCCGGGCGGTGAGACCGGAGTCCTTGATGAAGCGGTTGGTCGCCATGAGGGGTCGGTGGACGCCCGTCAGCCGGGGATGAGGCCGTCGTCGGCGAGGAGCTCGCGCACCTCGTCGATGGTGGCGTCGCCGGGCGGCAGGATCAGGTCGGACTCGTCGAGCGAGTCGTCGGGGTGGTGCGTGCCGTGGTCCCGCACGCCGGCGAGCAGGGCCTCGAGGGCGCTGCGGAACGTCGCCTCGTCGCCGGACTCGACGGCCGCCTCGACCGACTCGTCCAGAGTGTTGAGCGCCGCCACCGAGTCGTCGGAGACGTCGTACTGGCCCTCACCGAGGATGCGGACGATCACGTCGTGCCGCCCTCGTTGACGGGGCGCTGCACGGGCTGCTCGTCGGCGGGCTCGAGGATGTCCCCGTCGCCGGACTCGATCGCCTGGGGCTGCGAGCTGCCCTTGAGCCGGGCCAGCTCGGCCTCGACGTCGGACTGGCTGCTCAAGGCATCGAGCTCGCGAGCGATGTCGTCGCCGGAGTTGGTCGCGGTGACGTCGTCGAGGGCGCCGGAGGCGATCAGCTCGTCGATGGCCCCGGCCCGGGCCTGCATCGAGGCGGTCTTGTCCTCGGCCCGCTGGATGGCCATGCCGACGTCGCCCATCTCCTCGCCGATGCCGGAGACGGCCTCGCCGATGCGGGTCTGGGCCTCCGCGGCGGTGTAGTTGGCCTTGATCGTCTCCTTGCGGGTGCGGAAGGCCTCGACCTTGGCCTGCAGCCGCTGCTGGGCCAGGACGAGCTTCTCCTCCTCGCCCTGGAGGTTGGCGTGCTGGGTCCGGAGGTCGGTGATCTGCGAGGTCAGGCCCGACTTGCGGGTGAGGGCCTCGCGGGCGAGGTCCTCACGGTCGGCGGCGATCGCCTTCTCGGCCTGGCCCTGGAGCTTGGCCGACTGCTGCTCGAGCTGGTTGATCTGGAGCTCGACGCGCTTGCGGCTGGTCGCGACGTCCGCGACGCCGCGGCGTACCTTGCTCAGCAGCTCGAGCTGGCGCTGGTAGCTGTAGTCCAGCGTCTGGCGCGGGTCCTCGGCCTTGTCGAGCGCCTGGTTGGCCTTGGACCTGAAGATCAGGCTCATCCGCTTCATGAGACTCATGGGGGTGGGGCCCCTCTCGTGTGTTGACACCCTCGTGTGTGATGTCTTCACCCTAGGACCAAACCCAAGTCGCAGGTAGCAGTTGGGTGGGCCAGACGCCGGTAGGCTGGGTCCCACCAGCACACACACTCCAAAGGGCCCCCGTTGTTCCGTCGCAGCAAGTCAGAGACCACCACCCCCGTCGAGACCGACGCCACCGACGCCCGGGCGGGCGGCAAGGGACGGCCCACGCCGTCGCGCAAGGAGGCCGAGGCCGCGGCCAAGGCCCGCGCCAAGACGCCGCGCACCCGCAAGGAGCAGATGGCCGCCCAGCGCGCCGCGCGCGGCGACTCGAGCTCCAAGGTCCGCCAGGCCATGAAGACCGGCGAGGAGCGCTACCTGCCGCCGCGGGACAAGGGCCCCGTGCGCCGCTTCATCCGCGACTTCGTGGACTCCCGCTTCTCGTTCATCGAGCTGATGGTGCCGCTGCTGGTCGTGACGATGGTCCTGGGCTACTCCGGCAACGACTACCTGGCCAACGTGGGCAACACGATCCTGCTGGGCACCCTGCTGCTGGTCCTGGTCGACATGACCATGCTCCGCT
Source organism: Nocardioides sp. Soil777 (assembly GCF_001428425.1). Classification (NCBI taxonomy): domain Bacteria; kingdom Bacillati; phylum Actinomycetota; class Actinomycetes; order Propionibacteriales; family Nocardioidaceae; genus Nocardioides; species Nocardioides sp. Soil777. The sequence goes on from NZ_LMSN01000001.1 coordinate 208,325, forward strand.
TCCGCCTGCGCCGCGAGCTGACCCGCCGCTTCCCGGACGAGCCCGTCAAGGGCACGACCTACTACGCCGTCATGCGGGCCCTGCAGATGAAGTTCATGCGGCTGCCCAAGGCGCAGGTCAAGATCGGCCAGCAGCTCCCTGAGCACTATCGCTGACCCGACGCCGCTGCTCGGGCTGGCGGCCGGCGTCGCCTCCGCCGTCCTCTTCGGTGTGGCGGCCGTGGTGCAGGCGAGCGCCGTCCGTGGCCTGACGGCACCCACCGGCACCCTGGGCGGGTTCGTGGCGGCCGGGGTGCGCAGCCCGCTGCTGATGCTCGTGGTGGCGATGTACCTCGGGGGCTTCGTCCTGCACGCCGTCGCGATCTGGTTCCTCCCGCTCTACCTCGCGCAGGCCAGCATCTCGCTGTCCCTGCCGGTGACGGTGCTGGTGTCGCGCCGCCTCTCGGAGTGGCTCACCCCCGCGCACTGGCTGGGTGTCGGCGCCATCGTCGTCGGGCTCGCCCTCGTCGCCGCGGGAGCGGGCGCGGCCGGGTCCGCGAGGTCCGACGCCGCCTTCGCCGCCACGGCGGTGGGCGGCGTGGTGATGCTGGTGGGACTGGCCCGGTCCGGCCTGGTGTCGCGCGCGGTCACCCTGGGGCTGCTGTCGGGGGTCGGCTACGCCGGCTCCGCCCTGGCGGTCCGGGGCGTGGTCCTCCCCCTCGATCCGGCGGTGGTGGTCACCGCCTTCACCGTGCCGGCCTTCGGGCTCGTCGCCTTCTGGCTCTACTCGCTGGGCCTGGAGCGGGGACAGGTCCGGGTCTCGACCGCTCCCCTGGTGACGGCGCAGACCGGCGTCCCCGCCCTGGTCGGGGTCGTCCTCCTGGGCGACCAGGTGCGTCCCGGCTGGGGCGCCGCGGTCGTCGTGGGCCTCGTGCTGTCCGTCGCCGGCACGATCCTCCTCTCCGGCGAGCAGCAGACCGCCGGGGAGCGGCCGGTCCCGAGCGCGTGACCCGCTGCGGACAGGACCTGTCCGCCAGTGGCGGCAGGCTGGGCGCATGGCTTCCGACCCCTTCCTGATCCTGTCCGGCGCGGGACTGCCCGCCACCGCGTGGGACGACGTCCGCTCCCGGCTCGACGCCGAGTCGCGCGTCGTCCCCTCGCCCGGCCCGCCCGGCACCCTCGCGTCGTACGCCGACGCGGCGCTCGCCACGGCCGGGGACTGGTCGCGGTTCCACCTCGTGGCGCACTCGCTCGGCGGTGCGGTGGCGTCCGCGGTGGTGGCGGCCGCGCCCGAGCGGGTGGGGCGGGTGACCGCGGTCGCCGCCATCGTCCCGCCAGCGGGGACATCGTTCACCGGCGCGCTCCCGATGCCGGGACGGCTGGTGATGGGGGCCGTCGTGCGCGTGCTCGGCACCCGGCCGCCGGACTCGGCGCTGCGGGCGACGTGCCGCGGGCTGTCGGAGGAGGACACCGCGCTCGTCGTCGGCGGCTTCGCGCCGGAGGGGCGCCGGGTCTACCTCGACCGCACTCCCCCGCGCACCTGGCCGGAAGCGTCGTACGTCGTCACGACCGTCGACGACCAGTTCGCCACCGCCCAGCAGGAGCGGTACGCCGCGGAGCTGGGCGCCACGACCGTGTCCCTGGCCACGGGCCACCTGCCGATGCTCGAACGTCCCGCCGAGCTGGCCGCGCTGCTCGCTCAGGCGTCGTAGTCGACGACCAGCCGCGCGCTGGTGGGGTGCGACTGACAGGTGAGCACGTAGCCCCGCTCGATCTCCTCGGGCTCGAGGGCGTAGTTGACGTCCATCGCGACGCTGCCCTCGACGACGAGCGCCCGGCAGGTGCCGCACACCCCGCCCTTGCAGGCGAACGGCACGTCGGAGCGGACGGCCTGGGCGGCCTCGAGGACCGACGGCCCGTCGGGGCGGAGCGGGAAGTCGGAGGCGCGGCCGTCGAGGCGGACCGTCACGGCCGCCGCTCCGTCGGGGGTGTCGGCCAGCTCGGCGACGGGCGCCCGCTCGACGGGCTCGGCGTGGAAGAGCTCGGTGTGCACGGCGGAGCGCTCGACGCCGGCGTCGAGCAGCACCCCGCCGAGCTCGTCGACCATCTGCTGCGGGCCGCACAGGAACCACGCGTCGACGTCCCCGACCGGCACCAGCGCATCGAGGATGGCGGTGAGCCGCGGGCCGTCGAGACGCCCCGAGAGCAGGTCCACCTCCGTGGCCTCCCGCGAGAGCACGTGCAGGAGCTGGAGCCGGGGACCGTGGGTGTCCTTGAGGTCGGCCACCTCGTCGAGGAACATCACCGACCGGTGGGTGCGGTTGGCGTAGACGAGGGTGACGAACGAGCCCGGCTCGCCCTCGAGCAGGGCAGACACGATGGAGAGGACCGGCGTGATGCCCGACCCGGCGGCCACGGCGACGTAGGTGCGCTCCGCGGCGGGGTCGGGGACGTGCGTGAAGCGGCCCGCGGGGGTCATCACGTCGAGCTCGTCCCCGGGTGCGAGCTTGGCGACGACGACGTCGCTGAACGCCCCTCCCGGGAGCTTCTTGACGCCGATGCGCAGCGTGCCGGCGCTGGGCGGCACGCAGATCGAGTAGCTGCGGCGCTCGCCGTCGTCGCCCCGGATCGTGAGGTGCTGGCCCGGGGTGAAGGCGTAGGCCTCGCGCAGGTCGTCGGGGACGTCGAAGGTGATCGCGACGGCGTCGTCGGTGAGCGGGTCGACTCGCGCGACCCGCAGGGAGTGGAAGTCCATCAGAGGGCCTTGAAGTGGTCGAAGGGCTCGCGGCAGTGGCGGCACACCCACAGCGACTTGCACGCGGTGGAGCCGAAGCGGCTGGACTCGCGGGTGTCCGGGGAGCCGCACTGCGGGCAGCGGACGGACAGCGTCAGGCCCACCGGCCCCTGCCGGCGCTCGGCCTCCGTGGGGGGCGGCGCGACGCCGTACTCCTCCAGTCGGGCCCGGCCCTGCGCGGTGATCTGGTCGGTCGACCAGGCCGGCGAGAGGACGAACTCGACCGTGACCTGGAGGTAGCCCTCCTCGCTGAGCCGGTCGATGAGGTCGGTGCGGATGGTCTCCATGGCGGGGCAGCCGGAGTACGTCGGCGTGACCTGCACGTGGACGCGCCCCTGGTCGTCCTCGGTGACGTCGCGCAGGATCCCGAGGTCCTCGATCGTGACGACCGGGAGCTCGGGGTCGAGCACCCGGCTCGCGACCCGCCAGGCGCGGGTGTCTCGGCCGGCGCCGACGTCGTGGGTGCCGGTCATCACCAGGTCGCTCCCGGGTGCGAGCGGGTGAGGTGCTGCATCTCGGCGAGCAGCCGGCCGAGGTGCTCGGTGTGCAGGCCGGCCCGACCACCGGGCACGCGGGGTGCGACCTCGGGGACCTCCAGCGTCGCCTCGCGCACGACGTCGCCGAGACGTCGCAGCACGGGCTCGCGCAGGCTCTCCGGAGCAACCGCGACGCCCTCGGTCACCAGGGACGGGTCGAGGTGGGACTCGTCGAAGAGCTCCGTGATCCACGGCCACTCGGCGTCGAGTGCCGCCTGCATGCGGGCGTGCGACTCGTCGGTCCCGTCGCCGAGGCGCAGCACCCACTGGCGGGCGTGGTCGTGGTGGTAGGCGACCTCCTTGGACGCCTTGGCCGCGACGGCGGCCAGGACCGGGTCGCTGCTGCGCTGGAGCGCGGCGTACAGCTCGGACTGCCAGGTGGACAGCACGAGCAGCCGGGCCATCGCGACGCCGAAGTCTTCCTGCGGGCGCTCGACGAGCTTGACGTTGCGGAAGTCGCGCTCGTCGCGCCAGTAGGCGAGGTCGTCCTCGTCACGACCCTCACCCTCGAGCCGGCCGGCGTGGGACAGCAGCGAGCGGGCCTGGCCGAGCAGGTCGAGGCCGATGTTGGCCAGCGCCAGGTCCTCCTCGAGCTGGGGGGCTCGGCTGATCCACCAGCCCATCCGCTGGGCGGAGACGAGGGCGTCGTCGGCGAGGCCGAGGACGTAGTCGACGTGGGTGGAGGTCGTCCGTGGGGTGATCCGTGGGGCGGTCACAGGTGCTCGACCCCCTCCGGCACGTCGTAGAACGTCGGGTGGCGGTAGATCTTGTCGGCGGCCGGGTCGAAGAACGCGTCGCGCTCCTCGGGGCTGGAGGCGGTGATCGCGGAGGCCGGCACGACCCACAGGGACACGCCTTCCTGCCGGCGGGTGTAGACGTCGCGCGCGTTGCGCAGCGCCATCTCGGCGTCGGGTGCGTGCAGCGACCCGACGTGGACGTGGTTGAGGCCCCGGCGCGAGCGCACGAAGACCTCCCACAGGGGTTCCCGGGGGGTGCTCATGCCACTGCCTCCTGCTCGCGCTTGGCGGCGTACGCCGCGGCGGCATCGCGCACCCAGGCGCCGTCCTCGTGGGCGCCGACCCGGTGGGCCATCCGCTCCTGGTTGCACGGGCCGTTGCCCTTGATGACGTCGAAGAGCTCGGTGAAGTCGATCGGGCCGTGGTCGTAGTGGCCGCGCTCGTCGTTCCAGCGCAGCTCGGGGTCGGGCAGCGTGAGGCCGAGGGCCTCGGCCTGCGGCACGGTCATGTCGATGAAGCGCTGGCGCAGCTCGTCGTTGGAGAACCGCTTGATCCCCCAGGCCATCGACTGGGCGGTGTGCCCGGTCGCGGCGTCGGGCCCCGTGTCCGACGGGCCGAACATCATCAGGCTCGGCCACCAGTAGCGGTCGACGGCGTCCTGCGCCATCGCGCGCTGGGCCGGGGTGCCGTGCGACAGGGTGTGCAGGATCTCGAACCCCTGGCGCTGGTGGAACGACTCCTCCTTGCACACCCTCACCATGGCCCGGGCGTAGGGGCCGAAGGAGCAGCGGCACAGGGGGACCTGGTTGACGATCGCGGCGCCGTCGACGAGCCAGCCGATGGCGCCCATGTCGGCCCACGTGAGCGTGGGGTAGTTGAAGATGGAGGAGTACTTCTGCCGGCCGTCGTGGAGCTGGTCGAGCAGGTCGGCGCGATCGACGCCCAGCGTCTCCGCGGCGGCGTACAGGTAGAGGCCGTGGCCGGCCTCGTCCTGCACCTTGGCCATCAGGATGCCCTTGCGGCGCAGGCTGGGCGCGCGGGCGATCCAGTTGCCCTCGGGCTGCATGCCGATGATCTCGGAGTGCGCGTGCTGGGCGATCTGCCGCACGAGCGACCTGCGGTAGGCCTCCGGCATCTCGTCGCGGGGCTCGATGCGGCCGCCGTCGGCCAGCACGGCCAGGAAGGACGCGGGCTCGGCGCCTCCTGCCTCGGGGGCGGGACGGGGGCCGTCGGGGGCGGTGAAGTCGTTGCCGTACACCCCCCGAATCTACCACCCCTGTGACACGTCTGCGCGTTCGTGACACATCCGTGTCACACCGATAGTCCGTGACGATCCAGGTGGAAGTAGTCGCGGTAGCGCTGCTCCCCCTCGGACCCCCACACCCCTCGACCGGGGGTCCGTCCGTCACGGACTACCGTGCGCAGGGTGAGCCACTCCCCCTCTGCCGACGTCTCCGTCCGCATCGCCTGGGCCGACGACGCCGACGCGATCGCCGCGGTGCAGGTGCGCGCGTGGCAGGAGATGTACGCCGACGTGGTCCCGGCCGACGCACTCCCCACCGACCCCGCGGCGCTGGCACCGGCCTGGCGGCAGTCGCTCGGACGGCCGGCCGACGCCCGCCACCGTGTCCTCGTCGCCCTCGAGCGCAACCGGGTCGTCGGCTTCGCGCTCACCGGCCCCGCCGAGGACCCCGACTGCGACCCGGTCGCCGACGGCGCGCTGGCCGAGATGACCCTCGACCCCGCCGAGCGGGGCAAGGGCCACGGGTCGCGGCTGCTCCAGGCGGCGGTCGACACCCTCGTCGCCGACCGCTTCACCCGCGCGGTGACCTGGCTCCTCGCCAGCGACGACGACCAGCGCCGCTTCCTCACCGAGGCGGGCTGGGACGCCGACGGCGCCCACCGCGAGCTCGACCTCGACGGGTCGGGCGAGACCACCGTCAAGCAGGTCCGGCTGCACACGGCCATCGGCTGAACCACCCCTCCGAGTGACTTGATTTCCGGCGACGTCGGAGCATCATGGATCTCAGGCGGCCGCTCCGCTGCCGCAGGCCCTGGGGGTGCCCGTTGTTCGGTCCGTTGCCCGTGCTGCACAGAGTCGTCCTCGTGGTCGGCGCCCTCTCGGTCTGGATCGGCCTCGGAGTCTGGTCGGGCCTCATGCCCCACGTCCCCATGTCGGTCGGACCGGGGATCGTGCTGGGCGCGGTCGCCGGCGTGGCGTCGGCGTACGTCCTGCTCCACGACTTCCACCGCCCGCGGCCGGTGTCCACGCAGCGCGGTCGTCGCCGGGCCCACTGACCCACCTCCCTACGCTGGCGGCATGCCCGATGCGCCCCTGCCTGCCGAGCAGCGGCGCACGATCGTCGGTGAGAGCCTGGCCGTCGGCATCGCCACCGGTGCCTACGGCATCAGCTTCGGCGCCGTCGGCGTCGCTGCGGGGCTGAGCGTCCTCCAGACCTGCGCCCTGTCGCTCCTCGTCTTCACCGGCGCGTCCCAGTTCGCCCTGGTCGGCGTCGTCGCCGCGGGCGGTGCCCCGATCAGCGGGGCGATGGCCGCGATCCTGCTGGGCACCCGCAACACGCTGTACGGCCTTCGAATGGCCCCGCTGCTGGCCTTCCACGGGTGGCGGCGGGCGGCCGCGGCGCACGTCCTCCTCGACGAGTCCACGGCGATGGCGGTCAACCGGGACACCAGGACCGCCGCCCGGCTGGGCTTCCTGACCACCGGGATCGCGGTCTTCGTCCTGTGGAACCTCGCCACCCTCGGCGGCGCACTGGCCGGTACGACGATCGGGGACCCGCGCACCTACGGCCTCGACGCCGCCGTGGGCGCGGCCTTCCTGGCCCTCCTCTGGCCCCGGTTGTCCGACCGGCGGAGCCGGGTCGTCGCCGTGGTCGCTGCGGGCGTGGCGCTCGGACTGGTCCCGCTGACGGCCGCAGGCGTGCCCGTGCTCGCCGCCGGCGGCGTCGCCCTGCTGGCCGGGGTCCTGTCCCGCACGAAGGCCGCCGCCTGATGTGGGTCGCGATCCTGGTGGCGGCGGCCGGCTGCTACGCCCTCAAGTGGGCCGGGCTGTCCCTGCCGGCGCGGGTGCTCGCCCGCCCGGTCGTCGCGCGGGTGGCCGACCTGATGCCGGTGGCGCTGCTCGCGGCCCTGGTGGCGGTGCAGGTGTGGTCGGCCGGGACGTCGCTGACGGTGGACGCCCGGACCGCGGGACTCGCCTTCGCCGTCGCGGCGCTGCTGCTGCGGGCGCCGTTCCTCGTCGTGGTGGTCGGTGCCGCGGCGACCGCGGCCCTGCTGCGCCTCGTGGCCTGAGGCCCGGGGGGCGCCGGGTCACCCGATGGCGGCGGCCAGGTCCTGGGCGGCCGCCCGCAGGACCGGGACGGCCTCGGCCAGCAGGTCGTCGGTCATCCGCGGCGCCGGCCCGGAGATGGAGAGCCCCATCCGCACGGCGCTGCCGGGCAGCCGCACCGCGAGGCAGCGGACGCCGACCTCCTGCTCGCCCTCGTCGAGCGCATAGCCGCGCTCGCGGACCTCGTCGAGCTGGGCGAGGAACACGTCGATGTCGGTGATCGTGGTCGCGGTGTGCCGTGGCAACCCGGTGCGGGCGAGCAGCGCCCGGACGTCGGCCTCGGGGGCCGCGGAGAGGACGGCCTTGCCGACCGCCGTGCAGTGCGGGTGCACGCGCCGTCCGACCTCGGTGAACATCCGCATCGCGTGCCGCCCGGGCACCTGGGCGACGTAGGCCACCCGGTCGCCGTCGAGCATGGCCAGGTTGGCGGTCTCGCCGAGGGCCTCGACGACCCGCCCGAGCACGCGCTCGGTCCCGACCCCCACCATCGCACCGGCGGACGCGCCGAGCGGGACGAGCCGGAAGCCCAGGGCGTAGCGGCGATCGGGAGCCTGGCGCATGTAGCCGCGATCGACGAGCGTGCGCAGCAACCGGTGCGCAGTCGGCAACGGGATCCCGGTCAACGCAGAGATCTCGCCGATGGTGAGGGTCCCACCCCGGGCGGCCACGACCTCGAGCAGGTCCAGCGCGCGGTGCACGGACTGCACGCCGCCAGGGGTGTGCCCGGACGGCTCCGACGGTGGTGCCATGGATCCCTCCTCATGTCGTGCTGACGAGTGTCGCTCGACCGGCGTGACGCTTGACACAGCAGTGGCCTAGTCCATAGTTTCCATTATTGACTACCAATGTTTCCACAATGCGGAAATCCGGGCAAGGGTTGTCCTCGGGTTCCCCGAGCAAGGGAGTGGCATGACCGACCGCGTTCAGACGGGCGGCCTCGACGTGGCCGCCAGCCTCCACCGATTCGTGGAGGACGAGGCGCTACCGGGCTCGGGTCTCGACCCGCAGGCCTTCTGGGACGGAGCCGCCGCGATCGTGCACGACCTCGCGCCGCGCAACCGCGAGCTCCTCGCACGCCGCGACGAGCTGCAGGCACGCATCGACGAGTGGCACCGCGAGCACCCCGGCACGCCGGACCCGGACGCCTACACCGCCTTCCTCCGCGAGATCGGCTACCTGCTGGACGAGCCGGCGGACGTGGTCGTCACGACCACCGGTGTCGACGACGAGGTGGCCACCATCGCCGGACCGCAGCTGGTGGTCCCCCTGCTCAACGCCCGCTTCGCGACCAACGCCGTCAACGCCCGCTGGGGCTCGCTGTACGACGCCCTCTACGGCACCGACGTCATCGCGACCGACGGCGAGCTGGCGCCCGGCGACTCGTACAACAAGGCGCGCGGTGACGAGGTCATCGCCCGGGGCCGGGCCTTCCTCGACGAGCACTTCCCGCTCGCCTCCGGCTCGCACGCGGACGCCACGTCGTACGCCGTGGACGACCAGGGCCTCGCCGTGACCGTCAAGGACGACGCCGTGCGGCTGGCCGACCCCGCGCAGCTCGTCGGCTTCCGCGGTGACGCGGCCTCCCCCGACGCCGTCCTGCTGGTGCACCACCACCTGCACGTCGAGATCCAGGTCGACCCCGACGACGCGATCGGGTCGACCGACGCGGCCGGGGTCAAGGACCTCCTGCTCGAGTCGGCCGTCTCCACGATCATGGACCTCGAGGACTCGGTCGCGGCCGTCGACGCCGACGACAAGGTGCTCGGCTACCGCAACTGGCTGCGCCTCAACGAGGGCTCCCTCGCCGAGGAGGTGACCAAGGGCGGCACGACCTTCACCCGGTCGATGAACCCCGACCGCACCTACTCCACCACGTCCGGCGCCGACGTCACGCTGCGCGGCCGCGCGCTGCTCTTCATCCGCCAGGTGGGGCACCTGATGACCACCGACGCGGTCCTCGACCGCGACGGCAACGAGGTGCCCGAGGGCATCCTCGACGCGATCATGACCGCGCTCGGCAGCCTCCGCGACGTGCGCGGCGACTCGACGCTGGCCAACTCCCGCACCGGCTCGATGTACGTCGTGAAGCCCAAGATGCACGGCCCCGAGGAGGTGGCCTTCGCGGTCGAGCTCTTCGGCCGCGTCGAGCAGCTGCTCGGGCTGCCCCCGCTGACCATCAAGGTCGGCATCATGGACGAGGAGCGGCGTACGTCGCTCAACCTCAAGGCGTGCATCCACGAGGCCCGCGAGCGGGTCGTCTTCATCAACACCGGCTTCCTCGACCGCACCGGCGACGAGATCCACACCTCGATGCTGGCCGGCCCCGTCGTGCGCAAGAACGACATGAAGGGCGAGACCTGGATCAAGGCCTACGAGGACCTCAACGTCGACATCGGTCTCGAGTGCGGCCTGCTGGGCCGGGCCCAGATCGGCAAGGGCATGTGGGCGGCCCCCGACAGCCTCGCCGACATGTACGACGCCAAGATCGGTCACCCGCAGGCCGGCGCCAGCTGCGCCTGGGTGCCCTCCCCCACCGCCGCGACCGTGCACGCGCTGCACTACCACCAGGTCGACGTGCGCACCCGCCAGGAGGAGCTGCGCGACGGGGGCCGTCGGCGCGATCGTGCCGAGCTGCTCCGGGTGCCGCTCGGCGACCCGTCCTCGTGGTCCGACGCGGACCGCGCGGCCGAGATCGAGAACAACCTGCAGAGCCTGCTGGGCTACGTCGTCCGCTGGGTCGACGCCGGGGTCGGGTGCTCCAAGGTCCCCGACATCACCGGCGAGGCGCTCATGGAGGACCGGGCCACCTGCCGGATCTCCGCGCAGCACGTCGCCAACTGGTTGCACCACGGCGTGGTGACCCGCGAGCAGGTCGACGAGACGCTGCGGCGGATGGCCGCGGTGGTCGACGAGCAGAACGCCGGCGACGCGTCGTACGCCCCCATGGCCCCGGACTTCGACGGCGACGCCTTCGCCGCCGCCCGGGCCCTCGTGCTCGAGGGGCTGGAGCAGCCCAGCGGCTACACGGAGCCGATCCTGCACGCCCGCCGCGCCCACCGGAAGACCGCCGAGAGGACCTCGTCATGACCAGCCTCGACCTGGAGACCGCCCGCACCGTCATCGCCGGGGCGCGGGCCCACGCGAGCTCGGCGGGACTCAAGCCGCTGACGATCGTCGTCCTCGACGCGGGCGGTCACGTGGTCGCCGTGGAGCGGGAGGACGGCTCGTCGATGAAGCGCTTCGAGATCGGCTTCGGCAAGGCGTACGGCGCGTTGTCGCTGGGGATGGGGTCCCGCTCGATCATGGGCCGCGCCGAGCAGCAGCCCTACTTCATCGCCGCGGTCACCTCCGCCGTCGGCGGGACCCTCGTGCCCGTGCCGGGTGGCGTGCTCATCCGTGACGAGGGCGGCGACCTCGTCGGCGCCGTGGGCGTCACCGGTGACACCTCCGACAACGACGAGGCGGCCGCGGTGGCCGGCATCACTGGCGCCGGCCTGACGCCGCAGGTCGACTGAGGGGTGCCGGGCATGGGTGACGCGACACAGGACACGAGCACCACGAGCGGGGGCAGCGGCATCGACAGCTCCGGACGGATCGCGGCCGTCGCCGAGGTCGCACGCAGGCTGCTCCCCGAGGCGGGCGTCATCACCGACCGCGCCCGGCTGCGGACCTACGAGTGCGACGGGCTGGCGCACTACCGCGTCACCCCCGCCCTCGTCGTCATCCCCCAGGACGCGGAGCAGCTGGCCGCGCTCGTGCGGGCGTGCGCCGAGCACGCGGTGCCCTTCGTGGCCCGCGGCTCGGGCACCGGGCTCTCCGGCGGGGCCCTGCCCCACGCCGAGGGGGTCCTCGTCGTGACCTCGCAGATGCGGACCATCCGCGAGGTCCGCCGCGAGGACCAGCGCGCGGTCGTGGAGCCCGGGGTGATCAACCTCGACGTCACCAAGGCCGCGACCCCCGTCGGCTACTACTACGCGCCCGACCCGTCGAGCCAGCAGATCTGCTCGATCGGCGGCAACGTCGCGGAGAACTCCGGCGGCGCCCACTGCCTCAAGTACGGCTTCACCACCAACCACGTCCTCGGCGCCGACTTCGTGACCCCCGACGGCGACACCGTGACGCTCGGTGGCGCGGCACCCGACTCCCCCGGCTACGACCTGCTCGGTGCGGTGGTCGGCTCCGAGGGCACGCTCGGCATCGTCACGTCCGCCACCGTCCGGCTGGTGCGGCTGCCCGAGGAGGTGCGCACGATCCTGGTCGGCTTCTCCTCGACCGACCAGGCCGGCGCGGCCACCTCCGCGATCATCGCCGCGGGGATCGTGCCCGCCGCGATCGAGATGATGGACGCCCTCGCGATCGAGGCCGCCGAGGCGGCCGTGCACTGCAACTACCCCGACGGCGCGGGAGCGGTGCTGGTCATCGAGCTCGACGGCGCGGCGATCGAGGTCGAGCAGGAGTACGCCGAGGTCCAGCGGTTGTGCGACGACCACGGCGCCTTCGAGCAGCGGCTCGCGACCGACCCCGCCGAGCGCGCGCTCATCTGGAAGGGCCGCAAGTCCGCCTTCGCCGCCGTCGGCCGGATCAGCCCCGACTACATCGTCCAGGACGGCGTCATCCCCCGCACCGCGCTGCCGGAGGTGCTCACGGCCATCGCCGAGCTCTCCGGCTCGTCGGGCGTCCGGGTGGCCAACGTGTTCCACGCGGGCGACGGCAACCTGCACCCCCTGGTGCTGTTCGACGACGAGATCGAGGGTGCCGGCGAGGCCGCCGAGCGCGTCAGCGGCGCGATCCTGGACCTGTGCATCGAGCACGGCGGCTCGATCACCGGTGAGCACGGCGTCGGCATGGACAAGTCGAAGTACATGCCCCGCATGTACACCGACGAGGACCTGGACACCATGCAGCTGGTGCGCTGCGCCTTCGATCCCCAGAACATCTCCAACCCCGGCAAGGTGTTCCCCACCCCCCGGCTCTGCGGGGAGGTGCCCGGGCGACACAAGGGCGCCCACCCCCTGCAGGAGGCCGGCCTCGCGGAGGTCTTCTGATGACGACGGACACGCTCGACACCGCCGCACGCGAGGCGCTCTCCTCCGCCTGTGCGCAGGTGGACGACCCCCAGGAGCACGACGCCGTCGACGGCGTGCGTCCCGGACTGGTCGTCCGACCCTCCGACACCGACCAGGTGGCCGAGGTGATGCGGGCCAGCGCGGCCCACGGCCTCACGGTCGTGCCCCGCGGGCGCGGCACCAAGCTCTCGTGGGGCACGGCCCCCTCCAGCGCCGACGTGCTGCTCGACCTCTCGGCGCTCGACCGGGTGCTCGACCACGCCGCCGGTGACCTCATCGTCGCGACCCAGGCGGGCGCACTGCTCGCCGACGTGCAGCGCACGGTCGGCGAGGGCGGCCAGCGGCTGGCGCTCGACGAGACCGTGCCCGGCTCCACCGTCGGTGGCGTGCTCGGCGCCAACACCAGCGGCCCCCGTCGTACAGCCACCGGCACGGCCCGCGACCTGCTCATCGGCATCACCATGGTCCGCGCAGACGGGGTCGTGGCCAAGGCCGGCGGGCGGGTGGTCAAGAACGTCGCGGGCTACGACATCGGCAAGCTCCTGATCGGCTCCGGGGGCACCCTCGCGGTCATCACCGACGCCACCTTCCGGCTGCACCCGCTCCCCGCCGACCACCGCTGGCTGTCCGTGCCCGTCGACTCCCCCACGCGGGCCCTCGAGGTCGCGCAGTCGGTCGTGCACTCCCAGGTCGTCCCGGCCGCCGTCGAGGTCGACTGGGCGGCCGGATCCGGTTCCGTCAGCGTCCTCGTGGAGGGCCGCGCCGACGGCGTCGCGGGCCGCGCCGAGGCGGTGCGTGGCCTGCTCGGGTCCGACGCGACCGAGTCCACCGACGAGCCGGCGGACGGGGCGGCGTACCCCTGGGACGTGGCGGCCACCGGTGACCGCCGCAGCATCGCGCTCAAGCTCACCTGCGTGCTCTCGGGGCTAGACGCCGTGCTGGCGGCGGCCGACGACACCGGCGTCACCGTGCGCGGCTCCGCCGGGTCCGGCGTCCTCTACGCCGCCCTCGGGCCCGACACCCCCCTCGACGACGTGCGGACGGCGCTCGACCGGCTGCGGCGCGTGTGCGGCGACCACGGCGGCACCGCCGTCGTGGTGGATGCGCCCGCCGCGGTGAAGGCGGCCGTCGACGTGTGGGGACCGATCCCGGCCATCGACCTGATGCGCCGCGTCAAGGACCAGTTCGACCCTGACCACCGGCTCTCGCCGGGCCGCTTCGTGGGAGGCATCTGATGAGCACGACCGAGCACGACACCGACGGCACGCTGGGCGAGATGGGCGGCGTCGTCGATCCCGTCGATCTCGGCATGCCGGCCCCCGGTGGCGCCTTCGACGACCACAACCCGCCCGACGCCGCCCTCATCGGGGACTGCGTGCACTGCGGGTTCTGCCTGCCGACCTGCCCGACGTACGTCCTGTGGGGCGAGGAGATGGACTCCCCCCGCGGCCGGATCTACCTGATGAAGGAGGGCCTCGAGGGCGAGCCGATGACCGACTCGATGGTCGGGCACTTCGACGCCTGCCTGGGGTGCATGGCCTGCGTGACGGCGTGCCCCTCGGGCGTCCAGTACGACACCCTCATCGAGCAGACCCGGGCCCAGGTGGAGCGCCACCACGAGCGCCCGGCGCAGGAGAAGGCGCTGCGCGGCCTCGTCTTCGCCCTCTTCCCGCACCCGCGCCGGCTACGGCTGCTGAGGGGTCCCCTGCGGGCCATGCAGGCGACCGGCCTCGACCGCGCGCTGCGGCGTACCGGCCTGCTCGACCGCATCTCCCCGCACCTGGCGGCGATGGAGAGCCTCGCCCCCCGCCTCGGCCGCCCCGAGCCGTTGCCCGAGCACATCGCGGCGACCGGTACCCGGCGGATGACCGTCGGGCTGCTCACGGGGTGCGTGCAGGGCGCGTTCTTCCCCGGCGTCAACTCCGCCACCGCGCGGGTGCTGCGCGCCGAGGGGTGCGACGTCGTGGTCCCCCGGTCGCAGGGCTGCTGCGGCGCACTGTCGGTGCACAACGGCCGTGAGGAGGAGGCCCGGGGCTACGCCCGGGCCCTCGTCGACTCCTTCGAGTCCAGCGGCGTCGAGCGGGTCGTCGTCAACGCGGCGGGCTGCGGCTCCTCGATGAAGGAGTACGCCGCGCTGCTGGCCGACGACCCGGCGTACGCCGCGCGTGCGCAGGAGTTCGCCGACAAGGTCCGCGACATCTCCGAGATCCTCGACGAGCTCGGCCCGGTCGCCCCGCGCCACCCGCTCGAGATGACCATCGCCTACCACGACGCCTGCCACCTCGCCCACGCCCAGGGCGTGCGCGCCGAGCCACGCCGGCTGCTCGAGGCCATCCCCGGCCTGGAGCTGCGGGAGATCCCCGAGGGCGACCTGTGCTGCGGGTCGGCCGGCATCTACAACATCACCAACCCGGAGCCCGCGCGCGAGCTCGGCGACCGCAAGGCCCACAACATCGTGTCGACCGGGGCCGAGGTGCTCGTCACCGCCAACCCCGGGTGCCTCATGCAGGTGACCTCCGCCATCCAACGCCTGACCGCCGCCGACGGCGGCCGGCCGATGGGCATGGCCCACACGATCGAGGTCCTCGACGCGTCCATCCGGGGGGCTCCGACCAGCACGTTCACGACCGCCTGACCCACCCATCCACCTCTCTCGGGAGACACCGTGTTCCAGCAGAACCTCTCACCGGTCGGCGACTCGCTGGCCCTGTCCGCCCTGTGCGCCACCATCCCCCTCATCACCCTGTTCGTCCTCCTCGGAGGCCTGCGCCTGCGCGCCTGGGTCGCCGGCCTCATCTCGCTCGGCGTGTCCCTGGTGGTCGCCATCGTCCTGTTCGCCATGCCCGTCGGGCAGGCGCTGCTCGCGGCCACCGAGGGAGCGGCGTTCGGCTTCTTCCCGATCCTGTGGATCGTCATCAACGCCATCTGGGTCTACAACCTGACCGTGGCGTCCGGGCACTTCGACGTGCTGCGGCGGTCCTTCGAGAAGGTCAGCCCCGACCAGCGGATCCAGGCGATGATCATCGCCTTCTGCTTCGGTGCCCTGCTCGAGGCGCTGGCCGGCTTCGGCACCCCGGTGGCCATCACCGTGGTGATGCTCATGGCGCTCGGCTTCCGGCCGATCAAGGCCGCGGCGGTCGCGCTCATCGCCAACACCGCCCCGGTCGCCTTCGGCGCCCTGGCCACCCCCATCGTCACCCTGGCCGCCGTCTCCTCCGGCGCCAGCGACGACCCCCGGCTCAACGTCGAGACCCTCGGCGCCATGGTCGGTCGCCAGACCCCGATCCTCGCCGTCATCGTCCCGCTCGTCCTGGTCTTCGTCGTCGACGGCCGTCGCGGCGTCCGCCAGACGTGGCTGCCCGCCCTGGTGTGTGGTGCGGCCTTCGGTTTCGCCCAGTTCGTGGCCGCCAACTACATCTCGGTGCCGCTGGCCGACATCGTCGCCGCACTCGTCGCGGCCGCGGCCGTCGTGCTGCTGCTGCGGGTCTGGACGCCGTCCGAGGTGCTCACCGCCGACCGCGTCCTCGCCGAGGAGGAGGAGCTGGAGCACGCCGCGGCCTCGCCCGCCTCGGGTCGTCGCCAGCCGCACGGCGTGTCCACGTCCGTGACGTCGTCGACTGGTCGCGCGGCGACGTCCGGTTCCGGGTCCGGCGACGGCGCCCCCGTGCACGACTCCCGCGGCGAGGTCGTCAAGGCCTACGCGCCGTACGGCGTCATCATCGCGATCTTCTCGATCGTCAACATCCCGGCGATCAAGGAGTACTTCGCCGAGGAGCCGTTCACCTTCGCGTTCGCGTGGCCGGGCCTCGAGGTCCTCAACACGGCCGGCGAGCCGGTCGCGACGACGACGTTCGGCTTCAACTGGCTCCCCGCTGCCGGCACGCTGATGATCCTCGCCGGCCTCATCACCATGCTGATCCTCAAGGTGAGCCCGGGCGAGGCCCTTCGCACCTACGGCCGCACGTACGTCGAGCTCAAGTCCGCCATCATCACCGTGATGGCGGTGCTGGCGCTGGCCTACGTGATGAACCTGTCCGGCCAGACTGCCTCGCTCGGCGCCTGGCTCGCCGGCACGGGCGCGGCCTTCGCGCTGCTCTCCCCGATCCTGGGCTGGCTCGGCGTCGCGGTGACCGGCTCGGACACCTCCGCCAACGCGCTCTTCGGGGCGCTCCAGGTGCAGACCGCGGCCCAGGCCGGGCTCGACCCGGTGCTGATGGCCGCGGCCAACACCTCCGGCGGCGTGCTCGGCAAGATGGTCAGCCCGCAGAACCTCGCCATCGCCGCCGCTGCCGTCGGCATGGCCGGCCGGGAGGGCGACATCTTCCGCAAGGTCATCGGCTGGAGCCTCGGCCTGCTGGTGCTCATGTGCATCCTGGTCGGCCTGCAGTCCACGGCCGTCCTGAGCTGGATGGTCCCCTGACCGACCCGCACGGCAGGAGGGCCCGCACCCCGTCCGGGGTGCGGGCCCTCCTGCATGTCCTGCCGCGGTCGCGTCCGCGCGTCGCGCGCTCAGTCGAGGTCGAGCACGTGCTCGAGCCCGACGGTGAGCCCGGGGCGGTCGCCGATGGCGCGGAGCCCGGTGAGGACCCCCGGCGTGAACGACGCCCGGTGCAGGGAGTCGTGGCGGATGGTCAGGGTCTCCCCCAGCCCGCCGAGCACGACCTCCTGGTGGGCGACCAGCCCCCGGATGCGCAGCGAGTGCACGGGGACGCCGTCGACGTCGGCGCCGCGCGCCCCTTCCAGGCCGGTCGAGGTCGCGTCGGGCATCGGCCCGCTGCCCGCCTCGCGGCGGGCGGCGGCGATGAGCTCCGCCGTACGCCGCGCGGTGCCGGACGGCGCGTCGGCCTTGTCGGGGTGGTGCAGCTCGACCACCTCGACGGACTCGAAGAACGGGGCCGCCTGCGCGGCGAACCGCATCATCAGGATCGCGCCGATGGAGAAGTTGGGGGCGATCAGGACCCCGGAGCGCGGGGTGTCGCCGAGCCACTCACGCAGCTGGTCCAGGCGGGCGTCGTCGAAGCCCGTGGTGCCGACGACCGCGTGGATGCCGTGCTCGATGCAGAAGGCGAGGTTGTCCATCACCACGTCGGGGTGCGTGAAGTCGACGACCGCCTGCGCACCGGACCCGACCAGGGAGCCGATGTCATCACCGGCGTCGACCTGCGCCACCAGCTCCATGTCCGCGGCCTCCTCGACCGCAGTGCAGACCTCCGCGCCGACCTTGCCGCGCGCTCCCAGGACACCGACCAACAGCTGCTCACTCACGGGTCCAACCTAGCGTCGAAGGCGTCCGGTGAGTGGCGGTGGCTGACTCGTGAACCGGCTAGTGGCAGGCTGTGACCCATGCCGATCCAGACGATCCCGCCCCGCATCCGTTGGGCCGTCGAGCTGATGGACGTCCAACCCAACGACCAGGTGCTCGAGATCGGGTGTGGTCCGGGCGCCGGGGCCGAGCTGATCTGCAGCAAGCTCGAGTCGGGCAAGCTCTTCGCCATCGACCGCTCCGAGTCCGGAGTGGACCGCACCAAGCGCCGCAACCAGAAGTACGTCGACGCCGGCCGGCTGGTCGTGCGGCAGATCGACCTCGCCACCCTGCGGGTCCCGGTCAAGCGGCTCACCAAGGTCTTCGCCTTCAACGTCAACCTCTTCTGGGTGCGCAACTGCGACGACGAGGTGGCCCTGCTCCACGAGCGCGTCGTGCCCGGTGGCGCCGTCTACCTGTTCTACGAGGCCAACCGCTCCGAGCTGGTCCCCAACATCGTCAAGAAGACCTCCGACGCGCTCGCCCGCGCCGGCTTCCGCGTCTCGGTGGTGGAGCAGAAGGCCCCGGCCGTGGTCGGGATCATCGGCAGGCGCTGAGCCCGCATCTCGTCCCGGCTGTCCTCGGCTCCGCTGAGGTGCGAGGCCGCGCGCGTGTCGAGACCCGGCGAGCCGGCCCCACCGCCGCAACTGGCGGCGTACGACGGATCTCTCTCACCGCCCGAGCGCGACTGGCGGCGTACGACGGATCTCTCTCACCGCCCGAGCGCGACTGGCGGCGTACGACGGATGTGTCCTCAATAGTGGTGTCACTTCCCGCCAGTCACTGACGTGGTCCCGACGCGCCGCAGGAAGGCCGCCCGGCCGGACGGGGTGTACAGCGACTCCCGCAGCATGACGATCCACGGGCGGATCCGCCCCGGGTCGTGCGCCCGCCCCAGCGCGAGGTCGACGTCGCGGAGCACGCCGATCGGTCGCCGGACGACGTCGGAGGCGGTGTAGCCCCGGCGCACGCGTCCCAGCGAACTGAGCCGTCGCTCCCTCCTCAGGTCGTCGCGATGCTCGTCGGGCTCACGGTGGTGACCGCCGTCGTACTCGTGGTCGGACGTGGTGCCGACTAGATGGAGGTCCACCCGGGCGACGAGGTCCCCACCCTCGTCCCGGACTTCGAACTGAGGTGCGACCTCGGCGCCCACGACGACGTGCAGCAGCCGCAGGAGCGTCTCCCAGGTGGACTCCGCCCGTCCGTCCGCCCAGCCCAGCGCGGCGAGCAGGGCCGTCCGCCCGCGTCTCCTCGGCCGGCACACCCGTCGGAGCTCCTCGAGGGTCACGTCCTCGGCTTGGAGCGCGCTGTCCACCACCACGACCAGGTCGACCAGCGACAGCCACCGGGCGCAGGCTAGGATCGTCTCGGCCGCGGTCGCGCACCTGAGACCCCCGATGACCTGGTGCGGAACCGGTTCGGGGTGTCGACTCGTGCGGATGCCGTCGCGCATGGGCCGTGGGTCATCGAGCTGCATGGCGACGAAGACGGGCATGGCCTCCGGCACGGGAGGCAGTCCCCAGCCGCGGACGCGCGCCGCCGTCAGGCCGGTGAAGCAACCGTGCTGGGTCAGGAGCAGCTGCCACCCGGCGAGGTCAGCGAGCCACGAAGCTCCCGAGTCTCCCCCGTCGAGCCTGCGCCGATGGATGCCTCGCGTGACCGATTGGTAGGCCACTCGACGCGGGCAGCCACGGATCGCGACTGCGGTGGTGACGACGGGCGCATCGGAGACTGGATCGGGGTCGGCCATCGCCTGAGCGTCGTCGACGCCTCGCTGTGCTCGCGGCTCACCAGTGCAACCCTGTGGACACGGCCCGGGCGCGTGACGTCGGTGGACGCCTCGTGGCTCGAGTTCGAGGCAACTGGCGAACGACGACATGGTCGGCCCACACCACCACCGTCGGGCGCCRCCAGTTGCGCCGACWCTCCTCGGCCAGCCGCGGACACTGGCGGGCGCCGACATCGAGCAGTGCGSCGTACCTGTCGGCCGCCGCCAGTCACGGCAGAGGGTCAGCGCGGGCCGACGACCGCGAGCACCTCGGGCTGGGAGAAGAGCTCGGCGGCGACGGCGCGCACCTCATCGAGCGTGACGGCGTCGATCCGGGCGATGACCTGGTCGATCGACAGCAGCTCGTCGCGCATGAGCTCGACCTTGCCGATCCGCGACATCCGCGAGCCGGAGTCCTCGAGGCCGAGCACCAGTCCCCCGCGCAGCTGACCCTTGCCGCGCTCCAGCTCCTCGGCGGTGATGCCGTCGGCCGCCACCTTGGCGAGCTCGCCGCGCACGGTGGCCAGCACGTCCTCGACCTTGCCGGGCAGGCAGCCCACCGAGACACCGACCAGGCCGGCGTCGGCGTGGTGGCTGGCGAACGAGTAGACCGAGTAGGCCAGCCCGCGGTGCTCGCGGACCTCCTGGAAGAGACGCGACGACGTGCCTCCACCGAGGGCGGTGTTGAGGACCCCGAGGGCGTAGCGGCGCTCGTCGGTGCGGGTGATGCCCTTGGCGCCGAGCACGATGTTGACCTGCTCGAAGGGGCGGGTCGTGCGGGCCTCGCCCGAGGCGACAGCACGTGCCTTGTCGGTGATCCGGGCGGCGGCCGGGGCGCCCTCACCGTCGAGGAAGCCCTGGCGTCCGAACGCCTTGCGCACCTGGCGTACGACGGTCGCGTGGTCGACGCTGCCGGCCGCGGCGACGACCATGGTCCCGGGCCGGTAGTGACGGCGGTAGAAGCGATGGATCTGGTCGCGGCTCATCGCGGTGATGGAGTCGTGGGTGCCGGCGATCGGCCGTCCGAGGGGGGTGTCACCCCAGGCCTGGTGGGCGAACAGGTTGTGCACCACGTCGTCCGGGTCGTCGTCGTGCATGGCGATCTCGTCGAGGATCACGTCCCGCTCGGCCTCGACGTCGGCCGCGGTCAGCAACGAGTTGGTGACCATGTCGCCGAGGACGTCGATCGCCATCGGCAGGTCGTCGTCGAGGACCCGCGCGTGGAAGCAGGTGTACTCCTTGGCGGTGAAGGCGTTGAACTCGCCGCCGACCGCGTCGAGGGCCACCGAGATGTCGAGGGCGCTGCGCTCCCGGGTGCCCTTGAAGAGCAGGTGCTCGAGGAAGTGCGAGCAGCCGTGCAGGGCCGGGGTCTCGTCCCGCGAGCCCACGCCGACCCACACCCCGATGCTCGCCGAGCGGGCGCCGGCCATCTGCTCGGTGACGATGCGGAGCCCACTGGGCAGGACCGTGCGGCGGACGCGCGAGGTCACCTGGCCGTCGGAGTCCTTGACCGTCTGGAGGGTGCGGGTGGTGCCGGAGTTCTGCACGGGAGCGATGCCTTTCGGGGGAGAAATGCCACGACCGGCCGGCAGGTGGTCTGCCGGCCGGTCGCGGATGGAGCTCAGGTCACTCGGAGTCGGTGGCCTCGGCCTCGTCGTCCGACGCGGAGGAGGAGTCCTCCACGACCGGCACGAGCGAGAGCTTGCCGCGGTCGTCGATCTCGCCGATCTCGACCTGGACCTTCTGACCCACCGCGAGGACGTCCTCGACGGCCTCGACGCGCTTGCCGCCGGCGAGGGCACGCAGCTTGCTGATGTGCAGCAGGCCGTCCTTGCCGGGCATCAGCGAGACGAACGCACCGAAGTTGGTCGTCTTGACGACCGTGCCGAGGTAGCGCTCGCCGACCTCGGGCATCGTCGGGTTGGCGATCGCGTTGACGGCGTTCTTGGCCGCCTCTGCCGCCTCGCCGTTGGTCGCACCGATGTAGACCGTGCCGTCGTCCTCGATCGACAGGGTCGCGCCCGTGTCGTCCTGGATCTGGTTGATGATCTTGCCCTTCGGGCCGATGACCTCGCCGATCTTGTCGACGGGCACCCGGATCGTGATGATCCGCGGGGCGTGCAGCGACATCTCCTCGGGGGCGTCGATGGCCTCGGCCATGACGTCGAGGATCGCCAGACGGGCGTCGCGGGCCTGGGTCAGCGCCGCAGCGAGGACCTCGGCCGGGATGCCGTCGAGCTTGGTGTCGAGCTGGAGCGCGGTCACGAACTCGCGGGTACCGGCGACCTTGAAGTCCATGTCGCCGAACGCGTCCTCGGCGCCGAGGATGTCGGTCAGCGCGACGTACTCCGTCTTGCCGTCGACCTCGCCGGAGATGAGGCCCATCGCGATGCCCGCGACGGACGCCTTCAGCGGCACGCCGGCCTGGAGGAGCGACAGCGTGGAGGCGCAGACCGAGCCCATCGAGGTGGAGCCGTTGGAGCCCATGGCCTCGGAGAGCTGGCGGATCGCGTAGGGGAACTCCTCGCGGCTCGGGAGCACCGGCAGCAGGGCACGGCGCGCGAGCGCACCGTGGCCGACCTCGCGACGCTTGGGCGAGCCCACGCGGCCGGTCTCGCCCGTCGAGAACGGCGGGAAGACGTACTTGTGCATGTAGCGGCGGTGCTTCTCCGGGGAGAGCGTGTCGAGCTGCTGCTCGAGCTTGAGCATGTTGAGCGTGGTGACGCCCAGGATCTGGGTCTCGCCACGCTCGAACAGCGCCGAGCCGTGCACGCGCGGGATCACGCCGACCTCGGCGTGCAGCGGACGGATGTCGGCGAGGCCGCGACCGTCCATGCGGACCTTGTCGCGCAGGACACGCTCGCGGACGAGCGACTTGGTCAGCGAGCGGAACGCCGCGCCGACCTCCTTCTCGCGACCCTCGAACTGGCCGGCGAGCTTCTCGAGCAGCGCGCTCTTGATCTCGTCGGTGCGCGACTCGCGCTCCTGCTTGTCGGCGATGCGCATCGCGGCGTCGGCGTCGTCCTTGGCCGCGGCCTCGACGGCGTCGTAGACGTCGTCCTCGTAGTCGAGGAAGACCGGGAAGTCCTGGACGGGCTTGGCGGCCTCGCGGGCCAGCTCGGCCTGGGCCTCGACGAGCTGCTTGATGAAGGGCTTTGCGGCGTCGAGGCCACCGGCCACGACCTCCTCGGTCGGCGCCTGGGCGCCGCCCTGCACGAGCGCGATGGTCTCCTCGGTGGCCTCGGCCTCGACCATCATGATCGCGACGTCACCGGTGTCGGTGACCCGACCGGCGACGACCATGTCGAACACGGCGGTCTCGAGCTGCGAGTGCGTCGGGAATGCGACCCACTGGCCCTCGATGAGCGCCACGCGGACGCCACCGACGGGGCCGGAGAACGGCAGGCCGGAGAGCTGGGTCGACAGCGACGCGGCGTTGATGGCCAGCACGTCGTAGGGGACGTTGGGGTCGAGCGCCATGACGGTGATGACGACCTGGACCTCGTTGCGCAGGCCCTTCTTGAAGGTCGGGCGCAGCGGGCGGTCGATGAGCCGGCAGGTGAGGATCGCGTCCTCGCCCGGGCGACCCTCGGAGCGGAAGAAGGAGCCGGGGATCTGGCCCACGGCGTACATCCGCTCCTCGACGTCGATCGTCAGCGGGAAGAAGTCGAAGTGGTCCTTCGGCGTCTTGCCGGCGGTCGTCGCCGAGAGCAGCATGGTCTCGTCGTCGAGGTAGGCAGTGACCGAGCCGGCCGCCTGGCGGGCCAGCAGGCCGGTCTCGAACTTGACGGTGCGCTGTCCGAACTTGCCGTTGTCCAGCACGGTCTCGACAGCAGAAATGATGGGTCCCTCGTTCAAAGGGTTTCCCTTTCTCTTCGCGGAGCTAGCCGCGGAACGCCCGAACAGCTCGTCGATCGAGCATGTTGCCGGTCTTCGATCGAGGCCCACGGGCCGCGGTTGACGCGGCGATCCGGAGGCCACTACCGAGGACCGAGCCGACGTTCCGGGCCACTCCTGGTGGTGTGAATGTGAAGTTGTGCGTGATGCGTGAGCGGGTGGCCTCAAGGGCCGGGGTCGAGCCTAACGGAGTAGGCCGCAAACCAGCAGGAGCGGCTCCCCGTGATCAGGGAACCGCTCCAGGCGTGTCAGCGACGCAGGCCGAGGCGCTCGACGATGGAGCGGTAGCGCTCGATCTCGGTCTTCTGCAAGTAGTTGAGCAGACGACGGCGCTGGCCGACGAGCAGCAGGAGACCACGACGGCTGTGGTGGTCGTGCTTGTGCTGCTTGAGGTGCTCGGTGAGGTGGCTGATGCGGTAGCTCAGGAGAGCGACCTGGACCTCGGGCGAACCGGTGTCGCCCTCAGCCGTGGCGTACTCAGCGATGATCTTCTTCTTGGTCTCCGCGTCGGTACCAATCGACATGAAGGCTCCTTCTCAGCTCGTTGCGCGGCGCGCCGGGGCCTGTTCACCCGGGCACTGTGGATCCGCGGCCGTTTCACGGCAACCTGTGAAAACTATCAGCGCAGCGCCGTAGTTCCCAAAACCGTGTCGCGGGGGCCGGTAGGGTCCCACGCAGGACAGGGGGGTCATGGAGCGACGGATCGAGCGATGGAGCGCACGCATCCTCCCCGGTCGCCGGGCCGCGCGCGAGCGTGACCATGCTCGAGCCCAGCTGGCACGGACGCGGGAACGGCTCGACGCAGTGCGCGGTCGCCTGGATCGCACGCGCGCCAAGCTGGAGATCGCCCGTGCGTCCGGACGAGAGGCCCACGCCACCGCCGACATGCTGAGAGCCGAGCTTCGTTCGGCGTACGCGCGGCTCGCCGAGGTCGACAGCGACCTGCGACGCACCCACGAGACGCTCGACCACTACATGGCCCTGCAGCATGCACACGAGGATCGGGTCGCGAAGGGCATGGCCGCGTCGTTCGACTATCCGTACCGCCCGGAGCCGCGCGTCTTCGGGCGTCCGGGCAAGACGTTCTTCGACGACCTCGTCTCCGCTCGTGACACGGAGTACGCCGACCTGCTGGGCAGGATCGGCCGACACCTCGACCCCCTGCACGCCGTCCCCCACGCCGAGACGGACCCCCTGCTGCCCTACTGGTCCAACCCGTGGCTGCCGCCCCTCGACGGGGTTGTCCTCTACGGCCTGATCGCCGAGCACCGTCCTGCCATCTACATGGAGGTCGGGTCGGGGTTCTCCACCAAGTTCGCCCGGCTCGCGATCCGCGACCATGCCCTCGACACGCGGATCATCTCCATCGACCCGCAACCGCGCGCGGAGGTCGACGCGCTCTGCGACGACGTGGTCCGCGCCCCGTTCGAGGAGGTCGACCTCGACCTCCTCGACCAGCTCGGCGCCGGCGACATGCTGTTCGTGGACAACAGCCACCGCAGCTTCACCAGCAGCGACGTGACGGTCTTCTTCACCGAGGCCCTGCCCTACCTGGCGGCCGGGGTCGTCTACGGGCTGCACGACATCTTCGTCCCGGACGACTACCCGGAGGCGTGGAACGACCGCTTCTACGCCGAGCAGTACCTCCTCATGAGCTATCTGCTGGGTGGCGCCGCCGGCGACCTCATCGAGCTGCCGGTTCACCACGTCGCCACCACGCCCGACCTCGCAGCCGCCCTGGCGCCGGCCTGGCCGGCCGCCTCGGTCGATCGGAGCACCCTCGTGGGTGGCGGGTTCTGGATGCGTCGGGCCTGATCCCGGTACGACCAAGGCCCCTCCCCCGGTCGGGGAGGGGCCTTCGGCACGCGAGCCTCAGACGGCCGGCGGGGCCGGCGGGTCCGTCTCGGTACGACGCTCGGTGGTCGCCGAGCGACCCTCGTGGTCGGTGGTCGTGGCGACCGTCGTGTGGCGACGGCGCGTGTTGGTCTGGATGGCGGTGATCGCGATGACCAGGACGCCGGCCAGGCAGAGGATGTAGCCGACCATCGTGAGGTCGACGGCGCTGATCATGTCCTGCACGGCGAAGGCCAGGATGAGGCCGAGCGCCAGCAGGAAGACGCCGAGTCCGTAACCCATGGTGTTGTCTCCAGGTGGTGGTGGGGAATGAGTGCTCGTGGAACCTAACGCCCCACGACGCCGACCATGACGCGCGACGCGGCCGCCCCACCCACAGGGGTGACAGGCGGCGGTCGGCAGGACCAGCACGACCAGCGCCACGGGTCGTGTCGTCGTGCGAGGATCCGCAGGTGCCTCCCCCGATGAACGCCCCGTCCAGCGCCCCGGTGAAGAAGCTCGGTGTCTGCAACCTCTGCGAGGCGATCTGCGGCCTCGAGATCACGCTCGAGGCGGGGGCCGTCACCGGCGTCCGGGGCAACCCGGACGATCCGCTCTCCCGCGGCCACGTCTGTCCCAAGGGGGTGGCGATCGCCGACGTGTACGCCGACCCGGAGCGGTTGCGCCGCCCCGTGCGGCGCGACCGCAGCACCGGCGAGTGGACCGAGATCGGTTGGGACGAGGCCTTCGACCTGGTGGCCGACGGCCTCGCCTCGACGATCAACGCCCACGGCCGGGACGCCGTGGGGATCTACCTCGGCAACCCCAACGTCCACAGCCTCGGCTCGATGACCCACGGGATCGGCCTGGTCAAGGCCCTGCGGACCCGCAACACCTACAGCGCCACGTCGGTGGACCAGCTCCCCCACCAGCTGCTCGCGCACCTGATGTTCGGCCACCAGCTGCTCCTGCCCATCCCCGACATCGACCGGACCGACCACTTCCTCGTCGTGGGCGCCAACCCGATGGCCTCCAACGGGTCGCTGATGACCGTGCCGGACTTCCCGCAAAGGGCGCGCGACCTCAAGCGCCGCGGCGGCCGGCTGGTCGTGCTGGATCCGCGGCGTACCGAGACGGCGAGGATCGCCACCGAGCACCACTTCGTACGCCCCGGCAGCGACGCCTGGGTCCTGCTCGCCATGCTCCAGGTGCTCTTCGCCGACGGCATCGCGACCGCGCCCGCCCACGCCCACGGGCTGGAGGCGGTCGAGGCGGCCGTCGCCGACTTCACCCCCGAGCGGGCGGCCGCGATGAGCGGCGTGCCCGCCGAGGAGGTCCGGAGGCTCGCTCGCGAGCTCGCTGCCGCCGAGAGCGCGGTCGTCTACGGGCGCGTCGGAGTCTCGACCCACGAGTTCGGGTCGGTGTGCCAGTGGGCCGTCAACGTCCTCAACATCGTCACCGGCAACCTGGACCGCGAGGGCGGGGCCATGTTCACCAGCCCGGCCATCGACGTCGTGGGCCGCGGCATCATCGGACGGGGCCACCACGGCGCCTGGCGATCGCGGGTGCGCGGACTGCCCGAGACCGCGAGCGAGCTGCCGGTGTCGGCCCTGCGCGAGGAGATCGAGACGCCCGGCGAGGGCCAGGTGCGCGCGATGCTGACGCTCTCGGGCAACCCGGTGCTGTCCACGCCCGACGGCGCTCGTCTCGACGAGGCGTTGGCCGGCCTCGACTTCATGGCGGCCGTCGACATCTACCTCAACGAGACCACCCGGCACGCCGACGTCATCCTGCCGCCGACCACCGCGCTGGAGCGCGACCACTACGACCTGGTCTTCCAGACGCTCGCCGTGCGCAACACCGCCCGCTTCACGCCGGCCGTGCTCCCGCCGGGTCCGGGGACGCGGCACGACTGGCAGATCTACCGGGAGCTGGCCCTCCGCACAGTGGCGCGCCTGGACCGCCAGCCCTCGCGCCGCAAGCGGCTGGCGCTGCGCGCCCGGATGACCGCCAGCCCGACGCGGCTCGTCCAGCTGCTGCTGCTGAGCGGGCGCACCGGGGTCACCCTGCGCAAGCTCCGCGCCAGCCCGGCGGGCATCGACCTGGGACCCCTGCGCGCCGGGTTGCTGCCCGAGCGACTCCAGACGCGCGACCACCGCATCGACCTGGCCCCGGCGCTCGTGCTCGACGACCTGGCGCGGCTGGCGGCCGTCCCGGCCCCCGTCGAGGGCGAGCTGCTGCTCATCGGCCGCCGCCACCAGAAGGACTGCAACGCGTGGATGCACAACGTCGAGCGGCTCACCCGGGGACGACCGCGACACCACCTGCTCATGCACCCCGACGACCTCGCGGCCCGCGCCCTGGCGGACGGGGCCACGGTCCGGGTCACCTCACGCGTCGGGACCGTCGACGTGGAGGTGTCCGCGACCGAGGACGTGATGCGCGGCGTCGTCAGCCTCCCCCACGGCTACGGGCACGCCCGCAACCCCGGGATGAGTGCCGCAGCACGGGTTCCCGGCGTCTCGATCAACGACCTCACCGACCCCGAGCGCCTCGACGTGTCCGGCAACGCCGCGCTGAGCGGCGTACCTGTGACCGTCTCCTCCGTCCCGGGGTAGGTCGGGGTAGTCCGTGACGAACGGACCCCCGGATCGTCCGGACCGGGGTCCGTCCGTCACGGACTACCCCGGGCGCGATCCCCCGGACGCACACGACAGGACGCCCGGACGGACCTGCAGCGGTCCGTCCGGGCGTCCTGGTCATCGGTGGGTCAGACGCGCACGCCCTCGAGGACCTCGCGCACCTCGGCAGCCGTGCCGGCCTGACGCAGGCGCTCGACCTGCGCCGGGTCGGTGAAGACGCCGGCGATCTTCTGCAGGAGTGCCAGGTGGTCGTCGCCCGCGCCGGCGATGCCGATCACGAACTCGGCCGGCTTGCCGTTCCAGTCGACGCCGTCGGGATAGCGGATGAACGAGATCGCCGATCGGTTGATCGCCGACTTGGCCTCGTTGGTGCCGTGCGGGATGGCGAGCAGGTTGCCCATGTGGGTCGAGACCGAGGTCTCCCGCTCGTGCATCGCCTCGACGTACGACGCCTCGACGGCGCCGCTGGCGACGAGCAGCTCGCCCGCCTCCGTGATGGCGTCGTCACGCGAGGTGGCGTTGCCCCGCAGGACGATCGAGCTGTCGTCGAGCACCCCGCTCGGAGTCTCCGCGGCCGCCTCCTCGACGGGGGCACCGCCGGGGGTGTTGGTGCGGTCGAGCAGCTCGACGATCTCGTCGTAACGCGGCGAGGCCATGAAGTTGTCCACCGCGACGTGCATGGCCGACGGGGTCTTCTGACGGGCACGGTCGGTGAGGTCCTGGTGGCTCACCACCAGGTCGTAGGTGTCGTCGAGGTTGGAGATCGCCTTGTTGACGACGGTGACGTCGCCGTGGCCGGCGGCCTGGATCTTCTTGCGGAGCACCGACGCGCCCATGGCGGAGGAGCCCATGCCGGCGTCGCAGGCGAACACGATCGACTTGATCGCACCGGCGGCGGCACCGGTGCCACCCGACAGCATCCCGGCGACCGACGACTTCTTGCCCTTGTTGGCCTCCATCTGCGCGGTCGCGGCCGCGAGGTCGCCCTCGTCGTCGGACCGATCGGTCTTGAGCAGCAGCGAGGCCACGAGGAACGTCACCGCCGCGGACCCGAACACCGCGAGCGTCACTCCGACGAAGGATCCCGAGGCCGTCTGCGCGTAGACCGCGAAGATCGAACCGGGCGCCGCAGGGGCGCGCAGGCCCACGTCGAAGGCGACGTTGATGGCCACACCGGTCATGCCGCCGGCGATCATGGCCAGGATCAGCTTGGGCTTCATCAGGACGTACGGGAAGTAGATCTCGTGGATGCCGCCGAAGAACTGGATGATCGCCGCACCGGGAGCCGTGGCCTTAGCCACGCCCTTGCCGAAGATGGAGATCGCGATGAGCAGGCCCAGGCCCGGGCCGGGGTTGGCCTCGAGCAGGAACAGCACGGACTTGCCCGTCTCGGCCGCCTCGGTCAGGCCGAGCGGGGTCAGCACGCCGTGGTTGATGGCGTTGTTGAGGAAGAAGACCTTGGCCGGCTCGATGACCACCGAGGTGAGCGGCAGCAGGTTGTTGTCGACCAGCGTCTCCACCCCGTTGCCCAGGATCTCCATGACCTTGTTGACGATCGGCGCGATCGCCCAGAAGCCCACGAGCGCCATCACGAACGCGACGATGCCGGCCGAGAACATGTTGACGAGCATCTCGAAGCCGGCCCGCACCTTGCCCTCCCAGACGGCGTCGAGCTTCTTCATGACCCAGGCCGCGAGCGGTCCCATGATCATGGCGCCGATGAACATGTGCACCTGCCCCAGCGCCGAGAAGTCCTCCGCGGCGTTGCCGGCGGCGAGCCACTTGGCCAGCTCGGCCGTGTTGAACTCGGCGATGAGGAAGTCGGACCCGGCGATGGCACCCATCACGGCGAAGGCGCCCACGACGGCGCCGCGGTCGCCGTACACCATGCGACCACCGGTCGCGGCGATCAGGATCGGCAGCAGGTAGTGGATCGCGGGACCGACCATGGTGGCCAGGTCTGCGTTGGGCCACCAGCCGACATCGATGAACAGGGCCGTGAGCAGGCCCCAGGCGATCAGGGCCGGGATGTTCGGCATGATCATGTTGGACAGGAACGTTCCGAACTTCTGCACGTGGACCCGCGCGCCGGGGCGCGGTGTCGTCTGTGTGGACATGGATTCCTCCGGATGTGGTGACGGGTGCTGGAGCGCGGGGTGACCCCGATCACAGGCAGGGCACCAGTACACCTCAATACGGGCACGTTGCCAAGCATTCGGGCCAAAGTGGGGGTCATTTGGTGTGGATTTCGCCCCGTTATGCCCGCTACGGTGAGTGACACACCACACCAGCGACCGACAATGCACCCGTGGAGGGATTCCGACCATGAAGGCACTGCGCTTCTACGCCCCCGAGGACGTCCGGCTCGAGGACGTGCCCGAGCCCGAGTGCGGGCCCGACGAGATCAAGATCAAGGTCAAGAACTGCTCGACCTGCGGCACCGACGTGAAGATCAAGAAGAACGGCCACGTCAACATCACGGGGACCACGACGATGGGCCACGAGGTGGCCGGCGAGATCGTGGAGGTCGGCGCCGACGCGCTCGGCGGCTTCTCCGTGGGTGACCGCGTGCAGTGCATCGCGGCCGTCCCCTGCGGCGACTGCCACGAGTGCAAGAAGGGCTGGATGGAGGTCTGCCAGAACCAGACGTCGGTCGGCTACCAGTACGACGGCGGCTTCGCGGAGTACATGATCGTCCCGGCCCAGGTGCTCAAGGTCGACGGCCTCAACCGCATCCCCGACAACGTGGGCTACGACGAGGCCTCGGCCGCCGAGCCCTTCGCCTGCGCCATCAACGCGCAGGAGCAGCTGGGCATCGAGGAGGGTGACTTCACCGTCGTCTTCGGCGCCGGCCCGATCGGCTGCATGCACATCCGCATCGCCCGCGGCGTGCACAAGGTCGGCACCGTCGTGCTCGTCGACGTCAACGCCGAGCGGCTCCAGATGTCGGCCGACGCCGTCCAGCCCGACCACGTCATCGACGCGTCGAAGGTCGACGTCGTCGAGGAGGTCATGAAGCTCACCGGCGGCCGCGGCGCCGACGTGATCATCACCGCGACCCCCGCCAACGTCACCCAGGAGCAGGCCATCGCGATGGCTGCCCGCCAGGGACGGATCTCGTTCTTCGGCGGCCTCCCCAAGACCGACCCGACGATCACCTGTGACTCCAACGTCGTGCACTACCGCCAGCTGCACATCCACGGCGCCAACGGCTCCTCGCCGGACCACAACAAGCGGGCACTGCAGTACATCTCCACCGGTCAGGTGCCGGTCAAGGACCTGATCACCAAGCACATCCCCCTCGACGACGTGCTGTCGGCCTTCGACATCGTCGCCAAGGGCGAGGCCATCAAGGTCACTGTCGAGCCCTGACAGCGAGGAACGAGCTGACAGGGCTCGCGACGGGAGGTTGAGGAGGGTCGGCTCGCACGCCGCGACAGCGGCGGACGAGCGACCCGTCTCGAAACCCACCGTCGAGCCCTGACAGCAGCACCACGGACGGCCCGCCACCTCGACACGAGGGGCGGGCCGTCCGTCGTACCGACCCCGTGGGGCCTGCGGTCAGTGCACGAGCGCGCGTACGGCGTCGCGCCCGGCCATCGGGTCGCTCGCGCCGAGCGCGGCCTCGGCGGCGGCCTCGCAGGTGTCCATGGACACGCGGGAGAGCTGGGCGCCCACCGGACGCACGGCCCGGGCCGCCATCGACAGCGAGGTGACCCCCATGCCCACCAGCGCGCAGGCCAGCAGCGGGTCGGCGGCCGCCTCGCCGCAGACCCCGACCGACTTGCCGGCCTGCTTGCCCGCCTCCGCGGTGATCGCGATGAGCTGCAGCACGGCCGGCTGCCACGGGTCGGTGAGGTGGGCGAGGTCCGTGGCCATCCGGTCGGCGGCCATGGCGTACTGCGTGAGGTCGTTGGTGCCGATGGAGAGGAAGTCCACGACCTCGAGCATCCGGTGCGCCAAGAGGGCGGCACTGGGGATCTCGACCATGATGCCGGGCTTGAGCCCGCGGGCGCGGACCTTGTCCGCGAAGTCGGAGGCCTCCGCCACCGTCGCGACCATCGGCGCCATCACCCAGGTCTCGGTGCCGGTCCGCTCGGCGGCGATCTGGATGCCGTCGAGCTGGCGGTCCATCAGGCCGGGGTTGCCGAAGGACAGCCGGAGGCCGCGGACGCCGAGGGCGGGGTTCTCCTCGCCCGGCAGGGTCGCGAAGGCGATCGGCTTGTCGGAGCCGGCGTCGAGGGTGCGGATCACGACGTGCTGGCCCTCGCCGAACGCGCCCAGCACCTGCGCGTAGATGTCGGCCTGCTCCTCGGCCGACGGCTCGTCGGTGGCGTTGAGGAAGCACAGCTCGGTGCGGAAGAGCCCGACCCCCTCGACCGGCTCGGCGCTGGCCTGCACCGCGCTCGGGCCGTCGGCCACGTTGGCGAGCAGCTTGACCGCGATCCCGTCGGACGTCGCGGCCGGACCCGACCAGTCGGCCAGCGCGGCGCGCGCCGCCTTGCTGGCGGCCACCCGCTCCTGGGCCTCGGCGGGGTCTCCCCCGACCTCGACCTCCCCGGACTCGCCGTCGACGACCAGGAACGCGCCGTGGTCGAGGTCGGTGATGCCGGCGGTGCCGACCACGCAGGGGATGCCCAGCTGCCGGGCGATGATGGCGGTGTGGCTGGTGGCGCCACCGCGCTCGGTGACCAGGGCGACGATGAGCTCGGGGTCCAGCCCGGAGGTGTCGCTCGGGGCGAGGTCCTCGGCGACCAGCACGGACGGCTCGGAGGGCGTGGGCACGCCCGGCTCGGGCTCGCCGACGAGGTGGGCGACGACCCGCCGCTCGATGTCCTCGAGGTCGGTGACCCGCTCGGCCATCAGGCCGCCCATGTTGGTGAAGATGGTGACGAACTGCTCGACGGCCGCGTCGACGGCGGAGACCAGGCCCTGGCCGGCGGCGACGTTCTTGGCCACCGCGCTGCGCAGGCCCTTGTCGCGGGCCAGACCGGCACTCGCGGTCAGCACCTCAGCGGCCGGGCCGGTGGCCTTGTCGGCCTTGCGGGCGAAGCTGTCGGCGACCGCGCCGACCGCGTCGTCGTACGCCGACATGGCGGCCTCGGCATCGGCGAAGTCGCCGTCGCCGAAGCGGGCGATCGCCTCGGGCGAGACCTCGCCACGCACGAGCAGGGCAGGTCCGGCGGCGACTCCCGGCACGACAGGCGTCCCGCGGAGCACGGTGTGAGCAACTGTGGTCATGGACACACCGTAGTTCAGTGCGTGCTTGACAATCAACAGATACGGGGATAAAACAACACAGACACAGATGAGTGACGGCGACCACGTCGCCCGCCCTCCTCACCAGGCCCGACCCACGATGACCGAAGGAGTCCCGGTGTACGCCGAGGAACGCCAGCAGGCCATGGCCCAGGCCATCACCCAGCAGGGTCGCGTCTCCGTCGCCGAGCTCGCCGAGGAGTTCTCGGTGACCACCGAGACCGTGCGCCGGGACCTGTCGGCCCTGGAGCGCATCGGCCTCATCCGCCGGGTGCACGGGGGCGCCGTGCCCGCCAGCTCGCTGGCCGTCATCGAGTCGGGGCTCACCGAGCGCGACCTGGCCAACACCACCGCCAAGGACCTGATCGCCGCCGCGGCCGTCGCCCTGCTGCCGCCCCCCGGCTCGATCGTGGTCATCGACGCCGGCTCCACCACCGCCCGGCTCGCTGCCCTCCTCCCCCGCGACCACCGGCTGACCGTCGTCACCCACGCCGTGCCGGTCGCCGCGCGACTCGCCGGGCTCCCGCAGATCGACCTCTTCCTCCTGCCGGGCAAGGTCCGGCCGACCACCCAGGCCGCCGTCGGTGCCGACACGGTCGCCGCGCTGGGCGACCTGCGGGCCGACGTCTCCTTCGTGGCGACCAACGGACTGAGCATCGGCCACGGGCTCACCACGCCCGACCGCGAGGAGGCGGCCACCAAGCGCGCCATCGTGGCCGCCGGACGGCGTACCGTCGTGCTTGCCGACTCCACCAAGATCGGCGTCGAGTCCTCGCTGCGGTTCGCCGCCATCAGCGACATCGACGTCCTGGTCACCGACTCAGCCATCAAGCCCGACGACCAGAAGGCCCTCGACGCGGCCGGCGTGGAAGTGGTGATCGCATGATCCTGACCCTGACCCCCAACCCCAGCATCGACCGCACGGTGTCCCTGGCCGGCGAGCTGATGCGCGGCCAGGTGCAGCGCGTCGACTCGGTGACGTCGCAGGGCGGTGGCAAGGGCGTCAACATCTCCCGGGCCTCGGTCAGCGCCGGGCAGCCGACGCTGGCGGTGCTCCCCGCCGCCAAGGACGACCCGTTCGTCATCGAGCTGCTGGCCGCGGGCATCGACTGCCGACCCGTCCGGCCCGCCGGCGACGTCCGGGTCAACATCACCATCACCGAGCCGGACGGCACCACCACCAAGCTCAACTCCCCCGGCGCCACCGTCGAGCAGGTGCACCTCGACGCGATGTCCGACGCGCTGATGGCGCGGGCCGGGACGGCCGACTGGGCCGTGCTCGCGGGGTCGCTGCCGCCCGGTGCACCGCCGGAGTTCTACGCCGACGTCGTACGCCGCCTGCGCGGCACCGTGGCGAAGGTCGCCGTGGACACCAGCGAGGCGCCGTTGCGCGCCCTCGTCGACGCGCTTCCCGCGTCGGCGCCCCACCTGATGAAGCCCAACGGCGAGGAGCTCGCCTCCTTCACCGGCGGCGACGCCGAGGAGCTGGAGGGCGACCCACGGCTCSCCGCGGCCGCCGCGCGGACGCTCGTCGACCGCGGCGTCGAGGCCGTCCTGGCGACCCTCGGCGGCAACGGCGCCGTGCTCGTCACCCGGGAGGGCGCCTGGCACGCCACTCCCCCACCGACCACCGTCGTGAGCACGGTAGGAGCAGGCGACTCGAGCCTGTTCGGCTATGTCCTGGGCGACATCCGCGGGCTCACGCCGCCGAAGCGCCTCGCCCTCGCCGTGGCCTACGGCAGCGCTGCCGCTGCCCTGCCCGGCACCACGATCCCCGAGCCGTCGCACCTCCGCACCGAGCTCGTCACTGTCACCGCCTTGGGAGGCACCGCATGACCGATCTGATCACCAGGGAACTGGTGCGCCTCGACACGACGTGGGGCGACGACAAGCTCGACGTGATCCGGGGGCTGGCCGCCGTCGTCGGCGACGCCGGACGCGCCGCCGACACCGAGCAGCTCATCGCCGACGCCTTCGCCCGTGAGAAGACCTCCTCGACCGGCCTACCGGGTGGCATCGCCATCCCCCACTGCCGGACCACCGGTGTCGAGGAGCCCACGCTGGCCTTCGCCCGCCTACGCCCACGGGTGGACTTCGGCGCCAAGGACGGCCCCGCCGACCTGGCGTTCCTGATCGCTGCCCCGGCCGGGGGCGACGCCACCCACCTCCAGCTGCTCACCAAGCTGGCCCGCTCGCTCGTGAAGCCGTCCTTCACCAACGCGCTGCGCGAGGCCGAGGACGCCGACGAGGTCGTCGCGCTCATCCAGGCGGCTCTCGACGTGCCCGACCCGGCCCGGTCGACGCCGGCCGCCGCCTCCGTGGCCGCGGCGACCCCCGCGGCCGCGACGGCGGTGACGCTGGCGACCGGCGGACCCAAGTCGATCGTGGCCGTCACCGCGTGCCCGACCGGCATCGCGCACACCTACATGGCCGCCGAGGCCCTTGAGGCCGCCGCCGGGCGGGCCGGGGTCCCGATCCAGGTCGAGACCCAGGGGTCGGCCGGCAGCACGCCGCTCTCCCCCGAGACGATCGCCAACGCCTCCGCGGTGATCTTCGCCGTCGACGTCGGGGTGCGCGACCGCAGCCGCTTCGCCGGCAAGCCGATGGTCAGCTCGGGCGTCAAGCGGCCGATCGACGACGCCGACACGATGATCGCCGAGGCGCTCCGCTACGCCGACGACCCGTCGGCGCCGCGCGTCGAGGGCACCGCGGCCCAGGCCGGCGAGGGCGCGACCGGGAAGCAGTCGTTCGGCGCCACCGCGCGCCGGGTGCTGATGACCGGTGTCTCGTACATGATCCCGTTCGTCGCCGCGGGCGGTCTGCTCATCGCCCTGTCGTTCCTGCTCGGCGGCTACGAGATCGCCCTCCAGACCGAGGACGGGGCCGGTGTGTCCGGCCTGATCGTCGCCGACTCGTCCCTCCTCAACCTCCCCGACACCAGCTCCTACGACCTCGCCGGTGACGCGACGCTGCCCAACGGGCCACTGCTGACCTACCTCGGCGCCCTTCTGCTCACCCTGGGTGGCGCCGCCTTCGGCTTCCTGGTGCCCGCCCTGGCCGGCTACATCGCCTACGCGATCGCCGACCGCCCGGGCATCGCGCCCGGCTTCGTCATGGGAGCGATCGCCGGCACGCTCAACTCCGGCTTCCTCGGTGGCATCATCGGCGGCGTGCTCGCCGGCATGGTGGCCCACTGGATCGCCGGCTGGAAGGTCCCCACCTGGATGCGCGGCCTGATGCCCGTGCTGGTGATCCCGCTGCTCGCCACCCTCATCGTGGGCTTCGTGATGGTGGTCGTGCTCGGCAAGCCGTTGGCGAGCCTGATGGCCAACCTGTCGGACGGCCTCAACAGCCTGCAGGGCGGCTCCGCGATCATCCTCGGCATCATCCTCGGCCTGATGATGGCCTTCGACATGGGCGGCCCGCTCAACAAGACCGCCTACGCGTTCGCCGTCACCGGCCTCGGTGCCGCCGCCACCGCGACGGACGCTCCGGAGCTCCGGGTCATGGCTGCGGTCATGCTCGCCGGCATGGTCCCCCCGCTGGCGCTGGCCCTGGCCACCGTCCTCCGCCCCGGGCTCTTCACCGTCCCCGAGCGCGAGAACGGCAAGGCCGCGTGGGCGATGGGCGCCTCGTTCATCACCGAGGGGGCCATCCCGTTCGCCGCGGCCGACCCGCTGCGCGTGATCCCCTCGATCATGGCGGGCAGCGCCGTCACCGGTGCACTGGCGATGAGCTTCGACGTCTCGCTGCGCGCCCCGCACGGCGGCATCTTCGTGCTCTTCGCCGTGGACGGGGTGTGGGGCTTCCTCATCGCCCTCGTCGCTGGCACGCTCGTCGCCGCCGCGCTGGTGATCACCCTCAAGAGCATCGGTGATCGCGACACCGACCTCGCTACTGTCTGACCCAGTCGCACCGACCACTCCCCACCGAACCTGTAGGAGCACCCATGCCCAGCAAGTCCGTCGTCGTCGGCTCGGCCGTCGGCCTGCACGCCCGTCCCGCCGCGATCATCGCGGAGGCCGCCGAGGGCCTGGACGCCTCGGTCACCATCAACGGGGTCGACGCCAGCTCGTCGCTGATGATCATGACCCTCGGTGCCGGCAACGGCGACACGGTCGAGGTGGAGAGCGACGACCAGTCGGCGCTCGACGCGATCGCCGCGCTCGTCGAGCAGGACCTCGACGCCTGAGCACAGGCGCATGACCCGAGCAACGGGCCGGTGTCCCCCACGGGGGCACCGGCCCGTTGTCGTACGACGCGGGGTCAGGGAGTCCGGTGACCCTCGCGCTCGCGCAGCGCGAGGTAGACCGCACGCACCCCGACCGCCTTCTCGAGGTGCACCATCACCGCGGCGAAGAACTGGCCGCGGTAGGTCTCGTCGGTGATCGCCGAGACGGTGAAGTAGAGGCCGGAGAAGGACGCGAGGAAGAGCGACACCTTGACCAGCTCGGCCGAGACGTTGGGCAGGAAGGTCACGTGCGTCGTGTACTCCAGGCCCGTCCAGGAGAGCTGGACGTCCTCGTTGACGATGAGGGACCCGAAGACCAGCAGGAAGCCGAAGACCGCCGCGACCAGGATGAGCACCTGCACGGCCTGGATGACCAGCAGCACGACGATGAGGTTCCACCGGTCGTAGCCACTGATGTCCGCGTGCGCCGCCGGATCGGCGTCGGGGTCGTCGACCATCTCGCGGCACACCCCCTCGAGCGGCGTCCCCCGGCAGGCTCGCAGGAGGAAGGCGTCGTCGACCGCGTCGTCGGCCTGGTCGACCTCCTCCGGCAGCCGGACCAGCAGGAAGACCGTGCCCAGTCCCAGGAGGAGCAGCGCGGTGAGCCACAGGGTGCCGAAGCCGAGGCTGGAGGCCATCTGCCACGCCTCGGCGTTGATGAAGAGGAAGGCGATGAAGACCAGCAGCAGCGGGAGCGCCCGTGACGCGGTGGACACCACCGAGCCGAGGCTGGACAGCGTCCGTTTGAGGGCCCACCCCACGATGGGTCGCGCGTGCAGGGCGGTGAGCGCGTAGACCACGACCGCCACCCCGACGACGGTCAGCAGCACGGCCGGAGCCGCCGCCGCCTGGCTCGACAACCAGCCAAGCAGACCGGCCAGGACCGCGGCCACGAGGACCACCACCCCCAGCGCGGGGAGGAGGCGGCGACGGGTCAGCGCCTCGCGCGCGGCCGCGCGCTCGGAGGGCACGAAGTAGGAGAGCCCGTGCGCGAGGAACCACGCCTCGGTGTCGAGCACCGGGTCGCCCGTCGGGCGGCGCTGGGTCACGCCGACTGTCCCAGGATCTCCCGCGCGCGGCGTACGTCGTCGTGCATGGTCTCGATGAGCGCCTCGACGCCCTCGAACTTCACCATCCCGCGCAGCCGGTCGACGAACTCCACCTCCACCTCCACGCCGTACAGCTCGAGGT
The DNA here is from genome assembly GCF_001428425.1 of Nocardioides sp. Soil777. Lineage (NCBI taxonomy): Bacteria > Bacillati > Actinomycetota > Actinomycetes > Propionibacteriales > Nocardioidaceae > Nocardioides > Nocardioides sp. Soil777. The sequence goes on from NZ_LMSN01000001.1 coordinate 246,908, forward strand.
CGTCGCGGTCGAGCACGTAGGACTCGACGCGGCGCTTGCGCTCGCCGTCGAAGGTCGGGTTGGTGCCGACGCTGATCGCGGCGGGGAAGCGCTCACCGGTGTCGCGGCGGGTGAGCCAGCCGGCGTACACCCCGTCTGCCGGGGCGGCACCGTCGACCGGGGTGGGGACGTTGGCGGTCGGGTAGCCCAGCTCACGGCCGCGCTGGTCGCCCCGGACGACGACGCCGCGCACGGAGAAGGACCGGCCGAGGGCCTCGGCGGCCCCGGCGACGTCACCGGTGGCGAGGCACTGGCGGACGTACGTCGAGCTCCACACCTGGGGGCCTCCGTCGAGGGCGATCCCCTCCACGGCGAAGCCACGCTCCGCGCCGACCTCGCGCAGCAGCGCCACGTCGCCGGCGGCCCGGTTGCCGAAGCGGAAGTTGGCGCCGACGACGACCGCTCGGGCGTGCAGCGTGCCGACCAGGACCCGGTCGATGAACTCCACGGGGGTCCAACCGGCGATGTCGCGGTCGAAGGGGACGACCAGCACCGCGCGGATACCGGCCTCCTCCACCAGGCGCGCCCGGGTCTCCACCGAGGTGAGGATGGGAGGTGCGTGCTCGGGGCGCAGCACCGCCATCGGGTGGGGGTCGAACGTCACCACGACGACGGTGTCGACCCCGAGGTCGGCGGCCGTCGCGCGGGCCTGCGCCAGCACGTGGCGGTGGCCGAGGTGCACGCCGTCGAAGTTGCCGATCGTGACGACCGTGCGGCCGAGGTCGGCCGGCACGTCGTCGAAGGCACGCCAGATCTGCACGGGCCGAAGCCTACGACGCCGCTCAGCCGACGAAGACGGCGACGGGCCGGGCTCCGTCCGCGGTGGGCTCGTAGAGCGCCAGGAAGGTGCCATCGGGTGCGAACAGCGCGTGCTCGCCGGCGCCGGGCAGCACCAGGTCGAGGGGCCGGCCCACGCGCACCGCGGCGGCCGTCGGCTCGTCCAGGTCCACGGCCGGGAAGGTCGCCCGGGCGGCGTCCGCGATGGGCAGCACCGACGGGGCGCCGGCGAGGTCCTCGAGGCTGCGGGCCCGGGACAGGTCGAAGGACCCGACGGCCGTACGCCGCAGCGCGACCAGGTGTCCTCCCACCCCGAGCGCAGCGCCGAGGTCGCGGGCGATGGCCCGGATGTAGGTGCCGCTGGAGCAGCGCACCGAGATGTCGACGTCGCTCCCCCGCACGCCGGTCACCTCGAGCGCATGGATCGTGACCCTGCGGGCGGGCAGGTCGACGTCCTCGCCGTCCCGCACGCGCTGGTAGGCGCGCTTGCCGTCCACCTTGATCGCGGACACGGCGGTGGGCTTCTGGTCGATCTCGCCGACGAAGACGGCGAGCGCCTCGCGGATGCCCGCCTCGGTGAGGTGGTCGGTCGACGCGGTGGCCACCACCTCACCCTCGGCGTCGTCGGTGGTCGTGGAGGCGCCGAGGCGGATCGTCGCGTCGTACGCCTTCTCCGTGAGCATCAGGTGCCCGAGCAGCCGGGTGGCGCGGTTGACGCCCAGGACGAGCACGCCGGTCGCCATCGGGTCCAGCGTGCCGGCGTGGCCGACCTTGCGGGTGCCCAGGGCGCGACGCACCCGGGCGACGACGTCGTGGGACGTCATCCCGCCGGGCTTGTCGACGACGACGAGCCCGTCCGCGACGGGTGAGGTCACGCGTCCCTGCCGTCGGCGGCCCCGTCGTCGGACCAGACGTCCTCGGCGTCGTCGTCGAGGTCGCCCTCCTCGCGCGGCTTCTTGTACGGGTCCTCCTCGCCGGCGTACGCCGAGCCGCGGCGGGCCGCGACCTCCTCGTCGAGGGCCTTGGCCCGGGCCAGGACCTCGTCGAGAGCGCGGGCGCTCTCGGGGAGCGCGTCGGGGATGAATGTGAGCGTCGGCACGATGCGCATGCCGAGCTGCTTGGCGACCTCGGAGCGGATCACGCCCTTGGCCGACTCGAGGGCGGCGGCCGAGCTCTCGCGCTCCTCCTCGGCGCCGAGCACCGTGTAGAAGATGGAGGCCTGCTGGCTGTCACCGGTGACGCGGACGTCGGTGATGGTCACGAAGCCGAGGCGCGGGTCCTTGATACGACGCTCGAGCATCTCGGCGACGATGACCTTGATGCGGTCGGCGATCTTGCGGACGCGGGGGTTGCTCATGGTTCCACTCTCTCAAACAGCGACCGGGCACGTCCGCCCTCGGTGGAGGACGGACGTGCCCGGTCAGCCGGGTTCGGTCAGCTGCGCGGGATCTCGCGCATCTCGAAGGACTCGACGATGTCGCCGATCTGGATGTTCTGGTAGTTCTTCAGCACCAGACCACACTCGAAGCCCTCGCGGACCTCGGACGCGTCGTCCTTCTCGCGGCGCAGCGAGGACAGGTCGAGGTTGTCCGCCACCACGGCGCTGTCCCGGAGGATGCGCACCTTGGCGTTGCGGCGGATGACACCCGAGGTGACCATGCAGCCCGCGATGTTGCCGGCCTTGGACGAGCGGAAGATCTCGCGGATCTCCGCCTGGCCGAGGGCCGACTCCTCGTACTCGGGCTTGAGCATGCCCTTGAGCGCCGCCTCGATCTCCTCGATGGCCTGGTATATCACCGAGTAGTAGCGGATCTCGACGCCCTCGCGGTCGGCCATCTCGGTCGCCTTGCCCTGCGGGCGGACGTTGAAGCCGATGATGATCGCGTCGGAGGCGGCCGCCAGGTCGACGTTGGTCTCGGTGATGGCACCGACACCGCGGTCGATGACCCGGATGCCGACCTCGTCGCCGACGTCGATCTTGGCCAGCGCGTCCTCGAGCGCCTCGACCGAGCCGGACACGTCGCCCTTGAGGATGAGGTTGAGCTCCTGGCTCTCGCCCTTCTCCATGGAGGCCATGAAGTCCTCGAGGCTGCGGCGCACGCGACGCTTGGCCTGCATGGCCGCCCGCTCGCGCGCCTCACGCTTCTCGGCGATCTGGCGGGCCATGCGGTCGTCCTCGACCACGATGAAGTTCTGGCCCGCACCCGGGACCGCGCTGAGGCCGAGCACCATCGCGGGACGCGACGGGTCTGCCTCGACGATCTCGTTGCCGTGCTCGTCGAGCATGGCCCGCACACGACCGTGCGCCGGACCGGCCACGATCGAGTCGCCGACCCGCAGCGTGCCGCGCTGGACCAGCACGGTGGCGACGGGACCGCGGCCACGGTCGAGGTGCGCCTCGACCACGAGGCCCTGGGCGTCCTGCCCGGGGTTGGCACGCAGGTCGAGCGACGCGTCGGCGGTGAGCACGACGGCCTCGAGCAGCTTGTCGAGGTTGAGCCCCGCCTTGGCCGAGACGTCGACGAACATCGCGTCGCCGCCGTACTCCTCGGGGATCAGGCCGTACTCGGTGAGCTGGCCACGGACCTTGGTCGGGTCGGAGTCGGGCTTGTCGATCTTGTTGACCGCGACCACGACCGGTACGCCGGCCGCCTTGGCGTGGTTGAGCGCCTCCACCGTCTGCGGCATGACGCCGTCGTCGGCCGCGACCACGAGGATCGCGATGTCGGTCGCCTGGGCGCCACGGGCACGCATGGCGGTGAACGCCTCGTGACCGGGGGTGTCGATGAGGGTGATGCGACGGTCGTTGCCGTCAACCTCGGTGTGGACCTGGTAGGCACCGATGTGCTGGGTGATGCCACCGGCCTCCTTGTCGACGACGTTGGCGTTGCGCAGCGCGTCGAGGAGCTTGGTCTTTCCGTGGTCGACGTGACCCATGACGGTCACGACGGGCGGACGGATGACCAGGTCGGCCTCGTCGCCCTCGTCGGCACCGAACTCGAGGTCGAACGTCTCGAGCAGCTCGCGGTCCTCGTCCTCGGGGGAGACGACCTGCACGACGTAGTTGAGCTCGTCACCGAGCAGCTCGAACGTCTCGTCGCCCACCGACTGCGTGGCGGTCACCATCTCGCCGAGCGAGAACAGCATCTGCACCAGCGCTGCCGCGTCGACGTTGATGCGCTCCGCGAAGTCGGTCAAGGACGCGCCGCGGGGCAGCCGGACGGTCTCGCCGTTGCCCTTGCGGACGCGCACGCCACCCAGGGTCGGGGCGTCCATGGCCTCGAACTCCTGGCGACGGGCGCGCTTGCTCTTGCGACCTCGACGCGAGGGGCCACCGGGGCGACCGAAGGCACCCTGGGTCTGGCCACGCTGGCCGGGACGACCGCCACCGGGACGACCGCCACCGCTGGGGCCGAAGCCGCCGGGGGCGCCGCCGGGGCCACCACGACCGGGAGCACCGGCACCGGCGCCACCGCGACCGGGCGCACCGCCACGGGCGGGAGCACCGGGACGACCCGGTGCGCCACCGCGACCGCCGGGACCACCGGGGCCGGGACGACCGCCGGGGCCTGAGCCGAAGGCGGCCGGGGACTTGGGCATCATCGCCGGGTTGGGGCGGGGCATGCCCGGACGGCCGGGAGCGCCACCGTCACGCGCGGCGGGGGGCCGCGGCGGACGCTGCTGCTCGGCCGGGGCCGCGTCGCCACCGGGTGCGGGCGCCGGACGGCGGCCCATGCCCTGGCTGGAGGCGAACGGGTTGTTGCCCGGACGCGGGGCGCCGGGACGTGCCGAGGGCCGGGGGGCCGGCGTCGCGGGCTTGGGTGCAGCCGGCGCGGACTCCGCCGCGGCCGGAGCCTCGACGGCGGGCGCCGGGGCCTCGGCGGCGGGCGCCTCGGGCTCGGCTGCGGGGGCCGGCTTGGGGCCGGGCTTGGGGCCCGGTCGCGGACCGGGGCTGGACACCGGCGCGGCCGGGGTCTCGGCAGGGGCGGCAGCGGCGGCGGGCGCCTCGGGCGCAGCGGCCGGGGCAGACGCCTCGGCAGCCTTCGGGGCCGGCGCCTTGGGGGCCGGCTTGGCCTCCGGCTCGGCAGCCGGGGCGGAGGCGGCGGCGGACTTCAGCTCGTCGCCGTACTGCTTCTTGAACCGCATCTCGACGGGGGGCTCGACAGTCGACGAAGCCGACTTGACGAACTCACCCATCTCCTTGAGCTTCTCGAGAACGAACTTGCTCTCGACGCCGAACTCCTTGGCGAGTTCGTGGACTCGGGTCTTGGCCACAATTCTCCTTCTGGCCCGAGACCCGTCGTCGCAGGAGTGCGGCGGGGTGGTTCGGACCGTTAGCGGGTGTGCAAACTCATCGGGAAGTACTCATCGAGTGCTCATGAGCTGCTGCTCCAGTCTCTGATCGGTACTGATCTGGTCGGTGCTGCTTCGGTCTGTCGTGCGTCAGTGCTGTGCGAGGTGCTGCTGGGCCGCGAGGTGCTCTGCCACGGGCGTGCTGGAGAGTGCCTCCCCTGCCCTGAGGGCCCGGGAGAACGCCCGCCGGCGTACCGCGAGGTCGTAGCAACCGGTCGTGGGGTGCAGGTGCGCCCCTCGGCCCGGAGCCGCGCCGCGTGGATCGGGGCGGACGACCGACTGGCCGCTCGCGTCCGAGCCGATGACGACACGCAACAACTCGCTCCTGGTGGCCCGCTCCCGACAGCCGATGCACGTGCGGATGGGCACGTGCGAGCTCTCGGTCATGGTCACCACCCGGAACTCTATCGCTTACGCCACAGAATCCCGAATGGCCCCACGGGGCCGCCCACCCGTACGGGCCGGTCAGGCCTCGGGGGTCGGCGCCTCGTCCGAGCGGATGTCGATGCGCCAGCCGGTCAGGCGCGCAGCGAGGCGGGCGTTCTGGCCCTCCTTGCCGATGGCGAGGGACAGCTGGTAGTCGGGGACGACCACGCGGCACGAGCGGGCCGCCGCGTCGACGATCTCCACCGAGCTGACGCGCGCGGGCGACAGGGCCTGCGCGACGAACTCGGCGGGGTCCTCCGAGAAGTCGACGATGTCGACCTTCTCCCCGTGCAGCTCGGCCGTGACGTTGCGGGCCCGCTGGCCCATCGGGCCGATGCAGGCGCCCTTGGCGTTGACGCCGGGGACGTCGGAGTAGACGGCGATCTTGGTGCGGTGGCCGGCCTCGCGGGCGATGGCGGCGATCTTGACCGTGCCGTCCGCGATCTCGGGGACCTCGAGCGCGAAGAGCTTCTTGACGAGGTTGGGGTGGCTGCGCGACAGCGTGATCTGCGGCCCGCGCATGCCCTTGCGCACGGAGACGACGAGGGTCTTGATGCGCTCGCCGTGCTTGTACTCCTCGCCCGGCACCCGCTCCCCCGTCGGCAGCAGCGCCTCGAGCTTGCCCAGGTCGACCATCACGTCGTCGGGGTTGCGGCCCTGCTGGATGATGCCCGAGATGATGTCGCCCTCCTTGCCGGAGAACTCACCGAAGCGGATGTCGTCCTCGGCGTCGCGCAGTCGCTGGAGCATGATCTGCTTGGCCGTCGTGGCGGCGATCCGTCCGAAGCCGGCGGGCGTGTCGTCGTACTCCTCGGAGGCGTTGCCCTCCTCGTCGACCTCGCGGACGAGCACGTTGACGTGGCCCGTCTTGCGGTCGAGCGTGACGCGCGCGGTCTCCTGCGCGCCGGGGGTCTTGTGGTACGCGGTGAGCAGTGCCTGCTCGATCGCCTCGACGAGCACGTCGAAGGAGATCTCCTTCTCGCGTTCCAGCATCCTCAGGATGCTCAGGTCGATGTCCATCAGGCGTCCTCGCTCTTGTCGCTCTTGCGGTTGAACTCGATCTGCACGAGTGCCTTGGCGACGTCGGCGTAGGGCACCTCGCGGGGAGTGCCGTCGACGTCGAGCGTCGCCGCGGTCTCGTCGCAGGTGGTGATGCGGCCGCTCAGCGTCTCACCCTCGACGAGGGTGACCTTCACCAGGCGGTCGGCGTTGCGGCGCCAGTGGCGCGGCAGGGTCAGCGGCCGGTCGACGCCGCGCGAGGTCACCTCGAGGGTGTACGGCATCTCGCCCATCACGTCGGACTCGTCGAGCACCTCGGAGATCGCACGCGTCGCGTCGGCGACGTCGTCGAGGGTCACCCCGCCGTCCTTGTCGACGGCGACCCGCAGCACGCGTCGCTTGCCGGCCGGTGTCACCTCCACCGCCTCCACGTCGAGGCCCCGGTCTGCCAGGGGTCCGGTGAGGGTCTCCTCGATCCGGTCCCGGGTGGCGTCCTGCTTGGCGCTGCTCACGAGTGTGCGACCTCCTTGTGCTGTTGTCCTTCGGGGCCACGATAGCGGCTGTTCCCGGACGTCCCACCAGCGGCGGATAGGGTTCCGGGCGTGCCAGCGACCGCCCGCCCCGTCTCCCGCCGTACGGCGGTCGGCATCACGCTGGTGGGCACGCTGGCGGGCTCCGGGTTGCTGGCCGGGTGCACCCTCGACCCGCCCGCCCCGGACCCGGCCGACGGCGCCCCGGTCGAGCCGGAGCCGGATGCCGACGTCGTCCTGCTCGGCACGGTCCTCGACGCGCTCGACGCGACCGCCGCACTGGTCGCGGCGACGACGGAGCAGCACCCGGGACTCGCCACCGGTCTGGACCCGCTGCTCGCGCTGCACGCCGCACACCGCGCCGTCCTCGACGGGGCCGCCGAGGTCGAGCAGGACCCCGCCGGGACCCCGACCGTGCCGGGTCGGCCACGGGTGGCCCTCGACGGCGTACGACGCGCCGAGACGCGCCTCGTGGCGACCCTGCGGGAGACGACCGGGGTCGCCCAGAGCGGTGACTTCGCCCGCGCGCTGGCCAGCATGGCCGCGTCCCTGACCCAGCACCTCACCGTGCTGGGCAGCGAGGGTGCCGCCGCATGACCGCCCTCGACGCACTGCAGGCCACCCTGTCGGCCGAGCACGCTGCCCTCCACCTCTACGGCCTCTACGGCGGGCGCACCTCGCAGTCCGCCGACCCGGCGCTCTTCGAGGCCCTGCAGGACGGCTACCGCGTGCACCGCGCGCGACGCGACCAGCTGCGCCTGATGGTCTCCGACCTGGGCGCCGAGCCGGTGGCCGCGGGTGCGGCGTACGACGAGCCCGCCGGTCTGCGCGGTCCGGCGCGCGTGGCCCGCGAGGCGCTGGGCACCGAGCAGGCCTGCGCGGAGACGTACGCCGCCCTGGTCGCTCAGACGTCCGGCCGGGACCGCCGCTGGGGTGCCACTGCGCTCACCGAGGCGGCGGTGCTGCAGCTGCGGCTCGGCGGTCGACCCGAGGACTTCCCCGGGGCACCCGAGCTCGGCTGACCCGCAGCGACGCGGATCCGGGGAAACGCCTGCGGAAACGGGAATGGTCCGCGCCCTCACCGAGTGGGGAAGTCCCGAGATCTCCCCCAGCCGGTGAGGACGCGGACCAGGGGGTTGGTCAGCATCACCCGTGTGACTCGCCATGTGGGGTGGCGGCACATGCAGAACTATGCAGCACGGTGGATGCCGCGCCTACCTTCTTAGGGTTGCATCTTCCTGCGATGCGTAAACCTGCAAAAGTACGTCCGCTCAGCCCAGCCGTCGTACGGCGTCGGGCACCTGCGACAGGGCGTGCACCACGGCGTGCGGCTCGCCCTCGGTGTGCCCGACCTGCGCGGCCGGGATGGTGCTGAGCGGCACGTGGATCGCACCGAGCCCGGCCTGACGGGCGCCCCAGATGTCGTCGAAGAGCCGGTCACCGACGTAGACGCACGCCGCGGGGTCGTCCACCCCGACCGCCTCCATCGCCGCGGCGAAGGCCTGCGCGGAGGGCTTCGTCCACGGGATCTCGCTGGTGTAGACGTCACCGTCGACGAGGTCGTAGACCCCGTCGCGCTCGAAGAAGCCCACGTGCCACTCGCGCGGCCAGATCGTGTTGGAGAGCACGCCGACGCGCAGTCCCATCGCGCGCAGCTCCTCGAACATCGGGCGGCACTCGGGGTCGGTGGCGGTGTGCGGCTCCCAGAACGCGTAGTAGGCGTCCAGCAGCTCGGGGTCGTGCTCGAGCCCCGCCTCGGTGAAGAGGTCGGCGATGGTGGCGCTCTGCTGGTGGTCGCGGCTCCTCCCCCACACGACGTCGCCCGCCGCGTGGAGCCGGGTCGTGATCTCGGCGGCGGAGTGGTGCTCGGCATCGACGACCGCCTGGGCGAGCGCGTGCGACTCGGCGTGGAAGTCCACGTCGTGCCAGCGCGTCAGGGTGCCGCCCCAGTCGAAGATGACCGCCTGGAGGGGTTTCGAGGAGCCCATCGCGCCGGTCAGCCGCGCACGACCGCGGCGATGTGCGCCGCGGCCTCCGCCACCGGCACGTCCTGGCGGTCGTCGCTCGCCCGGTCGCGCACCTCCACGACGCCGTCGGCCAGGCCCCGACCGACGGTGACGATGGTGGGCACCCCGATGAGCTCGGCGTCCTTGAACTTCACCCCGGGGCTCACCTTGCCGGCGCGGTCGTCGTACAGGACGGTGATGCCCTGGGAGGACAGCGCGGAGGCGAGCTCCTCGGCGGCCGTGAAGATCGCCGGGTCCTTGCCGGCGGCCACCACGTGGACGTCGGCGGGCGAGACGTCGCGCGGCCAGCAGAGCCCGCTGTCGTCGAGGGTGCCCTCGGCGATCGCCGCCACGGCCCGGGAGGGGCCGATCCCGTAGGAGCCCATGGTGACCGTGACCAGCTTGCCGTTCTCGTCCAGCACCTTGAGGTCGAGCGCCTCGGCGTACTTGCGGCCGAGCTGGAAGATGTGGCCCATCTCGACCCCGCGCGCCGACTCCAGCGTGCCCTCGGTGCAGTTGGGGCAGGTGTCGCCGTCGCGCACGTCGGCGGCCTCGATGGTGCCGTCGGGGGTGAAGTCCCGGCCGACGACGAGGTCGAGGACGTGCGAGCCGGGCGTGTTGGCGCCGGTGACCCAGCGGGTGCCCTCGACGACGCGGGGGTCGACGAGGTAGCGGATGCCGGACGCGGACTCCTCACCCAGCGCCTCCGGACCGATGTAGCCCTTGACCAGCGCGGGGTGCCGGGCGAGCTCGGCCTCGTCCATCGCCTCGACCTCGATGGGCTCGAGCTGGCCCTCGAGGCGCTTCTGGTCGACCTCGCGGTCGCCGGGCACGCCGATGGCGAGCGGCTCGCGCGTGCCGTCGGGGTGCTTGAGGACGACGAGCACGTTCTTGAGGGTGTCGCCGGCCGCCCAGGGACGGTCGTCGCGGGGGTACGCCGCGTTGAGGTGGTCCACGAGCGTGTCGATGGTCGGGGTGTCGGGGGTCTCCTCCGCGTGCGCGGCGGGCGCGTCGTCGTACGACACGGCGTCCGGGGGCCGGACGGCGACGGCCTCGACGTTGGCGGCGTAGTCGCAGTGCGTGCAGCGGACGTAGGTGTCCTCGCCGACCGCGGCCTTGGCCAGGAACTCCTCGCTGGCCGAGCCGCCCATCGCACCCGAGGTCGCCTTGACGATGACGTACTCGAAGCCGAGGCGGTCGAAGATCCGGACGTAGGCCTCGCGGTGCTTCTGGTACGACGCCTCGAGGCCGGCGTCGTCGACGTCGAACGAGTAGGAGTCCTTCATGACGAACTCACGACCGCGCAGGAGGCCGGCGCGGGGACGCGCCTCGTCGCGGTACTTGGTCTGGATCTGGTAGATCGAGAGCGGCAGGTCCTTGTAGGAGCCGTAGAGGTCCTTGACGACGAGGGTGAACATCTCCTCGTGCGTGGGCCCGAGCAGGTAGTCGGCGCCCTTGCGGTCCTGGAGACGGAAGATGCTGTCGCCGTAGTCGGTCCAGCGGCCGCTCGCCTCGTAGGGCTCCTTGGGCAGCAGCGCGGGGAACAACAGCTCCTGGGCGCCGATGGCGTCCATCTCGTCGCGGATGATGTTCTCGATGCGGCGCAGCACCCGCAGGCCCAGCGGCAACCACGTGTAGATGCCGGGGGCGGCGCGGCGGATGTAGCCCGCGCGGACCAGGAGCCGGTGGCTCGGGACCTCCGCGTCGTTGGGGTCGTCTCGGAGAGTGCGGACGAACAGGCTCGACATGCGGAGGATCATGGGGCGAAGGCTACTGGCGGCCCGCCGGGCACCGCGAACCAGATTGCTGCAACCGGAGACCGTCGTGCCACGTCTCCCTGTCGAGACACCCACCCAAGGCACCACCCAGGCACCGGGAGAGACCATGACGCGCAGGCTCCGAGCCCTCACCCTCACCCTCGCCGTCGGTACGGCGGGCGCCCTGCTGGCCGCCACGCCTGCCGGCGCCGCCCCCACCGACCTGGACCCCGCGGACCTGCCCCGGGGCGCGGACATCGCGATCCCGCACATGGACGGGACGACCTTCGTCGACGGGGACCGCCGGGTGGCGATCGACGCCGAGCGGGCCACCCTGCTCGGCCGCTCCGGTCGGGCCTTCATCATCGGCACGTCGGGCGAGGACGGCCTCCGGCCCTACCGCGTCGTCCGGCTCCGCCCCGACGACACGGTCAAGCCGCTGCTGCGGTCCAGCCCGTGGAGCATCACCGTCTCCGAGGACGGCAGGAGGCTGGTGCGGCTGCGCAACGGCAGCCGCCGGAGCTCTCCGGTGAGCATTCACTCGGCCCGCAGCGGCACGCTCCTCCGGGAGCGGGGCTTCCGGGACTACCCGAGCGTGCTGGGCATGCAGGGCCGGCGGGTGCTCCTGACGACCTGGGAGCGCGGCGTCTTCTGGTGGGACGTCCGGAGCGGGCGGACCACCACGGTGACCAGCCGGCCGGCGGGCCACGCCGACCTGGAGCAGGACCTCCTCGCGACCTACACCGACGACCCCTACCTCGACGGCTGCACGGTGCTGAGCCGGCTCTCGCGCCCGGCCCGGACGCTGTGGAGGTCGTGCTCCGAGCGGGTCGAGAGCGTCAACACCGACGGCACCGGCATCGCCACCGTGCACATCCTCAGCGACGGCATCGGCCCGAGCCGGGTCACGCTCCGCACCGTGCGTGGGACCAAGGTCGCCCGCTACGACGCCGAGCGGTGGTTCGGGTCGATCCGCTGGGAGGACGCCGACACGGTGCTGCTCGACACCAACGGAACGGAGTTCGCCACCGTCCGCTGCGTGCTCACCGCCTGCGAGAACGCCAGCGACCCCGAGCCGCCGATCGTGCTGCGTACGACGCGCTGAGACGGGAGCGGTCCCGCTGCGGTCCGCAGGTCAGCCGCGGGCCGCGCGGAGCGCCGTACGGATCATCGGCAGCTGGAGCGGGAGCCGGGCGAAGGCGGCGGTCTTGAGCCCCGTCTTCCGGCTGTCCTTGACGTCGTTGGCCATCTTGATGTTGGCCGGGTAGACGGCGAGGAGCAGCGCGGCGCTCGCCCAGCCGGCGACCCGGCGGGTGCGCGGGTGCAGCAGGCCACCCGCGCACAGCAGCTCGGCCACCCCGCTGGCCAGCACGACCTCGCGGTGGGCGGGCACGAGCGACGGCACGATCGGCTCGTAGACCTCGGGCTTGGCCAGGTGCAGTGCCCCGGAGATCACGAAGATGCCGGACAGGGCCTTGATGTCGCGCGTCAGCGGCGAGGTCGTCATGGCGGTGACCCTAGACGGACACCGGTGCCGAGCGGCGTCGGGACTCAGAACATCAGCGTCGAGAACCGCGCCGACTCCGTGAACCCCACCCGGGCGTAGGCGGCCCGGGCCGGGGAGTTCCACTCGTTGACGTAGAGCGAGACGGCCGGCGCGATCCGCTGGCGGACCATCTGCACGACGGCGGCCATGCCCCCGACCGCCAGGCCCTCCCCACGGCGCTCGGGGTCGACGTACACGCCCTGGACCTGTGCGGCGTACGGCGTCGCGCACGCGACCTCGGCCTTGAACACCACCCGGCCGTGCTCGTCGAAGCGGGCGAAGGACCAGCCGCGGGAGATGAGCTGCTGGACGCGGGTGCGGTAGTAGTCCTTGCCGCCACCGGCCTCGGGCGAGACGCCGACCTCCTCGGTGTACATCGCCACGCAGGCCGGGTAGAGCGCCGGAAGGTCGTCGCGGGTGGTGAGCCGGACGTGCGGGTCGGGCCGCACGGCGGGGTCGTCGTCGATCTGGAGGTGGGGCTGGCGCCAGCGGGCCTCGCGCGGGGTGCCCCACCGGTCTCCCACGACGTCCCAGAAGGCGGCGACCGGCTCGTGCGGCCCGACGATGGTGGCGGTGGAACGCACCCGGGTCAGCGCCCGGTCGGCGAACGCGGCCATGTCGTCGCCCGTGCACTCGACCGGCACGAGGTTGGCCCCCATGTGGCAGCCGGCGACCAGGGTGGACCCCTCGAAGCGACCCCACACCTCGCCGCCGAGCCAGCGCGGCTCGAGGTTGGTGATCCGGGCGCGGTAGTCCGCGAAGACGTTGACGACCGGGTTGCGCGCCGTCAGCGCCAGGAACTGGTCGCGGTCGTCCGGCCCGAGCAGCCGCACCTGCGCGCTCCCGGCCCGGTTGCCCGTCTCCTGCTCGGTCACCACGGCCGCGAGCCTGCCACAGATGGGGTGCCGCGCGCTGCGCTCTCGCTAGGGTGCACGGGTGACCGCCGCCGCCTCCTCCCCGACGGAGGGGCCGCTCGAGGCCTACCGCGCACTGGTCCAGGGGCTCGACGGTGTCGACGAGTGGTACGACGACCACCGGGTGCGGCCCGGGCAGGACCTCGTCACCTCGGCGGTCGGCTCGATCGGCCTCCCCGGGCTGCTCGAGGCCCGCGCCGAGTCGCGGCGCCTCGTCGAGGACGACGGCATCCGCTACGGCGGCCTGACCGACGAGGTCGACCGGGGCCGCAGCTGGGTGATCGACCCGCTCCCCGTCGTCATCGGCACCGAGGAGTGGGCCGCGCTCGAGCGGGGGCTGCACCAGCGTGCCGAGCTGCTCCAGCTGGTCCTCGACGACCTGTACGGGGCCCGACTGCTGCTGCGCGACCGAGTCATCCCGGCCCCGGTCGTGCTCGGCCACCCCGACTTCGTGCGGGCGGCCGACGGGATCGCCGGCCAGCGGCTGGTCGTCGGGGCCACCGACCTCGCCCGCGACGCCGGCGGGCGCTGGACGGTGATGGCCGACAAGACCGCCGCGCCGTCGGGTGCCGGCTACGCGATGGCCAACCGGCGGGTCACCAGCCGGGTGCTCGCCGACGTCCACCGGGACGCCTCGCTGGCCAGGTTGCGCGGCTGGTTCCACACGATGGCGGCCGCGCTGGGCAGCGCGGCCCGGGTCGACGTGGACATGCCGCGGGTGGTGCTCCTCTCCCCCGGCGCGGGCTCGGAGACGGCGTACGACCAGGGCTTCCTGGCCACCCTGCTGGGCTTCCCGCTCGTGGAGGCCGACGACCTCAGCGTCCGGGGTGGCCGGTTATGGATCCGGAGCAGCACGCGGCGCGAGGAGGTCGACGTGGTGCTGCGCCGCGTCGACGCCGACTACTGCGACCCGCTCGAGCTGCGGTCCGACTCCCAGCTGGGCATCGCCGGGCTGGTCGAGGCGACGCGTCGCGGGGCAGTCCGGATGGCCAACCCGCTCGGTGCCGGCGTGCTCGAGAACGCCGGACTCGTGGCCTTCCTGCCCGAGGTGGCCCACCGGGTCCTCGGGGAGGACCTGCTCCTCCCCTCAGCCACGACGTGGTGGTGCGGTGACTCGCCGGCCCGCTCGCACGTGCTGGCCAACCTGGACCGGCTCGTGGTGAAGCCGGTCGCCCGCGGCCCGGTGCTGTCGGCCCGCTTCGGCTGGGAGCTCGACGCCGCGGGTCGCGACGACCTGCGCCGGGAGGTGGAGGCGCGTCCGTGGGCCTGGGTCGGCCAGGAGCCGGTCCCGATGTCGACGGCCCCCGTCGTGACCCCCGGCGGGCTGGCCCCCGGCCGGCTGGTGCTGCGTACGTTCGGCGTCACCGACTCCGAGCAGCACCACGTCATGCCCGGAGGCCTGGCCCGGGTCAACACCGACGCGTCGTCATCGCTCGTCTCCAGCATGAGCGGGGCCATCGCCAAGGACGTCTGGGTGCTGTCCGACGACACCGCCGGCGTCGGCGGCGGGTGGCGCGGGGCGACCCCCGAGGCGCAGCCCACGCTGGTCCGCCTCCAGCGTCGGGTGGCGGTCGCCCCCCGTGTCGCCGACAACCTCTACTGGGTGGGCCGGTACGCCGAGCGCGCCGAGGGCACCGCCCGGCTGCTGCGGGTCGCCGACGACCTCGCCGCGGACCACGCGCAGCGCCCCGGGACGCCCGGCGCCGCCACCATGGAGGTGATGGTGCAGGCCGCGGCGGCCGTCACGGGCGTGCAGCCCGTCGAGGGCCAGGGACCGGCGGACCACCTGCGCGCGATGGTGGGCGACGCGGGACGGACCGGCACGGTGGCGCACGCCTGCCACCGCCTCGTCCTGGCCGCCGAGAGCGTGCGGGACCAGCTGTCCCAGGACATCTGGCACATCCTCAGCAGGCTCGACCGCACCCTCGGGCGGGCCCCGTCCCCCCGAGCCCCGCTGCGCCCCCAGCTCGACAACGTGCTCGAGTCGCTGCTGGCCGTCGCCGGCGTCGTCCACGAGAGCATGGTCCGCGACCAGACGTGGGGCTTCCTGGACGGGGGCATCCGCGTCGAGCGGGCCCAGCACACCCTGGCGCTGCTGCGGGCGACGCTCACCTCCGAACGTCCGCCGGTCATCGACGGGCAGGTCACCGAGGCGGTGCTGGAGGCCAGCGAGAGCATCATCACCCACCGCCGGCGCACGACGTCGGGCGAGGGACCCGCGTGGCCGTTGCACTCGGCCACCTCGCTGCTCCTGCTCGACGGCGGCAACCCGCGATCGGTCGCCTTCCAGGTGGCCCGCCTCGGCGAGGCCCTGCGCCTGGCCGGCGACGCCGCCCTCGTGGACCGCTGCGACGCGCTGGCCGCCCTGCTCGACACCCTCGACCTCGACGAGCTGTGCGCGGGCGACCGGGCCGCGCTCGGGGATGCGCTGGACACCGTCGGGCGCGCGCTGCGCGACCTGTCCGGCGAGCTGGGTGCGCGCTACTTCGGCCGCAAGCCTCCCTCGCGGGTGCTGCTCGGCCAGTGGGGCGGGGGGCGCTGATGAGCCGCCAGGGGCCCGACGACTTCACCCCCCGCCGCTACGAGGTGCGGCACCGGACGACGTACACCTACGAGGGTGCCGACGTCACCGCCTGCTACGAGCGCGGCTTCCTGGGCCCGCGCCCGACGCCGACCCAGCGGGTGCTCAGCAACGAGGTCCACGTCTCCCCGGAGCCCGACCTGGTCAGCGAGCACACCGACCACTTCGGCAACCGGTCGTCGTACGTCGAGGTGCGGACCCCGCACCGGGTGCTGGAGGTGACCAAGACAAGCGTGCTGGACGTCGAGTGGCCCGAGGTCGACCTCGACGCGCTGGACGCGTGGACCGTGGACGCGGCCGTTGCCGCACTGGCCGAGGACGCCGACCCGGTGGTGCACGCGTCGTACCTCCTGCCGTCGCCGCTCGTCGCGGTCGACGACGCGGTGCGCGACTACGCACTGCGCGTCCTCGACCCCGCGGCCCCGCTCGGGCAGGCGGTCGTCGGGCTGACCCACGCGATCTTCGAGGACTTCACCTACGCCTCCGGGGTCACCAACGTGCGGACCACCCTCCCGGAGCTGCTCGAGCTGCGGCAGGGCGTCTGCCAGGACTTCACCCACCTGGCGCTGGGGTGCCTGCGGGCGGTCGGGCTGCCGGCACGCTATGTCAGCGGCTACCTCGAGACCGCTCCCCCGCCGGGGCAGCCCCGGCTCGAGGGCTCGGACGCCTCCCACGCGTGGGCGTCGGTGATGGTGCCGGGCGGCACCTGGGTCGACCTGGACCCGACCAACGACCACCTCGCCGACTCGCGCTACGTCGTGACCGCGTGGGGCCGCGACTTCCGCGACGTGTCCCCGCTCAAGGGCGTGGTCTTCACCGAGGCCAGCGGCTCGTCCCTGGACGTCGGGGTCGACGTGGTGCGGCTGCCGTCGCCGGACACCCTCGGCTGAGCTCGCCGACCCTCCGCCGCCCCTGGCGGGGTAGTACCGGACGTTCGTGCGGCGACACGCCGAGGCGAGCCACGCAAAGGTCCGGTACTACCCCGGCAGTGGTCGGGCGCCCCCCGTGGGGGACCCCGGCAGTGGTCGGGCTCCGCCGGGGGAATCCACAGTCAGCGCAGGCGGGTGAGCGCCAGCCCGTCGTCGGTCGGCAACCCGGGGTCCGCGGTGGCGGTGACGGTCATCGGGCCCATCGAGGCGCGACCGGCGTTGACGGTGAGGAACGCCGTGTCGGCGGCGTCGCGGCCGGTGGCGATGCGCACCAGCGAGGAGCGGGGCGCGAGGCCGGTGCCGTCAACGACGTACCAGCGCCCGTCGAGCGCGACCTCGGTGACCGCGTGGAAGTCCATCGGCACCAGGCCGGGGGCGTAGACGCTGACGAGCCGGGCGGGCACGCCGAGCGCCCGCAGGAACGTGATCACCAGCTGCGAGGTGTCCCGGCACACGCCGAGGCGGCTGAGGTAGGTCTCGAGCGCACCGTCGACCGGCCCGCTGGCCCCCGGGGCGTAGGTGATGTGGGTGAGCGCCCACGACACGACGGCCTGCAACAACTCCTCGCCGGCGAGGTCGCCGAAGTGCGCGTGGGCCACGGCCGAGAGCCGGTCGGAGTCGCAGTAGCGGCTCGGCCGGGTGAAGACGATCGCCTCGAGGTCGGTGACGGGACCGGTCGGCTCCCCCTGCGGCACGACGGCGTCGTACGCGAGCGTGAGCCGCCCGACGGGGGCGGACGGGATGCGGTGCAGGCGGGTGGTGCCGTCGACGATCTCGGTGGTCCCGACGGGCTCGCCGTCGACCGTCACCGCGAGCGTCTCCTCGGTCGGGTCGAGGTCGGCGGCGACCGCGACGGAGAACACCAGGTCGGCCGGCTCCGTGACGGTGAGGTCGAGCCGGCTGCTGACGGTACGCCGCATCAGCTGACGCTGACGCTGGCCTCGGCGCCCTCCACGGGCTCCATGCCCTCGGCGATCCGCATGGCCTCCTCGATGAGGGTCTCCACGATCTGCGACTCGGGGACGGTCTTGATGACCTCGCCCTTGACGAAGATCTGGCCCTTGCCGTTGCCGGAGGCGACACCGAGGTCGGCCTCGCGGGCCTCGCCGGGTCCGTTGACGACGCAGCCCATGACCGCCACGCGCAGCGGCACCTCCATGCCCTCGAGCCCGGCGGTGACCTCCTCGGCCAGCTTGTAGACGTCGACCTGGGCCCGGCCGCAGCTGGGGCAGGAGACGATCTCGAGGCGACGCGGCTTGAGGTTGAGCGACTCCAGGATCTGGAGGCCGACCTTGACCTCCTCGACCGGCGGGGCGCTCAGCGAGACCCGGATGGTGTCGCCGATGCCCTGGCTGAGCAGGTGCCCGAACGCCACACTGGACTTGATGGTGCCCTGGAAGGCGGGGCCGGCCTCGGTCACGCCGAGGTGGAGCGGCCAGTCGCCGGCCTCGGCGAGCAACTCGTAGGCACGCACCATGACGACGGGGTCGTTGTGCTTGACCGAGATCTTGAAGTCGCGGAAGCCGTGCTCCTCGAAGAGCGACGCCTCCCACACGGCCGACTCGACGAGCGCCTCGGGCGTCGCCTTGCCGTACTTGTCCATGATCCGCTTGTCGAGGGAACCGGCGTTGACGCCGATCCGGATCGAGGTGCCGCGGTCCTGGGCGGCCTTCGCGATCTCCTTGACCTGGTCGTCGAACTTGCGGATGTTGCCCGGGTTGACGCGTACGGCGGCACAGCCGGCGTCGATGGCCGCGAAGACGTACTTGGGCTGGAAGTGGATGTCGGCGATCACCGGGATCTGCGAGTGCTGGGCGATCTCGGCGAGCGCGTCGGCGTCGTCCTGGCTGGGGCAGGCCACCCGCACGATGTCGCAGCCGGTCGCCGTGAGCTCGGCGATCTGCTGGAGCGTGCTGTTGACGTCGGAGGTGAGCGTCGTGGTCATCGACTGCACCGAGATCGGGCTGTCGCTGCCGACGCCGACCGAGCCGACCTTGATCTGGCGGGTGGGGCGCCTCGGGCTCAGGACCGGAGGAGGAAGAGCGGGCATGCCGAGGCCGACGGAGGTCATGGGCCCAGCCTACGTGGGGAGCGGTGCCGCTCAGACAAGGTGGAGGGGCACCACGAGGTCGCCGACGATGAGCACGACGCCCATGACCAGCATGGCCGCGCCCACGACGTACGCGACCGGCAGCAACCGGGCCACGTCGACGTAGCCGGGGTCGGGCCGACCGCGCAGCCGCGCGAACCCGCGCCGCAGCGCCTCCCACATCGCGCCGGCGATGTGGCCGCCGTCGAGCGGGAGAAGCGGCAGGAAGTTGAACATGCCGATGAAGAAGTTGAAGCCGGCGATGAGCATCACCAGGGAGACGATCTTGTCCTGCATCGGGAAGGTCTCGTGCGAGGCGACCTCCCCGGCGAGGCGGCCGCCACCGACCACGCTGACGGGGCCGTTGGGGTCGCGGGGCTCGAGGCCGACGATCGCCTGCGCGACGTCCCACACCTTGGCCGGCAGCTGGGCGAGGGCCTGGAAGGTGTCGACGGCCATGCCGCCCATCTGCTGGATCGTGTAGACCGGGCCGCCGGTCTCGTAGATCGGCGTCGCCACCGGCATCACGCCGAGGAAGCCGACCGGGGTGAGCTCCTCGGGCGAGGCGGCATCGATCGGGCGGGGCTCCACCTGCGTGGTGGCCTGGAGCTCGAGCTGCTCGCCGTCGCGCTCGACCACGATGGTGGCCGTGCCGTCGCCGTTGTCGCGGATCGCCTGCTGGACCTGCTCCCACCCGGTGACCGGGGTGCCGTTGAAGCTGATGAACTCGTCGCCGGGCTCGAGCCCGGCCGCGGCGGCAGGGCTGGGGTTGTCACGCAGCTCCTCCGCGGTGCAGGCACGACCGTCCTGGTCCGCCGGGACGATGCACGGGACCACCTCGGCGACGACCGGCTCGACCTTCGCGTCGACGACCTGGCCGACAGTGGCGAAGACGCCCCAGAAGAGGAAGAAGGCGATCGCGATGTTGACCATCGGGCCGCCGGCCATCACGACGACCTTCTGCCACGACTTGAACTTGTAGAACAGCCGGTCGGAGTCCTCGGGCTTGACGTGCTCCCACTCCGCCGCGCGGGCGTCGGAGATGAGCTGGGTGAACATGCCGGTGTTGGACTGCCGGACGCGGGTCTCGCCGTTCTCGTCGACCACGGTCTCCTCGCCCTTGCCGGGCGGGAGCATGCCGACGATCTTGACGTAGCCGCCGAGCGGGATCGCCTTGACGCCGTACTCGGTCTCGCCGATCCGGCGGCTGAAGACCGTCGGGCCGAAGCCCACGAACCACTGGGTGACCTTGCCGCCGAACTTCTTGGCGGGGATCAGGTGGCCGAACTCGTGGAGGCCGATCGACGCGAGGATCGCCACCACGAAGATCAGCACGCCGAGGGTGTAGAAGAGCGCGGTCACAGTTCTCCGTTGCGGTTCGAGATGGTGCGGGCAGCCTCCTCGCGGGCCCAGGCATCGGCCGCGAGGACGTCGTCGACGACGAGGTGCTCCTTCGAGGGTACGTCGTGGTGGGCAACCACGCGGGCAACTGTGTCGACGATGTCGGTGAACCCGATCCGGCCGGCATGGAACGCCTCGACGCACACCTCGTTGGCCGCGTTGTAGACGGCCGGCGCGGTGGACCCACGGTCCCCCGCCTCGCGGGCAAGGCGGACCGCGGGGA
This sequence comes from Nocardioides sp. Soil777, assembly GCF_001428425.1. NCBI lineage: Bacteria > Bacillati > Actinomycetota > Actinomycetes > Propionibacteriales > Nocardioidaceae > Nocardioides > Nocardioides sp. Soil777. The sequence continues at coordinate 267,478 of NZ_LMSN01000001.1, forward strand.
AGACGTCGTCGTCCAGGGGCTCGAAGCGCCAGTCGGCGGCCTTGGTCCAGTCGATCGGCGTCTCGGCGTCGGGCACCCGGTCGGGCCAGCCCATTCCCATGGCGATCGGGACCAGCATGGTGGGCAGGCCGAGCTGGGCGACCACGGCGCCGTCGACGAACTCCACCATCGAGTGGATCAGCTGCTGCGGGTGCACCACCACGTCGATCCGCTCGAAGGGCACGTCGAAGAGCAGGTGCGCCTCGATCACCTCGAGCCCCTTGTTGACCAGGGTCGCTGAGTTGGTGGTGATCACCTTGCCCATCGCGAAGTTGGGGTGGGCCAGCGCCTGCTCGGGCGTCACGGCGGCGAGCTGCTCGCGCGACCGGCCGCGGAAGGGGCCGCCGCTGGCGGTCAGGACCAGGCGGCGTACCTCCTCGGCGGAGCCGGCCCGCAGGCTCTGGGCGATCGCACTGTGCTCGGAGTCGACCGGCACGATCTGGCCCGGACGGGCCCGGTCGCGCACCAGCGGGCCGCCGACGATCAGCGACTCCTTGTTGGCCAGCGCCAGCGTGGTGCCGGCGTCGAGCGCGGCGAGTGTGGGGCGCAGCCCGACGGCGCCGGTGATGCCGTTGAGGACGACGTCGCAGGGCATCGCGGCGGCCTCGGTGGAGGCCTGCTCGCCGAGCCCGGAGTACGCCGGGGCGAACTCGGCGACCTGCTGCTCGAAGAGGTCGGGCTGGGACCCGCCGGCGGTGAGGCCAACCACGCGGAAGCGGTCGGGGTGGGCCCTGACCAGGTCCAGGGCCTGGGTGCCGACCGAGCCGGTGGACCCGAGGACGACGACGTCGCGGCGGCCGGTCATCGCGCTCCCCCGGTGGCGTCGTACGACCAGAGCGAGAGGCCGCCGACGACCAGCACGGACGTGCCTGCCGGAGCGGGTGCCTCCTCGGCACCGAGCGCGGCGAGGACGGTCAGCTCCGCGTCGCCCACCCGGGCGAGCACGGCGTCGCCGGGCACGTCGGCGCAGCCCGCCGGGTCCGTGCGCCCGGCACGCATCACCATCGCCCAGGACAGCTCCGTGCTGTCGTCCACGGTCACGACCGGGACGTCACCGGTGTCCAGCGACGGATCGGTCCCGGCGACGAGGACCCGGGCGGTGCCGACGTGCGGGGCGAGGTCGTCGGTGTGCTCGACGACCGCACCCAGCCGGGCGACGGCCATGGTGACCACGGCCGCCTCGAAGGTCGGCACCGGGCCCAGGGCGACCGTGTCGCCCACCCCGGTGCCGAAGGCGCGCAGCACCCCGGCGAACGCTCCGACGTGCGTGAGCAGCTCGGCGTACGTCCAGGAGCGCGCGTCGAGCGTCAGCGCCACGTCCTCGGCGCGCCCGCGGATCACGTGCCGGTCGAGGGCGTTGTAGCAGGCGTTGAGGGTGCCGTCGGACGGTGAGTCGACCGGCTTGCGGAACCAGTCGATCGTGGTGCTGGTGGTCATGCGGGGTCCCCGCGGCGTTGTTCGGGGGAGCAGAGCGGAGGAGAAGAACGTCGTGGGGTGCTCATGCGAGCCCGTTGTCGGCCGTCCGGGCCGGCTTGCCCGGGGTGCGCAGCCAGGCGGTGAAGAAGGGCGTGAGGTCCTGCCCGCTGACCGAGGCGGCCAGCGCCTCGAAGTCCTGCGTGGTCGCGTTGCCGCCGGCCTCCTGCTGCAACCACGTGCGCAGGAGCAGCCAGAAGGCGTCCTCCCCGATGCGCTGGCGCAGCGCCTGCAGGGTCATCGCACCCCGCTCGTAGACCGCGTTGTCGAAGATTCGGTCCTTGCCCGGGTCACCGATGGTGAGGTCCCAGAACGGGTCGTCGGCCGCGATGTTGTCGTAGGAGCCGCGCAGGATGTCGGCCGCGGACCGGCTGCCCTTGCGCTCGACCCAGCGCCACTCCATGAACGTCGCGGCGCCCTCGTTGAGCCAGATGTCGCTCCAGCGGGCGATCGCCACGTCGTCGCCGAACCACTGGTGGGCCAGCTCGTGCACGATCAGGCTCTCGGCCGGCCCGCCGAGCGTGGGGTAGGTCGGCCGGGTCTGGTTCTCCAGCGCGAAGCCGACCGGGAGGCCGGTGCTGATGCCGCCGGTGACCTCGAAGGGATACGGCCCGAGGTCCTTCTCGAGCCCCTTCACCACGGACGCGCTGGTCCGCAGGGCACGCATCGAGCCGGCGCGGGTCCGGTCGTCCTGGAGGCGGGAGACGGCGTTGACCCACGGGAGCCCGCCGGTCGTGCCGCGCTCGATCTCGAAGTCGCCGGCGGCGAAGAACGCGAGGTACGTCGCCATCGGGTCCTCGGCGCGCCAGCGCCACGTAATGGTGCGCTTCGTCCTCGTCTTGCTGACCAGCGTGCCGTTGGCGACCACCTCGCGGCCGCGGTCGACGGTGGTGGAGATGTCGAAGGTCGCCTTGTCGATGGGGTGGTCGTTGCCCGGGAACCACCACGGCGCCATGTGCGGCTGGTTCATCGCGACGACCTCGCGGTCGTTGGCCAGCCAGTTGCGCTCCCCGGCATAGCGCTTGTCGTCGGGGTTGCCGGCGTAGTGGACGACGACCCGGTGCGTGGACCCCACCGCCAGCGGCGAGGCGGGGGTGATCCGCAGCTCGTGCTTGTCGGGTCGGGAGTGCCGGGCCCGCCGGCCGTCGACGGTCACCTTCGTCGTCGGCAGCAGGAAGTCGAGGTTGAAGCTGCCGAGCTCGCTGGTCGCGGTCAGCTCGAGGACGGTCCGGCCCTCGAGGCGCTGGGAGGCGAGGTCATAACGGTTCTTGATGCGGTACGACGCGACGTCGATGCCCCCGTTGCCGTCCAGCGGCCAGTAGGCGTCGCCGATGCCGGAGCTGCCGGCCGGTGCGGACTCCTCGCCGGAGGCGGCCTGGGTGAGGAGGACGGGCGCGACCACGACGGCGGCGAGCAGCGCGGCCGACGTACGACGAAGGGAGCGGTTCACCCGTGCAAGGTACCGCCCGACCCGGAAAACCCGTTGCGCCCCGTGCCCGCGTCCGTCACCGTTGACCCCGAGGCGTCGCCCGACGCCGCCTGCTGCGCAGGGAGCCCGAGAGGAGCCGTGACATGACGATGACTGTCCTCGGCCTGTCCCCAGACCGACCCTCTCTCCCACGGAGCACAGATGACGCACGACTTTCCCGAGGGGTTCCTCACCCCTAGCACCACCGACCGCCTCGTCGACGTCGACGAGCGGTTCGTCTTCGACTACAACAGCTACGCCGACGACCTCGGTCCCGGCCAGAGCTGGTCCCCCTGGGACGACCTCGAGGCCCTGATGAAGGGTCCGGAGCCACGCCCCGACTGGGTCGTCACCTCCAGCGGTGCGATCGACACCGAGCTCGGCATCCTCAAGACGGGCAAGGAGGCCGACGTCTTCCTCGTCGAGCGCGCCGACCCGCACCGCCCCGACGAGGCGGTGGTGATGGCCGCCAAGCGCTACCGCGACACCGACCACCGCACCTTCCACCGCGCCGCGGCCTACACCGAGGGGCGCTCCATGAAGCGGTCCCGCGACAACCGCGCCCTCAAGCGCAAGTCGTCGTGGGGCCGGATCGTGGCGGCCGGCGAGTGGGCCGTCTCCGAGTGGGGGGCGCTGCGCCGCCTCTGGGAGCTCGGGGTGGCGGTCCCCTACCCGGTCCAGATCGACGAGACCGAGATCATGATGGAGTGGATCACCCACGACGGTGAGACGGCTCCGCGTCTCGCCCAGGTCCGTCCCGACAGGGACCTGCTCGGGTCCTACTACGAGCAGCTGCGCGACGCACTGGGCACGATGGCCCAGGCCGGGATCGTGCACGGCGACCTCTCGCCGTACAACACGCTCGCCGCCGGTGACCGCCTCGTCATCATCGACCTCCCCCAGATCGTCGACCTGGTGGGCAACCCGCAGGGCATGGACTTCCTGCTCCGCGACTGCGCCAACATGTGCCAGTGGTTCCGGGCGCGCGGGTTCGAGGTGGACGAGCAGGAGCTCTTCGGGGACCTGATGGCGCACGCGTTCTGAGCCGAGGGTGCCTCTGGTTGGCTGTGGCCCGTGAGGCACACCCACGGACGCATCGTCGACATCACCACCCTCCGCGACCTCGACGCCCGCCTCGCCGCGGGCGCGAGGTCGCTGGCGGGCTGGCGGGTCGTGGGGCTGGACCTCACCGAGCGTGGCAGCGTGCTGCTGTCGCGCTCGGTGGCGTCCACGCTCTTCCTCGGCTGCACGTTCGCCGAGGGGGACGAGGACGAGGTACGCCGCCGGGGAGCGGTGGTCCTGCCCGACCTGCCCGGCAGCCCGGTCGACACCTACCGGACCGAGCTCTACTCCCCGCGCGACCTCTACGACACCCCCCGGTACGCCGCCTCGCTCGACGCCCGGGCCTACGCCTGGTCCCAGCACCGTCCCGACCAGGACGCGGCGCTCGCCCAGGCCCTGCACGACCACGCGATCGACCAGGCCCTCACCGCATGGATCGCCGGTCGGCGGACGCTCGGCGTCATGGGCGGCCACGCACTCGCCCGCGGGTCCGGCGGCTACGCCGACGCCGCCCGGCTCGGGCACGCGGTCGGTGGCTCGGTCACCGTCGCCACCGGCGGCGGGCCCGGCGCCATGGAGGCCGCCAACCTGGGGGCCCTGCTCTCCGCTGCTCCGGAGCCGGCCCTGGACGAGGCGCTGGCCGCGCTGGCCGTGGTGCCGTCCTTCACGCCCGACATCGGCGCGTGGGCGGACGCCGCCTTCGCCGTGGTGTCCTCCGTCGCGGACCCCGTCGAGTCCCTCGGGATCCCGACCTGGCACTACGGGCACGAGCCGCCCAACGCGTTCGCGACCGCGATCGCCAAGTACTTCCGCAACGCGACCCGGGAGGCGGTGCTGCTCGAGGTGTGCACCGCCGGGATCGTCTTCCTCCCCGGCGCCGGCGGGACCGTGCAGGAGGTCTTCCAGGACGCCTGCGAGAACTACTACGCCGACGAGACCTCGATCGCGCCGATGGTGCTCGTGGGGCGGGAGCACTGGACGGAGACGCTGCCGGCCTGGCCGCTGCTCGAGTCCCTCGCCCGGGGTCGGGCGATGGAGGACCACGTGCACCTCGTCGACACGGTCGCCGAGGCGGCCGCGCTGGTCGCGTCGTACGAGTGACGCGTCCTCAGCCGGCGCGCCGGGCCGCCGTGCGGATGCCGATCACGTCTCGGTAGTGCTCGAGCAGCCGCTCGTTGACCGCCTCCCAGGAGCGGTCCTGCACGCTCCGCGCGGCGGCACGGGAGACGCGGGCGCGCAGGTCGTCGTCCTCGACGAGCCTGCGCACGTACGACGCCAGCTCGCTGCCGTCGCCCGGCCGGTAGAGGAAGCCCGCGGAGCCGTCGTCCACGACGTCGATCGGACCGCCGGCGCGCGGCGCCACGACCGGGACTCCCGATGCGAGGGCCTCCTGGGCTGCCTGGCAGTAGGTCTCGTGGCGCCCGGTGTGCACGAAGACGTCGAGCGTGGCGTGGGCGCGGCCCAGCTCGTCGCCGTGGAGCACGCCGAGGAAGGCCGCGTCGGGCAGCAACGCCCGCAGCCGCTGCTCGTCCGGACCGCCGCCGACGACGACCACCCGCACGCCGGGGAGGCGGTCGACGTGGGCCAGCAGCTCGAGCTCCTTCTCCGGAGCGAGGCGGCCGACGTACCCCACGAGCAGCTGCCCGTCCGGGGCCAGCTCGCTGTGGAGCGCCTCGTCGCGGAAGGACGGCGAGAACATCTCGAGGTCGACGCCGCGCGGCCAGCGGGCGAGGCCGGGCAGCTGCATCTCCTCGAGCTGGGCCAGCGAGGCGGTCGACGGGGCGAGCGTGCGGTCGACCGCGAGGTGGATGCGGCGGGTGAGGGCGGTCATCGCCGCCATTCCTCCGGCGATGGCGTAGCGCTCGGCGAAGCCGACCAGGTCGGTCTGGTAGATCGCCACCGTCGGGATGCCGAGCTCACGCGCGGCGCGGGCGGCCTGGTAGCCCAGCGTGGCGGGTGAGGCGATGTGGACGACGTCGGGCTGGAAGCGGAGCATCACCGCGCGCAGTCGACGCCGCGTCTCCAGGCCGATGCGGAAGTCCCGGTAGAACGGCAGGCTCGCGCCCCGGGCGATCGTGACGGGGAAGCCGGCGTAGGTCTCCGGCCCGGTGGGTGCCACGAGCTCGGCGACGTGGCCCTGCGCGGCGAGGTGCTCGAGCACGCGGCGTACGGAGTTGGTGACCCCGTTGACCTGCGGCAGGAACGACTCGCTCACGACCAGCACCCGGAGGCGGTCGGAGTCGGCCCGCAGCCGCTGGATCGGGGTGACGTTGGAGCGACCGAACGTCGCGTTGGAGGTGGCGGAGGCACGGGGACGTCGGCGCAGCTGCACGGTGGCCATGCCCCGGACGATGCGCCGGGTCGCGCAACGGATCGGGGGGCCGACGCGGACGCCACATGAACACTGGCCGACCGGACTCCCGGCCCGTCCACCCGCCGGTCACGCAGGGTTCAGCGCGCGCTCAGGCTTCGGCGCCGGCGCCGGCGCCGACTGCCACCTCGCGCCTCGCCCGCTCCGCTGGCGCTCCGCGCGCTCAGGCTTCGGCGGCGAGCTGCCCGCAGGCTCCGTCGATCTCGCGGCCGCGGGTGTCGCGGACCGTCGTCGGGATCCCCTTGGCCTCGAGCCGCCGGACGAACTCGCGCTCGTCCTTGGGGTCGCTCGCCGTCCACTTCGAGCCCGGCGTCGGGTTGAGCGGGATCAGGTTGACGTGCACCCAGCCCCAGTCGCCGTAGGAGTTGAGGACGTCGCCGAGCAGGTCGGCACGCTCGGCCTGGTCGTTGATGCCGCGCATCATGGCGTACTCGATGGAGACCCGACGCTTGGTGACGCGGGCGTAGTCCCAGGCCGCCTGCACGGTCTCGGCGACCGAGAAGCGGGTGTTGATCGGCACCAGCTCGTTGCGCAGCTCGTCGTCGGGGGCGTGCAGGCTCAGCGCGAGGGTGACCGGGATGCCCTCCTCGGTGAGCTGCTTGATGCGGGGCACCAGGCCGACGGTGGAGACGGTGACGCCACGGGCGCTCATGCCCAGCCCGGCCGGCGAGGGGTCGGTGAGGCGGCGCACGGCGCCGATGACGGCCTTGTAGTTGGCCAGCGGCTCCCCCATCCCCATGAAGACGACGTTGGAGACGCGACCCGGACCGCCCGGCACCTCGCCGCGGGCCATCGACCGGGCACCGGCGACGACCTGCTCGACGATCTCGGCGGTGGACATGTTGCGCTGGAGGCCGCCCTGGCCGGTGGCGCAGAACGGGCAGGCCATCCCGCAGCCGGCCTGGCTGGAGACGCAGACCGTGGCCCGGTCGGGGTAGCGCATCAGCACCGACTCGACGAGCGCACCGTCGAAGAGCTTCCACAGCGTCTTGCGGGTGGTGCCCTTGTCGGCCTCCTGGGTGCGCAGCGGCGTCATCAGGTGCGGCAGCAGCGCAGACACGAGCTCGTCACGCTGGCCGGCCGGGAGGTCGGTCATCTCGGCGGGGTCGTCGACGAGGCGGCCGAAGTAGTGCGTCGACAGCTGCTTGGCCCGGAAGCCGGGGAGGCCCATCTCGGTGAGCAGGTCCTTGCGGCCCGCCTCGTCGAGGTCGGCGAGGTGGCGCGGCGGCTTCTTGCGGCCCTTGGGCTCGTTGAAGACGAGGGGCAGGGTCTTGATGGGTTCGGTCTCGGGAGCAGACATCAGACCTCGATCCTCCCACCGCTCCCCCGCTCGGGGCGAACCGGCGGGACGAGAGTCAGTTCACGTCGTACTGGACCATGAAGTAGAGGACCAGGGAGGCCACCCCGAGCACCACCAGCGCGGTGACGACCATCCCGATCACCATGAAGACCCCGAAGCGTCGGGTCTTGCGCTTGGCGAGCAGCACGATGGGGAGCACGAGGGCGATCAGGACCAGCGGGAACAGGTCCTGGGCACGCTCGTAGGGGAAGAACAGCCGCAGCACAGCGGCGAAGCCTCCCGGCAGCGCGGTCACGAAGAGCATGCCGGCGAAGAAGCCCGTGATCCCCGCGAAGGTGGGGTGGCTCTGGTGCCACCAGCTGGGCTCGGCGGTCGGCTCGACCCGTTGCTGCGTCTCGGTCGTCTCCGGCGTGCTCATGGCCTCATCGTAGGGCGGCGGGGACCTCGATCACGTCGGGCATGCCGAGTGACGCCCACCTCACCAGGTCCGGCTCGCGGCCGGTCAGCGCGGCGACGAGCAGGGTCCACGCGGTGCCGTGGCCCACCATCACGACGTCGTCGTCACCGTGCACGTCGAGGATCCGGCGTACGGCGGGGAGGAGCCGCTCGCGGGTGGCGTCCAGGGGCTCCCAGCCGGGTGCGGCGGGCTCCGCCGGCTCGGCGAAGGCGGCCCGTACGCGGTCGGGGAAGTCGTCGAGCAGGCCGGCCGCGCGCTCGTGCTCGCGGAGCTCGTCGACGATGCCGACGTCGCCGTCGGTGAGCAGCTGGGCGGTCTGCTGGGCCTTGGGCTCGGGCGAGCAGAACCATGCCGCCCGGGCCGGCAGGCGGCCGGACCCGCGCAGCTCCCAGACGGCGTCGAAGCCCGCCGGGTCGAGATCCCACTCGCTGGCCGGCCGCTCCGGGTCGATGAGGGAGCGGCCGTGCCGGACGAGGAACAGGGTCATGGACGCAACCGTGTCACAGGCCCACGGCGAGGAACTCGCGGGCGCCGCGCAGCCGGGTCCGGAGCAGGTCGGCGGCCAGCGACGAGTCGAGGCGTACGTCGATCGGTCCCGGCACGCCCATGGCCGCACGGTTGCCGGATCGCAGGACCCCGGCATCGAGCCCGTCCCGGCGCGCGACGAGCCGACCCAGCTCCAGCCGGCTCAGGGCGTCGGCGCCGCCCACGTGGAGGACACCGGTGAGGTCGTCGCCCGCCACCTCGACCAGGGCGGCGGCCAGGTCGGCGACGTGCACGGGGCAACGCATCTCGTCGGCGAAGAGGGCCCCGTCCGCTCCGCCGGCCATCGCGTGCACGAGCTGCTCGTGCGGGGACCGACCGTCGCCCAGGATGAGCGAGGTGCGCGCCACCACCGCGCCCGGGCAGACGGCACGCACGACGGTCTCCGCGGCGGCCTTGGCAGCGCCGTACGCCGTGATCGGGTCGGGCGGCGCGGACTCGGCGTACACGCCGTCGGCGCCGGAGAAGACGACGTCGCTCGAGACGAGCACCATCCGTGCGCCGTTCCGCGCCGCGGCGACAGCGAGGTGCGCACTGCCGGTGGCCGTGACCTGCCAGTCGGCCTGGACGTAGGCCGTGTGCACGACCGCGTCCGGGCGCACGCTCGCGAGGACCGCGTCGACCGCGGCGGCGTCGCGCAGGTCCGCGTCCGCCGACCCGACGGGCACGACGTCGTGCCCAGCTGCCCGGGCGGCACCGACGACGTGGCTGCCGAGGTAGCCGTGGCGGCCGCCGGTGACCAGCAGCCGCATCAGGTGAAGACGAGGTAGTGCAGGAGCAGCCAGATCGGCGCGATGGTGGCCAGCAGCGAGTCGAGCCGGTCCATCAGGCCGCCGTGGCCGGGGATGACCTGGCTCATGTCCTTGATGCCGAGGTCGCGCTTGATCACCGACTCGCACAGGTCACCCAGGGTCGCCATCCCCACGGCGATCAGGCCGAGGACCACGCCCACCCACCAATCGCCCTCGAGGAGGTAGACCACCAGTCCGACGCCGGCCGCCACGCAGAAGACCAGCGAGCCGACGAAGCCCTCCCACGACTTCTTGGGCGAGATGACCGGGGCCATCGGGTGCTTGCCGAACAGCACGCCGGCGATGTAGCCCCCGATGTCGGAGGCGATGGTGACCACGATGAAGGTGATGATCCCCTTGACGCCCTCGTCGAAGCGCTCGAAGCCGGTGGCCCCGCCCTCGGCCAGCATCAGCGCCACGAAGGATCCCAGGAACGGCACGTAGACCAGGGTGAAGATCGACGCCGTGGCGTTCTTGACGTAGCCGTCGATACCGCGCCGCAGGAGCCACAGCATGATCACCAGGCCGGTGACCGCGGTCGCCGTCACCAGCGCCGGCGCGCCCCAGAAGTAGGCGACGACGACCATGACCACGCCGCCCACCATCAGCGGCTGCTCGGGCAGGTCGATGTCCTTGGCGAGCATCCCCTTGCGGAGCTCCCACACGGCCACCACGACCGCCGCCGCGACGATCACCATGAAGGCGGTCTTCCACACCGCGAGGGACGCGGCGATGGCTCCGAGGAGCACCACGGCGGAGCCGATCGCGGCCGGGAGGTTGCGACCGGCGCGGCCGTGGTCCTTCTGGGGTGCCGTCGGGGCGGGCATGGTCGGGGACGCCATCAGACCTCGAGAAGCTCGGCTTCCTTGTTCTTGAGCATCTCGTCGATCGCGTCGGTGTGCTTCTTGGTGGTGACGTCGAGCTTCTTCTCGCCGCCGGTGACGTCGTCCTTGCCGACCTCGCCGTCCTTCTCGAGCCGCTCCATGCCCTGCTTGGCCGTGCGGCGCAGGTTGCGGACCGCGACCCGACCGTCCTCGGCCTTGGCGCGCGCGAGCTTGATGTACTCCTTGCGGCGCTCCTCGGTCAGCTCGGGGAAGCCGCAGCGCAGCACCTTGCCGTCGTTGGCCGGGTTGACGCCCAGGTCGGAGTCGCGGATGGCCCGCTCCAGGTTGCCCATCACACCGATGTCGTAGGGGGAGATCAGGATCGTCCGGGCGTCCTGGGAGGTGAAGGACGCGAGCTGCTGGATGGGCGTCGGCGTGCCGTAGTAGTCGACCACGATCTTGTTGAACATGCTCGGGTGGGCGCGGCCGGCACGGATCGCGGCGAACTCCTCGCGGGTCGCCTCGACCGACTTGGCCATCTTCTGGTCGGCCTCGTTGAGGACGTCGTTGATCACGTGCTTGCTCCTACCGGGTTGTCTCGTGCGTCGGCGTGCTGCTGGGACTGGGATCGTGTGGGGGGTCTCGTGCCCGCTCAGCCGTCGCGGCTCACGAGCGTGCCAATCTTCTCACCCTGGACGGACCGGGCGATCGTGCCGGGGGTCGAGAGGTTGAAGAACACCATCGACATGTTGTTGTCGCGGGCGAGGCTGATGGCTGTCGCGTCGGCGACCTTGAGGTTGCGGGCGAGGTACTCGTCGTAGCTGAGGTCGTCGAACTTGACGGCGTCCGGGTTGGTCTTGGGGTCCGAGTCGTAGACCCCGTCGACACCCTGCTTGCCCATCAGGATGACCTCGCAGCGGGTCTCGAGCGCACGCTGCGCGGCGACCGTGTCGGTGGAGAAGAACGGCATGCCGGCACCAGCGCCGAAGATGACGACCCGGCCCTTCTCCATGTGCCGGATGGCGCGCCGCGGGATGTAGGGCTCCGCGACCTGACCCATCGCGATGGCGGTCTGCACGCGCGTCTCCACGCCCTGCTGCTCGATCAGGTCCTGCAGCGCCAGGCAGTTCATCACCGTGCCGAGCATGCCCATGTAGTCGGCACGCGCCCGCTCCATCCCGCGCTGCTGCAGCTCGGCACCCCGGAAGAAGTTGCCACCACCGACCACGATCGCGACCTGGACACCGTCGCGGGCCACGTCGGCGATCTCCTTGGCGATGGCGCTGATCACGTCGAGGTCGAGCCCGACCTGGCCTCCGCCGAACACCTCTCCCGACAGCTTGAGCAGGACTCGGTTGTAGGCGGTCACAGGTGTTCCCTTCGACGACTGGTGGGTCGGGGCAAACCTACCGGTGGGTCACCCCTCCCGGCGAACGCGGTGGTCCCCTGCGGGTGTACGACGACGGGGCCGGCACGACTCTCGTCGTACCGGCCCCGTCGGGGTGCCGCGGCGATGTCGCCGTGGCGGTGCTGTGTCAGCGGGTCAGGCGCCGACCTCGAAGCGCACGAAGCGCTTCACGGTGGTGCCGGCCGCGTCGAGGACGGCCTTGACCGACTTCTTGTTCTCGGTCACCGACGGCTGGTCGAGGAGTGCGACCTCCTTGTAGAAGCCGTTGAGGCGACCCTCGGTGATCTTGGCGATGGCAGCCTCGGGCTTGCCCTCCTCGCGGGAGGTGGCCTCGGCGATCTCGCGCTCCTTGGCGACGACGTCCGCGGGGACCTCGTCCCGGGAGAGGTACGTCGGGCGCATCGCGGCGATCTGCTTGGCGGCACCGTCGGCGCCGGCCTCGTTGCCGTCGTACTCCACCAGCACGCCGATGGCGGGCGGCAGGTCGGCGGACCGCTTGTGCATGTAGGCGACGGTCTCGCCCTCGAAGTAGGCGACGCGACCGAGCTCGATCTTCTCGCCGATCGTCATGGCCAGGCCGTCGACGACCTCGCCGACGGTCTTGTCACCGAGGGTGACGGCCTTGAGGGCCTCGACGTCGCCGGCCTTGGCCTCGGCGGCCGCGTCGGCGATCTGCTGGGCGGCGGACACGAAGTCGTCACCCTTGGCCACGAAGTCGGTCTCGCACTTGAGCTCGACCAGGGCGCCGCCGGAGCGGGCGACCAGGCCGGCCGAGGCCTCGCGCTCGGCACCGCGCTCGGCCATCTTCTTGCCCAGCTTGATGCGGATGAGCTCGGAGGCCTTGTCGAAGTCGCCGTCGGCCTCCGTGAGGGCCTTCTTGCAGTCCATCATGCCGGCGCCGGTGAGCTCGCGGAGCTTCTTGACGTCAGCGGCGGAGATGTTCGCCATGTTCCTTCTTCCTCGAAGTAGAAAGGTGGGTGGGAGCCGGGAGGAGGTCAGTCCTTGGTCTCGGCGTTGACGAAGCCCGCGGCCTCGGCGGCGTCGGCGGTGCGGAACCACACGTCGGCGTTGGTGCGGTCGAACCAGGGGCTGGTCGGGGCGTGGAACTTCTTGGAGTTCTCGTTGCCCTTGATCTCGAAGCCCTCGGGGGCCGAGCCGTCCTCGAGCGCGGCGGCGGAGTCGTCGCCGTAGGGGGCGTCGGCCTTCTCGTCGGCCTTCTCGTCGGCCTTGGCCTCGGTCTCGACCTTCTCGTCGGCCTTGACCTCGGTCGCAGCCGCGGCGGCGGCGTCGGCGGCGGGGGCCTCGGACGCGGCACCGGTGGCCTCGGCGGCCGGGGTGTCGTCGGTCTTGGCGTCGCCACCGGTGGCCTCGACGGCCGCCTTCTCGGCGTCACCGGCGAGAAGCTCGCGCTCCCACTCGGCCAGCGGCTCGGCGGCCGTGGCGTCGGCGGTCTTGGCGCCCGAGCGGGACATCAGGCCCTCGGCCACGGCGTCGGCGACCACGCGGGTCAGCAGGCCGACGGCGCGGATGGCGTCGTCGTTGCCCGGGATCGGGAAGTCGACGAGGTCGGGGTCGCAGTTGGAGTCCAGGATGCCGATGATCGGGATGTGCAGCTTGCGGGCCTCCTCGACGGCGAGGTGCTCCTTGTTGGTGTCGACGATCCACACCGCGGAGGGGACCTTCGACATGTCGCGGATGCCGCCGAGGGTCCTGTCGAGCTTGTCACGCTCGCGCTTCATCTGAAGCAGTTCCTTCTTGGTGCGGTTGGAGCCCGCCACGTCGTCGAAGTCGATCTCGTCGAGCTCCTTGAGGCGGTTGATCCGCTGGTGCACCGTCTGGAAGTTGGTGAGCATGCCACCGAGCCAGCGCTGGTTGACGTAGGGCATCCCGACGCGCGTCGCCTGCTCGGCGATGGCCTCCTGGGCCTGCTTCTTGGTGCCCACGAACATCACGACACCGCCCTTGGCGACGGTCTCCTTGACGAAGGCGTAGGACCGGTCGATGTAGGCCAGCGACTGCTGCAGGTCGATGATGTAGATGCCGTTGCGCTCGGTCATGATGAAGCGCTTCATCTTGGGGTTCCAACGACGGGTCTGGTGACCGAAGTGGACGCCGCTCTCGAGCAGCTGGCGCATGGTGACGACTGCCATGTGTATCTCCTGTGTGATGGAGGCGCTCGCGTTGTGCCCGGCCTTCTGGCAGGCCGGACCGGGAGCGTTCTCCGGTTGGTTTCAGTTGCTGCACCCGACGGGTGTCGGTTGCCCTGACGCTCGCGCGCGATCCCATCCGCCCTCGTGGTGCAGGTGCGGAACTCAGGGACTCGCGCCCACGGGTGGTCGGCCTCCACGGAGAGAGCCCGTCGCGGTCTGTGAGCGTGCGAAGTCAGCCCATGGTCGATCTGGTGGTGCCGGGCTGCTCTGCGAATCGTAGGCCACCGCCCCGGCGGCGGGCCAATCGAAGGGCGGACGCGGTCCCGGGGTGGTCCACAGGGTGTCGGCGGCCGGTGCTCCTCCACAGTACGACGCCTCTCCGTCCGCACCCGGCGTGCCGGCCGCGGACGCTGTCCGGATGACCTCCCTCGTCCCACGTCCGGACGCGCGCCGCTTGGTGCTGACCGTGCTCTCGGCGCTGGCCGTGCTCGTGGTGATGGCCTGGCCGGCCTCCTCGACCGGTGCCGAGGACCCCGACCCGGTGGGGGTCTGGCCGCTCGATCCGCAACCCGACGTGGTGGCGACGTTCGACCCGCCGGACGACCCGTGGGGAACCGGGCACCGCGGCGTCGACCTGGCCGGACGGATCGGCCAACCGGTGCGGTCGGCGCTCGCCGGGGAGGTGGCCTTCGCCGGAAGCATCGCGGGCAAGCCGGTGGTGACCGTGTCGCACGGCGACACCCGGACGACGTACGAACCCGTCGTCGCCTCGGTCACCGTCGGCACCCGGGTGGCGGCCGGGGACGTCATCGGGGTCCTCGACCTGGCGGCCAGCCACTGCCTCCCCCGAGCCTGCCTGCACTGGGGGTGGCGGCGCGGAGAGACCTACCTCGACCCGCTCGACCTCGTCGGGGGCGGCCCGGTGCGGCTGCTGCCGCTGTGGCGCCACGAGCCGGCCGCCGGTGGGGCCTGGCGTCCTCCCCTGCACCCGTACGCCGCGTGGTCGCCGCTCATGGGAAACGCATCCGACCCCGCCGTCCCTGTCTCCGTCCCGATCGCCCGGGGGCCCGCCGGCCGCGGTCGGGACGGCCCTCCGCCGGGCGGTCGCCCGCTCGAGCCCCTCCCCTGAGTCGCCGGCCCCACGTCCCGCGTCGGGGTCAGGCGCGCGGGTGCGCCTGCCGGTACGCCGCGCGCAGCCGGTCGGTGGTCACGTGCGTGTAGAGCTGGGTGGTGGCCAGCGAGGCGTGGCCCAAGAGCTCCTGGACGGAGCGGAGGTCGGCGCCGCCCTCGAGCAGGTGGGTCGCGGCGGTGTGGCGGAGCCCGTGGGGTCCGATGTCGGGGGCCCCGGGCACGTCGGCGATGCGGCGGTGCACGAGGTCACGGACCGCGCGCTGGTCGATCCGTCGCCCCCGGGCGCCGAGGAAGACCGCCGCGCCGGCGCCCTCTGCCCGCAGCGCCGGTCGGCCCAGCTCGAGCCAGAACTTCAGGGCCCGTGCGGCCGGCCGGCCGTAGGGGACCGAGCGCTCCTTGCGACCCTTGCCGAACACCCTCACCACCTGGCGGTCGTCGTCGAGGTCGTCGATGTCGAGCCCGACCAGCTCCCCCACCCGGATCCCGGTGGCGTAGAGGAGCTCGAGCATGGCGACGTCGCGCAGCCCGACCGGGCTGCCGTCGTCGGCGATCGCGGCGGCGGAGCGGATCAGGTCGGCCGCCTCGTCCGCGCGCAGCACCGGCGGGAGGCTCTTGTGCTGCTTGGGCGAGCCGAGCGAGGCACCCGCGTCGGTCGGGGCCCGTCCGGTGCGCTGGAGCCACGCGGTGAAGACGCGCGCCGCCGTCGCCCGACGGGCCAGGGTCGTGCGCGACAGGCCCAGGGACTGCTGCTTGGCCAGCCAGGAGCGCAGGGACCGAAGGTCGAGCTCGGCGACGTCCGCGAAGCCGAGCCGGTGGGCGTGGTCGAGCAGGGAGGAGATGTCCCCGAGGTAGGCGCGCACCGTGTGGGCGGTGAGGTCCCGCTCGGACACGAGGTGGCGCTCGTACTCCCCCAGCAACCGCACCAACCCCTCGGGGAGCCCGTCGGGCTCGGAGACCTCCGGCTGCTCACTCACCTGCCGATCGTAGGTCGAGAGGGGCGGCCTGCTCGACAGGCTCGTCGCGGGCCAGCCGCCACCCGCCCTCGGCGCGCCGGACCCAGCCGGCGGACGCCAGCCGCTCGAGCGCTCCCTGCACGTGCTGGAGGGCCACCCCGGCCGCAACGGCGATGCTGTCGGCCCCGGCCGGCCGGCCCACCGGGACGGCGTCGAGCACCCGCTGGTCGCGCCGGTCGAGACGGTCCCGCGGACGGGTGGGGGCCCGTGGCACCTCGACGAGGTGGTCCCCCGCCGCTCCCACCAGCTCGAGCACCTCGGCCCCGGAGGTGACCAGGTGCATCGAGCCCTTGCGGATCTGCTCGTGCACTCCTTGCGAGGTGATGCTGGTGACCGGTCCCGGGACCCCCATCACCACGCGGTTGAGGACCTCGGCCCAGCGCGACGAGCTCAACGCCCCGCTGCGGACGGCGGCCTCGACGACGACCGTGCCGACCGACAAGGCGGCGATGAGCCGGTTGCGGCCGAGGAAGCGCGACCGCAGGGGTGCACTGCCCGGCGGCACCTCCGACACGATGAGCCCGGTCGCGCCGATGTGGTCGATGAGCGGGCGGTGGGCCGTCGGGTAGGCCCGCTCGGGGCCGCAGGCCAGCACCGCCACGGTGGTCCCCCCGGCCGCGAGTGCGCCCCGGTGGGCGGCCTGGTCGATCCCGGTCGCGGCTCCGGAGATCACCACCATCCCGGCCCGCGCGGCGCCCGCGGAGACGTCTGCGGCGACCCGCTCGCCGTACGTCGTGGCGGAGCGCGACCCGACCACGGCGACCATCGGCGGCAGGCCGTCGAGCCGGCACGGCCCGCGCAGCCAGAGCCCGACCGGGACGCCGCCGAGGCCCGAGTGGTGGGCCCCGGGACGGGCCAGGTCGTCGAGGCGGGCCGGCCACTCGGTGTCGCCCGGGACGACGAACCGGATGCCCAGCCGTTCGGCCTGCTCCAGCTCGCGCACCGGGTCGACCGATCCCAGGCGTGCGGCGAGGTCACGCTGTGCCTCGTCCAGGCTGGCCTGGGCCAGCAGGCTGTCGAGCACGGCCCCGGCCCCGAGGTCGCGGACCAGACCGCACAGCCGCGGGTCGCCGGGCTCGCCGATGCGGCTGAGCACCACTCGGGACAGCCGGTCCGGGAGGCGGCTCATCCGGCCATCCTCAGGTCGTCGCTGGAGAGCGGCTCGGCCGTGCGGAGCCGGAGTGCGAGGCCCACCTCGGAGGGGCCGGGACGTGTCACGCCCCGCAGGTCCGCCACGGTCCAGGCGAGGCGCTGCACGCGGGTCACCCCGCGGCGGGTGAGGGACCCGTCGCGCAGGCGGTCGTCGAGCAGGCGCTGCCCGTCCAGCTCGAGCGGCCACTCACGTGCCAGCACCGGTCCCGGGACGACGCCGTTGAGCAGCCAGGACCGTCCGGCGTAGCGCTCGGCCTGGGCCGCCCTGGCCCGCTCGACCCGGGACCGGACCGTGGCCGAGTCGACCCGCGGCGCGAACCTGTCGTGGGCCGCCTCGGCGCTGACCGGCTCCACGTCGCGCCAGATGTCGATGCGATCGACGATCGGTCCCACCAGCTTGCGGCGGTAGGCGTGACGGGCCGGCTCGAGGCAGGTGCAGGCCGTGGTGACCGATGCGCTGAAGTTGCCGCACGGGCACGGGTTGGCCGCCAGCACCACCATCGAGCGGGCCGGGAAGGTCGCCGACTCCTCCCCCCGGGCCAGGGTGATCTCCCCGCTCTCGAGGGGCTGGCGCAGGGCGTCGACCACGTCGGCGCGGAACAGTGGGAACTCGTCGAGGAAGAGGACCCCGTGGTGGGCGCGACTGATGCCACCGGGCCGCACCCGACCGGTGCCGCCGCCCACCACGCTCGCCTTGCTCGCGTCGTGGTGGGGAGCGAAGTAGGGCGGCCGGTGCACCAGTCCGTCGCCGTCACGCAGGAGCCCGGCCAGCGAGTGCAGCGCGGTCACCTCCAGGGCCTGCTCGGTGGTGAGGTCGGGCAGGATCGTCGGCAACCGCTCGGCGAGGCTGGTCTTGCCGGCCCCGCGGGGGCCGTTGAGCATGAGGTGGTGCCCGCCCGCGGCGGCGACCTCGAGGGCGTACTTGGCGTCCTCCATGCCGTCGAGGTCGTCGAGGTCGAGCGGCTCCACGGCCCCTCGCCCGGGAGGCAGCAGCGAGGTGCGGACCGGCCCGGCGACCGGGGCCGCGTCGGGCACCTCCTCGCCGTTGAGCTCGGCCACGACCTGGGCGAGGGACCGCATGCCGAGCACCTCCATCCCGGGGACCATCGCGGCCTCCGCGGCCTGGGACTCCGGCACGAAGACCCGACGGATCCCGCGGGCGGCCGCGGCGATGACCATGGGGAGCACCCCGGCCACGGGACGCAGGCTGCCGGAGAGCGACAGCTCACCGATGAAGACGGTGGCGTGCAGGGACGCGGGCGGCACGGCACCGCACGCCGCCCGGACCCCGACGGCGATGGCCAGGTCGAAGTGGGTGCCGCTCTTGGGGAGGTCGGCCGGGGCCAGCAGGATGGTCACCCGGAACGTCGCAGGCCAGGTGTCGTCGGGCGTCGGCGCCGAGTTGTTGATCGCCATCCGGACCCGGTCACGTGCCTCGTGCAGCGAGGCGTCGGGCCGGCCCACCACGAAGGTGCCGACCACCCCCTTGGAGACGGCCACCTGCACGTCGATCAGGTGCCCCTCGGCGCCGACCAGCGCGATCGAGCAGGCGGTCGCGACCCGCATCAGCCCAGACCCGGGACGTGGTCGATCTCGACCGGTCCCCGGCGCGGGGAGATCACGCAGACCATGTCGAGACGGATGTCCATGGGCCGGACCTCGTGGACGCGCAGCCACCGGGCCGCGAGGGCGCGCATGCGGGCCAGCTTGCGCTCGGTCACCGCCTCGTGGGGCGTGCCGAACGCCGTGCTGGAGCGGGTCTTGACCTCGCAGATCACCAGGGTGGCGCCGTCCCTCAGCACCAGGTCGATCTCGCCGAGGTCGCAGCGCCAGTTGCGGTCGAGCACGGTCATCCCCTGCCGGGACAGGTGCCGGGCGGCGAGCTCCTCGCCGTACGCTCCGAGCCGCTGCTTGGCGGTCGGCCGCGGGGCGGGTGGGGGAAATGTGGTCATGCGGGCCTCCTTCGTGGAGACCAGCACAGCGGCGCGCGCGGCCAACCGGAAGGATCGGCCGCGGCCCTGTGGAGGAAGCCTGCCCACGCGGGGGCTGGGGACGACAGGTGGCCCGTGATCGGGCCAGCCGGGAGCCGGGTCAGCCCTTGGGCGGGTCGATCTCCTGCGGAGCGAGCTCCTCGACGTTGACGTCCTTGAACGTCAGCACCTTGACGTTCTTTGCGAACCGGGCCGGGCGGTACATGTCCCACACCCACGCATCGGCCATCGACACCTCGAAGAACACGTCGCCGTTCTCCGTGCGCGCCTTCACGTCGACCTGGTTGCAGAGGTAGAAGCGGCGGTCGGTCTCCACGACGTACTTGAAGATCGAGACGACGTCGCGGTACTCCCGGTAGAGGGTGAGCTCCATCTCGGTCTCGTACTTCTCGAGGTCCTCCGCGCTCATCCGTCCTCCTCCGTGTCTGCCCTGCTCCCGGCCTGCAGGTCGACACTAGTGGCAGGCTCCAGCGCCGGCTCGAGGCCCGCCGCGCGGCGTACGTTGACGAACCGCATCCGGTGGACGGGAGCCGGCCCGTGCGCGGTCAGGGCCGCCGTGTGGACGTCGGTGATGTAGCCCTTGTGGGTCTTGAAGTCGTACGCCGGGTAGTCGGCGTCCATCGCCACCATGAGGCGGTCCCGGGTCACCTTCGCGAGCACCGAGGCGGCGGAGATGCATGCCGCCACCCGGTCGCCCTTCCAGACCGCCAGCCCCGGCACCTCGAGCCCGTCGACCGGGAAGCCGTCGGTGAGGACGTAGGCCGGTCGGGTCTCGAGCAGCGCCACGGCCCGGCGCAGGGCCTCGACGTTGGCGACGTGCATGCCCAGCCGGTCGCACTCCTCGTTGTCGATCACGACCACCGACCAGGCGACGGCACGTCGCACGACCTGGGCGTAGACCCGCTCGCGGGCGGCCTCGGTCAGCAGCTTGGAGTCGGCCAGCCCGGGCACGATCCCGGCCTTGCCGGGCGGCAGGATGCAGGCGCCCGCGACGAGGGGGCCGGCGCAGGCTCCCCGCCCCGCCTCGTCGACGCCGGCGATCGGGTCGATGCCGGCGCGGCGCAGGGCGCGCTCGTAGCCGTAGAGCCCGGCGTCACGGCGTACGGCCGCTCCGCTGGGCAGGTGTGGGACGGGCTCGACCATCGCGCTCGCCTGCCCGCTCGCCTGCCCGCTCACGCGGCGTCGGGCACGTCCTCGAACGTGCCCGGGCGGGTGACCCACTCGAAGCGGTCACGCGGCCAGAGCAGCACGAAGACCTTGCCGACGACGAGGTCGACGGGGACGAACTCGGGGCCGGGGACGCAGTCGGTCTCCTTCTCGAGGTTGCACATGCGCAGGCTCGAGTCGGCCGAGTGGGCGCGGTTGTCGCCCATCACGAAGACGTGCCCGTCGGGCACCGGCTCGGACGTCCAGTCCTTCGAGCACTGGTTGACCATCGGGCCGGCGCACTCGACGGCCTTGTCCTGCTGGACGTAGTCGCCCTCGTCGAGCGGCTGGCCGTTGACCATCAGTCGGCCCTGCTCGTCGCAGCAGCTGATGACGTCGCCCTCGACGCCGATCACCCGCTTCACCAGGTGTCCGCCGGTCGGGTACAGGCCGACCTTGGCCATGACCTTCGGGATCGCGCCGGTGGGCCCGGCCGCCTCGGACGCCGGGAGCCAGCCACCGGGGTCCTTGAAGACGACGACGTCGCCGCGCTGGGGGGTGCCGCCGCCCCAGTAGGAGACCTTCTGCACGAGGATCCGGTCGTTGCGGACGAGGCCGGGCTCCATCGACTCCGAGGGGATGTAGAACGCCTGGAGGAAGAGCGCCTTGATGACGATCGCGAGCACCAGCGCGACGCCGAGGAGCAGGATCGTCTCCTGCCACAACGGGAGCTGGCGCCGGGCCGGCTTGCCCGCCCCGGACCCCGACGCGGTCCGGGCAGACGACGACCGCGGCCCCTCCTCGTCCATGTCGGTCGGGGTGGAGCCGCGGTCGGGTGAAGTCACTCGCAGAGACTAACCAGAGGTTGGCTGATCTCCGCGTTCGCGTCGCGGAGCGGAATCGCTCAGAACTCGCGGCGCTCCTTGATCTTCGCCTTCTTGCCGCGCAGGTTGCGCAGGTAGTAGAGCTTGGCGCGGCGCACGTCACCTCGGGTGACGACCTCGATCGTCTCGAAGATCGGGGAGTGGATCGGGAAGGTGCGCTCGACGCCGACACCGAACGAGATCTTGCGCACGGTGAAGGTGCGGCCGACGCCCGAGCCGTGGATGCGGATGACGACGCCCTGGAAGACCTGGACGCGCGAGCGGCTGCCCTCGACGACCTTCACGTGGACCTTGATCGTGTCGCCGGCGCGGAAGGCCGGGACGTCGCTGCGCAGCTTGTCGCTGACGAGCTCATTGAGAACGTTGGTCATGCTTGCTCCTCACGAGTGCCACAGGCCAACCGCGGAATCGGATGGTTGATCGGGTGGCCCCGCCGTGCTGGCCGGCGGCGTCGCGCACCCCCTGTGGCAGGTGTTCGTCGCGGATCCCCCGGGTGCGTGCATCGGGGCGATCGTTTGGCCGGCGTGACCAAGGGTCGAGTTTGCCAGATCGCCGCGTGCGCCGCGAAATCGGGCGTCCACGCGGCTGGGTCCGGGCTCAGCCGCGGCGCTTGGTGAGCACGACCGCGCCCGGTGGCGCCTCGAGGTCGGGCCGCAACCGGTAGCCCGCCTTCTTGTACATCCGCAGGTTGCCGGCGCTCCGGGCGCCGGTGAAGAGGAGGTACGACGACGCGTCCGGCGGCGCCGCCGCCTCGGCGTGCTCGAGGAGGAACCGGCCGATCCCCTGGCCCTGGAGGTCGGGGGCCACCATCAGCCGGCCGATGTCCCACCCGGCACGGCTGGTGAGGCGGGCCCGCACCGAGCCGACCAGCCGGCCGGCGCGGCGTACGACCCAGGTGTGGTGGGCCTCGAGGCCGGCGCGCACGTCGTCCAGGGACTCGGTGAGCGCGGGGATGACGACGCCCGGGTTGGCCTCGAGCTCCTGGAGCCAGCAGGCCCGCTGCAGCGTGTAGAGCTCCCCCGCGTCCGCCGGCACGGCCGGACGGACGTCCTCGTCGCCGGGAACGGACGAGGGCGACACGAGGTCGGGGCGACGCTCGGCCGTGCGACGGACGGCCTGCTCGCGGCGCCACGTGGCGATCCGGCCGTGGTCGCCCGAGACCAGCACGTCGGGGACGTCGAGGCCGCGCCAGCTGGCGGGCTTGGTGTAGACGGGGTACTCGAGCAGACCGTCCTCGTGCGACTCCTCGACGAGCGACTCGGCGTTGCCCATGAAGCCCGGGAGCAGTCGCACGACGGCCTCGGTGATCGCCAGCGCGGCCACCTCTCCCCCATTGAGGACGTAGTCGCCCAGGGAGACCTCACGGACCTCGCCGAGGGTCGCCGCGTGGTCGATGACGCGCTGGTCGATCCCCTCGTAGCGCCCGCACGCGAAGACCAGGTGGTCGCGCGTCGAGAGCTCGCGGGCCAGCGCCTGGCTGAACGGCTCGCCGCTGGGGGTGGTGAAGACGATGGTCGGCCGGTCCGTGGCGACGTCGTCGAGGGCCGCGCCCCACGGCTCGGGCTTCATCACCATGCCGGCGCCGCCGCCGTACGGCGTGTCGTCGACCGTGTGGTGCCGGTCGGTCGTCCAGGACCGGAGGTCGTGGACGTGGAGGTCGAGCAGCCCCTTGTCCCGGGCCTTGCCGGGCAGGCTCAGCGAGAGCGGCGCCAAGTAGTCGGGGAAGATCGACAGGACGTCGATCCTCACTGCGTGGCCTCGTCCTCGTCCGGGTAGGGCGCCACCAGCCCGGGACGGTCGGCGATGACGACCCGGCGGGCGGCCAGGTCGACCTCGGGGACCAGCGCGACCACGAACGGGACCAGGGTGTTGCGCCCGTCGGGGGTGCGGATGGCGAGCAGGTCCTGCGCGGACCCGTGCTGCAGGCCGGTGACCTCGCCGAGGTGGGTGCCGTCGAGGTCCTGGGCCGCGAGCCCGATGAGCTGGTGGTCGTAGTACTCGTCAGGGTCCTCGGGGGCCTCGTCAGGGGCGATGGTGGTGTGCAGGACGATGCCGCGGGCGGCCTCGGCGGCGCTGCGGTCGCCGATCTCCGCGAAGGTGGCGAGCAGGACGTTGGTGTGCCACTTGGACCGCACCACGGTGAGCGTCCGCAGCGGGCTGTGGGACCCCTGCGGCGGCTGCGCCCGCAGCGTCGTACCGGGCGCGAAACGACGCTCCGGCTCGTCGGTGCGCACGTCGATCGTCACGTCGCCGCGGATGCCGTGCGGCTTGCCGATGCGACCCACGACGACCTCGATGTCTTCCACGGCGTCAGGGTATCGGGGGCTGTCGGGATCCCCGCCCCTCCCCAGGACATGCAGGAAGGCGCCCCTCCCCGAGCGGGGAGGGGCGCCTTCCGGTGGTGCAGGTGAGTGCTGCTCAGCGTCGGCGGTCGACGTCCACGAAGTCCACGCGCGCGCCGGCCCGACCCGCGAGGGCCGAGACGACGGTGCGGAACGCCGTGGCGGTGCGGCCGTTGCGGCCGATCACCTTGCCGAGGTCGTCGGGGTGCACCCGGACCTCGAGGATCGACCCGCGACGCAGCTGCTTGTCGCGCACCGAGACGTCGTCGGGGTTGTCGACGACGCCGCGGACCAGGTGCTCGAGCGCCTCGGCGAGCATGCTGCTCAGGCCTCGCTCTTGCCGGCGTCCTCGGCCGTGACGGTCTCGGCCGTCTCAGCCTCCTCCGCGGCACCCGCAGGCGTCTCGGAGGCGGGGACCTCGGCGGGAGCGGCCGCGGCCGGGGTCTCCTCGACCTTGGGCTCCTCGGCCTTCTCGGCCTTCTTCTTGGAGGTCGTCGCGGCGCCCTTGGGCTCCTTGGCGGCCTCCTTGAGGGCCTCGTTGAAGATCTCGAGCTTGTCGCGCTTGGGCTCCTTGACCTTCAGGGTGCCCTCGGCGCCGGGCTCGCCCCGGAACTTCTGCAGGTCACCGGTCACCTTGAGGATGGCGGCGACGGCCTCGCTGGGCTGCGCGCCCACGCCGAGCCAGTACTGCGCCCGCTCGGAGACGACCTCGATGTACGAGGGGTCCTCCTTCGGGTGGTACTTGCCGATCTCCTCGATGACGCGACCATCGCGCTTCTTGCGCGAGTCGACGACGACGATGCGGTACTGCGGCACCCGGATCTTGCCCAGGCGCTTCAAACGGATCTTGACGGCCACGTCTGTGGTGTCTCCTTGCGAGTGGAAGGTGGTGAGGGGCCCGCAGACCAGGTGGGGACCGGGTCGGACTTCCTCGGGGGGCGCACCGACGACCGGGATAGAGGGTCCGTCCGCTGGCGCGACTCAGCGAGACATTGTGCCAGAGCAGGTGTACGGCGCCCAATCCGGCGCGAGAGGCCCGGCGCTCACCCCGCGACGTCGAGCCCGATGGAGCGCCGGAAGGCCTCGACGCCCTCCACCTCGAGGCGCTGCGGTCCGCGGCGGAAGGCCTCCGGGGTCAGCAGCAGCTGGGTCATGTCGGCCTGCTCGTCGCGCCGGCGGTAGCGGACGGTGCCGTTCGCGACGTACCCGACCTTGGCACTCACGGTCAGCGACGCCGGGTTGTCGGTGAAGGCCCCCGAGGTGATCTCGGTGAAGCCGAGGTGGTCGAAGAGGAACGCGCACATCACCTGGCGCATCGCCGTGCCGAGCCCGCGGCCCTGGTGCGCCCGCCCGAGCCACGAGCCGGTCTCCCCGGTGCGGGTGACGAGGAAGTCCGAGGTGTTGACGCCCTGGACACCGACGACCTCGCCGCGGTGCAGCACGGCGAGGTTGAGCGCCCAGGAGGCCGGCGAGAAGTCTGCACGGCAGCGCCAGTGGTACTGCGCGAAGCTGCTCAGGAAGTCCTCGGGGGCGGTGTCGGTCCAGGGGAACGAGAACGGCATCCGGGCCGGGTCGTGGACACCGCGGGCGGCGAGGTCCCCCAGCTCGACGACGAGGTCGTCGGTGACGCCCCGCAGCTCGAGGTCTCCCGCGACCACCCGCAGGCCGAGGGCGGGCAGGGCGTCGGCGACGGTCGTCATGGCGTCATCCTCACGAGTCGCCCCGAGCGGGCACAAATCGATTTCGACGATCCCCGCCACGGACGCGCTGCGCAGCGCCACAATGGCGGGGCCGCCCCCGCGGCACTCCCCCCACCACGCACCAGGAGTTCCCATGACCCGCACGTCCCGAGCCCGCCGCCACGCCGCTGCACTCGTCGGCACCGTCGCCCTCGTCGCCGGCCCCCTCGCCACCGCGGCCACGGCCGCCGAGGCGCCCCGCCCCGACAAGCCCGCCAAGGCCGGCACCCACGCCCACGGCGGCGGCACGACGCACCTGCTGCGCACCGTCGCGGGCAAGGACCGGCGCCTCGCCCGGCTCGGCACGAGCACGGCGGTCACCCGCCTCGACGACGCCTACGAGGTCGAGGTCGTCGCCGGGATCGAGGAGAGCCGCGCGGCGCTGGCCGCCATCAGGGCCGCCCTCGAGGCCGCGGACTCGACGCTCGACGTCCGCGCCGCAGCCAAGGACCTGCGCTCCTTCCGCGTCGAGAACCACCGGCTCGTGGTGACGGTCGTCGCCAAGGCGGACCGTCTTCTCGACGCTGCCACGCTCGCCGCCGACACGGTCGGCTCGACGGCGGCCACCACCGCGATCGAGGCGGCGCTCGCCGTCACCGCCACGTCCCCGAAGAGCGACATCCGGGCGGCCCGCGCCGCCCTGCGCGCGGCCGAGGATGCGGAGACCGAGGAGACCGAGGAGACCGCCCCCGTCAGCTGAGTCCCGCCACGACGCGCCCGCGCAGGACGACGTACGACGGCTCCCGCAGCACGGTCAGGTCGGCGAGCGGGTCGCGGGGATAGACCACGAAGTCGGCCGGCGCGCCCTCGGACAGGTGGGGGTTCCACCCCAGCCACTCCCGTGCCCGCCAGGACGCGGCACCGAGGGCGTAGTCGGCCGGCAGGCCGAGCCCGGCCATCGCGACCACCTCGCCGGCGATGTTGCCGTGCCGGCTCACTCCCCCGCCGTCGGACCCGGCGTAGAGCGCCACCCCCAGCTCGTACGCCGCCATGATGGTGTCGCGCTGCCGGGCGTGGAGGTCGGTCATGTGGTCGGCGTAGCGGGGGAACTTGTCGCGACCCGCGTCGGCGTACTGGGGGAACTTGTCGATCTGCATCACGGTCGGCACCAGCGCGATGCCCCGCTCGGCCATGGCCTGCGCGAGCTCGGTCGACAGCCCGGTGCCGTGCTCGATGCAGTCGATCCCCGCCTCGACCAGCCCGGGCAGCACACGCTCGCCGAAGCAGTGGGCGGTCACCTTGGCTCCGTGCTCGTGCGCGACGGCGATCGCGGCCGCGAAGTCCTCGGCCGGGAAGCTCGGGGCGAGGTCGCCCTCGTCGCGGGAGATCCAGTCCCCGACGAGCTTGACCCAGCCGTCCCCGGCCCGCGCCTCGCGGGCGACCGTCTCCACCAGCGACTCGGGCTCGACCTCGTGGGCGTAGTTGCGGATGTAGCGCCGCGAGCGCGCGATGTGGCGCCCGGCGCGGATCAACCGCGGCAGGTCGTCGCGGTCGTGGACCCACGACGTGTCGGCCGCCGACCCGCAGTCGCGGATCAACAGCGCCCCGGCGTCGCGGTCCTCGACCGCCTGCGCCTCGGTCGCGGCCTCGTCGACGGCGCCGTGGTCGTCGAGCCCGATGTGGCAGTGCGCGTCGACGAGGCCCGGCACGATCCAGCCCCGTGCCTCGGTCGTGGCGCCGGGCTGGGGCTCGTAGGTGATGGTGTCGCCCACGACGTACACGTCGCGCACCTCCCCGTCGGGGAGGACCGGTCCCGAGAAGCGCAGTGCAGTCATGGGGGCGACCGTAGCGGTTGGGACCGGACCCGGGTGTCCCCGAAGTTCCCATTTGGGCGATGACAGGCCACAGGTCGAGGACCACAGTCGGAGAGGTCCTTACTTCCCGGAGGTGTCATCCATGCTCAGAACCCGCGCTCCGCTCGCCGCGGCACTGGCCGCCGTCGCGTCGACCGCCATGGCCACCACGATGCTCGCCGTACCCGTCCAGGCCGACGACTCGGGCGGACCGGCCGGCGCCCCGCCCTGGAAGACGGTGGCGACGGGCCTCGACAACCCCCGTCTCCTCTCCTTCTCCGGCCGCGCGCTCTACGTCGCCGAGGCCGGGGTCGGTGGCGCCGGCCCCTGTGTCGAGGGCCCCGAGGGCGAGTCCTGCTTCGGCCTCTCCGGCGCGATCACGCGCATCACCCACCACGGCTCGCACCGCGTCGTGACCGGGCTGCCGTCCCTGGCCTCTCCCGAGGGCGGCGGGGCGATCGGCCCCTCGGACGTCGTCGTCCCCGCGCACCGACGGGGCTCGAAGCACCACTTCGCGGCCACCATCGGGCTCGGCAACGCCCCCGAGGTGCGCGACACGTTCGGCGCCGCGGGTCGTGCGCTGGGCACCGTGGTCGCGGGCAGCCTGAAGGGAGGACCCGTCCACATCGTCGGCGACCTCGCGGCCCACGAGCAGAAGCGCGACCCCGACGGCAACGGTCCCGACTCGAACCCGACCGGGCTGATGCGCGACGGCGGGTCCGTGGTGGTCACGGACTCCGGTGGCAACTCCCTGCTGCGCGTGCGCCACCACCGGAGCACCAGGACGCTCGCGGTGTTCCCGAACACCGACGTGCCCGACCCGTTCGCGCCGGGGACCACGGTCCCGATGCAGGCCGTGCCCACCTCGGTGGTCCGGGGTCCCGACGGCGCCTACTACGTCAGCCAGCTGACCGGCTTCCCGTTCCCGACCGGGGGGTCGAGCATCTGGCGGTTCGTCCGCGGCGAGGAGCCGACCGTCTACGCGACCGGGCTGACCAACGTCACCGACCTGGCGTGGCACAAGGGTTCGCTCTACGCGGTGCAGCTCTCGTCGGCCGGCCTCCTCAACGAGCCGCCCGGGGCGCTGCCGACCGGCTCGCTCGTGAAGGTGGCGGCGGGCGCGGCACCCACCCCCGTCGCCGAGGGACTGCCCGCGCCGTACGGCGTGGCCCTGCGTGGCGGCAAGGCCTTCGTGACGACGTGCGCGGTCTGCCCCGACGGCGGGTCGGTGGTGAGCATCGACCTGGACTGAGGACCGCTCCTGGGTGTGTCCCTCTGCTCGCGTGAAAGCCGGTCGTCACCGTGCAGGTCACTGGCGAACGCCAGTGACCTGCACGACGAGCCGTGGACCTCCTGGAGCCGGCGTCCCATCGTCCGGGAAGGCGCCGCACGGTCTGGCTGCGGGCCCGAGCAGTCGGGCGGGTTCAGGGCGTCGAAGACCCGGTCGTGCCGTCACCGACCCTCGTGGGGCGCACCGCAACGGCCTCCTCGTGCCCGGTCGGGGGCACCGCCCGTCGGCTGCGCTCCCACGCCGAGGCGCCCGCCAGCACCAGCCAGGCGAGCAGCACCCCGGCGAGGATGTCGACCACGTAGTGCTCGGCGTAGTAGACGAGCGCCGTCGACATCGACACGGGATAGACGACGAGCAGCCACCGCCACACCGACCGCAACCGGTGGACGCCGTAGGCGGCGATCATGACCGACATGCCGGCGTGAAGGGACGGCATCGCCGCCACCGGGTTGCCCACACCCTGCAGGACGAGATCGACCCGCTCCAGCCCGATCTCGGACCATCCCCGTCCGGTGATCCGGGCTGCAGGCCCGAGGTCGCCCATCTGCGACGCCATCCACGGTGGCGCCACCGGATAGGCGATGTAGACCGCCAGAGCGGCGAAGTTGATGCTCAGGAGGCGACGCATCCAGCCCTGCCACTCCGACCTGCTCCGTACCCACAGGACGGCCGCGATCGTCAGGCCGGCGACGAAGTGCGTCGCGTAGACCGTGGTGAAGTACAGATCGAACAGACGCGGCGGGCTGTCCTGGACGCACGGGTCGCCGCACCACGCCGCCTGCAATCGCTCCGTGGGCGTGACGCCGGCGCCCAGCCACCTGTCGAGCGCGATCGGCTCGTGGACGTGCACGCCCAGCCCGAGCTCGTCGGTCAGGCCCCGGCTGAAGAAGTACACCACCAGGCCGGCGACCGGCAGCCACCAGTCGCGCAGGAACCCCACGTGGGAGCGCCACGGCGCTCGGATGTTCCAGGCCACGGTGCCCAGCCACAGCCACGCGAAGACCTGGAGGGTGTCGTTGGGGACGCCGACGACGCCGATCCAGGCCCCCAGGAGAGCGCCGTACGCCGTCAGGGCGCCGACACGCGCCGACCGTGGAGTGGCGGCCACCGGCCCCGGCGCGCGCGGGACGGGATCCCACGAGCCTGCCATGACACCATTCAGCCCGCCGCTCGCGCCACGGGTTGGCGCGAACACCGAAATACCTCAGCGACGGTAACGTCAGGTGCCGCCGCTGGGTCCAGGTTCGCGCGTCGAGCAGTGCGGCTCGAAGCCGATCAGGTGTCTCCCACCAGCTACGCCACACCCAGTCAGACCTGGTCGAGCAGCCACGAGGGGCTCATCGCCCGTGCGCCGAGCCCCTCGCACCGGCCGCGCAGCACGTGGTCGGCGCTGATCAGCACGACCTGGTCACCCCGCTCCCGACGGGCGGCGACCTCCGCGATGATGGCGGAGTCGCCGTCCTTCGGGGCGTGCACGGTGACGACGTGCTGGTCGCGCCCGGGGCGCACACCGGCCTTGGCGCCGCCCTCCAGCACCAGCACGATGACGTCGTACGCCGTGTCGCCGACGAGCAGCCGCTCGTGCAGCCTCCGGGCCGCCCCGGCGCGGTCCTTCCACCAGCCGTCGGGCACCGACCCGACGACGTTGGCGGCGTCGACCACCAGCACGGACCTCACCGGACGGACCCTCACTTGAGGAACTTGGAGAAGTCCTTCGGCAGGTCGAGGGCCGCGGCGGCCTTCTCGTAGTCGACCTCGTCGTTGTTGCCGAAGGGGGTGGCGGGGCGCTCGGCGGCTGCGGCCTTCGCGGCCGCGGCCTCCTGTGCCGCCTTGGCCGGGTTGCCGGAGGTGCGCTTGCCCTTGCCCTTCTTGGGCTGGGCCTTGGTCTTGCCACGCTTGCCCGCGCCGGGCATCGCGGGCATGCCCGGCATCCCGGGCATGCCGCCCCCGCGGGCCATCTGCTCCATCATCTTGCGCGCCTCGAAGAAGCGGTCGACGAGCTGGTTGACGTCGGAGACCTGGCGACCGGAGCCGCGGGCGATGCGCGCCCGGCGCGACCCGTCGATGATCTTGGGGTTGTCGCGCTCGGCCGGCGTCATCGACTGGATGATCGCCTGGATGCGGTCGATCTCCCGCTCGTCGAAGTTGTCGAGCTGGTCGCGGAACTGCCCCATCCCGGGCAGCATCCCCATGATCTTGGACATCGAGCCGAGCTTGCGGATCTGCTGCATCTGCTGGAGGAAGTCCTCCAGCGTGAAGCCGCCCTTGGTGCCGAGCTTCTCGGCCGCCTTGAGGGCCTCGTCCTGGTCGAAGGCCTTCTCGGCCTGCTCGATCAGGGTGAGCATGTCGCCCATGTCGAGGATGCGCGAGGCCATCCGGTCGGGGTGGAAGAGGTCGAAGTCGGTCATCTTCTCGCCGTTGGAGGCGAACATGACCGGCTTGCCGGTGATCGAGGCGATCGACAGGGCGGCACCACCGCGCGCGTCACCGTCGAGCTTGGTGAGCACCACACCGTCGTAGCCGACGCCGTCGAGGAACATCTGGGCCGTGGTGACGGCGTCCTGGCCGATCATGGCGTCGACGACGAAGAGCACCTCGTCGGGCTGCACGGCGTCGCGGATGTCCGCGGCCTGGCGCATCAGCTCGGCGTCGACACCGAGACGCCCGGCGGTGTCGATGATGACGACGTCGTGGACCTTGCGCTTGGCCTCCTCGACCGAGGCGCGGGCCACGGCGACCGGGTCACCGACGCCGTTGCCGGCCTCGGGTGCGAAGACGGGCACGCCGACGCGCTCACCGTTGACCTGGAGCTGCTGGACGGCGTTGGGGCGCTGCAGGTCGGCGGCGACCAGCATCGGCGTCTTGCCCTGGTCCTTGAGCCACAGCGCCAGCTTGGCGGCCAGCGTCGTCTTGCCCGCGCCCTGGAGGCCGGCGAGCATGATGACGGTCGGGCCGGTCTTGGCGTAGCGCAACCGGCGGGTCTCGCCGCCGAGGATCGCGACGAGCTCGTCGTTGACGATCTTGACGACCTGCTGGGCCGGGTTGAGGGCCCCGCTGACCTCCTCGCCGCGGGCGCGGTCCTTGACCGCCGCGACGAACTCCTTCACCACGGGCAGCGCCACGTCGGCCTCGAGGAGCGCGATGCGGATCTCGCGGGCGGTGGCGTCGATGTCGGCCTCGGACAGCTTGCCCTTGCCGCGGAGGTTCTTGAAGGTGTCGGCGAGCCGGTCGGAGAGAGTGGCGAACACGGTGGGAGATCCCCTGGGATTCGGAAGCGGTGACGATGGGTGTCGAACGAGGGCCCAGCCTAACGGTCACCCCCCGCGCTCGGGTCGTCGGCGAGGACGCCCCGGCGCGGCCCCGCCGTGCTGGGCCATGATGTCGCCGTGTCCCGCTCCTTCCTCGACCTCCTGTACGACGAGGCGGCCCGCTCGCACTTCGACGAGCTGCTCGCCTCGGCGACCGCGGCGGCGACCGACGAGGAGGAGCGCGCCCGGCTGCGGGCGGACTACGACGTCGCCCTGCGGCTGCGCGAGCTGATCTCGCGCCAGCGCTCCCGCGAGGCCGAGCTGTCCGCGCTCTACGAGACCGCCAGCGACCTCACCGCGATCCGCGACGTCGACGCCATCCTGGCCGCGATCGTGCGCCGGGCCCGCCAGCTCCTCAACGCCGACATGACCTACCTCTCGCTCAACGACGAGCTCGACGGGGCGTCGTACATGAAGGTCACCGACGGCGCCCTCACCCCGGAGTTCAGGCAGCTGCGGCTCCCGCTCGGCACCGGGCTGCTCGGCCTGGTGGCGCAGACCGGAGCGCCGTACTTCACCGAGGACTACCAGACTGACGCCCGCTTCGTGCACCGCACCTACATCGACGAGGCGGTCGACGGCGAGCGCATCCGGGCCATCCTCGGCGTCCCGCTCGTGCTCGACGGGCGGGTCATCGGCGCCCTGCTCGCGGTGCACCGCACGGTGCGCAAGTTCCCCCCGGCCGAGGTCTCGCTGCTCACGTCCTTCGCCGCCCACGCCTCGGTGGCCCTGGAGAACGCCCGCCTCTTCGCCGAGCTCGACACCGCCAACCGCAACCTCACCGAGCACACGTCGGCGGTCGAGTCGGCGGCGACGGCGCACGACCGGCTCACCGACCTGCTGCTGCACGGCGGCGGCACCGACGAGATCGCCCTGGCGCTCGGGGACCTGCTCCGCGGCCGGGTGGCGGTGCTCGACCCCTCGGGCGAGCGGGTGGCCGGCGACGCCGACCTGGACACCTGGCGCGAGGCGGTCGCCGAGTCCGTGGCGTCCGGGCACTGCGTCCCCACCCCTCGCGGCTACGTCGCGGCCGCCCTGGCAGGCAGCGAGCACGTCTCGACGGTGGTCATCGAGGGCCCGCCGCTGTCCAGCGCGGAGCAGCGCACCCTGGAGCGCGGCGCGCTGGTGACCGCGCTGGTGGTGCTGCTCGCGCGCACGGTCGCCGAGGCGGAGGAGCGCATCGGCGGCGAGCTGCTGCGCGACCTCCTCTCCCCCACGCCGTACGACGCGGTGCTGGTGCGCGAGCGTGCCCGCCGGCACGGCGCCCAGCTCGACGGTCCGCTGGTCGTCGCCGTGGCCGGCCCCGCCGAGGGCGACCGCCCGGCGACCGCACGGGCGGCGGCCCGGCTCGCCGACACCCTGCACGGCGTGGCCGGTGAGCACGAGGGCGCCGTGGTCCTCGTCGTGCCGGAGGGGGACGCCCGGGGCATCGGCGAGCAGCTGGCCGCCGCGGTGACGCGCACCGGGGCGGCGGCCACCGTCGGGGTGGCGGGTCCGGCGCCCGCCTGCGACGTCGCCGCGACCTACGCCGAGGCCCGTGGGTGCCTGGAGACGCTGCTGACCCTGGGCCGGGCCGGGGAGGTGACCGACCCCGCCGGGCTGGGGGTGGCACGGCTGCTCCTCGGGGCCAACGGTCCCGGCCAGCTCGCCGAGTTCGTCGACCGGGAGCTGGGTCCGGTCGCGGCCTACGACGCCCAGCGCGGCACCAGCCTCGTGGCGACCCTCGACGCGTGGTTCGCCAGCGGCGGGAGCCTCAAGGACACCGCCGCAGCCCTCCACGTGCACCCCAACACGGTGACCCAGCGCCTCGAGCGGGTCACCGGCCTGCTCGGCGAGACCTGGCGGGCACCCGAGCGCGCACTGGACCTCCAGCTGGCCCTCCGGGTGGCGCGGCTCCAGGCGTGACAACCGTGTGACATGGCTTGTGGCCACACCTGCATGTCGCTCTTGTGTGGACGTGGACCATGTGCCGATGGTCACAGGCGGGCCTAACGTCAGGGCCATGTCCCCGAACTCCCCCGCGCCCGGCGCTGTCCTCAGCCCCGGGCCCACCCCCCTGGAGGGACGCCGCGCACTGGTGACCGGCGGTGCGAGCGGCATCGGCGCCGCCGTCGCCGGCCACCTCGCCGCCCTCGGAGCGCACGTCACCGTCCTGGACCTCGACGAGACCGCCGCCAAGGAGGTCGCCTCCGCCCTCGGTGGAGACGCGCTCGGCGTCGACCTCACCGACCCCGACGCGATCGACGCCGCCTCCCTCGACGCCGACATCCTCGTCAACAACGCCGGCATCCAGCACGTCGCGCCCGTCGAGGACTTCGACCCCGAGCGGTTCCGGCTCATCCAGCGCCTCATGCTCGAGGCACCGTTCCTGCTGGCCCGCAAGCTGCTGCCCGGCATGTACGACCGCGGCTGGGGTCGCATCGTCCACGTCTCCAGCGTCCACGGGCACCGCGCCTCGCCGTACAAGGCGGCGTACGTCAGCGCCAAGCACGGCCTCGAAGGGCTCTCCAAGGTCATTGCGCTCGAGGCGGCCGGCAAGGGCGTCACGAGCAACACGGTGTGCCCGGGCTACGTCCGGACGCCGCTGGTCGAGGGCCAGGTCACCGACCAGGCCCGGGCCCACGGCATCGACGAGTCGGAGGTCCTCGACACCGTCCTGCTCGCCCGCACCCCCGTACGCCGCCTCGTCGAGCCCGACGAGGTCGCGCGCGCCGTCGCCGGCTTCTGCCTCCCCGGGAGCGACTCGATGACCGGGTCCTCCCTCCTCATCGACGGCGGCTGGACCGCCGCCTGACCACGCACCCCGCGTGATCCGCCTGAAAGGAACACCCAGCACATGACATCCCCCGTCACCCACCCCACCCAAGCGGAGCAGGGGCCCGGCGAGACCAACATCGTCAAGGTCGTCTTCGCGTCCCTGATCGGCACCGCTGTCGAGTGGTACGACTTCTTCCTCTACGGGTCGGCCGCGGCCCTCGTCTTCGGCACCCTGTTCTTCCCGGAGAGCGAGCCGGCCGCCGCCACCATGCTGGCGTTCGGCACCTACGCGCTCGGCTTCGTGGCGCGCCCCCTCGGCGGCATCGTCTTCGGCCACTTCGGTGACCGGGTCGGCCGCAAGAAGATGCTGGTGACCTCGCTGCTCCTCATGGGCGTCGCGACCTTCGCGATCGGTCTCCTCCCGACGTACGCGACCATCGGCCTCGGCGCCCCGATCCTGCTGCTGGTGTGCCGCCTGGTCCAGGGCTTCGCCGTCGGCGGCGAGTGGGGCGGCGCGGTGCTGATGGCCGCCGAGCACGGCGAGGACTCGCGTCGCGGGTTCTGGTCGTCGTGGCCGCAGGCCGGCGTGGCGCTGGGCAACCTGTTCGCCACCGGCGTGCTGTGGCTCCTCGCGGCCTTCCAGTCCGACGACGCGTTCCTCGCGTGGGGCTGGCGCATCCCCTTCCTGCTGAGCGCCGTGCTCGTCATCATCGGCCTGTGGGTCCGCCTCTCGATCGAGGAGTCGCCGGTCTTCAAGGAGGCCCACTCCGAGCTGTCGACCTCCGAGAAGCAGCACGTCCCGCTCTTCGAGGTCGTCAAGAAGTACCCCCGCGAGGTCCTCGTCGCCATGGGCATGCGGATGGCCGAGAACATCTCCTACTACCTGTTCACCGTCATCTCGATCACCTTCCTGACGACGTACGTCGGCACCACCGGCGACAAGGGCATCATCCTCAAGGCGCTGCTCATCGGTGCCGTCGTGCACTTCGTGACCATCCCGCTCATCGGGGCGCTCAGCGACAAGGTCGGCCGCCGGCCGCTCTACGTCGCCGGAGCCGTCGGCGTCGCGGCGTGGTCGTGGATCTTCTTCGACCTCATCGCCAGCAAGTCCGAGACCAAGATCCTGCTCGCCGTGGTCGTCGGCCTGGTCCTGCACGCCCTGATGTACGCCCCGCAGGCGGCGTTCTTCTCCGAGCTGTTCGGCACCTCGGTGCGCTACACCGGCGCCTCGGTGGGCTACCAGCTGGCCTCGATCTTCGCCGGCGCACTGGCCCCGATCATCGCCATCAAGCTGCTCGGCCCGGCCACCAACGGCGCGATGAACGTCGACAGCGTCGCGATCTACATGACGATCGCCTCGGTCATCACGCTGGTCGCGGTGTTCTTCGCCAAGGAGACCGCGCGCTCCTCGCTGCGTCACGACCGGGTGCTCGACAACGCCCACAAGTAACCAGCGTCGTCCCCGGACGCCCTGCTCGGCCCTCGGCCGGGCAGGGCGTCCGTGCGTCCGGGGGGAGGCGTCGGCGGCGCGGGGTCAGGCCGGGTCGGCCACCGTGCCGAGCAGGGCGTCGCGCACGGCGTGCGCGGCCTCGGCGGCCCGCTCGTCGGACAACCGGCCGGCCCCCTGCTCCTGCAGGTAGAACACGTCGACGGCCTGCGGCCCCACCGTGGACACGTGCGCCGAGCGCACCGAGATGTCGCGCGAGGCCAGGGCCGCGCACACGAGGTGCACCACACCGGGGCGGTCGTCCATCCGCACCTCGAGCACCGTGGCCCGGCGCGACTCGCCGTACCGCACGGCGACGACGGGCTCGAGGCGGCTCGGCGCCGGTCGCGACAGGCGGCTCGTTGCGTCGAGCCGCCCCTCGCTGATCGCCACCAGCCGCTCGCGGAGCACCGCGGGGTCGAGGTCGGGCTCGGCCACCTCCCACACCGAGACGCCCACGGGGCCGGTGTCCTGCCTGTCGACGGCGTCCTGCGCCCACGCCCGGGCCGAGCGCACGGAGACCCGCTGCAGGGCGAGCACCGCGGCCGCGTCGGCCAGCAGCCCGATCCGGTCTGGCGCCACGACGGTCACCCGGGCGCCACCGTCGTCCGGCTCGACGCCCACCCAGGCGCCGCCGCGGCGTACGACGTCGGGCACGGGCACCGCCTGGTCGACCTCGTCCGGCGGCTCCCCTCCCCCCGCCCGGGCCAGCGCGTGCGTGGCGAGCCGGGTGATGAGGCTGGCCCGCCACGACGACCACGCCTTGGGCGAGGCCGCGCGGCCGTCCGCCTCGGTGAGCGCCAGGAGCAGCGTCAGCGCCTCGGCGGTGGGCACCTTGTCGAGCAGCGCGTCGATGGTGGCGGGGTCGTCGGGGTCGCGGGACGTGGCGGTCTCGGAGAGCAGCAGGTGCCACCGGACGAGCAGCGCGACGAGGTCCACGGCGTCGTCGTCGAAGCCCATCCGCCGGGCGATCTCCCGGGCGACCGGCTCGCCGGCCACCGAGTGCTCGGTGAGCCCGCCCTTGCCGATGTCGTGCAGGAGCGCGGCGACCAGCAGCACGTCGGGGCGCGCGACCGTGCGGATGAGGCGGGACGCCTCGAGGCACGTCTCGATGACGTGCCGGTCGACGGTGAAGCGGTGGATGGCCGACGCGTGCGGCAGCAACCGGATCCGCTCCCACTCGGGCAGGAAGCCGGTGAGCGCTCCGGTCTCCTCGAGGGTCTCCCACACCGGCAGCAGCCCGTCACCCGAGGCGAGCAGGCTGACCAGCGCGTCGCGGGCCTCCGCCGGCCACGGCGTCGGGAGGGGCGCACACTCCCGCACCAGGCGGGCCGCGGTCGCCGGGGCCAGGACGACGTCGCGCTCGGCCGCCTCGGCCGCCGCGCGCAGCAGCAGGACCGGGTCGTGCTCGGGCCGGGCCCGGGCGTCGAGCACCACCTCGCCGCGGGACAGCGCGACGCCCGGTGCGATGGGCTCCAGGGCCGGACGACGCGCGTCGCGGAGCGAGCCCGGCGGGGCCAGCACCGACGCCACCCGGCGCCAGGTGAGGCGGGAGAGGTGGGTGACGCGGCGGCCGATCTCGCGCACGTGCCGCTGGGCCGCGGCGGCGTCGTCGAGGCCCAGGTGGGTCGCCAGGACCTCCCAGAGCTCGGGGGCGACCCGGTCGGTGGGTCGCCGCGTCTCGGCGTGGAGGAGGTCGCGGAAGTCGAGCAGCGACTGGCGGGAGCGCTCCAGCTCCGGGCTCGACACGTCGACCAGCCAGGTCGCCTCGAGCGCCTTGAGGACCGTCGCGTCGCGCAGGCCGCCCTCGGCCTCCTTGATGTCGGGCACCGAGACGTGGGCGAGCTCCCCGACGACCTCGTGGCGCTTGTGCACCAGGTCGCGCAGCGCGGGGAGCCGGTCGCGCGCCTCGCGCCGCCACGAGGCGAGCATGGTGGTGCGCAGCCGCAGGGTGAGGTTGGGGTCGCCCGCCAGGTGCCGGACGTCCAGCAGACCCAGAGCCACCTTGAGGTCGTCCTCCGCCGCCGCGACCATCTGCGGCAGCGAGCGCACCGAGTGGTCCAGGCGGGAGCCGGAGTCCCACAGCGGGTACCAGACCTTCTCGGCCAGGGCCCCCGGGTCGGTGCCCGCGTCGTGCACGAGGACGACGTCCAGGTCGGAGTGCGGCGCGAGCTCGCTGCGGCCGTAGCCGCCGACCGCGACCAGCGCCACACCGACGTCCGGGCCGTCGCAGGCGTCGTACGCCGCACGGCACAGCTCGTCGGCGGCCTCGGTCCGGGCGGCTCTCTCGGGGGCAGTCATCGTGGGTCGGATCCTCCTCGGGGGTCGTCCGGGTACGCCACTGGCCCGCCGGGACGAGTCCCGACGGGCCAGTGGACGGGTCAGCTCAGAGGGCAGCTTCGTCGGTGTCCCCGGTGCGGACCCGGACGACGGTCTCGACCGGGCTGACCCAGACCTTCCCGTCGCCGATCCGGCCGGTCTGCGCCGTCTTGACGATGATGCCGACCACGTCCTCGGCGTCCGCGCTGTCGACGACGATCTCGATCCGGATCTTGGGCACGAGGGCGATGTCGTACTCGGCACCGCGGTAGACCTCGGTGTGGCCCTTCTGGCGGCCGTAGCCGCTGACCTCCGAGACGGTCATGCCGGTGACACCGAAGGTCTCCAGCGCCTCGCGGACGTCCTCCCACTTGTGGGGCTTGATGACTGCGGTCACGAGCTTCATGCGTTGGCTCCTTCGGTGCTCGAGGTGCTGGTGGTGCTCGCGGCCAGGATGCCGGTGCCGCCACCGCTGGTGCCGCTGTGCAGGTCGTAGGCGGACTCGCCGTGGGCGGCGAGGTCGATGCCGTTGACCTCGTCCTCCTCGTCGAGACGGAGCCCGATCGTGTACTTGATGGCCAGCGCGATGATCGCGGTCAGCACACCGGAGTAGGCGACGGCCACCAGGACACCGAGGGTCTGGTCACCCAGCGACCCCGCACCCCCACCGTAGAACAGGCCGTCGATGCCGCCGGCTCCGTCGGAGGTGGAGAAGAACCCGATGAGCACAGTGCCGATGATGCCGCCGACCAGGTGCACGCC
The DNA here is from genome assembly GCF_001428425.1 of Nocardioides sp. Soil777. Classification (NCBI taxonomy): domain Bacteria; kingdom Bacillati; phylum Actinomycetota; class Actinomycetes; order Propionibacteriales; family Nocardioidaceae; genus Nocardioides; species Nocardioides sp. Soil777. Next base: position 306,478 of record NZ_LMSN01000001.1, read on the forward strand.
GACCACGTCGAGCGAGTCGTCGTACCCGAGCTTGTACTTCAGGCTGACGGCCCAGGCGCAGACGCCGCCCGCGATGAGGCCGATGGCCACGGCGCCCTCGATGTCGACGGCACCGGCCGCCGGGGTGATGGCGACGAGGCCCGCCACGATGCCGGACGCGGCACCCAGCGAGGTGGCCTTGCCGTGCAGCAGCCGCTCGATGAGCAGCCAGCCGAGGATGGCGGCGAAGGTCGCCAGCGTGGTGTTGGCGAAGGTGCGACCGGTCTCGGAGTAGAACTGCGCGAGGAACGCGTCGGGGTCCTCGTCGAAGGTGGTGCCGAAGACGATGGAGCCGACGTTGAAGCCGTACCAGCCGAGCCACAGCATGCCCGCGCCGAGCATGGTCAGCGTCAGGTTGTGCGGACGCATCTGGTCCTTGGGCCAGCCGATGCGCTTGCCGAGCAGCAGCACGAGCACCAGGGCGGCGACACCGGCGTTGATGTGGACCGCCGTGCCGCCGGCGTAGTCCTGCGCGCCGATGCGGCCGCAGATGAGCGAGTCGTCGGTGCAGCTGAACACCATGTGCGCCATCGGGAAGTAGACGATGATCGCCCACAGGGGCAGGAAAACGACCCAGGCCGAGAACTTCAGCCGGTCGGCGACCGCACCGCTGATCAGCGCGGCGGTGATGATCGCGAAGGTCATCTGGAACATCACGTAGATGTAGTTGTCGGTGGTGACGCCGTCGAGCCAGAGCAGCTCGAACGGGTTGGCGAAGAAGGTCCCCTCACCGCCGAAGCCCATCGACCAGCCGACTGCGACGTACAGGATGCCGACGATCGCCGCCGCGATGAACGACATCATCATCATGTTGAGCACGGATTTGGATCGCGACATGCCGCCGTAGAACAGGGCCAGCGCGGGCACCGTCATCATCAGGACGAAGGCAGTCGCCACCAGCATGAAGGCGTAGTAGCCGTCCACAGAACCTCCAGGGAACGTTCGAGGGGGTGGTCCGCGTCGGCCTGACGACGGTGTCACGCAGCGGACCACCTGTTGGCCAGAACCCTGCTCGGGGGAGGTTTCCTCGTACGCCGCCTCGTGTTGCGGCGAGGCAACAGATCCGCCCGTCGTGTTACGTCCGTGTGAACGCGGGTGAGCGCGAGAGGGCGGGTCGCCGCCGTCTACACTGCGCCGCATGACCGGGAGCCCACGGGACGCTCCGGCTGCGCCCGCGCACCAGCCCGGCCGCACCGGAGTCGTGCTCGTCAACCACGACAGCGCGGACGACACCGTCGCCTGCGTCGAGTCGCTGGAGGCCTCGCGCGACCTCGACCTCGACATCGTCGTGGTCGACAACTCCGACTCCCCCGAGTCCGCCGACGAGCTGCGCACCCTCCTGGGTCGTCGCGCCGAGGTGATCAGCAGCGGCGGCAACCTCGGCTACGCGGGTGGCAGCAACGTCGGCATCGCCCGCTGCCTGGATCGCGGCAACGAGTACGTCTGGCTGCTGAACCCGGACACCCGGGTCGAGCCCGAGACCCTCCCCCGGCTGCTGCAGGTCTTCGACGACGTGCCCGACTGCGGCGTGGTCGGCCCCCGGATCGTGCACCCCGGCGAGCCCGCCACCATCTGGTTCGACGGCGGCGTGGTCGACGTGGACAAGCACGGCGAGACCCGGCACGTGCACCAGGGCCGGGCCGTCGACGACGCGCCCGCCCCGCGCCGGATCGAGGTCGACTACGTCACCGGGGCCTCGCTGCTGGCCCGCCGGACCACGCTCGAGACGGTGGGTCCGCTGCCGGAGGACTACTTCCTCTACTTCGAGGAGACCGACTGGTGCCGACGTGCCCACCGGGCCGGGTGGCGGGTGATGGTCGACCAGCGGGCCCGGATGGTGCACCACAAGCGGTCGAGCGGGGCCCTGCCCTCGCCCTACCATCTGTACTACATGACACGGAACCGCTACCTCTTCGTCGAGCGCGCCCTCGGTGGGGATCCCGAGGCGGCGCTGGCGCACCTGCGCGGCAAGTGGGTGCGCAACTGGCGCCGCACGGTGCGCAAGGCGGCGCCGGAGTGGCTCGGCGAGTTCGACGCCCTGGTGGAACGGGCGGCCCAGGACGCCCGCGCCGGTCGGGACGGACGCAACGACGAGGTCTCGCACGTGCCGTGGCCCGACGACCAGGGAGACGCTCGATGAGGGCCAGGGACGACACGACGGCGGTCATCGACAGCACGCTGGCCGGCGGGCCGCGCGTGCTGCACATCGGCGTGGAGCCCTCCACCGTGCCACGCCGCCTCGCCCAGGAGCACGACCGCGAGGTCGAGTGCCTGCGGTGGCCGCTCGACGCCGGCGCCGACGAGCAGTGGGGGCCCGAGGTCGACCTGGCCGAGCGCGCCGACGGGTGGGTCCAGCCGTTCCTGGTGGCACCCGTGGACGTCGTCGTGGTCGAGGGCGTCCTCGACGAGGGACCCTCCCCCGACGCCTTCCTGCGCACGCTGGGCTCCGGCGCCCTGGTCCCGGGAGGGTTGGTGGTCGTCTCGGGGGCGCGTGACCTGACGACGCCGCTGCAGTCCGCGGGCTTCACCCTCGAGAGCGAGGCGGCGACCGAGGACGGTCGCCACGTCACCGTGGCCCGCTTCCCCTCCTTCACCACCGCCCGCCCCCTGTCCCCCGAGGCCGACGAGGCGAGCGCGGCCGAGAACCGTCGCCTCGCCCACGAGCTCGAGCGCACCCGCGAGCTGCTGGGTCGCGAGCGCGCCACCATCGCCCGGGAGATGCAGCTGGGCAAGGACGAGCTGCTCGCCATGGACCGCCAGGTCGCCGAGCTCCAGGACCGTCTCCAGCGGCTGCGCCACAAGAACGTCCTGCTCCGGGCGCGGGTCGCCCAGGTGGCGCGCGAGCGCGACCTCGCCGAGGCCCGCGCCGCGGAGCTCGCGGACGAGCTCTTCCTGACCCACGACTCCCGCGCCGTCCGCACGGTGGCGTCGATGGTCGAGCGGGCGCGCCGCAGGCGGTCCCCGTGACGACGGTCGACGCCGACGAGCTGAGCGCCCTCGACCGCCGGCGCGCCGGCTACCGCCAACTGGTGGACGGCGAGCTCGCGTCCGGGGACGGTGACCGCTACACGTTCCTGGTGCGCTCGGTGGACCTGCGCAACCCCGGTGCCGACCTGGTCGCCGCCGCCGGCCTGGGACTCGCGCTCGTCGAGCGCGGGCACGGCGTACGCCTCGTCCCGCAGCACCGCTGGCACCTCGGTGGCTCGACCGACGTCTGGGTGGCGGCCACCCCCGAGGTGGACCCGTCGCTGGCGCCGGCCGACGCCTGGAAGGTCGCGTGGGCCCACGACAGCATCGACGAGTGGGCCACCCTGGACCACCTCGTGGCCTTCGACCGCGTCCTGTGCGGGTCCGAGATCGGCCGGGTGACGCTGCTGCGCCGGACGCCGCGGGCGACCGAGGTGCTGCGCACCGGGGTCGACGCGGAGCTGTTCGTCCCCGCCGCCGGTCCGCGCAAGGAGGTCGTCAGCATCGGCGTGCACGTCGACCGCGGACGCAGCATCCAGCCGCTGATCACCGACCTGGCGCTCGAGGTGCCGCTCGCGGTCCACGCCGAGCCGGCGCGCAACATGCGTGGCGGGCTCCTGGGCCGGCTCGAGGCGCCGGTCGCCTGGCTGCGTGCTCCCGAGGTGCTCGGCACCGCCCTGCTCAGCGTCAGCGAGATGCCGGAGTCGGCGGTGGGACACGGCACGCTGTCCGCACTGGTCTACGAGGGACTCGCCTCCGGCGCCCTGCCCGTGCTCAACTCCCGGCTCGGTGCGGTCGAGGTCGGCCTGGAGCTCCCGACGTACACCACGTCCGAGGAGCTCGGCGAGGTCATCACCGCGTTGACGGCGGACCCGGAGGGCACCGCCGCACGGGCCGCCGCGCTCCGCGAGGGCGTGCTCGACGCCCACACGTGGGACCACCGGGCCGCGCAGCTCGACGGCCTCGTGCGGGCGCGGCTGCGCTCCGAGCAGGTGCCGCCGCCGGCCAGGGCGCTGCACTACTTCCCCGACTACAACCGGGCCAACCCCTACCAGGGCATGCTCTTCGCCGGCCTCGACTCCGTCGACGCCTACCCCGTGGCGGTCACCGACGTGATCAGCCACCTCGAGAACCGCGCGGTCTCGGCGGTGCCCGGCACCATCAACATCCACTGGACCACGCCGATCCTCCAGTACGCCGCAGGCCCCTACCGCGCGGCGATCGAGCTCGACCGCTTCAGCGCGGCGCTCCACAAGTTCCGCGCCGCCGGTGGTCGCCTGGTCTGGACGCTGCACAACGTGCTGCCCCACGAGGCCAAGCACGTGTGGGCGGAGACCCAGCTCGCCCAGCTGCTCGCCGACCGGGCCGACACGATCCACGCGCTGGCCGAGATCACCGCCCGCCAGGCCTCCGAGGTGCTGCGCCTCGACCCCCGCAAGGTGGTCGTCATCGAGCACTCGAGCTACCTCGGCCGCTACCCGCAGTGGATCAGCCGCGAGGCCGCCCGCGCACAGCTCGGGTTCGGCCCCGACGACAAGGTGCTGGTCGCGCTCGGCGGCATCCGGCCCTACAAGGGGCTCGGACGGCTGCTCGACGTCTTCCACGAGCTCGCCGACGACGACCCCACGCTCCAGCTGCTGGTCGCCGGCAAGCCGGCGCAGACGCAGGAGACGGCCGGGCTCAAGCGACGCTGCGAGCAGTCTCCGCGAGTGATCTCGGAGTTCTCCCACGTGCCCGACGACCAGCTCCAGGTCTGGTTCGGCGCCGCCGACCTGGCCGTGCTGCCCTACTCCCGCATCCTCAACTCCGGGGTCTTCTGGCTGGCCCAGACCTTCGGGCTGCCGATCGTCGGCCCGCGCACCGGAGCCCTGCTCGACCTGGCCGACGAGCCGCACGTGCGCCTCTTCAACCCGCGCGACGACCGCTCGCTCAAGGAGACCCTGCGGGCCGCCGTCCACGACCTCGTCGAGGACGCGGACAACGCGGCGACGGCCCGCGCGGCCTCGCTCGCCACCGCCCGGTCCCGCCCGCCACAGCAGATGGCCGACGACTTCGCGACCTTCATCGAGCCGCTGCTCGGCAGCGAGCGGGCTCCCCGACGGGCGACGGGGTGACCGGGCCGTGATCGAACCCCCCATGAGCTCCGCGGCCCGGCACTCGGCACGCGACCTGGTCGCCTCCGGCCTGCTGGACCTCGACTGGATCGCCGCCCAGCTCGGCACCGAGCCCGGCTCCGCCGAGGACGCCGCCCGGGCGGTGATCAACACCCCCGACATCTCCCCGCACCCGCTCTTCGAGGCCACCTGGCTCCCCGGCAAGGGCGTCTGGCAGGCCGGCGAGCTGCCGCCGTCGCTCTGGTACGTCACCGAGGGGCCACGGCGCAACCGGCTGGCCCCGCACCCGCTCATCAACACCGAGCGGATCCACGAGGAGAACGCCGCCGCCCGCGACCACGAGTTCGGGCCGCTCGCCTGGTGGGCCGCGCACGCCACCCGCGACACCCCGCTCCCGGTGCGCCGCGGCTACCCGCACATCTCGTGGGGCGAGTTCCGTGACAACGCGCTGCGGGCCGCTCGCGAGTGGCAGGTGCTGTCCTACCTCGACGCCAACCCCGGCGCCCACCAGCACTCCCCCGAGACCACCGGCCCGGTGGTCACCGTCCTGATGAGCGCCCAGGACGTCGGGCCCCTGCTCGGGCCGACGATCGCCGCCCTGCAGGCCCAGACCCTCGACCAGTGGGAGCTGCTGGTCCTCGACCGCGGGTCGATCGACGCGACCGGGTCCATCGCCTCCGACATGGCCGCCCGGGACTCCCGCGTGCGAGTCATCATGGGCTCCCGCACGCAGCTGGGCCGGACCTTCAACCGCGGCCTCCAGCGGGCACGGGGCGAGTTCGTCGCCTTCCTCGAGCCGGGGCACCTGTGGCACCCCGAGTACCTCGCCCGCGGCGTGGGGGTGCTCCGGGCCGGCGACAGCTCGGCCGTGCACGCCTTCCCCGGGCGCGAGACCCGTCTTTCCGGCGAGCTGGTGACCACGTCCCAGTTCGACCTCGGGACGACGCTGCTGCGGCGCTCGGTGATCACCGGGCTCGGTGGCTTCGACGAGGGCGAGTCCGAGGAGGCGGTCGCCGACCTCGTACGCCGCCTGCGCTCTGGTGACCTGGAGTGGGCCAACCCCCTGGTGCTGCTGCGCGGGGTCACCGAGCAGGCCCCTGAGACGGTCAACTGGGAGGCCGCGCAGGCGACCGCCCGGGTCGTGGGCCAGACGAGCGTCGTGCTGCCCATGGGCGCCGGCAGCCGCGGCACCATCGACTGGCTGCTCGCCGGAGGTGCCGACGTCGACGTCGTCGTGGTGACCGCGCGCGACCGTCGCGGCCCCCACCTGCTCACCTCAGCGCTCGCCGGCCTGCTGCCGGGGGTCACGAGCGTCTCGGTCCCGGCCGGTACGTCCATCTCCTCCGCCATGAACATCGGCATCGCCCACAGCTCCGGCGACACGGTGGTGCTCGTCCGGCCCGAGGCCCAGCCCGCGCCCGGGATCATCGGTCCGCTGGCCGCCGCCGTGCACCACGAGGGCGTCGCCCTCGTCCAGCCGCTGGTCCTCGACCGCCGCGGGCTCGTCCTGTCGGCCGGGGCCGGCTTCCCCCGGGCCGACGACCGTCTCGGCCTGCTCTTCTCGGGTCACCCCACGTCCGATGCACGGCGTCTCGGGCGTACCGAGATCCCGGCGCCTGCGTCCCCCGTCGTCGCCCTCGAGGCGGGCCGGCTGACGGCCCTGCGCGGCCTGGACCCGCTCTTCGAGGACGTGCTCGCCGAGACCGATCTCGGGCTCCGCGCGCTCGCCACGGGCGCCGGCCACAGCCTGCTGGTGCCGGACGTGACCGTGACCTCGCGCACGGCGTACGCCGATCCGGCCGACCTCAAGGTCGCCATGTCGGCGCTGCGCTCGCGCCGCCACCAGATCCCCGAGGACCGCACCACCCGCCTCTGGCGCGCGGCCGGATTCGAGGTCACCGGGGTCAGGACCCAGCGGGTGTCGGCCGACCCGGACGACCCGGAGTCCGACTCGGTGCTCCTCCACCAGCACGTCGTGCGCCCGGTGCTCGGCATCGACGAGAGCCCGCCGCGACTGCGCTGGACCATCGACACGGCGGCCCCGGCCGGTCCCCGGGGCGAGCGCTGGGGTGACACGCACTTCGCCCGCTCCCTCGCCGCCGCGCTCGAGCGCTGTGGCCAGGACGTCTCGGTCGACTCCCGCGACGCCCGGCACCGCACCTCGCGCGAGCACGACGACGTCGTGCTGGTGCTGCGCGGTCTCGATCTGGTGGCACCCCACCCCGACGCCCTCAACATGGAGTGGATCATCAGCCACCCCGACCTGGTGACGGCCGAGGAGATCAAGGGCTTCGACCTCGTCTACGCGGCCAGCGTCAGCTGGCCCACCCAGGTCCGTCGCGACTGGGGCCTCCGGGTGAGTCCGCTGCTGCAGTGCACGGACCCGCGCTACTTCCACCCCGACCGGGGCGTTCCGGACACCGGTCCGGCAGTGCTGTTCGTGGGCAACTCCCGCGGGGTCTTCCGGCACGCCGTCCGCACCGCGCTGGCCGCCGAGGCCGACCTCACCGTGCACGGCGTCGACTGGGACGAGTACCTCGACCCGCAGATGGTGGCCTCCAGCGGTGTCCCCAACGACGAGGTCGGCGTGCTCTACGCCTCGGCCGGCGTGGTGCTCAACGACCACCACGCCGACATGCGGCGCGACTCGTTCCTGTCCAACCGGCTCTTCGACGCGGCCGCCTGCGGCGCCCGGATCGCGACCGACGAGGTGTCCGGGCTCGACGAGACCTTCGGGGCCCTGGTGCAGCCGTTCGCGGACGAGCACGACCTCGCCCGGCTGGTGCGACCGCCGTACACCGCGTTCCCGGACCACGAGACCCGCCGCGAGCTGGCCAGGCGCATCGTCGCCGAGCACACCTTCGACCAGCGCGCCGCGACGCTCGTCGAGGACGCCGTCACGGCGCTGCGCGCGCGCCAGCGCTGACCCCGGGCAGGCCCGGGCCTGCTGTCAGCCCAGGAGGGCGTCGACGAAGGCGGCGGCGTCGAAGGGGGCGAGGTCGTCGGCACCCTCGCCGAGCCCGACGAGCTTGACCGGGACGCCGAGCTCGCGCTGGACGGCGACGACGATGCCGCCCTTGGCCGAGCCGTCGAGCTTGGTGAGCACGATGCCCGTGACGTCGACGATCTCGCTGAAGACGCGGGCCTGGACCATGCCGTTCTGTCCGGTGGTGGCATCGAGGACGAGCAGCACCTCGGTGACCGGGGCCTGCTTCTCGATGACGCGCTTGACCTTGCCGAGCTCGTCCATGAGGCCGGCCTTGTTCTGGAGGCGACCGGCGGTGTCGACCAGCACGGTGTCGATGCCCTGCTCGACGCCCTGCTTGACGGCCTCGAAGGCCACGCTGGCGGGGTCGGACCCCTCGGGGCCACGGACGACCTCGACGCCCACCCGCTCGCCCCACGTGGCGAGCTGGTCGACGGCGGCCGCGCGGAACGTGTCGGCGGCACCCAGTGTCACGGTGCGGTCCTCAGCGACCAGGATGCGGGCGATCTTGCCAACCGTCGTGGTCTTGCCGGCGCCGTTGACGCCGACGACCAGGACGACGCCGGGCTTGCCGTCCTCGCCGCTGACCTGCAGGCGACGGTCCATGTCGGGGTCGACGAGGGCGATGAGCTCCTCGCGGAGCACCTCACGGGCGTCGCTGGCGGTGTTGCCCTCGACGCGCAGGCGGGTGCGCAGACGGTCGACGAGCTGTTGGGTCGGGGCCACCCCGATGTCGGCGGTGAGCAGGGTGTCCTCGATGGACTCCCAGGTGTCCTCGTCGAGCCGGTCCCGGCTGAGCAGGGCCAGGAGGCCGCGCCCCAGGGTCCCCTGCGAGCGCGAGAGGCGCTGTCGCAGCCGGACGAGCCGGCTGGCGGTGCTCTCCGGCTGGTCGAGGACCGGCGCCTCGGGAGCTGCCTCCGGCGGCGCGGCGGTCTCGACGTCCGCCCCGGCCGGCGGGGCCTCGGTCGGCGGCGCGGTGGGCGCCTCGGTCGGCGGCGCGATGACGTCGGTGCCTCCGGCCGGAGGCACGCCCTTGCGTCGGCGACCCGACGTGACGAGCCCGACGAGCGTGAGCACGCCGACGACGGCGATGCCGATGATCAGATACAGCCAGTCACCCATGGGGCAATCCAACCAGACGGTGCGGATGCGCTCAGGCGCGGATGTCCTCGAACTCGCCGATGGTGGGCAGGGCGTCGACGCCCTTGCGCATCGCGTCACCCAGCTGCGGCACGACCGGCACGTCCTCGCCGCGGTGCGGGTAGGCGACGTACACGACGACGGCAGCGGCTGCGACGAGCACGAAGACCATCACCAGGGTGATCACGAGCATGGATTTCATCTCCCGAGTACGGCGGACCTGACCTCCAGCGTGGCACAGCCGGCAGGAGATCCCCATTCCGGATGGATCCTCCACGTGTCGCACCGTGACCACCGTCACCGGAGGTCAGGCACGCAGCAGGGGTTCCACCGCGGCGCGGATGGCGTCCGGCATGGGTACGACGGGCCGGTTGCCGGCGCCGTGCTCGTTGTCGACGTACACGTGCACGAAGCGCCCCTCGGCGGCCGCCTCGTCGGAGTCCCCCTGGAAGAGGCCGATCCGGTAGACGATGGAGGACGTCCCCACCTTGTCGACGACGAGCCCCATCTCGATGGGCTCCGGGAAGCCGATCTCGCGGAAGTAGCGGCACGACGTCTCGGCCACCACGCCGATCTGCGGCAGGTGGCGCACGTTGGTGCCGGTCGCCTCGAAGAGGTGCGCGTTGACGGCGGTGTCGAAGAGCTCGTAGTACGTCGCGTTGTTGAGGTGGCCGTAGGCGTCGTCGTCGCGCCAGCGGGTGGTCACGGTGCGCCAGGCGACGTAGTCGGCTCGGGTCGGCAGGGGGGCTCGCTCGCTCACGGCGGCCACCCTAGGTCGTGACTGCCCGGCGGTCGGCACCGAGTGTGCGCAGGTGCACCGCTCGGCTGCCCGTGGAGGTGCCCTCACGCACGCTCAGGCGCTGGCGGCGCGCTCCAGGCGCTGGGAGATGACCGCCGACACCCCGTCGCCGCGCATGGTCACGCCGTACAGCGCGTCCCCGACCTCCATGGTGCGCTTCTGGTGGGTGATGACGAGCAGCTGGGAGTTCTCCCGGAGCTCCTCGTAGATCTGGAGCAGCCGACCGAGGTTGGTGTCGTCCAGCGCCGCCTCCACCTCGTCGAGGATGTAGAACGGCGAGGGCCGCGCCTTGAAGAGCGCGACCAGGAAGGCCACGGCCACGAGCGACCGCTCACCTCCGGAGAGCAACGAGAGCCGCTTGACCTTCTTGCCCGGCGGTCGCGCCTCGACCTCGACGCCGGTCGAGAGCATGTCGGAGGGGTCGGTGAGCACCAGTCGCCCCTCACCACCCGGGAACAGCCGCTCGAAGGTCGCGTCGAAGGCCTTGGACACGTCGGCGTACGCCTCGGTGAAGACCTGCTCGACCCGCTGGTCGACCTCGCGCACGATGTCGAGGAGGTCCTTGCGGGTCCGGCGCAGGTCCTCCAGCTGCTCGGTGAGGAACTTGTGCCGCTCCTCCATCGCGGTGAACTCCTCGAGCGCGAGCGGGTTGACCCGGCCGAGCATCGCCAGCTGCCGCTCGGCGGACTTGAGGCGCTTCTGCTGCTCCTCGCGCACGAACGGCACCGGCTCGGGCGCCTCCTCGCCCTCGGCGACCTCACCGCTGAAGGGCACGAGGTTGTCCGGCCCGTAGTCGGACACCAGGCCGTCGACGTCCATGCCCAGCTCGTCGAGCGCGCGCTCCTCGAGCTGCTCGATCCGCATCCGCTGCTGGGTGCGGGCCATCTCGTCGCGGTGGACCGAGTTGACCAGCTCGTCGTGCTCGCGCCCCAGGTCGCGCAGCGTGGCGCGGGCGGCGAGCAGCTGCTGCTCGCGCTCCTGCCGGGACTGCTCGACCTCGGCGCGCTTGTCGGCGGCAAGCATCACCGAGCGCTCGAGCGCGTGCAGCACGACACCCACGGCGGTCCCGACGGCCTCGGCCGCCCGTCCTTCGCGGATGAGGCGCTGGCGGCGCTCGGCGGCGCGGGCGCGGGAGTCGCGCTCGGCCTGAGCGGCGCGCAGCAGCGAGTCGGCGCGACCGTGCAGGGCACGGGCCCGCTCCTCGGCAGTGCGCAGGGCGAGTCGGGCGTCCATCTCGCCCTGGCGTGCGGTGCGGGCGGCCTCGACGAGGCGCTCGCGCTCGCTGGCGTCCGGCTCCTCGTCCGGGGCGTCCTCGGCCGTGGCCAGTCGGGTCTCCAGCTCGCCGAGCCCGGCCAGGTCCTTGTCGCGGGCCTCGATGGCGGAGGCGATGGCGCGCTCGAGACGGTCGGCCTCGCCGCGGGCGGACCGGGCCGTCGAGCCGTACTGGCCGAGCTCCTCCGCCACCGCGGCCAGCGTCGCGTCCGACTCGTGCAGCTTGGCCAGGGCGACGTCCGCCCGCTTGAGCGCGTCGTGGCGCTCGGCCTCGAGCCCGGAGATGACGAACCCGAGCCGCTCGGTGCGGGCCGTGGCCTCCCCCAGCGCCAGCGTCGCCTCGTCGACGGCCGCCTGGATCTCGAGCAGGCTCGGCTGGCTCGACGAGCCGCCCGCCGCGTAGTGGGCCCCCATCAGGTCGCCGTCGAGCGTGACGGCGGTGACGTCCGGCAGGTCCGTGACGAGGGCGCGTGCGGCGTCGAGGTCGTCGACCACGACGACCTTGTGCAGCAGCCGCGCGAGCGCGCCGGAGAGCTCGTCCGGGGCCTCGACCACGTCGAGGGCGTACGTCGCGCCGGCCGGGAGCCCGGGCCAGTCGCGGGTCTGCGCGGGGGCACCCCCCAGGAGCAGTCCGGCGCGGCCCAGGTCGTCGGCCTTGAGGTGGGTGATGGCGTCGACGGCGGCGTCGGCGCCGGTGACCACCACCGCGTCGGCGGCCGAGCCGAGCGCCGCGGCCACGGCGGCCTCGTGGCCCGCACGCACCGACAGCACCGCGGCCACCGAGCCGAGGAGCCCGGAGACCCGGTCGGTCGCCGCCAGCAGCGCGCCCGCACCGTCCTTGCGGTTGAGGCCGATCTCGAGTGCGTCGCGCCGGGCGACGAGCCCGGCCCGGTCGCGATCGGCCTGCTGGGCCTCGTCGCGGGCCGTGGCGAGCCGCTCGTCGATGTCGTCGAGGGCCGCCACCGCGGCCTCGTGCTCGGCGTCGAGTCCCTCCTCACCGGCGTCGAGCCCGGCGACCTTGGTCTCGAGCGCGGTGAAGTCACGCTGGGCGCGGTCGGCGCGCGCGACCGCCTCCTCCCGTGCCGCCTGCAGGCGGCCGATCTCCTCGTCGGCCGCCGCCGACCGCGACCGGAGGGCGTTGACCTGGCCGTGCAGGCGGGCGAGGCCCTCACGACGGTCGGCCGCGGCACGCTGGAGTCCGGCGATGCGGCGGTCCTCCTCGGCTGCCGCGTCCTCGGCCGTACGACGCGTGGTCACCGCGGCCTCGAGCGCCGCACGCTGCTCCTCCACCTCCGCCCCGATCTCGGCCTCCTGCTCGCGGACCCGTGTGGCCTGTGCCTCGAGCTGGTCGGGGTCGCGCCCGGAGTCGACCGAGTCGTCGGCCGCACCGGCCGCGTTGCGCATCCGCTCGCCGGCCAGGGACTGGGTGCCGCGCAGCCGCTCCTTGAGCCCGGACAGGGCGAACCACGTCTCCTGGGCTGCGGAGAGGGCGGGCAGGTCCTCGCGCAGGGCGGCCTCGAGCTGTGCCTCGCGCTCGCGGCCGCGTGCCAGCTCGGCCTCGACCTGCTCGCGTCGCTCGACCAGCACCGTCTCGTCGGCCATCTCCTGCTCGAGCGCAGTGCGGGCCGTGACGAGGTCGTCGGCGATCAGGCGGGCGCGGGCGTCGCGCACGTCGGCCTGCACGGTGGCGGCCTTGCGCGCGACCTCGGCTTGGCGTCCGAGCGGCTTGAGCTGGCGGCGGATCTCGCTGAGCAGGTCGTTGAGGCGGGTCAGGTTGCCGTCGGTGGAGTCGAGCTTGCGGAGCGCCTTCTCCTTGCGCTTGCGGTGCTTGAGGACCCCGGCGGCCTCCTCGATGAATCCGCGCCGGTCCTCCGGGGTCGCATGCAGGATGGTGTCGAGCTGGCCCTGCCCGACGATGACGTGCATCTCGCGCCCGATGCCGGAGTCGCTCAACAGCTCCTGGACGTCGAGCAGGCGGCACGAGCTGCCGTTGATGGCGTACTCCGAGCCGCCGTTGCGGAACATCGTGCGGCTGATCGTGACCTCGGAGTAGTCGATCGGCAGCGCCCCGTCGGAGTTGTCGATGGTCAGCTGCACCTCGGCCCGGCCGAGCGGGGGCCGACCGGAGGTGCCCGCGAAGATGACGTCCTCCATCTTCCCGCCGCGCAGCGACTTGGCACCCTGCTCGCCCATGACCCACGCCAGCGCGTCCACGACGTTGGACTTGCCCGAGCCGTTGGGCCCGACGATGCAGGTGATGCCGGGCTCGAGCTGCAGCGTCGTGGAGGACGCAAAGGACTTGAAGCCCTTGAGCGTCAGGCTCTTGAGGTACAACGTGCTCCCCTGGCTGTCGGCGTCGGCGCGGTCGGGTGGTGGTGCGATCGCGGCATCCTCTCAGACACCGGGGGAAGCGACGGTCCCTCACAGTACGCGTCGTACGACGCCGCCACGGGGACCTCGACCCCCGGCGCCCCCACCTGTCACAGTGAGTGGATGACCGAGCCCATCGCGGGAGACCGCAAGGCCGGCATCGTCGGCGTCTTCGACCGTGCCGCCTCGACGTACGACCAGGTGGGCGTGACGTTCTTCGGGACCGTCGCGCGCTCCCTCGTCGACCGCACCGCGCCGCGCCACGGGGAGCGCGTCCTCGACCTCGGTTGTGGACGCGGGTCGAGCGCCCTGCTGGCCGCCCGCGCCGTGGGCCCCAGCGGGCGGGTGCTCGCCACCGACCTGGCGCCCCAGATGGTCGGCGGCCTCCGCACCCGCGCCTCCGACCTGCCGTGGCTGAAGGTCGAGCTCGGGGACGCGGAGCACCCGCCGCCCGGACCGTGGCACGTCATCCAGGCGAGCCTGGTGCTGTTCTTCCTGCCGGACCTCGACGCGGCGCTGGACCGCTACCGCGCCGCCCTCGCCCCGCGGGGACGGCTCGGCTTCACGTGGTTCGGCGCGGCCGACGAGTCCTGGGCCCCGGTGTACGACGCCATCGTGGGTGCCCTGCCCGAGGAGGACCGGCCACCGCGCGACGTCACGTCGTCCGGACCCTTCGAGTCCGTCGCCGCGCTCGAGGGCCACCTGGCAGAGCACGGGTTCGGTGACGTCGTCACGACCGACGTCCGCCTCGAGGTCGACTTCGTCGACGCCGAGCAGTGGTGGGCGTGGACGTGGTCGCAGGGCCAGCGTGCGCTGCTCGAGGCCCACGAACGCCACGGCACCCTCGACGCCCTCCACGAGGTCGTGGACCCGATGCTGCACGAGAGGGCCGCGGCCGATGGCGGGCTGACCTGGTGGACCGACGTGCGGTGCACGGTGGCCCGCTCCTGAGGGACGGACCACCGGGCCGGACGGAGAGAGCTCAGAGGGCGAGCCTGACATGGCGGCGCTTGCCGACCGTGATGTCGATCCGGTGCGTTCCGACCTTGCCCCGGCCGACGAGCCTCAAGCCGCCGCCGCGAACCCTGGCCTTGTCGACGACCTTCCCCCCGTCGAGGAGACGGACCACGCTGCCGGCCTTGGCCGTGGTCAGGCACTTCACGGTCCACCGCCCTTTCCCTGCCACCTTGCAGGCTGAGATCGTGGCCGTCGGCACCGCGGCCGCGCTGCCGGCGAACCCGGACGTGGGCTCCAGCACCACCCGCAGCAGGTCGAGCCGGACCTTCGGCTTCCACTTCAGGGTGAACTTGCCGGAGCCGTCCACCGTGTCCTGGCCGACGGTCGACCACGCGGCACCCTCGTCGGCCCGGGCCTGCAGCAACACCCGGGAGCCCGCCAGCGCGAGGGTGGGCGTGAATCCGGGAACAGGGCGACCGACCCGTCCTGTGACCGTGGACGGGAGCGCGTCACGCGAGGGCTTGGGCCGGGTCACCTTGACCACCGTGGCGGCCAGTGCCCCGGGGCCGGCGGTCACGGTTCCCGGCGCGGGTCCCGCCGTGGCCGACCCCACGGTGAAGGTCCGCTGGGCCGTCTGGGTGACCCCGGAGGTGAGCACGGCCCGGGCGGTGGCGGTGTAGGTGCCGGCGCCGAGGGTGAAGCGGGCCCTCCAGCCGCCGACGGCATCCACGGTTGCGGCCACGGCCACGCTGCCGATGGAGACGGTCACGCCGTTGAGCGAATCGGGCTGCGACCCGGTCAGGCCGGCGGCCAACGCCGCGGGCTGGGGCGCGAGCCGGCAGCTCTCGCCGGTGGCCGCGGCCATCTTGTGGAGGCTGCTGGTGGTGGCGCACGTGGCCTCGCTACCGATGCCGAAGGTGCGCATCTTGACGCCGGATGCCGTGAGCTCGGCGAGGCGGGCATCGTCGATCGCGGCCTGGCCGTCTGAGAGGAACATGATCCACTTCGGCCCGGCGGGTGCAGCACGCAGCGCGGCCAGGGAGACGGAGACTGCGCTGTTGAAGGCGGTCCCGGCCCCGCTGCCACCGAGAGTGCGGGGGTCGTAGAGGTTGATCCCGTCGCGGACGACGCTGCTGGCCACGGTGTCGATACGCGGCCGCGCGTCCCCTCCGGTGAAGCCCGGCGGCAGGAAGGTGGCGGAGCCGACCGGGTCGAGGTCGGCTGCGGCGGCCTGGTTGGCGAACCCGACCAGGCCCACCTGCAGTCCCGACGTCGTGGCGAGGCTCCGGTTGAGGGACTGGACCCCGGCGATCTCGCAGTCGAGGATGTCCCCGCGGCTCCCGTCCCCGTTGATGTCGTCCTCCGGCCCGACGATCCCGTTGCCCGAGCAGTCGACGTCCGTGATCAACGATGTCGAGCGGGTGGTGTCGACCACGTACAGGACGGTCGTCACCTCGCCCGGGTCCACTCCCACCGTGCCGGTGAGGTCGACGGCGCCGGCACGCGGGGACGGCGGTGCGTCGATGGTCACGGACGCGGCCGCGGGACTCGCGAGGAGCAGCACCGCCAGCGGGGCAGCCATCACCCCCATCGCCGTGACCGCTGCAGTGGTGCGACGACGACGCGTTGACTTCCCGTGCTGCTCCATGCGCAGACTCTGCGCCCCGAGGGCACGGTCGCCCGGCAGGTGCGCAGCGACCTCATCAACAATGGGTAGTTCCCGGCGCGCCGCGGATTCCCGTGCTTCTCCTGGCCCGTGCGGACTAGTTCTTTACCTTTCGCACCGTCGCGAGGGGCTCAGGCCTCGAGGATCGCGCCCGGGTTGAGGATGCCGGCCGGGTCGAGCGCGTCCTTGACCCGCCTGGTCAGCGCCATCACGTCGTCGCCGAGCTGGGCGGGCAGCGCCGACCTCTTGGTGCGGCCCACGCCGTGCTCGCCGGTGATGGTGCCGCCGAGGCCGATGGCGGCGTGCATGATCTCGTCGAAGGCGGCCAGCGCCCGGAGCCGGGCCTCCTCGTCGCCCCGTGGCACCACGATGAGCGGGTGGGTGTTGCCGTCCCCCGCGTGCGCGACGACCGGGATGAGCAGGTCGTGGCGGGCGGCGACCGCCGCCACGGCGTCGACCAGCTCGGGCAGCCGCGGCACCGGCACCCCGACGTCCTCCAGCATCAGCTCGCCGAGCGGCTCGACGGCGGGCACCACCAGCCGTCGCGCCTGCACGAACAGCTCGCCCTCGTCGGCGTCCTCGGTCACGAAGACGTCGGTGGATCCCGCCGCCTCACAGGCGGCGCGCATCGCCTCGACCTCGACGCCGCACGCCGTGCCGGGCGCGTCGCTCTGGGCGACGAGCAGGGCGCCGGCGTCCGTGTCGAGGCCCATCGGCCGGAACGCCTCGACGGCCCGGATCGAGGGCTGGTCCATCAGCTCGAGCATCGAGGGCCGCAGGCGACGACGGATCGCGACGACCGCCTCCGCGGCGGCGCTCATGGTGGGGAAGGCGGCCACCATGGTCGCGCCCACCGCCTGCTCCGGCTCGAGCCTGAGGATCGCCCGGGTCACGACCCCCAGGGTGCCCTCGCTGCCGACGAAGAGCTGGAGCAACGACAACCCCGCCACGTCCTTGATCCGCGGTCCGCCGAGGGTCACCAGCGTGCCGTCCGCGAGCACCACGTCGAGCCCGAGCACGTAGTCGGAGGTCACGCCGTACTTCACGCAGCACAGGCCGCCGGCGTTGGTGGCGATGTTGCCGCCGATGGAGCAGATCTCGTACGACGAGGGGTCCGGCGGGTACCACAACCCGTGCCGGGCGGCGGCCGCCTTCACGTCCTTGTTGAGCGCACCCGGCCCGACGACCACGACCTGGCAGGCGGTGTCCACCTGGACGTCCGTCATCCGCTCGAGGCTCAGCACGATGCCTCCGTCGACGGCGCTGGCACCACCCGACAGGCCCGTGCCCGTCCCCCGCGGCACCACCGGGACCCCGTGCTCGGCGGCCCAGCGCACGGCCGTCTGCACCTGGGCGGCGTCCTCGGCCCGGACGACGGCGAGCGGAGTGCCCACGTGCGGGTCCTGGGACCGGTCCCAGCGGTACTTCTCGGTGCGGGCGGCGTCGGTCACGACGACGTCATCGGGGAGGGCGGCGACCAGCGCCGGGAGCGCGTCGGCGGGCCGTGTGGTGGGTGTCGTGGTGGGAGCGGAGGACATGGCCTCATGCAACCACGACCGCCACCGGCGGGCTCAGCCCGCCGCGAGCGTCGCCTCCTCGTCGGCGTGCGCGATGTGGGCCAGCTGGCGCCACACGAGGACCAGGGTCAGCCCCGACCCCACGAAGGCGAACCACCACGGCGCGGTGACGCCCCACTGGTGGGCGATGAGTCCACCCAGCAGCGAGCCGACCAGCATGCCGCCCATCACGCACAGCATGTAGACGGAGCCGACGCGCCCCTGGAACTCCGTGGGCACCGCCCGCTGCCGCACCGTCTGCGACAGCGTCCCCCAGATGAACGCATAGGCGCCGAAGAAGAACATCAGCGGGTACGCCGCCCACGGCGACGTCGTCAGGGCCATGGCGAGGTGGAAGGCCACCTCGCACGCCAGCACCGTCCGCATCAAGGTGGCGAGCGGCACCCGCTTCTCGACCCGCCCGTACGCCGCAGTCCCCAGCAGCCCGCCGAGCGCCGACGCGGTGATGAGCAGCCCGAAGCCCGCCTCGTCCATGCCCACCCGCTCCAGCGACCACAGGACCAGCACCGACCACGGCGCGGCCCAGGTGACGTTGAAGGCCACGATCACCAGCGCGAGGGTCCGCACCGGCTTGTTGCCGCCCAGCCAGCGCACGCCCTCGGCGATGTCCTGGCGGACGTGGGTCTCGACGTGGTCGCGCACGGGGCCGCGCGGCGTACCGATGCGGGACACGAGCACGACGCCGAGCGCGACGCACACGGCCTGGATGATGAACGGGAGCGCCATACCGGCTGCGAAGATCACTGCGCCGACGGCCGGCCCGATGAGCTGGTTGGTCGTGAGGAAGCCGAACTGGATCCGGGCGTTGGCGATCCCCAGGTCGGACTTGTCGACGAGCATCGGCAGCAGCGTGCCGGTCGTCGTGTCGGCGAAGACCTCGGCCACCCCGACGAGGAACATCGCGCCCATGACCAGCCAGATGTTGACCTGCCCGGAGAGGATCACGGCGCAGAGCCCGACCAGCACGACGGCGCGGGCACCGTCCATCGCCATCACCAGGACCCGCCGGTCGAGGCGGTCGGCCATCGCTCCCCCGACGAGCCCGAAGAGCAGCCAGGGCAGCTGGAGGGCCACCGCGGTGGCGGCGACGAGCACCGGGTTGCGGGTCTGCGACGCGACGAGCAGCGGTCCGGCGGCCATCATCAGGCCGTCGCCGAGGTTGGTGGTCCACGAGGACGCCACCAGCCAGCGGAACGGGGTGCCGAGGCGCGGCGGGAAGACCGTCTCGACGACGCGACTGGCTGGGCTCACAAGAGCAGGAGCCTAGCGCCGCACCGGGAGGCGGCCCTACGGGTTTGCCGCGTCAGGCCGGGAGCATCTCCGGGTCGAGGACGTCCGCCGTCCGCGCGCCCTGGAGGCGTGCTTCGAGCTGGTCGTTCTCGGCCTGCAGCCGGAGGACCAGCGTCTCCAGCTCGGTGACACGTTGCCGGAGCCGACGGTTGTCGGTGGCGAGACGGGCAGAGGTGCGCGGGTCGCCGGCCAGGTGGCCGATCAACGCCTTGGCCATGGAACAGCCCTTTCGGTGGGGGCGCCCGGAAGCGGGCCGTCTACAAGAGTCCCACCGTGGCGGCGGGTGGTCAACGGGCACCGGCGCGTCGCGTCGTGCCACCCGGGGAGCGGCGGGGCGGGCGCTGGCAGGTCGGGCAGAAGTAGGACGAACGGTTCATGAAGGCCACCCTCCGGATCGGGGTGCCGCAGCGCTCGCACGCCTCACCCTCACGGCCGTAGGCGTGCAGGGACCGGTCGAAGTAGCCGGACTCGCCGTTGACGTTGACGTAGAGCGCGTCGAAGGACGTGCCCCCCTGCGCCAGCGCGTCGGTCATCACGTCGCGCGCGTGCCCGACGATCTCGCGCACCTGGGCGGCGGTGAGGCGGTCGCCGGGACGCTCGCCGTGCACCGACGCGCGCCAGAGGGCCTCGTCGGCGTAGATGTTGCCGACCCCGGACACCAGCGACTGGTCGAGCAGCTGGCGCTTGATCGCGCTGGCGCGGCGGCGGACGCGACGCACGAAGTCGGCCTCGTCGAAGTCCGGGTCGAGCGGGTCCCGGCCGATGTGGGTGATCTCGGTCGGCAGCTCCGCTCCCCCGTCGGAGACGAGCAGGCCGCCGAACATCCGCTGGTCGACGAAGCGCATCTCCAGCGGGCCCTCGGCGGTGGCGAGGGTGAACCGCACGCGCAGGTGGCGCTCGTCCGGCGCACCCGGGTGGTGCAGCAGCATCTGGCCGCTCATGCCGAGGTGCCCGAGGAGTGCGTCCCCGGGGAGCTCGGGCGCGTCGGCGTCGAGGGCCAGCCAGAAGTACTTGCCGCGGCGCCGGACCGCCTCGATGCGGCGTCCGACCAGGGCGGCGACGAAGCCGTCGGATCCCCGCGGGTCGCGCCGCAGCGGGCGGGGGTGGAGCACCTCGACCGCAGCGATGCGGGCGCCGGTCACGTGGCGCTGGAGGCCGGCGCGGACGACCTCGACCTCGGGCAGCTCAGGCACGGGACGGCGTCAGGGCTGTGCGACGAGCTCGGGGTGGGCGTCGGTCAGCTCGCCGTACGCCGTCTTGGCGGCGCCCTGCTCGGCTTCCTTCTTGGAGCGGCCGGTCCCGCGTCCGTAGAGCTCCTCGCCGACCCGGACCCGGGCGACGAAGGTCTTCATGTGGTCGGGCCCGTCGTCCTCGATGACGTACTCCGGGACGCCGAGGCCCAGGGTGGCCGACAGCTCCTGGAGGGAGGTCTTCCAGTCGAGGCCGGCGCCCATCAGGGCGGCCTCCTCCATGAGCGGGTCGAACAGCCGGTGCACCACGCCGGCGGAGGCCTCGATGCCACCGGACAGGTGGATGGCCCCGATGACCGCCTCGACGGTGTCGGACAGGATCGACGCCTTGTCGCGACCGCCGGTGGTCTCCTCGCCGCGGCCCAGCTTGATGTGCCGGCCGAGGTCGAGGTCGCGGGCCACACCCGCCAGGGCGCGCGCGTTGACGACCGCGGCGCGCAGCTTGGCCAGCCGTCCCTCGGAGAGGTCGGGGTGGGTCGTGTAGAGCGTCTCGGTCACGACGACCCCCAGCACCGAGTCGCCCAGGAACTCCAGGCGCTCGTTGGTGGGGATGCCGCCGTTCTCGTACGCGTAGGACCGGTGCGTCAGGGCGCGGTCGAGCAACCCGGGATCCAGGATCGGATCACCGAGCGCTCGGCGCAGGTCCTCGGTGGTCAGTGAACCGTCAGGTCTCTGAGTGGTGGTCTCAGAGGACCTGGCGACGGTCGGCGCGAGCGCCGTACTGACCGCACGTGCCGCACGCGCGGTGCGGGAGGTGCTTGGCACCGCAGGCGGGGTTGGCGCAGGTGGCCAGGTTGGGGGCCACGGCCTTCCACTGCGACCGGCGGTGGCGCGTGTTGCTGCGCGACATCTTCCGCTTCGGGACAGCCACTGTTATCTCCTGTTTGCTACTGGCCGGACGGTCGTCCGGTTGGTCAGTCTGTGGTGGTGCTCTGGTCCTGCGTCAGGGCGGTGAGCCCGGCCCAGCGCGGGTCGATCGGTGCATCGTGCGTGTGCTCGGGGTCGTCCGCCAGTCGCGCGCCACACTCGGCGCACAGTCCCGGACAGTCGTCCTCGCACAACGGGGTGAACGGTAGTGCGAGCACCACCGCGTCCCGCAGCAGGGGCTCGAGGTCGAGCATGTCGTCCTCGAGCCTGCTGGTCTCGTCGTCGAGGTCGTGGTCGTCGTGCTCCACGGCCTTGTCGTGCTGGTCGGCGTAGACGTACAGCTCCTGGAACCTCACGTCGATCTCGTCGTCGATCGGCTCCAGGCACCGTGCGCACTCGCCCTCGAGCCCGGCAGTTGCCGTGCCCGTGACCAGCACTCCCTCCATGACCGCCTCGAGGCGCAGGTCAAGCTCGACCGGCGACCCCTCAGGGACACTGAGGACTTCGATACCAAGCTCTGCCGGAGCCGGGACCGTGATGACGACGTCCCGCTGGGACCCCGGGCGGCGGCCGAGCTCGCGTGTATCGAGCACGAGCGGCGCTCTCGGGTCCAGGCTGGTCATGAAGTCACTTCCGGTGTCCGGACACAAACAGAACCTCGGAATCGTAGCCGCCGCGTGTCGGGTGGGGCAAAACGACCCGTCCGACCCGCGACGGTCAGCCGTCCCGCCGCTCGGCCAGCCTGGCCGTGAGTCGCGTCAGGACGAAGTCGGGGACCAGGCCGGACACGTCGCCCCCGAAGGTCGCGACCTCCTTGACCAGCGAGGACGCGAGGAAGGACCACTCGGGGCTGGTGGGCACGAAGACCGTCTCGATGGGCGCCAGCGAGGAGTTCATCTGGGCCATCTGGAGCTCGTAGTCGAAGTCGCTGACCGCCCGGAGCCCCTTGACGATCGCATGGACGTCGTGGGCGAGGCAGAAGTCGGTGAGGAGCCCGGTGAAGCCGTCGACGCGGACGTTGTCCCAGCCCGCGCAGGCCTCGGTGAGCATGGCGATGCGCTCGTCGGCGGAGAAGAGCCGGTTCTTGGAGGCGTTGACGCCGACGGCGACGATGACCTCGTCGAAGAGGCTTGCGGCCCGCTCGACGATGTCGAGGTGGCCGTGGGTGACGGGGTCGAACGACCCGGGGCACACGGCGCGGTGCAGCGGCACGTCAGTCCTCCTCCGGATCGGTCTCCGCCCCGGGGTCCCGCGAGGCGCGGTGACCGTACCAAAGCATCGTCTCGCCGTACTTCTTCGACCGCTCCCCCACCAGCCCGTCGGGCCAGGCGAGCGCGGGGCCGCGCGAGCCCCGCTCGACGACCACCAGCGCCCCGGGGACCAGCCAGTGGCCGACGACCAGCGACTGCAGCACCGAGGTCACCTCGTCGTCGTGCATCGGGTAGGGCGGATCCATGAAGACCACGTCGTACGGCGCCGCCGGCGGCTTGCGCAGCACGGCACCGACCGACAGGGCCAGGACGTCCGCGCGACCGAAGCCGACGGTCACGGCGTTGCGGCCGATGAGGGCGGCCGTACGACGGTCCTGCTCGACCAGCGTCACCACACCGGCTCCGCGGGACCAGGCCTCGAGGCCGACGGCACCCGAGCCGGCGTACAGGTCGAGGAAGCGGAGGCCGTCGAGCGACCCGCACCACGCCTCCACCGCGGAGAACAGCGCCTCCCGCACCCGGTCGCTCGTGGGCCGGGTGAGCGAGCCCCGTGGCGTCGCCAGGCGACGCCCTCCCGCACTGCCCCCGATGATCCGCGTCACGACTTCTCCAGGAACCCGGAGACGCTGGAGCGCTCGATCTCCTGCACCGCCGCGGCGAGGTCGGGGGTGAAGGCGAGGTCCGGGTCGGCGGCCAGCAGCGACTCGGCGGCGTCGCGGGCCCGGTCGATGGTGGCCGCGTCGCGGAGCACCCGCAGGCTGACGAGGCTGGAGCGGAAGCCCGACTGGTTGGCGCCCAACACGTCACCCTCGCGCCGTTGCTCGAGGTCGATGCGGCTCAGCTCGAAGCCGTCGGTGGTCGAGGCGACGGCGTCGAGCCGGTCGCGGGCCGGCGAGCCCAGCTCGGCCCCGGAGACCAGCAGGCACAGACCGGGGAGCCCGCCACGGCCGACGCGACCGCGCAGCTGGTGGAGCTGGGAGACGCCGAACCGGTCGGCGTCCATCAGCACCATGGTGGTGGCGTTGTGCACGTCGACGCCGACCTCGATGACGGTGGTGGAGACCAGGACGTCGATCTCGCCCGCAGCGAAGGCCCGCATGGTGCGGTCCTTGTCGTCGGCCGGCAGCCGGCCGTGGAGCACCGCGACCCGGAGGCCGGCGAGCGGACCGGCGGTGAGCTCGGCGTGCAGGTCCTCGACGGCGGCGAGCCTGCGGCGGGCGGTGACGACCTCGCCGTCCTCGTCGACGTCGAGCTGGTCCTGCTCGCCCTCCTCCTGGGTGTCGCCGCTGATGCGGGGGCACACGACGTACGCCTGGTGGCCGGCGGCGACCTCCTCGCGCACCCGTTGCCACACCCGGGAGATCCAGGCGGGCTGCTCGGCCAGCGGCACGACGTTGGTCTGGATGGGGGCGCGACCCGCGGGGAGCTCGGAGAGGACGGAGGTCTCCAGGTCGCCGAAGACGGTCATCGCGACGGTCCGCGGGATCGGCGTCGCCGTCATGACCAGGACGTGCGGCGGGGTGCCCGCCTTGTCGGTGAGGGCCGCCCGCTGCTCGACGCCGAAGCGGTGCTGCTCGTCCACCACGACGAGTCCGAGGTCGGCGAGCTCGACCGACTGCTCGAGCAAGGCGTGGGTGCCGATCACGATCCCCGCCTCCCCCGATGACATCTGCTGGAGCGCCCTGTCCCGGGCAGTCTTGCCCATCGAGCCGGTCAGCAACACCACCGACGTGCCATCGGCCGCTCCGCCCAGCATGCCGCCCTGGGCGAGGTCGCCGAGCATGGCGCTGATGGAGCGGTGGTGCTGCTGCGCGAGCACCTCGGTCGGCGCGAGGAGGACCGCCTGGCCGCCGGAGTCGACGACGCGCAGCATCGCCCGGAGCGCGACCAGGGTCTTGCCGGAGCCCACCTCGCCCTGCAGGAGGCGGTGCATCGGGTGGTCGCGGGCCAGCTCCTCCTCGACCAGGTCGCCGATCTCGCGCTGGCCGGCGGTGAGCTCGAAGGGCAACCGCGCGTCGAATGCCTCGAGCAGGCTCCCGCCGCCCGCCCGGGACCGGGCACCCAGGGCGCGCTGCGCCGCGCGACGCCGGGCCAGGACGAGCTGGAGGACGAGGGCCTCCTCGAAGCGGAAGCGTCGCTGCGCGGCACCGACCTGGGCGTAGTCGTCGGGCCGGTGGGCCAGGCGCAGCGCCGTCATGACGTCGAGCACGTCGTGCTCGCGGCGCAGCTCGGGGGTGAGCACGTCGGTGACCCCGGTCACCAGGTCGAGCGCGGACTCCATCACCCGGATGAGGTCCCACACGTAGAGCTTGTGCGTGAGCGGGTAGACCGGCAGCAGCCGTGGCAGCGAGGCGGACTCGCCGTCCTCGCCGAACATCAGGTGGTGGGGCCCGTCCAGCTGCCAGGTGCCGTTGAAGAGCTTGGCCTTGCCGGTGAAGAGGCCCCGGCTGCCGGAGCGCATCTCCGCGACGTACTTCTCGGCCTGGCCGGGATAGGGGCTGAAGAACGACAGTGTGAAGTCGGGTCCGTTGGTGCGGATCCGGACCTCGGTGCGGTACTGCTGCTTGCCCCGCGCGTAGAACTGCGTCATCCGCGACGAGGACACCTCGCCGACGACCGACATGAGCTGGCCGACGACCGGCTCGGCGACCTCGGAGAGCTCGGTGGAGACGACGTAGCGCCGCGGCAGGTGGAAGAGGAGCTCGCCGACCGTGCGGATGCCGAGGCCCTCCTCGACCAGCTTGCGCTTGGCGTGGCTCCGGCCGAAGACCGCCGCCACGGGCGAGTCCGGGGTGATCGCGACCATCGGCTACTCCACGCTGACCAGGACCGGGTAGCGCTCCTGGCCCCCGTCGTAGACGGTGACGTCGATGTGGGGGTGCATCCGCTCGACGTACGCCGCGGCCCGTGCCGCGACGTCGGCGCCGCCCTCGCCGGCCACGAAGGTCACCAGCTCCCCACCGCCGCCGAGCAGCCGCTCGACCACGTCGGCGGCCACCGTGTCGAGGTCGTCCCCGACCACCGCGAAGTCACCGGCGATGACGCCGAGGACGTCGCCGACCTCGCAGGGGCCGGCCATGGTCATCGCCTGGCGGGCGGCGACGGTGATCGCGCCGTGGCGGGCGTGGCGGGCCGTCGCGGTCATCTCGCGGACGTCCTGGTCGAACGTGCGTCCGGGCTCGTGCACGGCCATCGCGGCGAGGCCCTGGACCTGGGCCTGGCTGGGGATCACCTCGACCCGGAGACCGCCCTCCTGCTCGGCGGTGCGGGCCGCGATCTCGGCGACGCGCACCGAGTCGGCGTCGTTGGGCAGCAGGACGACCTCGGTGGCCCCGCAGGAGTGGATGGCCTCGAGCAGCTGCCCGGTCGAGGGACGTCGGCCCGGTCCGCCGGCGACCACGACCGCTCCCGCCTCCTCGAAGAGGGCCGCGAGGCCCGGGCCCGCCGCGACGGCGACGACGGCGCGCTGCCGGGTGACCGGCGCCCGGCGGGCCTCGGCCACCTGCTCGGCGAAGTGCGTCACCCGCACCCGGTGCGGGCGTCCGGCGTCGATGCCCGCCTCGATCGCCGCCCCCACGTCGTCGACGTGGACGTGGACGTTCCACAGGCCCGACCCGCCGACCACGACGAGGCTGTCGCCGAGGGTGTCGAGCACGGTGCGCAGGACCGCGACGGCCTCGTCGTCGGCGTCGAGGAGGTACATCACCTCGTAGGCCGGACCGTCCTCGGTGAGGTGGTCGCCGGGGATGGGGTGCGGCACCGGGATCCGGTGGCCGGTGAGGGCCACGGGCTCGGGACGTCGTCCGGTGGAGACGGTCTCGGCGGCGTCGAGGACCACGCACAGCCCGCGACCGCCCGCGTCGACCACGCCGGCGTCGGCGAGCTGCTGGAGTTGCTCGGGTGTGTGCAGCAGCGCCTCGCGGGCGGCGGCCGCGGCCGCGACGAAGACGTCGCGGGCCCGGGCACCGTCCCCGTCGGCGCACCGCATCGCGGCGTCGGAGGCGGCGCGGGCGACGGTGAGGATGGTGCCCTCGACCGGGCGTCCGACGGCGGCGTAGCTGGCGTCGGTCGCCTTCTGCATCGCCTCGGCCGCGATGCGGGCGTTGCGCTCGGCGGTGGGCACCTGCCCCAGGCGGGCGGCGTACGCACCGAGCATCTGGCTCAGGATGACGCCGGAGTTGCCCCGCGCCCCCAGCAGCGCGCCGCGGGACAGGATCGCCAGCGCGTCGCCGAGGGGGAGGTCGGGTCGCGTGCCGACGGCCTCGCGCAGCGCGTCGCGGGCGGCGGCGACGGTGAGGAACATGTTGGTGCCGGTGTCACCGTCGGGCACCGGGTAGACGTTGAGGGCGTCGATCTCCTCGCGGGCCGCGCCGAGGGCGTCGGAGGCGATGTCGACGAAGCGCAGGATCGAGGAGGTCGAGATGCCGTGGGGTACGGTCTCCATCCCTGCGTGCCTCCCCTGTCTCCAACAGTCCGGTGCGAGTGCCACAGGGTAGTGCCCGTCACCGACTGCTTCGATTTCATGCCATCCGTGGTCGTCGGATAGTCTGGCGCGGTTGCCCGCTGACATCTCCGCGGGCCCCATCTGGAGAATCCTCGAACTGATCGGAGTGCACGGTGGCTGCCGTCTGCGACATCTGCGCCAAGAAGCCGGGCTTCGGCAACAACCGTCCCTGGTCGCGCAAGATCACCAAGCGTCGTTTCAACCCCAACATCCAGCGCGTGCGGGCGACCGTCAACGGCACGCCCAAGCGCATGAACGTGTGCACCGGCTGCCTCAAGGCCGGCAAGGTCTCGCGCTGACCTGCTGAGTTTCCTCTTCGCCGAAGGCCCCGTCCCTGCTGGGACGGGGCCTTCGTCGTCGTGGCGGGACGACGGCGTGTCAGAAGTGGGTCCAGCCGGTGGGGCCGTCGTACGCCGCCCGGTCGACCGTGACGCCCTCCCCCTCGGTGACCTCGCCGACGACCAGCCACCCCTCGGGCACCGACGCGCGGTCGGAGAAGGTCGCCAGCAGGGCGTGGTCGTCGCCGCCGCCGAGGATGAAGCCCAGCGGGTCGGCGCCGAGCGCCGCGCCCACGGCGGTGAGCGGCTCGGCGATCTCGAACGCGCCGCTGTGCACGTCGATCGCGACCCCGCTGTCGCGTGCCAGGTGGCCGGCCTCGGCGAGCAGTCCGTCGGAGATGTCGATCATCGAGGTGGCGCCGGCCTCCGCGGCGACCTGCCCCGCGTCGTACGGCGGCTCGGGACGGCGGTAGGCCTCGACCAGCACGCGCGGGGAGCGGAAGCCGCGACCGAGCACGGCCAGTCCTCCCGCGGCCCAGCCCTGGCGGCCGTGGAGCGCCAGCACGTCGCCCGGCTCGGCGCCGCTGCGCACGACGGGCGCCTGGGTGCACGCTCCGAGGACGGTGACCGCGATGACGACCTCGTCGGACCGGGTGACGTCGCCCCCCACGACGCTGGCGCCCACCAGGGCTGCCTCGGCCGCGAAGCCGCGGGCGAAGTCGAGCGCCCACTGCACCGGCAGGTCGGCGGGCATGGCCATCCCGATGGTGAGCGAGTGGGCACGACCCCCCATCGCGTTGACGTCGGAGAGGTTCTGGGCGGCCGCGCGGTGGCCCACGTCCTCGGCGCTGGCCCAGTCACGGCGGAAGTGCCGACCCTCCACCATCAGGTCGGTGGAGACGACCACGTGGCCGTTGCGGATGCGCAGCACGGCGGCGTCGTCACCGGGCCCGATGAGCACGTGCTCGCCCTGGGCGAAGATGCCCTCGAGCTGCGCGATCAGGCCGAACTCACCGGCATCGGCGATGGTCGCGTCGGGTGGGTTCGAGGCTGGGGAAGACATGCCTCCCATCACACCAGACGACGCGGTAGGTTGACCGACGACACATCCGAGCAGCAAGGAGTCCAGATGGTCGTCCAGGCCTACATCCTGATCCAGACCGACGTCGGCAAGGCCGCCGAGGTCGCCGCGGCGATCGCCCAGGTCAAGGGCGTCACCCTTGCCGAGGACGTCACGGGCCCCTACGACGTGATCGTCCGCGCCGAGGCACGCAACGTCGACGAGCTCGGCAAGCTGGTCGTCTCCAAGGTGCAGAGCCTCGACGGCATCACGCGCACGCTCACGTGCCCCGTCGTCCACATCTGACACCGCCGCACCCGCGCCCCGCGTCCACCCGGACGCGGGGCGCTGCTGTGCTGGCACTGCTCCTGCCCGCGGTCCTGACGGGCTGCTCCGCCCTGCCGGGGGGCTCCGACGACCTGCCGGACCTCACCGAGGAGGAGGCGGCGTCCTGCGCCCGCCTCGTCGACGCCCTGCCCGACCCGCTCGCCGGCGAGGACCTCACCGGGAGGGACGACCGCACGGCGTCCTGGGGCGCCATCGAGCTCACCTGCGGGGTCGAGGAGCCGGAGGCGTACGACGAGTTCGCGGCCTGCATCCAGGTCCGCCGGGTGGGCTGGTTCGTCCCCGACAGCGAGCTCGAGGACCTCACCGGCGACGCCACGGCGACGGCCCTCACCACCACGCCGTACGTCGCCCTCCACGTGCCCGGCGAGCTCCGCGGGGCCGGCGTGGACCTGATGCTCGCCCAGCTAGCGCGGCCCATGAAGGCCGAGCTGGAGGCCGGCGAGCCCTGTCGGTGACAGCCTGCCGCTGAGCGCTGCTCAGCGCAGACCGGTGTCGCGCTCGAGCGCGAGGGTGAGCAACCGGTCGACCAGGGTCGCGTAGTCCACGCCGGACTCGGCCCACATCTGGGGGAACATCGAGGTCGGCGTGAAGCCGGGCATCGTGTTGAGCTCGTTGATCACCAGCGAGTGGTCGGGCATGACGAAGAAGTCGACCCGCGCCAGGCCCTCGCACGACAGCGCGTCGAAGGCACGCACCGCCAGCCGTCGCAGCTCCTGCTCGACCTCGGGCGGCAGGTCGGCGGGCAGGTCGATCTCGGTCTGCTGGTCGGCGAGGTACTTGGCCTCGAAGTCGTAGAACTCGTGGTCGCCGCCCGTGCGGACCTCTGCCGGCCGGCTGGTCTCGGGCTCGCCGTCGCGGGTGCCGAGCACGCCGCACTCCACCTCACGGCCACCGACCATCGCCTGCTCGACGAGCACCTTGGGGTCGTGCTCGAAGGCGAGCTCGAGGCAGTCCCCGATCTCGGCGGCGTCGTGGATCTTGCTGATGCCGATGCTGGACCCGCCACGGGCGGGCTTGGCGAACGCCGGGAAGCCCAGCGCCTCGATCCTCGCCAGCACGCCGGCCGGGTCGGTCTCCCACTCCCGCCGGGTGACGGTGGTGCCCGGCGTGACCGGCAGCCCGGCGGCGGCCAGGACGACCTTCATGAAGGCCTTGTCCATGCCGACCGCCGAGGCCAGCACGCCGGAGCCGACGTAGCGCACGCCGGCCATCTCGAGCATCCCCTGCAGGGTCCCGTCCTCGCCCCACGGCCCGTGCAGCAGCGGGAAGACCACGTCGACCTCGCCGATCACCTCCGGCACCTGCGCGGCGCGGGTGATGACGAGGTCGGTCTCGCCCTCGGCGCCCAGCATCGCGACCATCGCGCGGGTGCCGTCGACCTCGGGGAGGTCCTTGCCGTTGATCGCGAGACGGGCCGGGTCGTCGGCCTCGAGCACCCAGCGGCCGTCGGCGGCGATGCCGACCGGCACCACGTCGTACCGCTCCCGGTCGATGGCCGCCAGCACGCTGCCGGCGGTGACGCAGGAGATGCCGTGCTCACTGGACCGGCCGCCGAAGACGACGGCGACGCGGGGCTTGCGGGGCTCGTTCATTGTCCTGACCCTATCGGCCTACGCTGGCCCGCATGGCAGTCGACCCGCCCACCCCGTCCAACCCCGCGCGCACCCTGAGCCCGGCCACCATCGCCGTGACGGCGGGCCGTCCCGAGCACGTCCCGGACGCGCCGCTCAACACCCCGATCACCATGGCGAGCACCTACGTCGCCGGTGGAGACCTCGAGTACGGCCGCTACGGCAACCCCACGTGGACGGCCCTGGAGGACGCGATCGGGGCCCTCGAGGGTGGTCGGTGCCTGACCTTCTCCTCCGGGCTGGCGGCCGTGTCGACGGTCCTCGACCTGGTCGGCCACGGCGCCAAGGTGGTGGCCCCGCGAGGCGCCTACAACGGCACGATCATGCAGCTGGCCGACCTCGAGTCCCGCGGGCGCATCCGCGCCGAGCTGGTCGACATCACCGACACCCAGGCCGTCGTCGCCGCGTGCGACGACGCCGCCCTGGTGTGGCTGGAGTCGCCCACCAACCCGGGACTCGAGCTGGCGGACATCCCGACCATCCGGGCCGCCGCGCACGACGCGGGCGCCTACGTCGTCGTCGACAACACCTTCGCCACTCCCCTGCTGCAGACCCCGCTCGAGGACGACGTCGACATCGTCGTGCACTCCGCGACCAAGTTCCTCGCCGGGCACAGCGACGCGCTCCTCGGCGCCGTCTGCACCCGCGACGACGAGCTCTTCGCGGTGCTCAAGGGCCGTCGCGACCTGCTCGGCGCGGTCCCCGGCACCCTCGAGGCGTGGCTGGTGCTGCGCGGCCTGCGCACCCTGCACCTGCGCGTCGAGCGCGCCCAGGCCAACGCGCAGGAGCTCGTACGCCGCCTCGGCGAGCACCCGGCCGTCGGCGACGTGCGCTACCCCGGCTTCGGCGCGATCGTCTCGATCGTGCTGGCCCAGGGAGCGATGGCCGCCGACCTGCTCACCCGCAAGACGTCGCTGTGGGTGCACGCCACCTCGCTCGGCGGCGTCGAGTCGACCTTCGAGCGGCGGCGCCGCTGGAAGACCGAGTCCTCGACCGTGCCCGAGGGGCTGGTGCGGCTCTCCGTCGGCGTCGAGGACGTCGAGGACCTCTGGGACGACTTGCGCGTCGCGCTCGACGGCTGCGTCGGCTGACTAGTCGGTCTCGGCCTTGGTGTCGCGGGCGATGAAGGCGTTCATCATCTCCAGCGCCGTGATCCGGCCGTCGACGACCGCGTCGACGTGCTCGGCGATCGGGGCGTCGACGCCGGTCTCGCGGGCCAGGGCCAGCAGCGACTTGCAGGACTTGGCGCCCTCCGCGACCTGGCGGGTGGAGGCGTAGATCTCCTCGGTCGTCATGCCCTTGCCGAGGTTCTCGCCGAAGGTGCGGTTGCGCGAGAGCGGGGACGAGCAGGTGGCCACGAGGTCACCGAGCCCGGCGAGGCCCATCAGGGTCAGCGGGTTGGCGCCCTGGGCCATCGCGAGACGGGCCGTCTCGGCGAGGCCGCGGGTGATGACGGAGGCGGTCGTGTTGTCGCCGAAGCCCAGCCCGACCGCCATCCCGACGGCGAGGCCGACGACGTTCTTGTAGGCGCCGCCGATCTCGCAGCCCAGCACGTCCGTCGACGTGTAGGGGCGGAACGCGGCGGTGTGGAACAGGCCCTGCAGCCGTCGGGCGACGTCCTCGTCGGCGCACGCCACCACCGACGCGGCCGGCTCGCGGCGGGCGATCTCCTTGGCCAGGTTGGGCCCGCTGACGACGGCGATCCGCTCGGGCCCGGCGCCGGTCACCTCGGCGATCACCTCGCTCATCCGCTTGAGGGAGCCCAGCTCCACGCCCTTCATCAGCGAGACCATCACGGCCTTGTCCGGGATGAGCGGCGCCCACTCCGTGAGGTTGGCCCGCAGCGTCTGCGAGGGCACGGTGAGCACGACGACGTCGGCGTCGGCTGCCGCCTCGGCGGCGTCGGTCGTGGCGCGCACGCTCGCGGGCAGCTCGATGCCGGGGAGGTACTCGGTGTTCTCGCGCTTGGTGTTGATGGCGTCGGCGACCTCGTCGCGACGGGCCCACAGCACGACGTCGTTGCCGGCGTCACCGAGCACGACGGAGAACGCGGTCCCCCACGAGCCCGCACTGAAGACTGCGACCTTGGTCATCGACGATCCTTCTTGTTGGGGTTGCCGATCGGCTTCACGCCGTGGATGCGGGGGTCGAAGCGCTCGGCCGGGGGCTGCTCCCCGCGGAGCTCGGCGACGATGTCGGTGATGGCCGTCATGATCCGCTCGGTCGTCTCGGTGACGACCTCGGGCGTCTGCTTCTTGGCGCGCAGGTCGTCGATCGGCACGGGGTCCCCCGCCTTCATCAGCACGTGCTTGCGCGGGAAGAGGTGCGGCTTCTTCGCGTAGGGCGCCAGCACGTCCTGGGCGCCCCAGTGGCCGAGCGGGATCACCGGCACCCCGGTGGCCAGCGCGATCCGGGCAGCCCCGGACTTGCCGGTCATCGGCCACAGGTCGGGGTCGCGCGTCAGCGTGCCCTCGGGGTAGACGACGACGCACTCGCCCTCGTGGACGGCGCGCACCGCGGCGTCGTACGCACCGATGGCGTTGCGACTCAGCCGCTCCACCGGGATCTGGCCGGCGGAGCCCAGCACGGTGCCGACGAAGCGGGTGCGGAAGAGGCTCGACTTGGCGAGGTAGCGCGGGATCCGTCCGTGGTCGTAGACGAAGTGCGCGGTGAGCAGCGGGTCGAGGTGCGAGATGTGGTTGGCCACCACGATGCACCCGCCGTCGGCCGGGATCCTGGTGCCGTCGATCCACGTGTGGGACGTCATGACGTCGAGCGTCGGCCTGACCACGGTCGCGACGAAGTTGACCGCCCACCCGCGACGGGCCTGCACTTTCCTGACCGCCACTTCTCCGCCTCTCTGATCGTCGACCCGCAGGCTACTCGCCCCGTGACAGGATCACTGCGATGTCTGCCGCGTCCTTCGTCGTGATCCTCCCGGTCAAGCCGCCCGCGCTCGGCAAGTCGCGCCTGCGCGGCCTGCCCGACGCCCAGCGACGCGACCTCGCGGCCGCCTTCGCCCGCGACACCGCCGCTGCCGCGCGTCGTACGCCGGGGGTCGTCGCGGTCCTCGCCGTCACCGACGACTTCCGCTTCGCGCGGGAGCTCGCCGCGGACGGCTGCGAGGTGATCCCCGACGGGGTCAGCCAGGACCTCAACGCCACCCTGCGCGAGGCGGCCGCCGAGGCGGCTCGGCGCTGGCCGGGCGCGGTCCCCGTGACCCTGTGCGCCGACCTGCCCGCCCTCGTGCCCGACGACCTCGCCGCCGCGCTGCGCGAGGTGGCCGGGCCGACGTTCGTCCGCGACGCCGCCGGCACCGGCACGACCGTGTACGCCGCACCGCCCGACCGCTTCGCACCACGCTTCGGTCCCGGGTCGGCCGCCCGCCACGTCGAGGCGGGCGCGCACGAGGTGGCCGCCCCGGTCACCACCCTGCGTCTCGACGTCGACGACCTCGGCGACCTCGGCGGCGCCCTGGTGCTGGGCGTGGGCCCCCACACCGAGCAGGCGATGTCGGGCGGGGACGAGGCGGGGCACACGAACGACGGGCACACGAACGGCGGGCCACCCGAGGGGTGACCCGCCGTCGTACGAGCAGTGCCTAGGCCTTATTGGCGGGCGCCTTCTTCGCGGTCGTCTTCTTGGCCGTCGTCGACGTCGTCGACTTCGTGGCCGGCGCCTTCTTCGCCGTCGCCTTGGTCGCGGTCGACTTCGCAGCAGTCGACTTGGCGGCCGTCGACTTGGCGGCCGTCGACTTCGTGGCCGTCTTCTTGGCGGGCGCCTTCTTGGCCGGAGCCTTCTTGGCCGCGGTGGTCTTCGCCGCCGTGGTCTTGGCCGCCGTCGACTTGGTGGCCGTGGCCGTCTTCTTGGCGGGCGCCTTCTTCGCCGGAGCCTTCTTGGCCGCGGTGGTCTTCGCCGCCGGAGCCTTCTTGGCCGCGGTCTTCGCGCCCGGGGTCGCGCGCTTGGCGGCGGAGGCCGCGGTGCCGACGGCGGCCGATGCCGTGCCCACGGCCACCGACGCGACCGCGCGGACGGTCGGCGGCTTGGGCATGTTCGCCGCGGTCAGCTTGGGCAGCTTCTTGGCGCCGGACACGATGTTCTTGAGGTCCTGGCCGGGTGAGAACTTCGGCACCGACTTCTTCTTCGACTTCATCCGCTCCCCGGTCTGCGGGTTGCGGACCCAGCGGGCGTTGCGGACGGTCTTCTCGAACGAGCCGAACCCGGTGATGGCGACCTTCTCGCCCTTGGCGACCTCCCGCGTGATGGTGTCGAGCACGGAGTCGAGCGCGTGCGCAGCCTGCTTGCGGTTCCCCTCGTAACGCGCGGCGAGCGCGTCGATGAGCTGAGACTTGTTCACTGTCTTCCCTTCCAATGAACTCAAGGCGCCGAGCCTGTGCTCGACCCATTCCTTGGCACGCTAGGGACCCGTGGCGTGCGTCACAATCACCGCGGGCCGGTTTCCCCCGGTTTTTTGGGGGTTTCCGGCCCGTGGCGTGGAAGAAGCGGGGTCGTCAGCCGTGCTGCGTGGCCGGCTTCCAGCTCGGCCGGGTCGCCTCGTACGTCGTGATGTCGGCCTCGTTGCCGAGCGTGATGCCGATGTCGTCGAGGCCCTCGAGCAGTCGCCAGCGGGTGTAGTCGTCGATGTCGAAGGAGTCCTCGATCGCCTCGGGACCCTCGCCGGCGCGCACCGTGCGGGACTCGAGGTCCACGGTCACGGTGGCTCCGGGGTGCTGCTCGAGGTGGTCCCACAGGCGCTGCACGACCTTCTCGTCGACCTGCGCCGCCAGCAGGCCGGACTTGCCGGAGTTGCCGCGGAAGATGTCGGCGAAGCGGGCTGAGATGACGGCCTTGAAGCCGTAGTTCTGCAGCGCCCACACGGCGTGCTCGCGTGACGAGCCGGTGCCGAAGTCGGGACCGGCGACGAGCACCGTGCCCGCGGCGTACTCCGGCTTGTTGAGGACGAAGGACTCGTCACCGCGCCAGGCCGCGAAGAGCCCGTCCTCGAAGCCGGTGCGCGTGACCCGCTTGAGGTAGACGGCCGGGATGATCTGGTCGGTGTCGACGTTGCTGCGCCGCAGCGGGACGCCGACGCCGGTGTGGGTGGTGAAGGGCTCCATGGCTCAGGCCTCCTGGCTGGCGACGTGGCCGGCGGGGACGAGGTCCGCCGGGGACGAGAGGGTGCCGCGCACGGCGGTGGCCGCCGCGACCGGGATCGACACGAGGTGGGTGCGACCACCCTTGCCCTGCCGGCCCTCGAAGTTGCGGTTGGACGTGGACGCGCTGCGCTCCTGGGGGGCGAGCTGGTCGGGGTTCATGCCGAGGCACATCGAGCAACCCGCACCACGCCACTCGGCGCCGGCCTCGAGGAAGACCTGGTCGAGGCCCTCCTCCTGCGCCTGCAGGCGGACCCGCACCGAGCCCGGGACGACCAGCAGGCGGGTCCCCTCGGCGACGGTGTGGCCCTTGATGATCTCGGCGGCGAGCCGGAGGTCCTCGATGCGGCCGTTGGTGCAGGAGCCGACGAACACGGTGTCGACCCTGATGTCGCGCATCGGGGTGCCGGCCTCGAGGCCCATGTACTCGAGGGCCTTCTCGGTGGCGATCTTGTCGTTGGGCTCGTCGAAGTCGTCGGGGCTGGGGACGCTCGCACCGAGCGGCACGCCCTGGCCGGGGTTGGTGCCCCACGTGACGAAGGGCGTCATCTCGCTCGCGTCGAGGACGATCTCCTTGTCGAAGTCCGCGTCGTCGTCGGTGCGCAGGCTGCGCCAGTGCTCGACGGCCGCGTCCCAGTCGGCGCCGGTGGGCGCCTCGGGCTTGCCCTCGATGTAGTCGAAGGTCGTCTGGTCGGGGGCGATCATGCCGGCCTTGGCACCCCACTCGATCGACATGTTGCACACGGTCATCCGGCCCTCCATGGAGAGCTCCTCGATGGCCTGCCCGCGGTACTCCACGATGTAGCCCTGCCCGCCACCCGTGCCGGTGTGCGCGATCAGCGTCAGCACCATGTCCTTGGCGGTGACGCCCTCGGGCAGCGAGCCGTTGATCGTCACGGCCATCGTCTTCGGCCGGGCCTGCATCAGCGTCTGGGTGGCGAGCACGTGCTCGACCTCGGAGGTGCCGATGCCGAAGGCGATCGCGCCGAAGGCGCCGTGCGTGGAGGTGTGCGAGTCGCCACACACGATCGTCATGCCGGGCTGGGTCAGGCCGAGCTGCGGGCCGACCACGTGGACGATGCCCTGCTCCACGTCGCCGAGCGGGTGCAGGCGTACGCCGAACTCCGCGGCGTTCTTGCGCAACGTGTCGACCTGGGTCTTGCTCACCGGGTCGGCGATCGGCTTGTCCCAGTCGATCGTCGGGACGTTGTGGTCCTCGGTCGCGAGCGTCAGGTCGGGACGCCGGACCCGACGGCCGGCGAGGCGCAGCCCGTCGAACGCCTGGGGCGACGTCACCTCGTGGATGAGGTGGAGGTCGATGAAGAGGAGGTCGGGCGTCGACATGGCGCGAGCCTGTCGCTCCGCGCCAGGCTGCCGCGCGCCCGCGCCGACAGCGATCACGTGCTCGTCCCACACCTTCTCGGCCAGGGTCTTGCCCATGACGATCTCTCCTTCGTGGTGATCGCGTCCCGCGGATGTCGCGCCGACGCGTGGATGGTCCTCGCTGGTGGTCTCCGACACTACCGCTTGCATCCCATGATCTGAGACGGCAGTATTGCCATATGGACAACTCTAGCGGAGTCGGCGTGCTCGACAAGGCGGCCCTCGTGCTCTCGGCCCTGGAGTCGGGCCCCGCCACCCTCGCCGGTCTCGTCGCCGGCACCGGCCTCGCCCGGCCCACCGCCCACCGCCTCGCGGTCGCCCTGGAGCACCACCGTCTCGTGGCCCGCGACATGCAGGGCCGCTTCGTCCTCGGCCCCCGCCTCGCCGAGCTGTCCGCGGCCGCCGGCGAGGACCGGCTGCTCGCCGCAGCAGGGCCCGTGCTCGCCCGCCTGCGCGACATCACCGGCGAGTCCGCCCAGCTCTGGCGTCGTCAGGGCGAGCACCGCGTGTGCGTCGCCGCTGCCGAGCGGCCCTCCGGCCTGCGAGACACGATCCCCGTGGGGTCCCAGCTCACCATGCGCGCGGGCTCAGCGGCGCAGGTGCTGCTCGCGTGGGAGGACCCCGAGCGCATGCACCGTGGCCTGCAGAACGCCGCCTTCTCCGCCACCGCCCTGTCGGGGATCCGTCGCCGCGGCTGGGCCCAGTCGATCGGCGAGCGCGAGCAGGGCGTGGCCTCGGTCTCCGCCCCGGTCCGCTCCCCCGGTGGCAAGATCATCGCCGCCGTCTCCGTCTCCGGTCCGCTCGAGCGGCTCTCGCGCCAGCCCGGCCGCATGCACGCCCCGGCCGTGCTCGCCGCGGCCGAGCGGCTCTCGGAGTCGCTGCGCCGGGCCGCCGCCGAGTAGGTCCGGGTCACGCCCGCGCGATCGGGGAACATCCTCCCGTCCTGAGCAGGACGATGTTCGCCAGTCGCCGACCCGCGCGTAGATCTCGACGCGCCCATCGCGACCTCGCCCCTCGGCCGCGGGGCTTGCTCGATCTGGCCACGCCCACGCGACGAGCTCGTTCCTCGCTCGTCGCTGCGTGCCTCAGAACAACGCGTCCTGCTCGAGCGAGAGCAGCGTCTGCTTGCGCTCCAGCCCTCCGGCGTACCCCGTGAGCGTGCCGTTGGCGCCGATGACCCGGTGGCACGGGATCACGATGGGGATCGGGTTGCGCCCGTTGGCCAGCCCGACCGCACGCGAGGCGGCGTTGGTCATCCCCAGCCGGCCCGCGATCTCGCCGTACGACGCGGTGTCGCCGTAGCCGATGGTGAGCAGCTGGTCCCAGACGCGGCGCTGGAAGTCACTGCCCAGCGGGTCCAGCGGGAGGTCGAACTCCTTCAGGTCGCGCTCGAAGTACGCCGTCAGCTGGCGCACTGCCTCGGCCAGGAGCGGGTGGTCGTCACCGCGGGCCCCGAGGGGGCGGCCGTCGGGCGGCTGGCGGAACGGGGTGAACTCGATCGCGCTGATCGCGCCGTCGCGCTCGATGATGCGCAGGTCGCCGATCGGCGAGGACATCACGGTCCACATGTCAGGTCTCCTTGGGTGCCGGCGTGGCCGGGGTGTCGGGCATGAGGGTGTTCCACAGGTGCATGAGGGCGTAGGAGCGCCACGGTCGCCACTGCTCGGGGTCCGCGGGGCCGG
The DNA here is from genome assembly GCF_001428425.1 of Nocardioides sp. Soil777. Taxonomy (NCBI): domain Bacteria; kingdom Bacillati; phylum Actinomycetota; class Actinomycetes; order Propionibacteriales; family Nocardioidaceae; genus Nocardioides; species Nocardioides sp. Soil777. The sequence goes on from NZ_LMSN01000001.1 coordinate 345,022, forward strand.
CCGACTCGGGGACCAGGTCGCGCAGCACGTTGCGGACGGCCAGGTCGGTCGGCAGGAAGACGTCGGGGTGGCCCAGCGCGCGCATCGCGACGTAGTCGGCGGTCCACGGCCCGATGCCGGGCAGCTCGAGCAGGGCCCGGCGTACGTCGTCGCGGTCCGGCCCACGGTCCAGCGCGACGTCGCCGGAGGCGAGGGCCGCCGCCAGGCCGACCAGGGCGCGGCCGCGCGCGCGCGGCATGGGGAGGGTCTCGGGATCGATCCGGGCGAGGGTCGCGGCGTCGGGGAAGAGATGGGTCAGTCCCGGGATGTCCGACTCGACGCGACGCCCGTGCTCGGCAACGACCCGACCGGTGACCGTGCGGGCCCCCGTGACGCTGACCTGCTGCCCGATCACCGTGCGCACCGCCGTCTCGTCGCCGTCGACCTGGCCGGGGACGCGCAGGCCCGGGGTCGCGCGGACCAGCCTGCCCAGCACCGGGTCGTCGGCGAGGTGGTCGTCGACCGCCACCGGGTCGCAGTCGGCGTCGAGCAGGCGGCGTACGCGCTCGACCGCAGCCGAGGTGTCGCGCAGGTCGCGCAGCGAGAACTCCGCGGTGACGAAGGCGGTCTCCCCCGCCACGACCGAGTCGGCGAGCTCGAGCCGGACGGTGCCGGGGCCGTGCGGGAGGTCGAGGGTGCGGGCGTACCAGCCCGGCCCGGCGACCTCCACGCCCGGGACGAGGTGGTAGGCGAGGAAGTCGAGGAGGCGGCGACCGGCGAACGGGGTGCGGACCGCCAGCCGCATCACGACGGCGCCGCGGGTGGTCGCACGCGTACGACGCCCGCGCAGCGCCGTGGGCGTCAGGGCGTAGACCTCACGGACCGTCTCGTTGAACTGGCGGATGCTGGAGAACCCCGCCGCGAAGGCGACGTCCGAGAGTGGCATCGACGTCGTCTCGATGAGCACCCGTGCCGTCTGCGCCCGCCGGGCCCGGGCCAGGGCGAGGGGCGGGGCCCCGAGCTCCTGGGTCAGCAGGCGACCGAGGTGGCGCGGTGTGTAGCCGATCCGCCGGGCCAGCCCGTCGACACCCTCCCGGTCGACGAGGCCGTCGCTGATGAGACGCATCGCCCGCCCGGCCACGTCGGCCGCGACGTCCCAGTCGGGACTGCCCGGGGTGGCGTCCGGCAGGCAGCGCTTGCACGCGCGGTAGCCGGCCGCCTGGGCGGCGGCGGCGGTCGGGTGGAAGGTCACGTTGGCGTGGGCGGGGGTGCGGGCCGGGCAGCTCGGGCGGCAGTAGATGCCCGTCGTGCGCACCGCCGTGTAGAACACCCCGTCGAAGCGACGGTCCTTGCTCTTCACCGCGCGGTAGCAGGACTCCGGGTCGAGGAGGGCCATGCGCGTCGCGGTGTTCACGAGACGAGTCTGGCGGAGGACCGATCGGGTTACCAGCGGGAATCGGACACCGCGGCAGGCGTGCCGGGAAGCGGCCCCGGCAACGACGAAGGCCGGCCCCGGAGGGACCGGCCTTCATCTGTGTTGTACCCCCGACCGGATTCGAACCGGCGCTAACGCCGTGAGAGGGCGCCGTGCTAGGCCGCTACACAACGGGGGCAAACTTTTGCTTCTCACGAAGCGATCGGAACTATAACCACCGCTCCGACCCCTACCAAAATCCCGGCCTCAGACCGGGATTCCGCTGGGATACTAGGACTCGAACCTAGAATAACTGGACCAGAACCAGTCGTGTTGCCAATTACACCATATCCCACTGACTTACTGGTTTTCGGCCCCTCCGACGCGTCGTCCGGACCGAGAAGAAACCTTACACGGGACCGCGCGAGGCTTCCAAAACGGGCCCCCGCACGGTCGCCGACAACCCCATCCGGCGGGCGGTCCACGTGGCCAGGACGAGGTAGACGAGCGACTGGGTGAGCGTGCCCGGCAGGCTCCACCACGACCCGCCGGTCGGGCTCAGGGTGCTGGCCATGTCGGTGAACGCGAGCGCCAGGCCGAAGGCCAGGAAGTTGTTGAGCACGTGCATGGCGATGCCCGCCTCGAGGCCGCCGGTGAGAATGACGAGCGTGCCCGCGACCAGGCCGAAGGCCAGCCGGTCGACGAAGATCGGCCAGCTCTGGCCCAGCCCGTGCGCGAGCGCGAAGAGCAGCGCGGAGAACCCGACCGCGAACGCCCTGCTGCCGAAGAGACCGCCGAAGGCCTGCTGCAGGTAGCCCCGGAACGCGAACTCCTCGCCGGCCGCCTGGAGCGGCGTCAGCAGGAGGACGACGAGCAGGAAGTCGCGGGTGGTGCGGGTGAACTCGTTGGGCTCCGTGGCCATCTCGGTGCCGCCCTGCTGGGGCACGAACATGCTCACGACCACGGTCGCGACCAGCGCCACCACGGAGATCCCCAGGCAGGCCAGCAGGAAGCGCCAGCGGATGCGGGCGGCGACCGAGGACAGCCACCCGGGGCGCAGGCCGTGCAGCCACCGGGTCAGCAGCCAGGTGATCGGGATGGCGGTGGCCAGCACGAGGTTGACGTAGGCCAGGCCCAGCGGGGTGGGATCACCCAGGTCGAGGACGCGGTTGACGCCCTCCGCCACCGGCTGGTCGGTCGCCAGCAGCCACACGACGTACGGCAGCTGCCACAGGAGCGGCGCGAGGGCGAAGACACCGAGGGTGAGCAGCACGACGCCCAGGATCGGGCGCCACGCACCCTGACGGCCGAGCCGGTGGACGAGGTGGTAGCCCAGCTCTTCCGGGCGCTGGTCGGGCACGGACGTCCGTCAGGCAGCCATGGCGTCGCGCAAGCGGGCCAGCGAGCGCTCACGGCCCAGCAGCTCGAGCGACTCGAAGAGCGGCGGGCTGACCTTCCGTCCCGTCACCGCGATCCGCACGGGGCCGAAGGCGTGCCGCGGCTTGAGGCCGCGCTCCTCCACCAGGGCCCGGCGGAGCGCCTCGTCGATCTCGGCGGTGCTCCAGTGCTCGATGGCCGAGAGGGCGTCGTACGACGCGGCGACGACCTCGCGGCCGGCATCGTCGAGCTCGTCGGTGCGGGTGAAGTCGGCGTCGTCGACGAAGAGGAAGCCGAGCATGTCGACGACCTCGGTGAGCTTGTTGATGCGCTCCCCCACCAGCGGCATGGCCTGGTCGAGCAGCTGCCGGTCGGGCAGGTCGGCCGGGTCGAGGACGCCGGCCTTCTCGAGGAAGGGCAGGCAGCGCTCGGTGATCTCGTCGAGCGGCAGCAGGCGCAGCTGCGAGGTGTTGATGGCCTCGGCCTTCTTGAGGTCGAAGCGCGCCGGGTTGGGGTTGACGTCCTTGATGTCGAACGCCTGCACCATCTCCTCGAGGGTGAAGACGTCACGGTCCGGGGCGATCGACCAGCCGAGCAGCGCGAGGTAGTTGAGCAGCCCCTCGGGGAGGAAGCCCTGCTCGCGGTAGAGCTCCATGTGCGCCTCGGGGTCGCGCTTGGAGAGCTTCTTGTTGCCCTGGCCCATGACGTAGGGCAGGTGACCGTACTGCGGCGTCTCCTCGGCGAGGCCGATGGCCTTGAACGCCTCGAAGAGCGCGACCTGGCGCGGGGTGCTGGAGAGCAGGTCCTCGCCGCGCAGGACGTGGGTGATCCGCATCGTGGCGTCGTCGACCGGTGCGGTCAGCGTGTAGAGCGGGTCGCCGTTGGCACGCGCGAGGGCGAAGTCGGGGACGAACTCGGTCCGGAAGGTGATGTCGCCGCGCACCAGGTCGGTGAAGGTGATCTCGCCGTCGGGCATCCGGAATCGGACGACCGGCGCGCGGCCCTCGGCCCGGAAGGCCTCGACCTGTGCGTCGGTCAGCTCGCGGCAGAAGCCGTCGTACCCCATGACCTTGGAGTCCGAGGCCTTGCGGCGCTCGGTGACCTCGTCGGTGGTGCAGAAGCAGTCGTAGGTGTACGACGACGCGCGCAGGCGGTCGAGCACGTCGGCGTAGACGTCGCTGCGCTCGGACTGGCGGTAGGGACCGAAGTCGCCCCCCTTGAGCGGGCCCTCGTCCCAGTCGAGGCCGAGCCACTGCATCAGGTCGATGAGCGAGTCGTAGGACTCGGTGGTGTTGCGCTCCTTGTCGGTGTCCTCGATGCGGAACACGAACGTGCCGCCATGGTGGCGGGCGAACGCCCAGTTGTAGAGGGCCGTGCGGGCGAGACCGACGTGCGGGCTGCCCGTCGGGGACGGGGCCATGCGGACGCGGACGGGGGTGCTCATCGCTGTGCCACCTTGTTGGTCAGGGTGCCGATGCCGGCGATCGAGACCTCGACCTCGTCACCGACCTCCATGGGACCGACGCCCTCGGGGGTGCCGGTGAGGATCACGTCGCCGGGGAGCAACGTCATGACGCTGGACACGTGCGCGATCAGCGTCGGAATGTCGAAGATCAGGTCGGCGGTGGTGCCGTCCTGGCGGACGTCGCCGTTGACGTGGGTCTGGATCCGGACGCCGTCGATGAAGGTCTGCGGGTCCAGGTCGGTCTCGATCCACGGGCCGAGCGGGCAGAACGAGTCGAAGCCCTTGGCGCGGGTGAACTGCACGTCGGACTTCTGCAGGTCGCGTGCGGTCACGTCGTTGGCGATCGTGTAGCCGTGGATGACGTCGGTCGCCTGCTCCGGCGGCACGTCGCGGCAGATGCGGCCGATCACCACGGCCAGCTCGCCCTCGTAGTGCAGGTCCTGCGTCTGGCGGGGGTAGAAGATCGGGTCGTTCGGCCCGACGACGCTGGTGTTGGGCTTGAGGAACATGAGCGGCTCGGTGGGCAGGTCGTTGCCCATCTCGGCCGCGTGCGCGGCGTAGTTGCGGCCGATGCCGACGACCTTGCTGCGGGGCAGCACGGGCGCGAGGAGGCGGACGTCCTCGAGCCGGTACTGCTGGTCGAGCAGCTTGACGCCGACGTACAGGGGGTCCCCGGCGAGTGCCACGACGACCGTGTCGTCGGACGGCTGGCCGAACTCGTCGACCTCGCCCGTCACGACGCCGTACATGGGCTCGTCTCCGGTGGTGAATCTGGCGATACGCACGGCCCGACCCTATCCGGCGGCCACCGCCCGGAGCGCGGCGAGGCTGCGCTCCACGTCGTCCGCGCCGGTCGACCAGTTGCTCACCGACACCCGGAGCACGGCCCGGTCGTGCCACCGCGATCCCGTCATCCAGGCCGTGCCGTCGGCCAGCATGCCCGCGACCACCGCGCGGGTCCGATCGTCGTCGCCGAACGCGGCACACACCTGGGTGAAGACGACGTCGTTGAGCACCTCGCCCCCCTCCATCGCGGCGATGCCCCGGGCGAGGTCCGCCGCGCGATCGCACAGCCCGTCGACGAGGTCGGCGACGCCGTCACGACCGAGCGCGCGCAGCACCGCCCACACGGTGAAGGCGCGTCCGCGCCGGCTGATCTCCGGCACCTTGTCGAACGGTTCGCCGGCCTCGTCGTGGGTCAGGTAGTCGCCGTGCATCCCCATCGCGGCGCGGAGGGCCGGACGGGAGCGGACGATGGCCAGCCCGCAGTCGTAGGGGACGTTGAGGGTCTTGTGCGCGTCGGTGGCCCAGGAGTCGGCGGCCGCGACTCCGTCGACGAGGTGGCGGTGCGCGCGCGAGGCGCCGGCGAAGAGCCCGAAGGCGCCGTCCACGTGCACCCACGCACCGTGCTCGTGGGCCACGGCGATGGCCTCTGCGAACGGGTCGAAGGCGCCCGAGTGCACGTTGCCGGCCTGCAGGACGACGACCAGGGGTCGGCCGTCGTGGTCCTCCAGCGCGGACCGCAGGGCCGCGGGGTCGAGACGCCCCTGGTCGTCCACAGCGACCGGCTCGGGGAGCCCCAGGCCCAGGTAGCGCAGCGCCAGGTCGACGGTGTCGTGCCGCTCCGCGCCCACGACGACCCGCACCCCGGGAGAGCCGACCAGTCCGCGGCCGGCCACGTCCCAGCCGGCGCGGCGCAGCACCTCGTCGCGCCCGGCCGCCAGGCAGGTGAAGTTGGCCATCGTGCCGCCCGTGACGAAGCCGACGGCGCTCTCCCCCGGCAGTCCCAGCAGGTCCAGCAGCCAGGCCTCGGTGATCTCCTCCACGGCGGTGTGGGCCGGGGTCAGGGAGCGGAGGCCCGCGTTCTGGTCCCACGCGCTGACGAGCCAGTCGGCGGCCAGCGCGGCGGGGTGGGTGCCGCCGATGACGAAGCCGAAGAACCGTCCCGACGGCATCGCGGTCAGTCCGGGCTCGCAGGCCCGCGCCAGGAGGTCGACGACGTCCGCCGGCGCCGTCGGGCCCTGCGGGAGGTCGGCGCCCAGGCTCGCGGCCACCTGCTCCGGGGTGGCGGACGGAGGGACGCGGCGCTCGTCGAGCGAGGCCAGCCACTCCAGCGCAAGGGCGTGTGCGCGGTCCAGCGCCGGGTGCTCGGGCGTGCCGGTCATGGCTGCTCCTCACGTGGGTTCCCCAGTGTGGCACCGCCCGACCTACGCTGTCCTGCGTGCAGGTCGTGGTGCAGGAGCAGGTGCTGGCGCGGGAGGAGTGGTTCCCCCGCGCCGAGGCCCACGCCGCGCGGATCGACGCCCACGTGGGTCCGCACCTGTCGCGTCGGGCCGGTGGGGTGAAGCACCCGGTCCACGACTTCCTGTTCACCTACTACTCCCAGCGCCCGGCCCAGCTGCGGCGCTGGCACCCCGGGTACGGCGTGCGGCTCGCCGACGCGCCCGAGTACGACGGGCTGCGGGGCTACGACTCCGGCGCCGTCACCGAGGCGTACGTCGCGTCGCAGGCGACGTTGCTCCGCGGGCTGGCCAACCTGCTGCGGGCGACCGAGTCGCGCCCGGCCCACACGGGGTGCTTCGGGCTGCACGAGTGGGCGATGGTCTACGGCCAGTCGGCCGACGAGGTGCGGCACCACGACTGGCCGCTGCGGCTCGGGGCGACGGGCACCGACGCCGTCGTCGAGTCGCACCGCATCCAGTGCTCCCACTTCGACGCGTTCCGATTCTTCACGGGCCCGGCGCGACCGCTCAACACGATGCAGCCCGGGCGCGACGACCGGGCGTCGTACGAGCAGCCGGGGTGCCTGCACGCCGGGATGGACCTCTACAAGCACGCCTTCCGGCTCACGCCGATGATCAGCTCGGACCTGGTCGCCGAGTGCTTCGAGCTGGCCCGCGACATCCGCGAGCTCGACATGCGGGCCGCGCCGTACGACCTCGCGGACCTCGGCTTCGACCCGGTGCGCATCGAGACGGCCGAGGGCAAGGCGGCGTACGTCCGCGAGCAGCGGGCCTTCGCCGAGCGGGGTGCTCCCCTGCGGCGACGGCTCGTCGAGGAGTGCGAGCGGCTCGGCCGCGTCACTTCCTGAGCCAGCCGGGCCTGCTCGCCGCGTCGGCGATGACGGCGGCGCTCCCGGCCCGGAGCTCGGCGGCCCGCTCGGCCTCGAGCTGCTGCAGGCGGCCCAGTCCCAGGCCCACCGGTCCCGTCGCGTCGCGGTGGTGCGCCAGGTCGTCCAGGGCAGCCCGGGAGACGACGGTGTCCTGGTGCTCCCCGAGCACCTCCTGCACCGCCTCGGCCCGCGCAGCCAGCTCGTCGGCCCCGACGCCCAGGACGGGCGCCGCGGCCTCGGCGGCGTACCGCAGACGCTTGGCCGCCTTGCGGACGTCGTGCAGGGCGCGGTCCTGCGACGGCTCGTCGGGGGCCTGCTCGACCCTGCGGGCGCGGCGGCGGAAGCGCTTCACCTCGACGCGCAGCATCGAGGTGAGCGCCCGGCGCGCGGGGCGCTCGGCGCGGGACGTGAACGGCGCTTCGGTGAGGAACTCCTCGAGGCCGTCCAGCAGCCGGAAGTAGCGGACGTCGTCGAGCACGCGGGCGGCGTCGGCGAGCGCGACCCGGTGATCGTCCGTGAGCACCGCGTCGACATGACGACGGGTCGCCACCGTCGTGGGGTCGTCGTCCCTGAGCAGCGCGTCGAGGCGACCCCGCAGCACCGTGAGGTCGCGGGCGTCACCCAGCGAGGAGCCCAGCCAGCGCAGCTCCTCACGCAGGGCGTCGGCCGTCCCGGCGGCGTCCTTCGTCACCAGTGGGCGGAAGGTCGCGAGGGCGGACCGGAGCCGCCGGGCCGCCACCCGGATCTGGTGGACGGGCTCGTCGACGCGGCCGGACCGGAGCTCCCGGTCCTGCTCCAGCAACCGGTCCAGCTGCGCGGCCAGGTAGCCGAGGCAGACCTCCCCGACCGTGGTCGCACCGGTCGCCGAGTGCCGCCTCCAGCCGTCGACCGGCAATCGGTCGGCCAGGATGCGCGCCACCTTGGAGGCCCGGGTGGCAGGGCTCGCCCCGGCGGACCGCAGCACCGGGTCGAGGGCCCCGAAGACGGCTCGCCCGCCCTCGACGAGCTCGAGCTCCCACTCGCGCCACGCGTCGGTGGTGAGACCCTCACCGGCGACCACGGGCAGGGCCTCGGCCCGGACCCGGTCGTCGCACAGCTCGGCCACGACCACGCCGTCCTCGACGATCCGGCGCACCGACCTGCGGGTGCTCAGGCGGGCCACGGGCACCGCCTCGACGTCGCGCAGGTGCCCCCGCACCCGCTCGAGCAGCGGGGGCGGGACCACGTCACTCCCGATCGGCGCGTGCACCTCCACCCGGGCGTCGTCCTTGCCGGGCAGCTTGAGGTGCCAGCCCTCGTCGACCCCGCCCGTGCGCCGCCGCAGCGTGATCCCCGCGGCCTGCAGTCGGAGGTCAGGGGTGTCGTAGTAGGTGGCGACGAGGTCGTGCTCGACCGGCTCGACCGCTCCCGGCAGGTCGGGGACGACGGCGTCCGGGTCCACGTCGTACTTGCGCTCGACCTCCCGCTGCTCGTCCACCGGAGCCTGGCTCAGAACTCGTAGCCGAAGGCGTCGATGGCGTCCGCGAAGACCAGCGCGACGCGCTCGCGGGAGGCGTCGGAGTAGAGCTCGCGGTAGTGACCGGCGGGGCGGGCGTTGCCCTTGGCGCGGGGCAGGTCGGGGCCGCCCGGGAGGCCCAGGTGCTCCCAGACCTCGGCGAGCTCGGTGTCGAGGTGCTCGTAGCGCAGCACCCGGTCGGCCACCAGACGACCGCGGATGCGGTACATCCGCCGGTTGTTGGCCAGCTGCTCGATCCACTCCTCCGCGACGTAGGTGTCGAAGTCGGGGAGCTCCTCGCGGTCCTTGTACTTCCAGTAGTAGAGCGAGACGACCGCGTCCCAGGGGTTCCGCTCGATCGCGAACTTGTAGTAGTCGCGCCACGCGTCCGGGCCGAGGGCGTCACGGGCCAGCCGGGCGCTCATGTGGTTGAACGCCTTGCGCGGCAGCGGCGGCGACTGGAAGTTCTGCGGGCCGCGTCCCCCGGCGGCCGTGCGCAGCTCCTCGTCCTCGGGGCTGATGAGCGTGATCACGTCGTCCGGGCCGCAGACCTTGGACAACGCGATCTCGACGCTCGTGCCCGCCGTCTTGCGAGTCTTGAGGAAGATGAAGCGGTGGGCATGGGACGCGATCACGCCCCGACCCTACCGGCGGGCCCGGCGCGGGTTGTTGGCTAGCGTGGCGCTCGTGAGCAGCCCTCCGGATCCCGCAGCCGTCGATGTCTGAGCCGAGGGTGGAGGCGGGACAGGAGTTCCGCGACGAGGACTGGTACGCCGAGGACCTGGGCGCCGCCCGCTTCACCGACTGCACGTTCACCGACGTCGACCTCAGCGAGTGCACCACCTCGGGCGCCGTCTTCGAGAGGTGCACCTTCCACGGGTGCCGGCTCAGCTCGTCGACCCACACCTCCACCGCGTTCGTCGCGTGCGACCTGCGCCGCACGAAGCTGTTCGACGTCACGCTGGACGGCTGCAAGCTGGTCGGCACCGTCTTCTCCGAGTGCGTCATGCGCCCCATGACGGTGCGCGGCGGGCAGTGGCAGGGCGTGACCATCCGCGGCACCAACCTGGCCCGGCTGGACCTCTCCGGGGTGGACCTCCGCGAGGCGGACCTGTCGATGAGCGACCTCACCGGCGCCTCGCTGAAGGACGCGAGGCTGGACCGCGCCACCCTCAGGGAGGCCACGCTGACCCAGGCCGACCTGCGAGGGGCGTCCCTCGACGGGGTCGACCTCGGCGCGGCCCGGCTGCGCCGGACGCGGCTGGACCTGTCCGGCGCGGTGCTGCTCGCGGAGCTGCACGGCGCCGAGGTCGACGTCAGCCCCTGACGCGCCGTCCCGTCGGGGCGTGGGCGGCGAGGCCGTCGAGCACCAGCCCGAGCCCGACGTCGAAGTCGGACGCCCGGTCGCCGGCCGGAGGCCCGTCGATGGCGCCCGCGCTCTCGGCCTGGAGCGCGGTCTGCTCCTCGAAGGTGTGGCCGAAGACGAAGTGCAGCAGAGTCCGCGCGCCCACGCCCACCAGCGGATCGGTGAATCCGGCCGCGGCGAGGATCTCCTCGAGCTCGTCGGCCGGCGCCTGCGCGCCCAGCCCGAAGGCGTAGACGGTGGGCACCAGATCGGCGCCGTCGCGGTAGGCGAGCATCGCGTCGCGCAGCTCGTAGCAGGCCTCGACGAGCTGGTCGTCCCATGCGCCGCCGGCCCGAGGGCGCCGGCCACGGGCCAGCACCTCGTCGGCGACCGCGGCGAGCAGGGCCTGCTTGCTGGGGAAGTGGTGGTAGATGGCGCTGGCCTGCAGGCCGAGCTCGGAGCCGAGCCGGCGCATGGTCAGCGAGGCGAGCCCGTAGTCGTCGAGCACCTGCACGGCCCGCTCGACGATGTCCTCCCGGTGGTGGCGCACGGCTGACCCCCTTCGTGCGGCGGTGAGACCGCATTGACGTCGTTCGTGCCGCCACCCTAACCTGAACGCCGTTCAACTGACCACCGTTCAGGTACGCGAAGGATCCCCCATGCACCCACGTCGCACCGGCACCGACATCGCCCTGATCGCGGCCTTCGCCGCCCTCATCGCCGTCTGCGCCCTCCTCCCGGCACTCAAGGTGGGCGGCCCGGTGCCGATCACCCTCCAGACCTTCGCGGTGCTGCTCTCCGGCGCCGTTCTGGGCATGCGGCGCGGCTTCCTGGCCGTCCTGCTGTACGTCGTCGCCGGCGCCGCCGGACTCCCGATCTTCTCGGGCGGCGCGGCCGGCCTCGCCGTGCTGACCGGTCCCACGGCCGGCTACCTGCTGGGCTTCCCGCTGGCGGCGGGGATGTGCGGCTTCATCGTCGAGCGGCTCCCCCGCCGGTCTTTGGCCAGCGTGCCCGCGATCTTCGCGGCCGGGCTGTTCAGCTCGGCGGTCTTCATCCACACCCTCGGCATGGCGGGCCTGGTCCTGCGGGCCGACATGACGTGGGCGCAGGCCTTCGACGTGGACAAGATCTTCTGGATCGGCGACGTCCTCAAGAACGTCGCGATGGCCTTCGTGGCCACCGCCGTGCACCGCGCCTTCCCCGACCTGCTGGGTCGTCGCGATGACGAGGACTCGACGCAGCAGCAGCCGGAGGGCACCCTCACCACGTGAGTGCGATCTCCCTCGAGCAGGTCACCGTCCGGGTCCCCACCCACGACGGTGACCTGCTCGTCCTCCACGAGACGTCGCTGTCCCTGACCGAGCAGCGGATCGCGCTCGTCGGCCCCAACGGCTCCGGCAAGTCGACGCTCGCCCGTCTGCTCAACGGGCTGGTGACGCCGTCGACCGGGCGGGTGCTGGTCGACGACCTCGACGTCAGGCGGTCCGGTCGTGAGGTGCGGCGACGGGTCGGCTTCATGTTCACCGACCCCGCCGCCCAGCTCGTGATGCCGACGGCGCGCGAGGACGTGGCCCTCTCGCTGCGGCGTACGCACCCCGACAAGGCGGACCGCCTGGCCGCCGCCGACAAGGTCCTCGCCGACTTCGGCCTCGACGGCTTCGGCGACCGCAGCGTCCACGGGCTCTCGGGTGGCGAGCGCCAGCTCCTGGCCCTGGCCGGCGTGCTGGCGACGGAGCCGTCCGTGCTGGTGGCCGACGAGCCGACGACACTGCTCGACCTGGGCAACAGCCGCCGCATCGGCGACCTGCTGCTGTCGCTGCCCCAGCAGCTCGTGCTCGTCACGCACGACCTCGACCTGGCGGCGCGGTGCGACCGTGCGCTGCTGGTGCGCCACGGCCGGGTCGAGCAGGACGGCGCGGCCGACGACGTGGTCTCGCACTACCGGGCCACGGCGTGAGCGCCGAGCTGCTCGGGATCTATCGCCCGGGCGACACGTTCCTTCACCGGCGCCGCGCCGGGACCAAGCTGCTGGGCCTGATGGTCGCGAGCATCGTGGTCGTGGTCGTCCACGGCCCGGTCTCGGCCGTCGTCTTCGTGGCCGTGGCGATCGGGTTGCTGGCGTGGTCCGGTGCGCGGCTAGACGTGACGCTGCGGGCGATGCGGGGCCTGCTGGTCATGGCCGTCCTACTCGGCGCCTGGACGGTCTGGCAGAGCGGGTGGCCCCGGTCGGTCGAGGTCGTGGGCGACCTGGTGGCGCTGCTCCTCCTCGCGACCACCCTCACCGTCACCACCCCGGTCGACGAGGTCATGGATGCCGTGGTCCACGGGCTGCGCCCGCTGCGGCCACTGGGGGTCGACCCGGAGCAGGTGGGGCTCGCGTTCTCGCTCATGCTGCGCGCGATCCCCTCGACCCTCACCCTCGCCGGGGAGGCGCGGGACGCGGCCCTGGCCCGCGGGCTCGAGCGCTCGCCCCGGGCCCGCCTGGTCCCCCTGGTCATCAGGGTGGTGGCCCGTGCCCGCGAGACCGGCGACGCGCTGCACGCGCGCGGAATCGGCGACCAGCACTGAGGGTGCGGGGAAGCACTTCGGGGACCCGCGCCCGGTGCCGCTGGGCACGCTCGCTCAGGACAACGGCTGGGTGAGGAACCACCGGTGCCCGGACGGGTCGCGGAAGACCGCCACCCTCCCCGCCGGTGGCGAGTCCTCGGGGCCCCGGTCGAGCGTCGTACCGGCCGCGCGCACCCGCTCGCACACTGCGTCGACGTCGCCGACCGTGAGGTGCAGCGTGACCGCCGCGCCCCTGGCAGCATCGGGGGCGGCCACCCCGGAGGACGCGAACTCCTCGGACATCATCCAGCCCGCGCCGTCGACGGCCAGCTCCACGTGCCCAATGCGACCGTCGTCCATGACGATCGGCGGGTAGGTCACCTCGGCGCCCAGCACGTCGGCGTACCAGGCGATGGCGGCACGCGCGTCGCGGACGCAGAGGTACGGCGTCAGCTCGCTCACGGGACCAGCGGACCACGCCCTCGTCCGCCTGTCCACCGATCGGTCACCAGCCCGGCGGTCGGAGGTGCGCCCACGGGCGAGCCTCCTCGAGCTGGGCCGCGGCGGCGAGCAGCACGTGCTCCTCGGCCGGCCGGGCCGCCAGCATGACCCCGACGGGCAGTCCGTCGGCGGTCCGGTGGAGCGGCAGGGAGACGGCCGGCATGCCGGTGACGTTCCAGGAGCTGGTCCACGGCGTGAACCGCTTCTGGGCCTCGAAGTCCGCGGCCGGGTCCGCGTCGTCACGCAGTGCGCCGACGAGCGGCGGCGGAGTCGCGAGGGTCGGCGTGAGCACCAGGTCGTACGGCGCCAGCGCGACGAGGGCGTCGGCGGCGTACTGGCGCATCCGGGCGATCGCGATGCCGAACTCCGGACCGCTCACCGCGCGGCCCCGGTCGGCCAGCCAGCGGGTCAGCGGCCGGAGCAGGTGCTCGGTGCCGGCGGGAGGCTCGGCGAGGGCGGTGAGCACGGCCCAGCAGGTCTCGAAGGTGCCGACCGCCTCACGGGGCAGCGGGACCGGGACGTCCTCGACCTCGTGGCCCAGCCCGGAGAGCAGGGCGGATGTCGCCTCCCACGCCTCGACGCTGCTCGGGTCGACGTCGCTGTCGGTGATGACTGGTGTGATGAAGCGAGCGACCCGGAGACGCCCCGGGTCGCGGTCGCAGGCGTCGAGGAAGCGGACCGGAGGAGGTGGGGCCCAGGAGGGATCACCGGGTCGTCGGCCTGCCAGCACGTCGAGCAGCGCGGCGGCGTCGCGCACGGAGCGGGCGAGGGGTCCCGCCGTGGCCAGGCCAGTCGGGTCGCCGTACGTGGGGGCGGCACTGATCCGGCCGCGGGTGGGCTTGAGCCCGACGAGCCCGCAGCACGAGGCCGGGATGCGGATGGAGCCACCACCGTCCGACCCGGGGGCCACCGGCACCAGACCCGCCGCCACGGCTGCCGCCGCGCCACCGCTCGACCCACCGGCCGTCCGGGTGGGGTCCCACGGGGTCACGGCGGGGGGCGCGACGTCGGGCTCGGTGTAGCAGGGCGAGCCGAACTCCGGGGTGTTCGTCTTGCCGAGGCTGGGCATGCCCGCGGCCTCGATCGTGAGCACGACGTTGTCGGACGTGTCCGGCACGTGCTCGGCGTAGGTCGCCGAGCCGAAGGTCGTGCGCACGCCCGCGGTCGGGTGCAGGTCCTTGATGGCCGTCGGCACACCCCACAGCGGCCCGGCGTCCGCGGGTCGGCGTCCCAGGCGCCCGGCGTGCTCGCGCGCCCTCTCGGGGGTGCGCGTGACGAACGCGCCGACGTGGTCGGCGCGTGCGAGGTAGTGCTCGACGAGCTCGAGCGGGGTGACCTCCCCCTGGCGGACGAGGTCACCCTGCTCGAGGGCGGTCAGGTCGTGGAGTGCGGCCACGCAGGCGACCGTACTCCCCCGTCAGGTCAGGCCGCGGCGTCGTCGCGGTAGGCCACCAGGTCGGCGACGGCGGCGCGGAACTTGGCCAGCACCTCGTCGTCGTTGAGGACGTCCACCTCGACGCCGGGCTGCGAGAGCACGACGGTGTCGATGACCTTGGCGCCGGCGATCGTCGCGGAGTGGCGGGCGTGCTCGTGCGACCACTTGCCGCCGTACGGCGTCGGCGTGGTGCCGACGGCGGCGAACGGCTTGCCGACGATGGCACCCGCACCGTAGGGGCGCGAGAGCCAGTCGATGGCGTTGTTGAGCACGGCCGGCATGGTGCCGTTGTACTCCGGGGTGATGACGAGGACGCGGTCGGCGGCGGCGACCTGCTGGCGCAGGTTGACGGCGGCGGCGGGCGGGGTCTCGCCGTCGATCTCCTCGTTGTAGAACGGGATGGCGCCGAGGCCCTCCGCGATCTCGAGGGAGACGCCCTCCGGGGCGGACGCCTGCAGCACCTCGGCGAGGCGACGGTTGACGGAGTCGGCGCGGAGGCTGCCGACGAGGACGAGGACGCGGGTGTCAGTCATGCAGGTCTAAACGGACCACAGTCCGCTTCCATTCCCCACCTGGGCAA
This sequence comes from Nocardioides sp. Soil777, assembly GCF_001428425.1. Lineage (NCBI taxonomy): Bacteria > Bacillati > Actinomycetota > Actinomycetes > Propionibacteriales > Nocardioidaceae > Nocardioides > Nocardioides sp. Soil777. The sequence goes on from NZ_LMSN01000001.1 coordinate 360,272, forward strand.
GTATTTCCCGGGACCCCTGTGGCGCTCCCCACTAGCCTGAGCCCGTGCCGATCAGCCTCCCGATGGCGGACGGCCCGCCTCCCGAGCGGGCCGACGCCGCACGCAACCGCGAGATCATCCTCGCCGCGGCGCTGCGGCTGGTGGAGACCCGGGGGGTCGACTGCGTCACGATGGACACGGTCGCCTCCGAGGCCGGGGTCGGCAAGGGCACGCTGTTCCGGCGCTTCGAGAGCCGGGAAGGGCTCATGGCCGCGGTGCTCAACACCTCGGAGACCCAGTGGCAGGCCTCGGTGATCAGCGGCCCGCCTCCCCTCGGACCCGGGGCCCCACCGATGGAGCGGCTGCTGGCCTTCGGGCACTCACGACTGCATGCCAACCTCATGTCCGCCTCGCTCATCGAGGCGGCCGGCCGGGCGGGCCAGCGGTCGGTCGCGGCGATGTCCTTCGCCAACATGCACGTGCGCTACCTCCTCCGGGAGCTCGGCGTCGACGGCGACCTGCCCCTGCTCGCCACCGCGATCCTCGCTCCCCTCGAGCTGGTCGTGCTGGAGCAGCAGGTCGAGCGGGAGCGCATCCCCGTCGAGCGGCTGGAGGCGGCCTGGGACGACCTCGTCCGCCGGGTCGTCGGGCACTGACCCGACCCCGGTGCCGGGTCAGCCGACCGCGGAGGCGGCGACCACCGCGCCGAGGACCCACAGCCCGGCACCCGCGGCGAGCGCGACCAGGGGGACCCACCACGCCGGCAACCTCCGGACCACCCGGACGACCACCACGACCAGCGCCACGATGAACACCACCACCGGCGACCCCGCCGAGACCAGCACGCCGAGGGCGATCTGGTCGCCGTTGCAGGCGGTGTCGCCGGTGCAGCCGTCCGAGACCATCCCGAGGAACAGGCCCAGGAACGACGCGATCGGCACGAGCACCGCCAGCCCGACCATCAGGAGCGCCGTCACGGCGCGCTCGACCGTCGAGGTCTGGCGCGGGAGGCCGTCGTACGACGCGGGCGCGGTCATCGCAGGAACTCAGCGCTGGTGCCGGCGGAGCCCGAAGGTGAGCCCGTCGACGAGGGCGCCCCAGGACGCCTCGATGACGTTGTGGCCGACCCCGACGGTGACCCACGAGGACTCGCCGTCGGTCGTCTCGATGAGCACCCGGGTGATGGCGTCGGTGCCGTGGCCCTGGTCGAGGATGCGGACCTTGTAGTCGATCAGCTCGAACTTCGCGACCTCGGGGAACGCCTGCCCGATGGCGGTGCGCAGCGCGGCGTCGAGCGCGTTGACCGGCCCGTTGCCCTCCCCCGTGACGACGTAGCGCACGCCCTCGGCGCGGAGCTTGACCGTCGCCTCGGAGACCGCCTCGGCGGCCGGGGAGGTCTCGGTGATGACGCGCCAGGACTCGATGTCGAAGTACGACGGGCGCCGGCCCTCCACCTCCTCCACGAGCAGGAGCTCGAAGGACGCGTCGGCGGCCTCGAAGGTGTAGCCCCGCTGCTCGAGCTCCTTGACCCGGGCGGTCACGCGGGTGACCAGCTCGCGGTCGCCGGAGAGGTCGAAGCCCAGCTCGCGCCCCTTGAGCTCGATGGAGGCGCGGCCGGCCATGTCGGAGACGAGCAGCCTCATGTCGTTGCCGACGCCGACCGGGTCCATGTGCTGGTAGAGGTTGGGGTCGACCTTGATCGCCGACGCGTGCAGGCCGGCCTTGTGGGCGAAGGCCGACGTGCCGACGTAGGGCTGGCGCGACGCCGGCGGGAAGTTCGTGACCTCGGCGACCGCGTGCGCGATCCGGGTGGCCTCGCTGAGCAGCCCGGCCGGCAGCACCTGCCGGTCCAGCTTGAGCTCGAGGTTGGCCACGACCGAGACGAGGTCGGCGTTGCCGGTGCGCTCGCCGTACCCGTTGATCGTGCCCTGCACGTGGGTGGCGCCCGCGTCGACCGCGGCCAGGGTGTTGGCCACCGCGCAGCCGGTGTCGTTGTGGCAGTGGATGCCGACGCGCGCACCGGTGGTCTCGATGACGTCGCGCACCACGTCGCTCACCCAGTCGGGGAGCATGCCGCCGTTGGTGTCGCACAGGGCGACCACCTCGGCCCCCGCCTCGGCCGCGGTGCGCAGCACCTCGAGCGCGTAGGCACGGTTGGAGCGGTAGCCGTCGAAGAAGTGCTCGGCGTCGAGGAACACCGTCTGCCCGGAGTCGCGGAGGTGGGTGATGGTGTCGCGCACCATCGCGAGGTTCTCCTCCAGCGTGGTGCGCAGCGCGAGCTCGACGTGGCGCTCGTGCGACTTGGCGACCAGCGTGACGACCGAGGCGCCGCTGTCCCGCAGCGCGGCGACCAGCGGGTCGTCGGCGGCGGCGACGCCGGCCCGACGGGTGGCGCCGAAGGCCGCGAGCCGCGCGTGCCGCAGGTCGAGCTCCTGGGCCGCACGGCGGAAGAACTCGGTGTCCTTGGGGTTGGCACCCGGCCAGCCTCCCTCGATGTAGCCCACGCCCAGCCCGTCGAGCTGGCGCGCGATCGTCAGCTTGTCGGCGACGGAGAGGTTGAGGCCCTCCTGCTGCGCGCCGTCGCGCAGCGTCGTGTCGTAGACGTGGAAGGAGCCCTGCAGGTCCATCGATCTCTTCTCTCGGGCTGGAGCGTCGGTGTGGGGGTACAAAAAAACCTCCCGGGTGCAGGAGGTCGGCGCGGCGGGGGTCCCGTCGCGCTAGGCAATGATGATCGTGGTGCTGCTCACGGCTCCACTGTGCCACGCGGCCACGGGCGTGGACAGGGATCTCGTCATCCGGTCACCCGCCGGACACGGGGTCACAGCCAGCTGGGTAGGCGTACGTCGGCGAGGGGCCGGTCGGCGGCCGGCGACCACTGGGTGCCGTTGCTCGACGCCGCGGAGGCGAGGCCGGCGGCCGCGGCCACCAGCACCAGCGTGGCGAGGAACCACGGGACGCCGCGGGAGGCCACGGGGTGGCTGAGGCGCTGGACCGGTCGGCGCAGGCGCGAGCTGCCCGGTCCCCACCACATGGCGAGGGCCAGGACGACACCGATGACGCCGAGGCTGGGCGTCAGCGAGAGACCGGCGGCGAAGCACAGGAGCGCCGCCGCCATCGCGAGCCCGATGCTCCACGTCACGAGCAGCAGCACCCCGGGGACGGCGGCCAGCGCGGGCCACGGGGTGGCGAGCAGCAGCTGCGGGGCGTCGTACCACTTGGTGCCGCGGAGCTGACGGCGGGCGCCGGCGGCACTGCCCGCGAGCGAACCGCTGCGCAGCAGCCAGGTGACGACGACGGCGAGGAGCGCCGTGACGTACGGCGCGACCGCGACGCCCGCGCCGACCACGGCTGCTCCTGCGAGGACGAGGGTGCCTCGACGGAAGCGCTCGAGGCCGCCGGCGCGCGGCGGCGGCGCCCACGGTGGTGCCTCGGTGCCGGGCTCGCGGATGGTCTCGGTGGCCCCGTCCTCGGGCAGCACTCGGGTCTCCCGCAGACGGGGCTCGGTCCAGGGAGCGCTCTCCTGCGCCGGAGGGTCCGGGTGGTGCACGGGCGGGGTCGGAGGCGTGGGTGCGCCCGAGGCCGGGCGGTCCGCGCCGGTCCGCCAGCGGTCCGCGGGGAGGGGCTCGGAGCCCCGGCCGACGACCTCGGTGGTGTCGTGCGTCGACGCCAGCGAGGCGACGGCCATCGGCATGGTGAACGGTTCCGGCTCGCGCACCGCCCGTGACGGCAGCAGCCGGTCGAGCCACTGGCGCAGCTCGGGCAGCGACGGGCGCCGGGTCGGGTCGGGGTCGAGGGCCTCCTCGACCGCCGGTCGCAGCACCGGGTCGAGGTCGGACAGGTCGTGCTCGCCCCGGCGGACGCGGTCCATGACGGCCACGGAGGGGCCGCGGCCGAAGGGCGGGCGGCCGGTGCCGGCGAAGGCGACGGTCGCGGCCCACGAGTGCACGTCGGACGCAGCGGTGGCGTCGTCGCCGTACAGGATCTCGGGTGCGAGGTAGCCGGGCGTGCCCAGCAGCCAGCCCGTGTGGGTGAGCTTGGGGTCGTCGGCGACGCGGGCGAGGCCGAAGTCGATGAGGATCGGCGTGCGCCCCTCCATCAGCACGTTGGAGGGCTTGATGTCGCGGTGCAGCACCCCGACCTCGTGCACGGCGGCCAGCGCCTCGGCCAGGCAGCTCGCCGCCCAGACGAGGTCGGCGCCGGCGAGCGGGCCCTCCTCGTGGACGTGGTCGTGCAACGAGAGCCCGGGGACGTAGCGGGTGGCCACGAAGGGGATGTCGCCCCACGGGTCGGCGTCGACGATCTCGGCGACCCGACGGCTCTTGATACGGCTGAGGCTGTTGACCTCGCGCGCGAGGCGGTGGCGGGCCTCGTCGTCGCCGACGATGTGCGGGCGCAGCACCTTGAGCGCCACCCGCTCTCCCCCGGGGCGACGCGCGAGGTGGACGACACCCATCCCGCCCTCGCCGAGTCGCGTCAACAGCTCGTAGCCGCCCACCCGCAGACCGGGGGGCGCCTGCTCGGGGCGGGACGTGGTCACGCAGGGAGATTACCCGCGCGAGCCCCGTCGGCCGAGGATCCGGCGTCCCGGGGTGCCGGGCGTCACTCCCCCGGCTCGCCCCTCGGGTCCACGCACACCCCGAAGCCGTGGACCAGCTGGGCGGCGAGCAGCGCGTGGCCCTCGTGCTCGTGGAGCGGGGTGGAGAGGTGCCGCAGACCCTCGCCGCCGCCTTCCGCGGCGCGTCCCTCGCTGACCCACGCCGCATGCGTACGCCGCTCGCCGGCGGTCGTCGGGTCCGCGCCGGGCGGGTGGAGCACCGTGGCCACGGCATCGGGACGCAGCGCGTCGACGCGCCGCGTGATCGTGCCCGGATCCCGGACGAGGGCCTCCTCGCCCTGCGCGAGCAGCGCCTCGAACGTCATCACCCTGTGGTCGGGGAAGGTGCCGTCGAGCAGCACGACCTTGCGGAAGGTCCGGATGTCGCCCCTCACCCGGCGCAGCGTCTCCGCCTGGTCGGCATCCTCGGCCACCACCACGACGGCGCCGTTCCCGTCGATGTGCCGGGCGACGTCCCGGGGCGTGCCGCCCGGGTGGACCGCGACCGTCGTGGCGCCGGCGCACAGCACGGCGAGATGGGCCAGGACCCAGTCGACGCGGGTCCGGGAGAGGATCACGACCCGGTCCCCCGGCCCCACCCCCAGCCCGGTGAGACCGGCCGCGAGCGGCTCGACGAGGGCGCGGGCGTGCTCCCACGACACGTCCTCCCAGGCCTCACGCCCGGTGCCGCCCACCGGGTGGCGGAAGGCGAGGTCGCCGGACGAGGAGACCGCCCGCTCGCGGAACAGGCGTGCGAGCGTGGTTGACCCGGCGGTGGTCCCCGTCGCCACCTCGTCCACGTGCAGCTCCCTCGTGCCCCCCGGCACGGCCCTCGGACCGGATCGTCAGCAGACCTGGTGCATCCATCCGAACGTGTCGTCGGCCCGGCCCAGCTGGATGTCGACCAGCGCGGTCCGGATACGCATCGTCAGGTCGGTCGACGCCGGGGCGGGTGCCTCGCCGCCGTCCCACTTGAGCGACCCGACGGGCGTCACCACGGCGGCGGTGCCGCAGGCGAAGATCTCCACGATGTCGCCACTGGCCACGCCGTCGCGCCACTCGTCGATGGAGAACCGGCGTTCCTCGACCTGGTGGCCGAGCTTGCCGGCCAGCTCGATGATCGAGGCCCGGGTGATCCCCTCGAGGATGGTGCCGGTCTCCGGCGTGACGATGCGCCCGTCGGCGTGCACGAAGTAGAGGTTCATCCCGCCGAGCTCCTCGACGTAGCGGCCCTCCTGGGCGTCGAGGAACACGACCTGGTCGCAGCCGTGGGCGGTCGCCTGCTGCTGGGCGACCAGCGAGCTGGCGTAGTTGCCGCCGGTCTTGGCGGCCCCCATGCCCCCGCGCCCGGCCCGGGTGTAGTCCTCGGTCAGCCAGAGCGTGACCGGCTTGACGCCGCCCTTGAAGTAGGCGCCCGCGGGCGAGGCGATGACCATGAAGGTGACGTGCTGCGCGGGACGGACGCCGAGGAAGACCTCCGAGGCGAACATGAACGGCCGCAGGTAGAGGCTCTTCTCCCCGCCGTCGGCGTTGTCGGGCACCCACCGCTGGTCGACGGTCACCAGTGCGTCGACGGCCGCGACGAAGTCGTCGGGGTCGAGCTCGGGGAACGCCAGCCGCCGGCTGGAGCGCACCATCCGCTTGGCGTTCTCCTCGGGGCGGAAGGTCCACACCGTGCCGTCGGGATGGCGGTAGGCCTTCATGCCCTCGAAGGTCTCCTGCGCGTAGTGCAGCACCGCGGTCGCGGGGTCCAGCGTCAGGGGGCCGTAGGGCGTGATGCGGGCGTCGTACCAGCCCTTCTCGGGAGTCCACTCGACCGTGAACATGTGGTCGGTGAAGTGCATCCCGAAGCCGGGGTTGGCGAGGATCTCGACGAGCCGCCCGTCGTCGACGGGCCGGTCGGTGGGGGTCGTGCTGATGTCCATGGCGTCAGGCTATCCGGATCGGTCAGAGGCGGGCGGCGACGGCGTCGCCGACCTCGCTGGTACGACGGGTGGTGCCGGGCGTGCGCTCGGCCAGGTCGGCGAGCACGGCGGCCTCGACGGCCGCTGCGGCCTCGGGGTGACCGAGGTGGTCGAGCAGCAGCGAGGTCGAGAGGATCGCGGCGGTGGGGTCGGCCTTCTGCTGCCCCGCGATGTCGGGCGCGGAGCCGTGCACGGGCTCGAACATCGACGGCGCCGTCCGGTCGGGGTTGACGTTTCCGGAGGCGGCCAGGCCGATGCCACCGGTGATGGCGGCGGCCAGGTCGGTGATGATGTCACCGAAGAGGTTGTCGGTGACGATCACGTCGAAGCGGCTCGGGTTGACCGTCATGTGGATCATCGCGGCGTCGACGTGCATGTAGTCGGTGGTCACGTCGGGGAACTCGGTGGCGACCTGGTCGAAGATCCGCCACCACACCGAGCCGGCGTGCACGAGCACGTTGGTCTTGTGGACCAGCGTGAGGTGCTGCCGCGGGCGCCGCTGGGCGCGGGCGAAGGCATCGCGGACGACGCGCTCCACGCCGTACGCCGTGTTGACGCTGACCTCGGTGGCGACCTCGGCCGGGGTGCCGACCCGCAGCACGCCGCCGTTGCCCGTGTAGGGGCCCTCGGTGCCCTCGCGGACCACCACGAAGTCGACCTCGCCCGGGTCTGCCAGCGGGCTGGGTGTGCCCGGGAAGAGCCGCGACGGCCGCAGGTTGACGTAGTGGTCGAGCTCGAAGCGGAGCCGGAGCAGCAGGCCGCGCTCGAGGATGCCGGGCGGCAGGTTCGGGTCGTTGGGCCTGCCACCGACGGCACCGAGCAGGATCGCGTCGTGCTCGCGGATCTCCGCGAGGACGGTGTCCGGCAGCACCTCGCCCGTGGCGAGGTAGTTCTCCGCGCCCAGGGAGTAGTGGGTCTGCTCGAACTTCACCGGCACGTCGACGGCCTCGAGGACCTTGAGGGCTTCGGGCACGACCTCCTGACCGATGCCGTCGCCGGGGATGACGGCGAGGGTGACGGTGCCGGACGGGGTGCTGGTGGTGTCGGTGCTCATGCCCGCGAATCTAGTTGTCGTCGGGCAGGCGCCCGCCGTTGTCTCGCAGGTCAAGCGAGGCCTGGACGGCGGCCGTGGTGGCCTCCAGGCTGCGCGGGTTGTCCGGGTTGTGGCTGGCGGGGCCCCAGTCGGGGTACATGTCGTACATGGCGGTCTCCGTGTCGGTCTCGTGAAGTCGTCAGGGTCGGGTGGTGCGGCCCGACGCCCCGGGCGGGGGCGACGACGACTCGTGGATCACACGAGGGCGATGACCAGCGGACTGCGGATCGCGCGAGATGAGCTGGGAGCGAGTCCGCCGCGGGGCGTCAGGGCCTGGAACTTCTGTTCCGAGGCCACTGCAACGCCGAACACCGCGGCGAGGTGGCCTCGGTCAGGCCTCGCCGCGGCAGTCGATGAGTACGAGCTGGCTCCGCATGGTGAGACCGACCGTACGCCGCACCCCGCGGGAGCGCACCCGGAAATCCCGAATCGTTCACGATGCGAGACGAGTGTCTCGCCGTGACAGACTCGGCGGCCTCATGAGTGCCCCACCCGAGCTTCCCGAGATCGTGTCCCGTGCCTTCGACGTGTCCCGCAAGGCGGGCTACGTCTCCTTCTGCCGCAACGAGACCGGCCGGCTGCTGGCGACCCTGGCCGCCACCCGGGGCGGCACGCTTGCCGAGTTCGGCACCGGCTGCGGCGTGGGCACCGCCTGGCTGCGCAGCGGCGTGCGCAACGGCGCCCACATCCTCACCGCCGAGCGGGACCCGCGACTGGCGACCGCCGCGGCCGAGATCTTCCGCGAGGACGACCACGTCGAGGTGCTCGAGGCCGACTGGTCGCTGCTGCACGAGCGCGGCCCCTACTCGCTCATCTTCCTCGACAGCGGCGAGCCCGAGGCGGTGCGCGTGGACGCCGTGGTCGACCTCCTCGAGCCGGGCGGCATCGTCGTCCTCGACGACTTCACCCCCTGCGAGATGTGGCCGCCCATCACCTACGGGCGGGTCGACACCCTGCGTGAGGAGTGGCTCACCGACGAGCGGTTCACCGCGGTCGAGGTGATGATCGCGCCCGACGCGTCAGCCCTGATCGCCACGCGGCGCTGACACGTCGACCGTGCACCACGGCAGCATGTGCTGGGCCAGCGGGCCGATGGCGAGCGCGTAGAGCACGGTCCCGACACCGAGCGCTCCCCCGAGCAGCAGGCCGATGACCACCACGGTCACCTCGAGGCCGGTGCGCACCAGGCGCAGCGACCACCCGGTGCGTCGGGCGAGGCCGGTCATCAGGCCGTCGCGCGGGCCTCGACCGAACTGGGAGCCGATGTAGAGCGCGGTGGCCAGTCCGTTGAGGACCACCCCGCCGAGCATCAGCGCCACCCGCAGCGCCAGGGAGTCGGGCTCCGCGAGGACGGCCAGGGTCGCGTCGGCGGCGACCCCGACGATCAGCGCATTGGCGACGGTGCCGATGCCGGGCGTCTCGCGCAGCGGGATCCACAGCAGCAGGACGAGGAAGCTGAACAGCACGACGGCCTGCCCGATCGTCATCGGCACGTGCCGGATGAAGCCGGAGTGCAGCACGTCCCACGGGGCCAGGCCGAGCGCCCCGCGGACCATCATGGCCAGCGACGCGCCGTACAGCGCGAGGCCGAGGAACAGCTGCGGGAGGCGACGGCCGAGGCGCCCGGCGCGGAGCTGGGCGACGGGACCGAGGTCGACGAGGGCGGGCCGGAGCCGGGGCGTGGTGGTGCTGCTCATGAGGACCAGTGTGCCGATAATTGGCCTTCTCCTCGATAGCCAATCGTGGGACAGTGGCCTGCATGAGCCGGACCATCACCGCCGCCCGCGTGGCCACCCTCGTCGGGACCCTCGGGTCGGACGAGCGCCCGCTGTACGTCGAGCTCGCCGAGCAGCTGCGGCTGCTCATCGGCGAGGGCCGGATCCCCGCGGCCATCCGGCTGCCCAGCGAGCGCGAGCTCACCGCGGCGCTGGGCGTCAGCCGGACGACCATCACCCGGGCGTACGCCGAGCTGCGCGAGCGTGACTATGCCGAGTCGCGGCGCGGCTCCGGCACCGTCACCCGGCTGCCGCTGCGCGCCGAGTCGGTCACCGACCGGGTCTTCGCCCCGTGGTCGCAGGACCCCGACGTCATCGACCTCAACTGCGCCGCACCGAGCGCTCCGGCCGGCGTCGCGGCGGCGTACGACGCGGCGGTGGGTGAGCTGCCGGCGTACCTCTCCAGCCATGGCTACTACCCCGCCGGGCTCCCCCGCCTCCAGGCCGCCGTCGCGGCTACGTACGACGAGCGGGGCCTGCCCACCACGCCGGAGCAGATCATCATCACGGCGGGCGCGCTCGGCGCCGCGGCGATCGTCGCGCAGGCGCTCACCGCCCCCGGCGACCGGGTGGTCGTCGAGGACCCCGTCTACCCCAACGCCACGCAGGCGCTGAGCCACCGCAGCGCCCGGCTCGTGCCCGCCCCGGTCGACCCCGGCGGGTGGGACATCCCGGCCACGGCCGCGATCATCCGCCAGGCCGCGCCCCGGCTCGCCTACCTGGTGCCGGACTTCCAGAACCCGACCGGCAGCCTCATGAGCGACGCCCAGCGGGAGGAGTACGCCGCCGCGCTGCGGCGCGCCCGGGTGGTCCCGGTGGTCGACGAGGCCCACCAGGCCCTGGCCCTCGACGGGCAGGAGATGCCGGCGCCGTTCGCGGCGTACCTGCCCGGGACGGTGACGATCGGCAGCGCCAGCAAGCAGTTCTGGGGCGGCCTGCGGCTGGGGTGGCTGCGGGTGCCGGAGACGATGGTGCCGCAGCTGCTCCACGCCCGGATGAGCCTGGACCTGGGCGCCCCGCTGGTCGAGCAGCTCGCGCTGCTGCACCTCCTCGAGCACCGGCACGCGGTGTGGGCGGCCAACCGCGAGCGGCTGCGGACCCAGCGCGCGGCCCTGCTCGACGGCCTGTCCGACCGCCTGCCGGAGTGGGACTTCGTACGGCCCGGGGGCGGGCTCGCGGTGTGGTGCCGGCTGCCGCAGCCCCGGGCCTCGGCCCTGGTCTCCGAGGCCGAGCGACGGGGCGTCGTCGTCGCCGCGGGCCGGGTCTTCGCCGTGGAGGGCGGGCTCGAGCACCACGTGCGGATCCCCTGGACCCGGTCGACCGACGAGCTGGAGACCGCAGTGCAGCGGCTCCGGGGTGCGTGGGACGTGGTGGCCCACGGCCGCGGGGGCGACGGCGGGGCGGCGGACCGCCTCACCGTCGCCTGAGCCTGGGTAGTCCGTGACGAAGGGACCCCGGACCGAGGTCCGGAGGGGTCCGATCGTCACGGACTACCCCAGCAACGGGGTCAGACGAGGTCGACGGCGCGCACCGAGACCGCGTCGATCGCGGCGTCGATCTCGGCCAGGGTCTCGGCCGGGATGGCCGAGTCGACGGACAGCGCGACCAGCGCCTCGCCGCCCTTGTCGGTGCGCGAGACCTGCATCCCGGCGATGTTGACCGAGGCGTCGCCGAGGATCCGGCCGACGGTGCCGATCATCCCGGGACGGTCGGCGTAGGTGAAGAAAGCCAGGTGGTCGGTCGGCTCGATGTCGATGTCGAAGCCGTTGACCTCGACGATCCGCTCCTTCTGGTTGATGCCGATGAGCGTGCCGCTCGCCGACACCTGAGACCCGTCGGCGAGGGTGCCGCGGATCGTGATGAGGTTGCGGTGGTCGGGGCTCTCGGACTCGGTGACGAGGCGGACGGCGGTGCCACGCTCGGCCGCGAGGAGGGGCGCGTTCACGTAGGACACCTGGTCCTCGACGATGTCGGAGAAGACGCCCTTGAGGGCGGCCAGCTCGAGCACCTTGACGTCGTACTCGGTGATCTCGCCGCGGACCTCGACGTCGAGCTGCTGGGCGACCTCGCCGGCGAGCGCGGTGAAGACGCGGCCGAGCTTCTCGGTGAGCGGGATGCCGGGACGCACGTCCTCGGCGATGACGCCGCCCTGCACGTTGACGGCGTCGGGCACGAGCTCGCCGGACAGCGCGAGGCGCACGGACTTGGCGACGGCGATGCCGGCCTTCTCCTGGGCCTCGTCGGTGGACGCGCCGAGGTGCGGGGTGGCCACGACGTTCTCGAGCTCGAAGAGCGGCGAGTCGGTGCACGGCTCGGAGGCGAAGACGTCGAGTCCGGCGGCCGCGATCTGGCCGGTCTTCAGCGCGTCGTACAGCGCGGCCTCGTCGACGATGCCACCGCGGGCGGCGTTGACGAGCACGAGCGAGCCCTTGGCCTTGGCGAGCTGCTCGGCGCCGATGAGACCGACGGTCTCGGGCGTCTTGGGCAGGTGGACGCTCATGAAGTCGGCCTCGGCGAGCAGGGTGTCGAGGTCGACCAGGCGCACGCCCATCTGGGCGGCGCGGCCGGCCTGGACGTAGGGGTCGTAGGCGATGACCTTCATGCCGAAGGCCGAGAGGCGCTGGGCGACGAGGACACCGATGCGACCCAGGCCGACGATGCCGACGGTCTTCTCGTAGAGCTCGATGCCGGTGTACTTGGAGCGCTTCCACTCGCCGTTCTTGAGCGCCGCGTGTGCGGGCGAGACGTGGCGGGCGGCGGCCAGCATCAGCGCGACGGCGAGCTCGGCGGCGGAGACGATGTTGGACGTCGGCGCGTTGACGACCATGACGCCGGCCTGGGTGGAGGCCTTGACGTCGACGTTGTCGAGGCCGACGCCGGCGCGGGCGACGACCTTGAGGTTGCGCGCGGCGGCGAGCGCCTCGGCATCGACCTTGGTCGCGGAGCGCACCAGGATCGCGTCGACGTCGGCGATCGCGGGGATGAGCTCGGCGCGGTCGGCACCGTTGCAGTGGCGGATCTCGAAGTCCGGGCCGAGCGCCTCGACGGTGGCGGGGCTCAGCTCTTCGGCGATGAGTACGACGGGGCGTGAAGTCACAGCTGTGTTCCTCGTGGGTCGGTGCGGGAGGGCCTGCACGACGCTGTGCGTCTCCGACCCTAACCCACCGTCGGTGACGCCCGGACATCGTCTCGGAGGCGATCGCACGTCCCGTCCGCGACCGTCGCGGTCAGGGCCGTGAGCGGTCCCGGTGGGCCGCGGCCTTGACCCGGTTCTGGCACCGCGTGGAGCAGAAGCGGCGGCCCCCGTTGCGCGACGTGTCGGTGAAGACGCGGTCGCAGGGCGCGGCCTCGCACACGCCCAGGCGACCGCCCCGGTCGCTGCCGAGGGCCAGGGCGAGGCCCGCGGCGAGGCCGGCCGCCCACCCCCGGGCGACGGTCTGGTCGGGGCCGTGGAAGTGGAGGTCCCACCCGGTCTCGGTGTGGGTGAGCCGGGGCCGGGCGTCCGTCCGCTCGAGCAGGTCGTTGACCCGCGCGGCGGCGGCGTCGAGGTCCCCGGAGCCGGCGGCGACGTACACCGCGCGCACGTCGGCCGCGACATCGGCCAGCAGCACCGCCGTGGCCGGCGACACGGTCGGCCGGTAGTCGTCGCGGGTGAGCGCGTGACGGACCGCCTCCTGCAGCTCCCGGCCCGTCGGTGCCCCGACCGGGTCGGTGCCGTCGTGGCCCGGGGTGGTCGCGTTGACCAACGCCACCCCGGCATCGAGAAGAACCGTCACATGACTGTCGAACAACATTTGACCAGTCACTCCTGTCGTCGTACGGTCACTGCATGATGACTGACGATAACCCAGACACCAGTCACGGCGCTCCACTCCCCCGTGCGGTCCGCGCCCTGGTCGCGGCCCGGGTGGTCAACCGGCTCGGCGCCTTCGCCCTGCCCTTCACCGCGGTGATCCTGGTGGAGGACTTCGGCACGTCGGTGACGACGGCCGGCCTGGTCGTGGCGTCGTTCGGCCTGGCCTCGATCCCCTCCCGGCTGGCCGGTGGGGTGCTCGCCGACCGGTGGGGACGGCGGCCGACGATGCTGCTCGGGCTCGTGGGCTGCGCGGTCGCACAGCTGGGCTTCGCCGCCTCGCCGACGCTGCTCGCTGCCGCGCTGTCGGTCACGCTGCTCGGCCTGGTGTTCGAGCTCTACGAACCGCCCAGCCAGGCCATCGTCGCGGACCTCTGCCCCCCGGAGCAGCGCCCCCGGGCCTACTCCCTGCTCGGCACCGCGCTCGCCGTGGCCGGCGTCGTCGCCGGGTTGCTCGCCGCGGGCCTGGCCGCCTTCGACCTCCGCTGGCTGCTGGTGGCCGATGCGGTCTCGTGCCTCGCCGCGGCCGCCGTCGTCGCCGTGGTCGTGCCGCCGGGGCGCCCGTCGTCCGGTCGCGGCACCGCGGTCGGGAGCCCGTGGCGCGACCGCCGGCTGCTGCTCATGTGGCTGGCCGGCACCGCCTTCGCCACGCTCTACATGCAGGCGATGGTGGGCCTCCCGCTGACCCTGCTCGAGCGCGGCCTGCCCGCCGGACGGATGGGGTGGCTGCTCGCCGTGTCTGCCCTCGTCATGGTGCTGGCGCAGCGGGCCACCCGCGGCTGGTCACCGACGCCGTTCCGCGCGATGGCCGTCGGCTACGCCCTGCTCGCTGTCGGGATGGGCCTGGCCGGGGTCGCCGACGCCACGGCCGGCTTCGTGGTGGCCGTGGCGATCTGGAGCGTGGGCGACCTGCTCCTGCTCGGACACCCCTTCGCGGTGGTCGCCGGGCTCGCGCCGCAAGGGGGCAGCGCGCGCTACCTCGCGGCGTACGGCACCTGCTGGGGCGTCGCCGCGGTCATCGCCCCCCTGGTCGGGACGCGACTGCTCGCCATCGACCCGGCGTGGCTGTGGGGTTGCTCGGCCGCGATGGCGCTGGCGCTGGCGGTCCTGCAGCCGCTGCTCGGTCGTGCGGTGGCGTCAGCCGCCGAGTCGGGCGACCTCGTCGGCGACCGGGGTGTCTCCGGAGACGAGGTTCCACTGGGCGCCGATGCCCGCACCTGAGTCGACGACCTCGGCGAGCACGGCCGCGACGTCGGCGCGGGGCACCTCGGCCCGGGCCACCCGCTCCCCCAGCTCGACGCGCCCGGTGGGCTCGTCGTCGGTCAGCCGACCCGGCCGCACGATCGTCCAGTCCAGGCCGCTGTCGCGCAGCGCCGCGTCCGCGTCGCGCTTGGCCTCGACGTACGCCGCCCAGACCGGCTCGGTGTCGTCGGGGACCGGCTCGTCGACGTTGATCGCCGACACCTGGACGAAGCGGGTGATCCCCGCGGCCCTGGCCCCGGCGATCGACTTGAGGGAGCCCTCGAGGTCGACGGTGCGCTTGCGCTCGATGTTGCCGTCGGGGCCACCACCTGCCGCGAACACCACCGCGTGCGCCCCCTCGAAGGCGGCCGCGAAGCCGGCCTCGTCGTCCTGCTCGATGTCGAGCAGGCGGACCTCCGCCCCGGCGGCCTCCAGGTCGGCCCGGTAGGACTCCGAGCGCACCAGGGCGATCGGGGTGTGGCCCCGCTCCACGAGCAGGGGGTGCAGCAACCGGGCGATCTGCCCGTTGCCTCCGACGACGGCGATACGACTCATGGCCTCCACCGTGCCAGAGGGGTCAAGCGCGCGCGACCCGACCCTCCTGGCGCGCGACGGTCCCGCGGCGGGCGACGTAGGTGACCGCGAAGCCGAGGACCAGGGCGAGCAGCACGCCCAGGTTGGCGTAGGGCCAGTTGCCCTCCCAGAAGCCCTCGGACTCCACCCAGGTGCCGAGGCCGAGCGGCTCCAGCAGGTAGCCCTGCCAGTTGTTCCACGAGGCGGAGGTGGCGAAGTTGTTGACGACGAGTCCCCAGCCCAGCACGGACGCCACGACCATGGTGCCGAGGGAGACCCAGTCGAAGGAGCCGTAGCGACCCGAGGCGTCGAACAGCGCCTCGTCGTCGTAGTCGGTCTTGCGCAGGGCGATGTCGGCGATCATGATCCCCGCCCACGCGGCGAGCGGGACGCCGAGCGTGATCAGGAAGCTCTGGAACGGCTCGATGAAGCTGGTCGCGACGAAGACGACGTAGATCGTGCCCAGGGTCAGGATGATGCCGTCGACCAGGGCGGCGGCGGGGCGCGGGATCCTGACCCCGAGGCTGAGCAGGGTCAGGCCGCTGGAGTAGATGCCCAGCACCGCGCCGCTGACGAGGGCGAGGATCGCGGCCAGCAGGAAGGGCACGAGGAACCACGTCGGCAGCAGCGTGCCGAGGGTGCCGATCGGGTCGGACACGATGCCGGCGGACAGCTCCTCCGACGAGCCGGCGAGCAGGAGCCCGAAGACCACCAGCAGCACCGGGGCGATCGCACCGCCGAGGGTGTTCCAGCCGACGATGGCGGCCCCCCTGGCGTCACGGTGCTGGTAGCGCGACCAGTCGGCTGCGATGTTGATCCAGCCCAGGCCGAAGCCGGTCATCACCATGACCAGTGCGCCCACCATCTGCTGGGAGCTGCCGCCGGGCAGGTCGCTCACGGCCGTCCAGTCGATCTCGTCGAGCGTGAGGGCGACGTAGATGATCGTCGCGATGCCGGTGATCCAGGTCAGGACCGACTGCATCCGCATGATGATGTGGTAGCCCGCGACGCTGGCGGAGACGATCATCAGGGCCACCACCACGGTGGCCACGACCTTGGTCGTCGTGCCTCCGGACCAGCCGAGCTGGTCGAAGATCGTGGCCGTGGCCAGGACCGCGAGGATCGCGAGGAACGTCTCCCAGCCGATCGAGACCAGCCACGAGACGACGCCGGGCACCTTCTGCCCGTTGACCCCGAACGCCGCCCGGCTGAGGACCATGGTCGGCGCCGAGCCGCGCTTGCCGGCGATCGCGATGACCCCGCAGAGCGCGAACGAGACCACGATCCCGACGACGCTGACGACGGCCGCCTGCCAGAAGGAGATGCCGAAGCCCAGCACGAACGAGCCGTAGCTGATGCCGAAGACGCTGACGTTGGCCGCGAACCACGGCCAGAAGAGGTCGGACGGACGGGCCGTGCGGGCCGCCTCGTCGATGATCTCGATGCCCGTCGTCTCGACTCCGAGGGCGCGGGTCTGCTCCAGCGTGCGGTCGCTCATGGGTTCATCGTGCCGTACGCCGCGCACGTCGCGCGCTCGACGGCACGCCCGCCCGGTGCGAGGGTGGGCCCATGGGCGTGCAGGACGACGCGGAGCACGTCGAGCCGGGGACCGTCGAGGAGTGGGCGGCCTGGCTCGCCGAGCACCACGACGGGGGTGTCGGCGTGTGGCTGGTCTCCCGGAGGCGGGCCGTCGACCGGGCCGTCAGCTACGAGGACAGCGTCATCGAGGCGCTGCGGTGGGGGTGGGTCGACTCGACCCAGAAGCCGGTCGACGACGACCACACGAAGCAGTGGTTCGCGCCGCGTCGTACCACGAGCATCTGGACGCGCCCCAACAAGGCACGGATCGCCCGCCTCGCGGCCGAGGGACGACTGGAGGCTCCGGGCCGGGCGGCCGTCGAGGCCGCGCAGGCCAACGGCAACTGGAACCTGATGGACGCCGTCGACGACCGGGTCGTGCCCGACGACTTGGCCGCGGCCTTCGACGCGTACCCCGGGTCGCGCGAGCACTGGGACGGCTTCTCGCCCTCGGCGCAGAAGCAGATGCTGGGCTGGGTCGTCATGGCCAAGCGGTCGGCGACGCGCGCCCAGCGCATCACCGCGATCGCCGAGGCGGCGGCCCGCGGGGAGAAGGCCGTCGGCTGATTCCGACCGGCCCACGCGCTACTGCTGGGGGACGGCACACCCGTCGGGGCCGCAGGCCTCGCCCGACTCCCCCACCGTGCCGGCGACCATCTGCACGGCCGGTGTGCGCTCGGACCACGCCCGCTCGAGCACCTGGGTAAAGGTGTCGGCCGGCTGGGCACCGCTGACGCCGTACTTCTCGTCGATGACGAAGAACGGCACACCGGTGGCGCCGAAGCGCTGTGCCTGCTCGATGTCGGCCCAGACCTCGTCAGCCAGCTCGTCGCTGCCGAGCACCCGGTCGACCGCGGTCGCGTCCACACCCGCGCCCACGGCGACCTCACGGAGCACGGCGTGGTCGGCGACGTTGCGGGCCTCGACGAAGTACGCCGAGAGCAGCGCCTCCTTGAGGGTGCCCTGGAGGGCGGATCCGCCCTCGTGGTGGGCCAGGTGCAGCAGGCGGTGCGCGTCCAGGGTGCCGACGCGCAGGGAGTCGTGGTGCCGCCAGACCATGCCCTCCTCGGCGGCGACGGCCTCGACCCGGTCGATCATGTCCTTGCCGGCGTCCGGCCCGCCGCCGTACTTGCTGCCCAGGGCCTCCGCGACCGTCTCGACGGGAACGTCGGGAGCGCCGGGGTCGAGCTGGAAGGAGTGCCAGACGACCTCCACGTCGTCGGCGTGCTCGAAGCTCGCGAGCGCCGTCTCGAGGCGGCGCTTGCCGATGAAGCACCAGGGGCAGACCACGTCGGACCAGATGTCGATGCGCATGACGGCTGCAACCGGGGCCGGCACCGCGGTGTTCCCGGCCGGGTCGGTGAGGTGGGTCTCGGACGCATGAGGGGCCGCCCGCCGGACGAGTGTCCGGGGGCGGCCCCTCGAGGTGGTCAGCGGGTCGCGGTGCCCTCGACGTAGTCGGAGTCGTGCGACTTCACCCAGGCCATGAGCTTGCGCAGCTCGCGGCCGGTGGACTCGATCGGGTGGCTCTCGCCCTTGGCCCGCAGCTCCTTGAACTCGGGGCCGCCGGCGTCCTGGTCGTCGATGAAGCGCTGCGCGAACGCACCGTTCCTGATGTCCTCGAGCACGGCCTGCATGTTCTCCTTCACCTGCGGGGTGATGACCCGCGGACCGGAGACGTAGTCGCCGTACTCGGCCGTGTCGGAGACCGACCAGCGCTGCTTGGCGATGCCGCCCTCGTACATGAGGTCGACGATGAGCTTGAGCTCGTGCAGGCACTCGAAGTAGGCGACCTCGGGCTGGTAGCCGGCCTCGATGAGGGTCTCGAAGCCGTACATCACCAGCTGCGACGCACCACCGCAGAGGACGGCCTGCTCACCGAACAGGTCGGTCTCGGTCTCCTCGGCGAAGGTGGTCTTGATGCCGCCGGCACGCAGGCCGCCGATGCCCTTGGCGTAGGACAGGGCGAGCTCCCAGGCCTTGCCGGAGGCGTCCTCCTCGACGGCGACGAGCACGGGCACGCCGCGACCGTCGACGTACTCACGGCGCACGAGGTGGCCGGGGCCCTTGGGCGCGACCATGAAGACGTCGACGCCCTCGGGCGGGGTGATGTAGCCGAAGCGGATGTTGAAGCCGTGGCCGAAGACGAGGGTGTCGCCCGGGGTCAGGTGCGGCTCGATCGACTCGGCGTAGACGTGGCGCTGCACCTGGTCGGGGGTGAGGATGACGATGACGTCGGCCTCCTCCACCGCCTCGGCGACGTCGAGGACCCGCAGGCCCTCGGCCTCGGCCTTGGCGCGGCTCTTGGAGCCGGGGGCGAGGCCGATGCGGACGTCGACGCCCGAGTCGCGGAGGCTCAGCGCGTGCGCGTGGCCCTGGCTGCCGTAACCGATGACGGCGACGTTCTTGCCCTGGATCAGGGACAGGTCGGCGTCGTCGTCGTAGAACATCTCAGCCACTGGTGGCTCTCCTTCTGGGTTGGGGTGGTGCGCAGGTGGTGTGTCGGTGGTCAGGGTGTGGCGGCCGGTGCGGCCGCGGGTGCGGGGACCGGCACGGGCCGGAGGCTGCGCTCGCTGATCGAGCGGGAGCCTCGGCCGATGGCGACCATGCCCGACTGCACCAGCTCGCGGATGCCGAAGGGCTCGAGCACCCGCAGGAAGTCGGCCAGCTTGTCGGAGTTGCCGGTCACCTGGATGGTGACCGCGTCCGGCGCCACGTCGACGACCTTGGCACGGAACAGCTGCACGGCGTCGAGCACGGCGCCGCGGGTGGTGGCGTCGGCCCGCACCTTGACCAGCATCAGCTCGCGGTCGATCGAGCCGGCGTGGTCGAGCTCGACGATCTTGATGACCTCGACCAGCTTGTTGAGCTGCTTGGTGACCTGCTCGAGCGGTGACTCGTCCACGTTGACGACGATGGTCATCCGGGACACCTCGGGGTGCTCGGTGGGGCCCACCGCGAGGCTGTCGATGTTGAAGCCGCGACGGCTGAAGAGGCCGGCAATGCGGGCCAGGACGCCGGGCTTGTTCTCGACCAGGACCGAGAGGGTGTGCTTGCTCATCGACGTCCTCGCTTCGCTGCGGGCGCCGACGAGGCTCTCGGGGCGCTGTGCTGGATGGTGGTCTCGCTGCGCTCGCCCACTAGAGGTTGTCCTCGTCGAACTCGGGCGCGAGGTCGCGCGCGTACTTGATCTCGTCGTTGCTGGTGCCGGCCGCGACCATCGGCCAGACCATCGCGTCGCGGTGGACGCGGAAGTCCACCACCACGGGCTGGTCGTCGATGGCCATGGCCTTCTCGATGGTGGCGTCGACCTGCTCCGGGGAGTCACAGGCAAGCCCCACGCAGCCGTAGGCCTCGGCGAGCTTGACGAAGTCGGGGATCCGCTTGGAGTGCAGGTCGGTGTTGGAGTAGCGCTCGTTGTAGAAGAGCGTCTGCCACTGCCGGACCATGCCCAGCGACTCGTTGTTGATGATCGCGACCTTGATGGGGATGTCGTTGATCGCGCAGGTGGCGAGCTCCTGGTTGGTCATCTGGAAGCAGCCGTCGCCGTCGACGGCCCAGACGGTCGACCCGGGCATGCCGACCTTGGCGCCCATCGCGGCCGGGACGGCGTAGCCCATGGTGCCGAGGCCGCCGGAGTTGAGCCAGGTGTTGGGCTTCTCGTAGCCGATGAACTGCGCCGCCCACATCTGGTGCTGGCCCACGCCCGAGGTGAAGATCGTGTCCGGGCCGGCGATCGCGCCGAGCCGCTCGATGACGTACTGCGGGGCGAGCCCGGTGGCCGGGGTGTCGTAACCGAGCGGGTAGCGCTTCTTGACGCCCGCCAGGAACTCGACCCACGCCTCGTAGTCACCGGTGTGGCCGGCGTCGGCCTGCGTGGTGAGCAGCGCGAGGAGGTCGACGATCACCTCGTGGCAGTCACCGACGATCGGGACGTCGGCGTGCCGGTTCTTGCCGATCTCGGCCGGGTCGATGTCGGCGTGGATCACCTTGGCCCCGGGCGCGAAGGAGTCGAGGTTGCCGGTGACGCGGTCGTCGAAGCGGGCACCGAGGCTGATGATCAGGTCGCTCTTCTGCAGACCCGCGACCGCGGCGACGGTGCCGTGCATGCCGGGCATGCCGAGGTGCTGCGGGTGGCTGTCGGGGAAGGCCCCGCGCGCCATGAGCGTGGTCACCACCGGCATCCCGGTCGCCTCGGCGAGCTTGAGCAGCGCCTGGGAGGCGCGGGCGCGGATGACGCCGCCGCCGACGTAGAGCACCGGGCGACGCGCCTCGAGGATGAGCCGGGCCGCCTCGCGGATCTGCTTGCTGTGCGGACGGGTCACCGGGCGGTAGCCGGGCAGCTGGAGCTCGGTCGGCCACGCGAACGTAGTGGCGGCCTGCAGCGCCGACTTGGCGACGTCGACGAGCACCGGGCCGGGGCGACCGGTGGAGGCGATGTGGAAGGCCTCGGCCACGGTGCGCGGGATGTCGCGCGGGTCGGTGACGAGGAAGTTGTGCTTGGTGATGGGCATCGTGATGCCCCGGATGTCGGCCTCCTGGAAGGCGTCCGTGCCGATCATGCTGGCCCCGACCTGTCCGGTGATGGCCACCAGCGGCACCGAGTCCATGTGCGCGTCCGCGAGCGGAGTCACGAGGTTGGTGGCACCCGGGCCGGACGTGGCCATGCACACGCCCACCCGGCCGGTCGCCGCGGCGTACCCCTGGGCGGCGTGCCCGGCGCCCTGCTCGTGGCGGACCAGGATGTGGCGGATCCGGGTGGAGTCCATGAGCGGGTCGTACGCCGGCAGGATCGCCCCGCCCGGGATGCCGAAGATGTCGGTGGCACCCGCGCTCTCGAGGGACCTGATCAGGCTCTGCGCACCCGTCATGCCCTCGCCCGACGACGACGTCCCGGTCGTCGGGACTCCCGTGATGCCCGTCTCACTCATGGTGCTTCCTTCTCGTCATCACAATCCTCCGGCCAACAAAAAACCCCTCGGCCCGGTGGGCAACGAGGGGTGACGCATGGGCGAGCAGCCTGCTGGCTGTCAGCTCACGCGTCGCGTGCGTACAAGAATCCGTGCGGATGTCTGGGAGCGCATGCACCTACCGTCGCCGTCGGGTCGTTCCGGCGTCAACCGAGTCTGCCACCTGTCCCACTATCTGGTACGCCGGTCTCGCCATGTGGTTTGCAGACCCGTTGCAGACCCGACCTCCGAGGCGGCGCTCAACGCCCTTGGGCGGTGCAGACGCAGGACCGGTTGCCCTGCGCGTCCTCGAGCACCCAGAACGAGTGCTCGGGGTACTCCGCGACCAGCCGGCCGCCACCCGCGACCACCGCGTCGATGCGCGCCTGCACCTGGTCGCCCGGAACCCAGACGTCGAGGTGCCACCGCTGCCGCGGCTCCTCGCTCCCCGAGTCCTGGAACCAGACGGCGGGGAGCCGCCCGTGCGGGTCGCTGATCCCGCCCTCCTCCACGCTGCCGCCGAAGGCGAGGAGGTCGCGCCAGAACGGGAGCACGGCCGCCTCGTCGGGCGAGTCGAGGCCGAGCTCGAGCTGCTGGAGCCCGGACGGGTCCGAGGCGACGCCCTGCTCGACCGCGATCTCGCTGATCCGGCGGGCCAGCGCGAGGTCGCGGTCGGTCACCCGGCCGACGTCGTGGCTGATCAGGGCGACGTCGACGCGGGGGTAGGTGAGCGTGACGTCGGGGTGGTGGTCGGCCTCGTCGGCGGCCGCACCGATCGCGTCGACCAGGCGCACGCCCGCGGCGAAGCTGCCGGTGCTGAAGCGCGCATGGATGCCCGAGACCAGCATCCGCCAGTCGTCCAGGCCGACGGCGGCCACGTCGTCGTAGGTCACGCGATCACTCGTGGCGTCGCTCACGGGAGCACCTCCTGGCCGATGGGTCCGGGGTTGAAGCAGATCTCCCAGCGAAAGCCGTCGGGGTCGGCGAAGTAGCCGGAGTAGCCGCCCCACTCGCGCTCCTGGGCCTCGCTGACGTGCTGGGCGCCGGCCGCGCGGGCCTGCTCGAGGACGCGGTCGACACCGTCGGTGGTGGCGAGGTTGTGGGAGAGCGTGAGCGGGGCCAGCCCTCCCCCGGGCGCCTGCCCGACCTCGGCGGTGAACGCGTCGACGTCCCACAGCGAGAGCACCAACCGGTCGCCCGCCTTGAACATCAGCACCTCGCCGGGCTCGTCGACCGCCGGCTCCCACCCGAGACCGTCGACGTAGAACGATCGGGAGGCGCCGAGGTCGCGCACGGCGAGCGTGACGAAGGAGATCCTCTGGTCCATGGGGCCACCATGCCAGTGGCCGCCGACAGTGGCTACCGACAGCGGCTACCGACGGCCGAAGACCTGCGCGGCGTACCAGGTGCCCGAGTCGCTGCGCCGCGCGGCGACGGCGACCAGCCGGTAGCGACGCTGGAGGATGTTGGCGCGGTGGCCCGGCGATCCCATCCAGCCCGTCACCACGGCCCGGCCCGTGGGGTAGCCGGCCGCGACGTTCTCGCCGACCGTGCTGAGGTCGCAGCCGCCCATGACGGCCTGCAGGTCCTGGTGCCAGATCGACCCCTCGCGCGCCATCGCGGCCGCCTGGCGGGCGGCGGCGCGGCGCAGGCAGGGCGTGGTGCCCAACGGGCGCAGGTCGCGACGCACGCGGGCCGCGTTGGTGGCACGCACGGCGTCGGCGGCGTACGACGTCGCGGCGACGCGAGCGGCCGGGGCCGCGGGCGATGCGTGCAGGGGCAGCGGAGCCAGCAGGACGAGGACGAGGCCGAGGACGGCCGTGCCGAGGAACGGGGGGATCCGGGACATCGGACCATCGTAGGAGCGCCGGACGGCCCTGTCTGGCACGGTGGGAACATGAGTTCGCCCTTCGACCAGCTCAAGAAGGCCGCCCAGGCGGTCGTCGGCGCCCCGCACGTCTTCAACGCCGCCCGGTCCGCCGGCGCGAGCAGCTCGGCAGCCGCTGACGTGATGGCCGCCTCGGCCGCAGCGATCCAGGTCGCCTCCTCGCACAGCGACGGCACCCCCGGGATGCAGAACGCCATCCGGCACTTCGTCTGGCAGGCCTACATCGCCGGTCGCCACGGGGTGGCCGTCGCCGAGGCGGTGGCCGCCGCCCACGAGGAGGGACGCGACACCCCGCACGACACCAGGGTGGACCTGCACAACAACGCCGTCGGGCGCGAGTACGGCGCGGCCCACAGCGCCGACGTCGGCCAGGGATCGCTGCCCGACGCCCTCGGCCGGCTGGCCGTGGTCGCGAAGCAGAAGTGGGCTGCGGACGAGCTGATCTGGGTCAAGGACCGCTGACGAGGCTGTCGGCCCCGGCGGTCGAGCGCGGCGGCGCGCTGAGGACGTCGCGGATCGCCGCCATGCCGGCGTGCACCTCGGCGTACGACGTCGACAGCGGCGAGAGGCCGATCCGCAGGCCGCCGGGGTCGCGGTAGTCGGGGATCACGTCGCGCTCCCAGAGGGTGGCCGTCACCTCGCGCATCCGCTCGTGCTGCAGGGTCACGTGCCCGCCGCGCAGCGCCGGGTCGCGCGGCGAGGCCACGGTGACGCCGTGCTCGGCGAGCCAGGCGTCGGCCAGGTCGACGGCGTACGACGTGAGGGCCTGCGACTTGGTGCGGACGGCGTCGACCCCGGCGCGCTCGATCAGGGCGAGCATGTCCTGCATGGCGAGCATCCCGACGATCGCCGGGGTGCCCGAGATGAAACGACGGATGCCGCCGGACGGCTGGTAGCCGGGGCCCATGAGGAACGGGTCCGCGTGGCCCATCCAGCCCTGGATGGGCTGCTGCAGCGCCGGGGCGCCGGAGCCACCGTCGAGGTGCCGCTGGGCGACGTAGGCGAAGGCGGGCGAGCCGGGCCCGCCGTTGAGGTACTTGTAGGTGCAGCCCACCGCGAGGTCGACGCCCCAGCGGTCGAGCTCGACCGGCACGGACCCGGCCGAGTGGCACAGGTCCCACACGACCAGGGCACCCGCGTCCCGGACGACGGGGGTGATCGCCTCCACGTCGGCCAGGTGGCCGGAGCGGTAGGCGACCTGGCTGAGCACCACGACCGCGGTCCGCTCCCCCACGGCCGCGCGGACCTGCTCGACGGTGACGCCGGCCTCGCGGTCGACGTCGATCCACCGCACGGTCAGGCCACGCTCGGCCACGATGCCCTCGACGATGTAGCGGTCGGTGGGGAAGTTGTCGGAGTCGATGACGATCTCGTCGCGGTCCGGCCGGGCGTCGACCGCAGCCCGGACCAGCTTGTAGAGCAGCACGGTCGTCGAGTCACCGACGGTGGTCTGCCCGGGGGCGGCACCGAGGCAGACCCGGGCGATCTCGTCGCCGAGCGTGAGTGGCAGGTCGTACCAGCGCTCGTCCCAGCCGCGGATCAACCGCCCGCCCCACTCCTCCTCCACGAAGGCACGCAACCGGTCGCCGGTGACCGCGAGCGGACGCCCGAGCGAGTTGCCGTCGAAGTACACGAGCGG
Organism: Nocardioides sp. Soil777; assembly: GCF_001428425.1. Taxonomy (NCBI): domain Bacteria; kingdom Bacillati; phylum Actinomycetota; class Actinomycetes; order Propionibacteriales; family Nocardioidaceae; genus Nocardioides; species Nocardioides sp. Soil777. Next base: position 385,399 of record NZ_LMSN01000001.1, read on the forward strand.
CGTCGTCGCACCCACGAACTCGGCCCGGAGGGCGGCCAGGGGGTCGGCGGCGTCGAGTGCCTCAGCGTGCTCCGCGGTGGTGTCGACGGTGGCGTGGTCGGTCATGGCGGCAGCCTGACAGATCTACCGGCCGATCAGGTCCAGATGCCGGCCGCGGTGTGCCCTCAGGCTTCACCCCAGGGGGTCTGACCGCGTTGACGACGCCGGGGGGCGGACATACGTTCGAAAACGGTCCTGCACTCGCGTGACCAATTCTTGGGAGGGAACACCATGATCAGCACCATCCGTACGGTGAGCGTCTCGTTCATCGCCGCAGTCGCCCTGGCCGTCGGCCTCACCACCGTGGGCATCGCGCCCGCCACCGCCGCGCCCGGCGACTGGACGACCGTCGCCAAGACGGCCGAGGGCAAGATGAAGAGCAAGATCGTCGGCGAGACGTCCACCGGCCGCAAGGTCACCGGGTCGTTCAAGCCGAAGCGCTTCGTGGAGAAGGACGGCGCGATCTTCGCCAAGGGCGTCATCCGCGGCACGTTCGAGACCAAGTCCGGCGCCACCAAGAAGTTCAAGGTCAAGCGCCTGGTCCCCGTGAAGAAGATCGAGGGCACCCGGGTCACCGCCCGCTCCCTGAACCGTGCCGACTGTGACGTCCTCAACCTCGTGCTCGGCCCGCTCGACCTCAACGTGCTCGGCCTCACGGTCAGCCTGAACCGCGTCCTGCTGGACGTCGTGGCGGTCTCCGGGGCCGGCAACCTGCTGGGCAACCTGCTCTGCGCCGTGGCCGGTCTGCTCGACGGCGGCGGCCTGCTCAGCAACCTGCTGGGCCAGATCACCGACCTGCTGAACCAGATCCTCGGGCGCCTCGGGCTGCCCGCCTGATCCTGCGGTCCAAACCGGGCCGGACCCGGGCTTTGCCTGAGTCCGGCACTGGCCTACAGTAAAGAACGAGGCGCCACGCGTCTTGTGCCACAGCCCCTGGTCAACCCCCCGGCGACCTGGGGCTGTGGTCTATTTCGAGTCAGCTCGTGACGGCGCCGTGCGCCGCGGACTGCACGACCTTGGCGTACTTGCCGAGGACCCCGCGCGTGTACTTCGGCGGGTGCGGCGCCCAGCCGATCTTGCGGTCCTCCCAGGGCTCGCTGCCGTCGGCCGGCTCGACGTCCAGGGTCTGGCCCGCGACGTCGAGCGTGATCCGGTCGCCGTCGCGGATGAACGCGATCGGGCCCGCGTCCACGGCCTCGGGCGCGATGTGGCCGACGCAGAGCCCGGTGGTGCCGCCGGAGAAGCGGCCGTCGGTGATGAGCAGGACGTCCTTGCCGAGGCCGGCACCCTTGATCGCTCCCGTGATGGCGAGCATCTCGCGCATGCCCGGGCCACCCTTGGGGCCCTCGTAGCGGATGACCACGACGTCGCGCGGCTTGATCTCGCCGGCGGTCAGGGCGTCGAGCGCCTTGCGCTCGCCGTCGAACACGCGCGCGGTGCCGGTGAAAGTCGAGTCGTCGAAGCCGGCGCTCTTGACGACCGCGCCCTCGGGGGCCAGCGAGCCCTTCAGGATGGTCAGACCGCCGGTGGCGTGGATGGGGCGGTCGAGGTGGCGCAGCACCTCGCCGTCGACGTGCTGCGGGTTGAGGGCCTCGAGGTTCTCGGCCATGGTGCGGCCGGTCACGGTGAGGGTGTCGCCGTGCATGAGGCCGGCATCGAGCAGCGCCTTCATCACGACGGGGATGCCGCCGATCTTGTCGACGTCGTTCATCACGAAGCGCCCGAAGGGCTTGAGGTCACCGATGTGCGGGACCTTGGCGCCGATGCGGTTGAAGTCGTCGAGGGTCAGGTCGACCTCGGCCTCGCGGGCGATGGCGAGGAGGTGCAGGACGGCGTTCGTCGAGCCACCGAGGGCCATCACGATGGCGATGGCGTTCTCGAAGGCCGGCTTGGTCATGATCTGGCGAGCGGTGATGCCCTGACGGAGCATCTCCACGACGGCCTCGCCGGAGCGGTGGGCGAAGCCGTCGCGGCGACGGTCGACCGCGGGCGGGGCCGCGCTGCCGGGCAGGCTCATGCCGAGGGCCTCGGCGACACTGGCCATGGTGTTGGCGGTGTACATGCCACCGCAGGCCCCCTCCCCCGGGCAGATCGCCTTCTCGATGCGGGTGACCTCGGCCTCGGTGATCTTGCCGGCGAGGCACGCGCCGACCGCTTCGAAGGCGTCGATGATGGTGACGTCGTTGCCGTCCACCGAGCCGGGCATCGTCGATCCGGCGTACAGGAAGACGCTGGCCAGGTCGAGGCGGGCGGCGGCCATCAGCATGCCGGGCAGCGACTTGTCACAGCCCGCGAGCAGGACCGACCCGTCGAGGCGCTCGGCCATCATCACGGTCTCGACGGAGTCCGCGATGACCTCACGGCTCACCAGGCTGAAGTGCATGCCCTCGTGGCCCATGGAGATGCCGTCGGAGACGGAGATCGTCCCGAACTCGAGCGGGTATCCGCCGGCCGCGTGCACGCCGTTCTTCACGGCCTTGGCGAGCCGGTCGAGGCTGAGGTTGCAGGGAGTGATCTCGTTCCAGCTCGACGCGACGCCGATCTGCGGCTTGACCCAGTCGTCGTCGCCCATGCCCACGGCGCGGAGCATGCCGCGGGCCGCGGCCTTCTCCAGTCCGTCGGTGACGTCGCGGGAACGTGGCTTGATGTCGGGCTGCTGTCCCGTCGGCTGGGTCATGGCGTCAGGCTAGTCCGGCGCCGGCCAGGGCTGCGGGCCCGTCTCAGGAGGCGCGGCGGCGCTCGGCGTCCAGCGTGCGGAGGCGCGCCACGATCCGGGCCAGCGTGAGGTGGTCGTCGGGCGCCCCGTAGAAGTGCCGTACGGCGTCCCGCTGCCAGCCCAGGTCGTAGTAGACCTGCGGATCCCCGAGCGCTGCCGAGCGGCGCTCGTCGGCACCGGCCCGCGCGGTCAGCCAGCTGCCCGGGGGTATCCACCAGCCGGCCGTCCGGAGGTCGGCGTGAGCCGGGTAGCGCCGACCCGCCCGATCCCTGATGGCTTCCTCGCTCATCGGGTCGACCACCTCGCCCTCCGCATCGACCGCCACGAGCCTGAGGCCGACCAGGGCCAGCACGGCTTCGAGCTCGCCCACACCGGGAGGAGTGCGGCCCGTCTCCCAGCGCGCGACCCGGGACGCCTCGACGCCGAGGATCTCCGCGAGGCCGCGTTGCGACACGTCGAGACGGCGGCGGACGCGCCGGACGAGCCCGCCCGCCGTCTCGGACCCACGTCTCCGACGTCCCGCCAGGTCCGTCGTCGGCGGGGTCTCGTCCTCACCCCGCGAGCTCTCGTCCTCGCCCACTCGCTCGTCGTCCATGTCTGTCCCCCGTCGTCCTGTCCGTGCGGATCAGGAAAACCGAGGGCACCGACAACGCCTCCCTGAGTGCTGCGACCTGCGGTGCCCACGACCTCAGGTCGCACCACCCGCGACCCCTCGCGCGCGCATGGGACCTGCGGTATCCAGGACCGCAGGTCGCACCACCTACGACCCTTCGCGCGCGCATGGGACCTGCGGTGCCCACGACCGCAGGTCGCACCACCACGACCCCTCGCGCGCGCATGGGACCTGCGGTACCCAGGACCGCAGGTCGGACCACCCCCGGCCCTACGCGCGCGCATGGGACCTGCGGTACCCAGGACCGCAGGTCGCAGCGCGCGGACGAGGCTCGCAGGAACGCCAAATTTCGCCTGAGTGGCACCCCGGGAAGACCGAAGGCCGGTGGCACCGATGGGCTCGACGAGCTCTGTGCCCGCTCCGGTCAGATCCGGACGACGATCTTGCCGCCGGGGTGGCCGTCCTCGGAGAGGCGGTGGGCGTCGGCGATGTCGTCGAGCTCGAAGGTCCGGGCGATCGTCACCGTGAGCTTGCCGTCGTCGAAGAGGCGGCCGAGCTCATCGAGGTGGGACCGGTCCGGACGCACGAAGACGTAGTGCCCGCCCTGCTCCAGCACGGTGTCGGCCTCGATGATCGAGGCGATGCGGCTGCTGTCCCGGACCTGGGCGGGGGCGTCGGCGAGGGCCTCGCCGCCGATGAGGTCAAGGACGGCGTCCACCGGACCGCCGTGGTCGGCGAGCTGCTCGCTGACGGGGCCGGCGCCGTGGTCGAGGACGGTGGTGGCACCGAGCGACCGGACGAGGTCGTGGTTGCCCGGCGAGGCCGTGCCAATGACCTCCGCGCCCAGCGCGACCGCGATCTGTACGGCGAGCTGCCCGACGCCACCGGAGGCGGCGTGGACGAGCACGCGGTCGCCCGCGGTGACCTGGAGCGCCTCGGTGAGGGCCTGCCAGGCGGTGAGGCCGGCCAGCGGGACCGCGGCGGCCTCCTCGAGGGAGAGGGACGCGGGCTTGCGGGCGACGGTGCGCTCGGGGGCCGGCACGAGCTCGGCCGCGGTGCCGAACTTCACGTCGTCACGCCGGACGTAGCCCCAGACCTCGTCGCCGACCTCGAGCCCGGTGGTCACGGCGGGCCCGACGGCCTCGACCACACCGGCGACGTCCCAGCCCGGGACGATCGGCAGGTGGTGGGGGTAGGCGCCCTGGAGGTAGCCCTCCCGGACCTTCCAGTCGACCGGGTTGACGCTGGTGGCCTTCGCCCGGACGAGGATCGTGTCGGGGCCGACGGGCGGGTCCGGGAACTCGCCGACGCTGAGGACCTCGGGTCCGCCGTACTGGTCGTAGCTCGCTGCACGCACTGTTGCTCGTCTCCTCGAGGTCGGGGGTGCGACGGGATCCCCCGCGCACACCCGTCCCCAACACGCCTTGCCATGGCCGTGTTCCTCGACCCGGGGTGATCCCCGTCAACGCGCCTCGGCGGCCGCCTTCAGGGACGCCAGCCCCCGGTCGAAGTCCTTGCCGACGGCCTTGTCGAAGTAAAGCTTGCCGGCGAGCGACATGACGGGGTTGCGCCGGCCGCTCATCGTCCACACGACGCGGGTCCGGCCACCGCCGACCTGCTCGAGCTCGAAGGTCGTGAGGTTGCGCGCCTTGAAGGGCTTGAGGAACTGCAGGTCGACCGCCACCCGCGACGGGGTGGACTCGACGATCTCCATGTCGCCCTCCCCGGCCTTCTTGTTGCCCGACCAGTGGTAGCGCGAGCCGACGCCCGAGGCGGGCCCGGAGTACCTCCGCTCGAGCGCGGGGTCCAGGCCCTCCCACGGTGACCACTCCTGCCACTGGCGGAAGTCGTCGACGAGGCCGTGGACCCGGTCCGAGGGGGCGTCGACCGTGGTCGAGCGCGACATCGAGAAGTCAGCCATCAGTCGAGGGAGGCGGCGCGGACGAACATCACGTCAGGAAGGTCCTTGTGGATCTCCTGCCAGGTCTCACCGGTGTCCGGCGAGCACCACACCGCGCCGTTGCGGCCGCCGAAGTAGAGGCCCGCCGCCTCGTGGTCGTCGGCGCACATGGCGTCCCGCATGACCGCGGCGTAGAAGCTGTCCGGCAGGGCGCCCTCGCCGAGGGGCTCCCAGCTGGCGCCGCCGTCCGTCGTACGGCAGACGCGCGCCTTGCCGTCGACGGGCCAGCGGCCGCCGGCGTCGGCGATCGGGAAGGTGTACGCCGTGTTGGCCTCGCGCGGGTGGGTCACCATGGCGAAGCCGAACTCCGAGGGCAGCCCGGGAGCGATGTCCTGCCACGACGCTCCCCCGTCGTCGGAGCGGTAGACGCCGCCGTGGTTCTGGAGGAAGAGGCGGTCCGGCTCGGTCGCGTCGCGGGCGACCTTGTGCACGCACTGGCCGAACTCCGGGTAGTTGCGCTCCCCGGGGAAGAACTCCGCCTTGACCCCGGTGTTGGAGGCCGTCCACGTGTCGCCGCCGTCGGACGTGCGGTAGACGCCGCCGGTCGAGATCGCCGCGAGCACCGAGTCGCCGTCGGTCGGGTGCGGCAGGATCGTGTGGAACGCCTGGCCGCCGAAGCCCTCGTTCCACTCCTGTCGGTGCGGGTGGTCCCAGAGCCCTCGGACCAGGTCGAAGGTCTCGCCGCGGTCGGTCGAGCGGAAGATCGCCCCCGGCTCGGTGCCGGCCCACACGACGCCGTCCTCGACGCCCGGCGCCAGCTGCCACACGCGGGCCAGGGTGGCCGGGCTGCCGTCGGGCAACGTCGCGTCCTCCGGGAAGCGGATCGCGCCGTTGGGCGTCTCCTGCCACGAGGCGCCGAGGTCGTCCGAGCGCCAGACCTGCGGCCCGAGCCAGCTCGACGACGCGCCCGCGAAGAGGCGCGGGGTGTCGCCGCGCCGGTCGATGAGGACGGAGTAGACCTCCTCCATGGGGAAGTGCGGCCCCGACCACTCCCAGGCGGTCCGCGCCTCGTCGGAGGTCCCGATGAACAGACCCTTGCGGGTCCCGACCATCAACAGCGTGCGCGCCATGCCACCACTCCCGTCTCGTATTCCTAATAGGAACAGTAGTCTGATCACACCATGGGTCAAGACCTTCCTGTCACCTCGTACGCGCTCCTCGGGCTGCTCACGTTCGGGGACGAGCTGACCGGCTACGAGCTCAAGCAGCGGGCGGACGCCACCCTGCGCTTCTACTGGGTCTCCCCCGCGATGAGCCAGGTCTACAGCGAGCTGGCCCGGCTCACCGAGCACGGCCTGGTCCTCACCCGCACCCGCAGGTCGGGCAACAACGGGTCGGGCAACAAGGGGAGGTCGGACGGAGCCGAGACCTCGGGCAGCACGACGTACCGGCTCAGCGCCAAGGGCCGCCGCGCCCTCGAGACGTGGATGCGCGGGACCGAGCCGGGCTTCTCGGTGCTCAAGCACCCGGTGGCGCTGCGGCTGCTGCTGGGCCACGTGGTGGACCCGATGACGACCATCGCGATGCTCGAGGCGCACGTCGAGGCCCTCGACACCGAGCGGGAGGCACTGGTGCGGGTCCGTGAGGGGCTGCGCGGGTCGGACGCGCCGGGACAGCCGTTCCGGCACCCGAGTCTCGTGGCGGACTGGGGCCTCGACTACTTCGACAACGAGCGCCGTATCGTCACCACCCTCATCGAGCGCTTGCACGAGGAGGAGCTGCGGGAGGAGGGGGACGGGTGACACGAGCCATCTGGCTGGTGGTCGTGGGCATCATCTCCGTCCAGGTCGGCGCGGCGTTCGCCAAGGACCTCTTCGGCACCATCTCGCCCACCGCGATCGTCTGGCTGAGGCTGGTGACCAGTGCCCTCGTCCTCACGGCCATCGCGCGCCCGCGCCTCAAGGCGCGCAGCCGCGAGGACTGGATGGTCGTGGTCGGCTTCGGGGTGAGCCTGGGGCTCATGAACTGGGCGATCTACCAGTCCTTCGCGCGCATCCCGCTGGGCATCGCGGTCACCATCGAGTTCATCGGACCGCTGACCCTGGCCGTCCTCGGGTCGCGCCGGGTCCGGGACCTGGTCTGGGTGGGGCTCGCCGGCCTCGGTGTCCTGCTCCTCGGCTTCGAGCCGGCCGACCTGACGGTGGCGGGGGTCCTCTACGCGTTGCTCGCGGGCGCCGCGTGGGCGGCGTACATCCTGCTCAGCGCCCGCACCGGGGCGCGCTGGCCGGGACTCGACGGCCTGGCCGTCGCCAGCGTCCTGGCCACCCTGCTGCTCACCGTCCCGGCCGTCGTCTCGGGCGGTGACACGCTCCTCGACGGTCGCGTCCTGCTGATCGGCGCGATGATCGGCCTGCTCTCCTCGGTCATCCCCTACAGCTGCGAGATGACCGCGCTGCGGACCCTGCCGCCGTCGGTGTTCTCGATCCTGATGAGCCTCGAGCCGGCCGCTGCCGCGCTGGCGGCGATCGTGATCCTCCACGAGGTGATCACGCCCCTGCAGGGCGTCGCGATCGCGTGCGTCATCGCGGCCAGCGTGGGCGCCACCCGGGGCCAGCCCGTGCTCACGGAGCCGGCCCCGGACTGACGCTGCTCAGTGCCCCGTCTCGGCCTCGATCGTGTCGGCGATGATCGCGGCGTCGCTGCGCGGAGCCCGCAACGACCGGTCGGCCCGGGCGGTGGGCAGCGGGTTGTCCGCGACCTGGCGCATCCCGCGGACGCCGTCGTCGACCACGAACGACGCCCGCGTGAAGGCCTGCTCCCCCGGCACCGACACCCGCGGCAGGCACCGGTAGTCCGCGGTGAACGACGTGGGCGTGATGGTGGTGCTGACGTAGCCGCGCAGGTTGGTCCAGAAGGTCAGGTTGGGGTTCTGGGCGGCCCACGGGTGGGTGCCGTCCGCCTTGTCGTAGCCGTCGCCACCGCTGGTGATCGACGAGCAGACGAACTCCGACCCGAGCACGGGAGACGAGCCGTCGGTCCAGTCGGTGAGCACGTCGGATCCCCAGTGCGCGTGCACGTCGCCGGTCAGCACGACCGGGTTGCGCACCCCGGCGTCGACCCACGACCGCACCACCCGGTCCCGGGAGGCCGGGTAGCCGTCCCAGGAGTCCATCGACACCGTGTTGTCCGGGGTCGCCGTGCTGTCCCGGCGACCGAAGAACACCTGCTGGCCGAGCACGTCCCAGGTCTGCGTGGACGCGGCGAAGCGCTCGGCCAGCCACGCCTCCTGGGTCGTACCGGGCAGTGACCGCTCCGGTGCCGCGGCGGGCGGGCAGTCGTCGTACCCGTCACCGCAGGCCTGGTCGTCGCGGTACTGCCGGGTGTCGAGCATGTGGAAGCTCGCGAGCTGGCCCCACTGCACCGAGCGGTAGAGCTGCAGGTCGGGTCCGGCGGGCACGGAGGTACGCCGCAGCGGCATGTTCTCGTAGTAGGCACGGAAGGCGGCGGCGCGGCGGTCCATGAAGCCGGGCTGCGAGGCGGCGTTCTCCGCGATCTCGTCGGCCCAGTTGTTGTCCACCTCGTGGTCGTCGAAGACCACCAGCCACGGGGCCGCGGCGTGGGCGGCCTGGAGGTCCGGGTCGGTCTTGTACTGCGCGAGCCGCTGCCGGTAGCCCGCAAGGGAGACCGTCTCCGGGCCGCGGTGGTCGCGGACGTTGCCGCCCGGGATCGTGTAGCTGTCGGCCTTGTACTCGTACTGGTAGTCGCCCAGGTGCAGCACGAGGTCCGGTCGCTCCTCCGCGAGCCGGCCGTAGGCGGTGAACCAGCCGTGCTCGAACTGCGAGCACGAGGCGAAGGCCATCGACAGCGACGCAGGCATCGACAGCGGGTCGGGGGCGGTCACGGAGCGCCCGGACGGCGACAGGTGGCGTCCCGCGCGGAACCGGTAGAAGTACTCGCGCCCCGGCAGCAGCCCGCCCACCTCGACGTGCACCGCGTGGCCGAGCTCGGGACCGGTCCGGACCGAGCCGGCGCGGACGACGTCGGTGAAGCGGGCGTCGGTCGCGACCTGCCAGCCGACCTGCTGGTGCCGCGACGGCATGCCACCCGCACCGTCGTCCGCCAGCGGGTCGGGCGCGAGCCGGGTCCAGATCACGAAGCCGTCGGGCAGCGGGTCGCCGCTCGCGACACCGAGCGTGAACGGGTCGGTGCGGGTCGGGGGCGCAGCGGCGCTGGGCCGCTGGTCGAGGAGGGCGGGAGTGGCGGCCAGAGCCGCACCGCCCGTCACGAGGCCGGTCTTGAGCAGGATTCGCCGAGAAGTCTCCATGCCCGAAGAGTGCGCAGCCGGAGTCGACGTGACGACGACACCGGCGTGAAGGGCGGGTGACCAGCCCGGGGCAGTCGTCCCCGACGTCATGGTCGGGCAGGCACAATCGGGCCCATGGCCACCCAGCCCACCCCCGGCACCACCCCGGTGACGGCACCCCTCGAGATCGGCTACGTCGACGTCCGCTCCGACGACGGCACCCGGCTCCGCGCCTGGACCAACGATCCCGACGGCACGATCGAGGGCCCGACGGTCCTGCTGTGCAACGGCCTCGGGACGGGGCCGTGGGCGTGGCCGGCACTCTTCGAGCCCGACTGCGGCGTGCGGGTCGTCTCGTGGCACCACCGGGGCGTCGGGGGGTCCGCGCGCCCGACCGACCGTGCCCGGGTCGGCGTCACCGAGTTCGTGGAGGACGGGCTCTCGGTGATGGACCACTTCGGTGTCGAGCGGACCGTCCTCGTGGGGTGGTCGATGGGCGTCAACACCGCCTTCGAGCTGGCCGTCCACCACCCGGAGAGGGTCAGCGGGATCCTCGCGGTCGCCGGCGTGCCGGGTGGCACCTTCGCCACGATGCTCGGCCCCCTGCGCGTGCCACGCCTGGTCGCCCATCTCGCCGCGGTCAACGCCTCGCGGGTGCTCAAGCACACCGGCCGGCTGCTGTCGCCGGTGGTCAACCGGGTGCCGGTCACGCCGCTCACCATGGGGGCGCTGACCCACTCCGGCTTCATGCTGCCCGTGCCGGACCCCGCGCTCGCTGCCCGAGCGGTCCGGGAGTTCCTGGCCACGCCCGTCGACTGGTACTTCCACCTGGCCCTCGGGACCAGCCAGCACGCCCGGGTCTCGCTGAGCAACGTGCACGTCCCCGCGACCTTCGTCGCCGCGTCGTACGACGTCCTGGCCGGGGCCCACGACATGCGCACCGCCGCGGCCCGGATGGCCGACGCGGACTACGTCGAGCTGCGGGCGAGCCACTTCGTGCAGATGGAGCGGCCCGATGCGGTGCACCGGCTGCTCCTCGAGCTGCTGGAGCGGGTCTCCTGATGCGGGTGCGGCTCGCGCTGGCCGGCCTGCTCGGTGCCGCCGCCCTGGCCGGGTGCGCCGACGGCGACACCGAGCCCGCGATCCCCAGCGCCACCCAGCCCACCGACTCGACGCCCGACGCCCCGGCGAGCACGCCGTCCGACCCGACGTCGAGCCCCGCCGGTGACGGCACCCCCCGGGTGGCCGGGACCGTCGCGTCCGGGCTGGCGGTGCCGTGGGGGGTGGCCTTCCTCGAGGACGGGACCGCCCTGGTGACCGAGCGGGACAGTCGCCGCGTGCTCTCCGTGGACCCCGAAGGCGACGTGGCCGAGGTCGGCGAGGTGACCGAGGCCGTCCCGGAGGGCGAGGGCGGCCTGCTCGGCGTGGCCGTGGACCCGGCGGGCGACGGACGCGACGTCTACCTCTACGCCACCACCGCCGAGGACAACAGGGTGCTGCGGTCCGAGCTCGTCGACGGCCGGCTGGGCGAGGCCGAGGTGGTCCTCGACGGCATCCCGAAGGGCTTCATCCACGACGGCGGCCGGCTCGTCTTCGGCCCCGACGGCCACCTCTACGTCTCCACCGGCGAGACCGGCGAGACCGAGCTCGCCCAGGACCCCGACTCGCTGGCCGGCAAGATCCTGCGGATCACCACCGACGGCGAGCCCGCACCCGGCAACCCGGACCCCGGCTCCCCCGTCTGGTCGCTGGGCCACCGCAACGTGCAGGGGCTCGCCTTCGACGACGAGGGCCGGCTGTGGGCCTCGGAGTTCGGCGACTCGACGTACGACGAGATCAACCTCATCGAGCCCGGCGCCAACTACGGCTGGCCGGTCGTGGAGGGCCCCGGTGGCGGCGACGACTACGTCGACCCGCTGGTCACCTGGCCGACGTCGGCCGCCTCACCGTCGGGGATGGCCTACGCCGACGGGCACCTCTGGGTGGGCGCGCTGCGCGGCGAGCGACTCTGGCGGGTGCCGGTGCGCGGTGACCGGCTCGGGGAGCCGACGGCGTTCCTCGAGGGTGACTACGGCCGGGTCCGCACCGTGGCCACGACGCCCGACGGGGACCTGTGGGTCACCACGTCCAACCGCGACGGACGGGGCACGCCCGCCGACGAGGACGACCGGATCCTGCGGGTCATCCCGTCCGCGTGACCACCGAGCGCCGCGACGCGCGGCGGAGCGTGGTGAGGATGGCCGGGCCGAGCACGACCAGCGCGATCGACGTGGTGATCGCGCGGCCGGTGTCCCAGCTGGCCGTCGAGGTGAGCAGGGTGTAGACGGCGAACCGCTCGAGGTTCTCCGCCAGCGGCGCCCCCGCGACGTACGACAGCGTCCCTTCGTGCCCGGGCACCACGATGCCGAGGGTGAAGGGCCAGCTGGAGAGGTTCATCAGGATGCCGAAGGCGTACGCCGCGACGATGCCGTAGACGACCAGCACGGCGATCTCGGCTCGTCCGGTCAGCCGTCGCGGCAGCAGGCCCGCCCCCATGCCGATCCACGCGGAGAGCAGCATCTGGAACGGCAGCCACGGACCCACGCCCGCCGTCATCAGCGCGCTCGCGAACAACGACGTGCAGCCCAGCACGAAGCCGAACCCGGGTCCGAAGACCCGCCCGGCCAGGATCAGCAGGAAGAAGACGAGCTCGATGCCCGCGGTGCCGGCGCCGAGCCCCCGCAGCACGGCGTTGACCGCGCTGAGGACGCCGAGGATGGCCAGCACCCGGGCATCCATGCCGCCCTCGCTGAACTCCACCAGCACGACGACGATCACCAGCGGGAGCAGCGCCAGGAACAGGAACGGCGGGTCGACCCGGCCGCTCTCCGGCGCCCGCAGCAGCAGCGGCCAGCACAGCATCATCAGCCCGGCCGCCGAGGCCGCCGTCAGGACCAGCGCCGAGCGCAGCCGGACCGGCACCGCCGGCGGACGCGACCGCGCCGTCGGTCGCTCGGGGCTCTGCACCGCGGAGGCGCTCCCGCGACGCCTCGACGTGTCGAGGCTCATCGCGCCGCCTCCATCGCCGCCACGACCTCGTCGACGCGCAGCCAGGGCGGGCCGAGGATCTTGGTGACCTGCGGGGCGTACGACGGGGAGGCGGCGACGACCTGCCGGGTGCGGCCCGTGGACACGACCTCCCCCTCGGCGAGCACGACGACGTCGTCGGCCACGGAGGCGACGAACTCCACGTCGTGGGTCGCGATGAGCACCGCGTGGCCGTCGTCGGCGAGGTCCCGCACGATCGCGGCCAGCTGGCGCTTGGCGGCGTAGTCGAGCCCCCGGGTCGGCTCGTCGAGCAGCAGCACCCGCGGGCTGGTCGTGAGCACGATCGCCAGGACCAGGGCGAGGCGCTGGCCCTCGGAGAGGTCGCGCGGGTGGTGGTCGGGGTCGATGCCCGGGGCGAGCCGCTCCAGCAGGGCGCGGCACGTGCCGGGGCCACCTCCGACAGCCGCGTCGGCGGCCGCGCACTCCTCGTCCACCGTCTCGAGGTAGAGCAGGTCCGCGGCCGTCTGCGGGACCAGCCCGACGAGGGCCCGGCGCCGGGCGGCGTCGAGTCGCGCGGGGTCGGAGCCGTCGACCGCGACGGAGCCGGAGCGGCGGTCGCGCGAGCCCTGGAGGGTCCAGATCAGTGTCGACTTGCCGGATCCGTTGCGCCCCATCAGGGCGGTGACGTGGCCCGAGCGCAGCGCGACGTCGACGTCGCGGACGGCCACGTGCTGGCCGTGGGTGACGGTGAGGCCGTGGGCGTCGAGCAGGATCTCCCCGCCGGTCGCGGGCAGCTCCGGGGGCGCGGCGAGGTCGTGCAGTCCGCGGGCACGCCGACGGGCCTCGCGCACGCTGAGCGGGAGCGGCGACCAGCCCGCCGCGCGCCCCAGCTCGATGATGGGCGGCACGACCGGGGACGTGGCCAGGACGGTGGCCGGCTCGTCGACCCGCAGGCCCCCGTCGCCGGTGAGCAGGGCGATCCGGTCGGCGAACGGCACCACCCGCTCGAGCCGGTGCTCGGCGAGGAGCACGGTGAGCCCGAGGTCGTGCACGAGGCGGGTCAGGGTCGCGAGCACGTCCTCGGCGGCCGTCGGGTCCAGGGCCGAGGTCGGCTCGTCCAGCACGAGCAGGCGCGGGTGGGTGGTGAGGACGGCGCCGATGGCGACCCGCTGCTGCTCGCCGCCCGACAGGCTCCGCAGGTCGCGCGACCGGAGGCCGGCGATCCCGAGCAGGTCCATGGTCTCCTCCACCCGGCGACGCATGGTGTCCGGCGCGGTGCCGAGCTGCTCCATCCCGTAGGCGAGCTCCTCCTCGACGGTGTCGGTGACGAAGCCGGCGACGGGGTCCTGGCCGACGTACCCGATCACGTGCGCGCGCTCGCGTGGCGGCAGGTCGATGATGCTCGCGCCGTCCAGCAGCACGTCACCGGTGAGCGTGCCCCCGCTGAAGCGGGGCACCAGCCCGGTGAGCACGCCGAGCAGGGTGGACTTGCCGACGCCGGTGCGCCCGGAGACGAGCACCAGCTCGCCCTCGTCGAGGGTCAGGTCGATCCCGTCCAGGACGGGCGTCGGGGCGTCGTCGTACGCGAAGTGGATGTCCCGCAGCTCGATCATGCGCCCACCGCCAGCGCCGGGGCGAGCGCGTGCCGGGGACGAGGAGCGACCACCGCGGGGAGCAGGCCGATGAGGACGGCGGCGAGTGCCTCCACGCTGAGGTAGGGCATCGACTCGACACCCGGGTGCGCCACCAGCACGTCGTGCCCCGCGATCCACCATACGACGGCGCCGACCGCCATGCCGGACAGGGCGACGAGGCTCTCCTCGAGCCGCCACGGGTCGGGACGGTAGCGGGACCGCTGGACCCGGCGCCCCGAGCTCACCATCCCGACGACGGCCACCACGACGCCGACGAGCAGCATCGGCGTGGCCAGCCAGCGCGGGGCCGTCGAGTCGAGGACCGCGTAGGTGCCCACCCCGATGCCGCACAGCGCGCCCAGGAGCAGCGCGCCGGTGAGCCGGCGCTCGGCCGGGGTGGCGGTGCCGGCCCGGCCGTAGCCGCGGGTGTCCATGCCCGCGGCCAGCGCGAGCGATCGCTCGAGGGCGTCCTCCAGGACGGGGACCAGGAAGCGACGCAGCCGGCCCACGCGCCCGTCGGCTCCCCCGCGCAGCGCCTGGGCGGCGCGCACCCGGCGCGCGCTGTCGGCCAGCTGCGGGAAGACCGTGACGGCCACGACGAGGGCCGTGCCGATCTCGTAGAGCGCCGGCGGCACCGACGTCAGCAGTCGCTTGGGGTTGGCCAGCGAGTTGGCCGCCCCGATGCAGATGACGATGGTGGCCAGGCGCAGCCCGTCGTAGAGACCTGCGAGCAGGCTCTCGACGGTGAGCGGTCCGAGCAGGCGGACGCCGGCGACCCACTCGGGCAGCGGCACGGTCGGCAGGCCGAGCAGCACGTGGCCACCGTCCACCCCGCCGAACACGATCCGGAAGACCACCCGGATGAGCACGATCGCGACACCGAGCCAGACGTAGAGCCGGAACGAGCGCGCCCACGGGTGGTCCGAGCGCCGTGCCTGCACGACGACGGCGGCCACGGCCACGAGGAGCAGGAGGAGGAACGGGTTGGTGGTGAGGGTCGCGGCGGCGGCGAGGCCGATGGCCCACACCCACCAGGCGACCGGGTGCAGGTCCCGGGCGAGCCGGGTCCTCACGGCTGGTCGCCGCGGCGACGTCGCGCGGCCACGGTCATCGCGCCGAGGGCGGCCACGAGCACGGCCAGCACGGCCAGGGTGACCCAGGTGGGGACGCGCGCCGAGTCGGCCACCGGCTCCGCGGTGCTCCCGGCGGAGGTGGCGTCGACAGTCCCGGTGCTCGGGGACTGGCTGGCCGAGCCACCGGCCGGGCTGCTGGTGTCCTCCGACGGGGTCGGCGTGCCCTTCGGCTCCTTGCGCGGGCTGCGGCTCGGGGAGCCGGACGGGCCCGGGGTGGCGGAGCCGCTCGCCGACCCGGTCGGCGAGGCGGGGGCGGACGAGCTGCTCGACGGGGTGCCCGAGGGCGATGCGGGAGCGGACGAGGTCGGTGGGGAGGTCGGTGTGGACGTCGGCGCCTTGGTGGGGGTCTTCGTCGGGGCCTTGGTCGGGCTCGACGTGGGGGTCTTGGTGGGCGCCTTGGTGGGGCTCGGCGCGGGAGCCGCGTGCACCGGGGCGGCGATGCCGGGCGTACGACGGGTGCCGCCCTGCTGCCACGCGAGGGCGACCGCCCCGCCCTCGGGCACCTGGAGACCGGTGACCCCGATGGAGGAGTAGCTCCACGTGCCGCTCTCGCCGTCGGTCCACCACAGGCCCCAGTAGGCGTCGGCGGGCGGGGTGTTGACGCAGGGGTCGCTGGCGGGCGCACCGTTGACGCGGCACACGAAGCCCGGCTGGCGCTGGACGTAGCTGATCGCGACGCCGATGTCGGCGTACCGGGCGGACGCGGCCTGCCCGGAGCCGCTGTCGCACGTCGCCGTGAGGGCACCCCCCAGCGCACCGGGGTCGACGACCACGGTGACGCCGGAGCCCGACGTGCAGGACGCGGCCGAGGCCGGCGTCGTCGGGCCGAGCACGACCGCCGCCGCGGCCACCAGGGTGGCCGCGGCGACGAGGCGTGCGAGGGGTGCTCTCGTCACGGGTGGAACCTTCAGTTGCGCACCGAGATGCGGGTCTTGGCGGCGTCGTCGGCCGTCTTGACCTTCACGATGCGCGTCTTGTTGCCGGTGGGCATGGTGAGCTTGCGGGTGACCGGCTTGGCGGAGGCCTTGCCGACGATCCGCTTGGGGTCGCCCTTGATCGAGACGCAGGCGCGCTCGCCCGGGGCGAGGCCCCAGACCTTGACGCGGACCTTGTCGCCGGACTCGGCGGACGTGCGCTGCAGGGTCACGCTCAGCTCGGCGTTCGCGGCCGGCGCCCACTGGAGGACGGCCATCGCCTGGGCGGTGGCGCGACGCCACTGGCCGCGCACGTCGCCGTCGGTGAGACCGCTGTTGCGGGCGGCCTTGACGGCCTTGGCCTCGTAGGCGATCGCGCCGGTGTCCTTGGTGAGGGCACTGCGGCAGCGGTTCTTGTCGACGGGCTGCTGCTTGCGCACCCACGTCGCGGCCTTGGCTGCGGACGTCCGGTCCTTGACCAGGCCGAGGGCCCAGCCGGCGAGGCCGGTGCTGTTGGTGTTGCCGGCGAAGGAGCCGTTCTTCTTCTGCTGGGTCACCAGCCAGTCGGTCGCGTTGTCGACGGCCGCGTTGACGCCGGGGCCCTTGGCGTCACCCTCGAGCAGGTTGACGACGGCGAGCGCGGTGGCGTCGACGCTGGGCTCGGAGCCGGTCTGGCCCTCGGCGCAGCCCTGCGCCGTGGCGGCCTTGTCCTTGGTGAAGTCCTGGCGGAAGAAGCCGGACGTGCACTGCTGGGCGAGCAGGAAGGCGACGGCATCGGCGGCCCGCTGCGACTTCGCCTCGGTGAGCGCGCGGACGGCGTACGACTGGCCGAGGGTGTTGGCGTAGTCGCCGTAGGTCGACTTGTCCTCGATGCGACCCACGATCGGGGCGATCGCGCTCACGCGCGCCTCGAGGCGGGTGACCAGGTTGACCCCGCCGTACGACGTGGGGTTGGCGCCGGCGACCCGGGCGAAGGTCGCGGCCTTGGCGACCGAGCCGGCGTAGGTGCTGCCCGCGTCGCCGAAGGCGTCGCCGGAGATGTAGTCGCTGATGACCGGCTGGAAGGCCCGGTTGATGGTGGCCACGCCGGACTTGTCGCCGGCCTGGTCGAGGGCGAAGCCGGCGTCGAGGGTGAGGCCGTAGTCGGTGAAGCCACCGGCGTCGACGAGCCCGTCGGTGAGCTCCCCCTTGAGCCAGGAGCCGGCCACGGTGATCGCACCGTCGTCGGTCTTGCCCGTGGTGGGCGGGGCGGCCGTGGCCGACGGGGCGACGACGGTGAGCGCAAGGGTGGACGCGGCCACCAGCCCGGCGGCACGCCGCCAGGTGTGGGAGCGCAGTGCGTGAGACATGCTTTCCTTCCCGCTGTTGTGGCGGGAGGCGGCCCTGCGAGGGGACGACACCCGCTGTTTCCTCGCAGCGTGGTTGTCAGGTTGCCTGCAGCGGGCGGTCCGGCTCGCGCCCCGAGTGATCGGGACGCCTACGGTTGCGGGTCAGCGCCGGAGTTGGACCGGCTTCCCCGCTGCAGTCGGATGATGGTTTCCGAGGCGCACACTACAGCCAGCGGGCGCCCCCGGAATCCCCTAGGTGAGCTTCTCGAGAATGAGCTCGCGCACACGCCCGGCGTCGGCCTGTCCGCGCATCTCCTTCATCACCGAGCCGATGAGCGCGCCGGCGGCCGCGACCTTGCCGTCGCGGATCTTGTCGGCGACGTCCGGGTTGTCGGCGATCGCCTTGTCGACGGCCGCTCCCAGCGCTCCGTCGTCGGAGACGATGGCCAGCCCGCGGGCCTCGACGATCTGCTCGGGGGTGCCTTCGCCGGCGTACAGGCCCTCGAAGACCTGGCGCGCCAGCTTGTCGTTGATGCTGCCCGCGTCGATGAGCTGCTGGACCGCGGCGACGTCGATCGGGGTGACCCCGAGCGCGGCGATGTCGGTCCCGGTGTCGTTGGCGCGGCGGGCGAGCTCGGAGAGCCACCACTTGCGAGCCGCCTGGGGGGTGGCCCCGGCGGCGATCGTCTCCTCGACCAGCCCGAAGGCGCCGGCCCCGAGGGTGTCGCGCATCTCCAGGTCGGAGAAGCCCCACTCGGCCTGGAGCCGGGCCCGCTTCTGCGTCGGGTTCTCCGGGAGGGTGCCGCGCAGCTCGTCGACCCACTCCCGGCTCGGCGCCACGGGCACCAGGTCGGGCTCGGGGAAGTAGCGGTAGTCGTCCGCGTCGGACTTGACGCGCCCGCTGGTGGTCACACCGGTGTCCTCGTGCCAGTGCCGCGTCTCCTGGAGGATCGACCCGCCACCGCTGAGGATGGCGGCGTGTCGCTGCATCTCGAAGCGCACGGCCCGCTCCACGGAGCGGAACGAGTTGACGTTCTTGGTCTCGGTGCGGGTGCCGAGGGCGCCGGTGCCCTTGGGCGCCAGCGACAGGTTGACGTCGGCGCGCAGGTTGCCCTGGTCCATCCGCGCCTCGGAGACGCCGAGGGCGAGGATCAGCTCGCGCAGCTGCGCGACGTACGCCTTGGCGACCTCGGGAGCCCGCTCCCCCGCGCCCATGATGGGGCGGGTGACGATCTCGATGAGCGGGATGCCGGCCCGGTTGTAGTCGACCAGCGAGTAGTCGGCGCCGTGAATCCGACCGGTGCTGCCGCCGACGTGCAGCGACTTGCCGGTGTCCTCCTCCATGTGCGCGCGCTCGATCTCCACCCGGAAGGTCTCCCCGTCGACCTCGACGTCCATCCAGCCGTCGAAGGCGATCGGCTCGTCGTACTGCGAGGTCTGGAAGTTCTTCGGCATGTCCGGGTAGAAGTAGTTCTTCCGCGCGAAGCGGCACCACTCGGCGATGTCGCAGTTGAGCGCGAGGCCGATCCGGATCGCGGACTCCACGGCCTTGCCGTTGACGACCGGCATGGCGCCGGGCAGGCCCAGGCAGGTCGGGCAGGTGCCGGAGTTGGGGTCGCCGCCGAAGACGGCCGGGCAGCCGCAGAACATCTTGGACGCGGTGTTGAGCTCGACGTGGACCTCGAGGCCCAGCGCCGGGTCGAAGGCCGCCAGCACGTCGTCGTACGGCATCAGGGTGTCGGTCATGCGGGCGTCCCTTCGGTGACGTCGGCGCTGTGCAGCTCGGGCGCCCGGTCCAGCAGGCTGCCGCCCCAGCGGGCGGCCAGGAGGGACTCCAGCGCCGCCCCGACGCGGTAGACCCGCTCGTCGGCGAGCGCGGGGGCGAGGATCTGGAAGCCCGCGGGCAGGCCGTCCTCGTCGGCGAGGCCGCTGGGCACCGAGATGCCGGGGACGCCGGAGAGGTTGGCGGGGATGGTCGCGAGGTCGTTGAGGTACATCGCGATCGGGTCGTCGAGCTTCTCCCCCAGCTTGAAGGCCGTGGTGGGCGCCGTCGGCGACACGAGGACGTCGACCTGCT
Organism: Nocardioides sp. Soil777; assembly: GCF_001428425.1. Classification (NCBI taxonomy): domain Bacteria; kingdom Bacillati; phylum Actinomycetota; class Actinomycetes; order Propionibacteriales; family Nocardioidaceae; genus Nocardioides; species Nocardioides sp. Soil777. The sequence goes on from NZ_LMSN01000001.1 coordinate 405,083, forward strand.
CGAACGCGGCCTCGAAGTCCCGGCTGATCAGCGTGCGGACCTTCTGGGCCTGGCCGTAGTAGGCGTCGTAGTAACCGCTGGAGAGGGCGTAGGTGCCCAGGATGATGCGGCGCTTGACCTCGTCGCCGAACCCGGCGTCGCGGGAGGCGCGCATGACCTCCTCGGCGCTCGGGTTGTCGACGCCCTCGGGCAGCACCCGGAGGCCGTAGCGCATCGCGTCGAACTTGGCGAGGTTGCTGGACGCCTCCGCCGGCAGGATCAGGTAGTAGGCCGCCATCGCGTGGACGAAGGACGGGCAGGAGACCTCCACGACCTCGGCGCCCGCCTCGACGAGCAGCTCGACGGACTCGGTGAAGCGGGTCATCACGCCCGGCTGCCAGCCGTCGCCGGCCAGCTCGGTGATGACGCCGACCTTCACGCCGGTCATGTCGCCGGTGGCGCCCTGGCGGGCGGCCTCGGTGAACGACGCCCACTCCTGGTCGATCGAGGTGGAGTCGCGCGGGTCGTGGCCGCCGATGACGTCGTGCAGCATCGCGGCGTCGAGCACCGTGCGGGTGACCGGGCCGGCCTGGTCGAGGCTGTTGGCCAGCGCGACGAGGCCGTAGCGGGAGACCCCGCCGTAGGTCGGCTTGACGCCGACCGTGCCGGTGACGGCACCGGGCTGGCGGATCGAGCCGCCGGTGTCGGTGCCGATGGCGAGCGGGGCCTCGAAGGCCGCGACCGCCGCCGCCGAGCCACCACCGGAGCCGCCGGGGATCCGGTCGAGGTCCCACGGGTTGTGCGTCGGACCGTAGGCCGAGTGCTCGGTGGAGGAGCCCATCGCGAACTCGTCCATGTTGGTCTTGCCCAGGATCGGGAGGCCGGCGGCCTTGAGGCGCGCGACGACCGTGGCGTCGTACGGCGGGATCCAGCCCTCGAGGATCCTCGAGCCGCAGGTGGTGGGCAGTCCGGTGGTGGTCAGCACGTCCTTGACGGCGATCGGCACGCCGTCGAGCGGGCTGAGCAGCTCGCCCCGGGCGCGGCGGGCGTCGGACTCGGCGGCCTGGGCCAGGGCGCCCTCGGCGTCGACGTGCAGGAAGGCGTGCACGTCGGTGTCGACGGCGGCGATCCGGTCGAGGTGCAGCCGGGTGAGCTCCACGCTGGTGGTCTCGCCCGCGGCCAGGGCCTCGGCCATCTCCGCGGCGGTCTGCCTGATGTGGGTGCTCACTGCTCGTCCCCCAGGATCCGCGGCACGCTGAAGCGCTGCTGCTCGCTGGCGGGGGCGCCGGACAGCGCCTCCTCGGCGGTCAGGCCGGGCACCACCACGTCCTCGCGGAAGACGTTGGTGAGCGGCAGGGCGTGCGACGTCGGGGGGACGTCGTCGCCGGCCACGCCGTTGATGGACGCGACGGACTCGAGGATCACGCTCAGCTGGGGGGCGAGGTGGTCGAGCTCGGCGTCGTCGAGGTCGATGCGGGCGAGGGTGGCCAGGTGGGCCACCTCCTCGCGGGAGATCTCGGGCATGGCGGCAATCCTAGGTCCCTGCGCGACGGTGCCGGTCCGCCGGTCGGGACCGACGTCCGCATCGTCCCGGTCGGATCGGGATCCCAGCCCCGTGCGACGGGAACGACCCCGCGCCGATCGTCGGTCACGAGGGCGCCGGACGGTCCGCCGCCCCGGGCGAGGTGGTCGACATGGACGCACGGGCGGCGTGGTGGGTGGGCACGGCACTGGCGCTGCTGGTCGGAGCCGTCACGGGCTGCGGGTCGGCGACCCCCACGGGGGCAGGGGTCGCCGGCCCGCTCACCCCGCCGCCCGCGTCCGCGGCGCCGCACCGTGCCGGGGACCCGGGCGGGGAGGCCGTGGGCCGGGCCCGCGACCGGCGTCGCCGAGGGTCGGAGGCGTGGCGGATCACCCGGCCGTCCACCGACCACCAGGTCGAGGCCTACACGACGCACGCGAGCGGGCTGCCCGGCACCCGGGTCGGTCTCAAGGTCTCGACCACCGAGGGCGGCTACGAGGCTGCCGCCTACCGGATCGGGGCCTACCGGGGCGGCACCGGGGCCTTTGTGTGGGAGTCGGGGTTCCGGCGCGGTCGGGTCCAGCCCGCGGCCCGGCTCGAGCCGGCGGACACCCGCACCGTCGTGGCTCCGTGGACGCGGGACCTGACCGTGGACACGTCCTCGTGGCTCCCGGGGTTCTACGTCTTCACGCTCCGCACGCCGACCGGCTGGGAGACCCAGGTGCCGTACGTCGTGACCTCGCCGTCCGCGGCCGGGACCGTCGCCCTCGTCTCCCCCGTCACGACCTGGCAGGCCTACAACGCCTGGGGCGGGTACAGCCTCTACGAGGGGCCGTCCGGGGACCGGGAGAGCTGGGCCGTGAGCTTCGACCGGCCCTACAACGGCGCGACGGGCGCCAACGACTACCGCACGGCCGCGATCCCGGTCATCGTCCGCGCCGAGCGCACCGGCGAGCCGCTGTCCTACTTCACCAACGTCGACCTGCACACCCGGCCCGGCTCGCTGGACGGTGCACGGGGCTACGTCTCCGTGGGCCACGACGAGTACTGGACCCCGACCATGCGTGCCGAGGTCCTGCGAGCCCGCGACGCCGGCACCAACCTGGCCTTCCTCGGCGCCAACACGATGTACTGGCGGGTGCGCCTGGAGGACCGCCCGACCGGGTCGGCCCGGGTGGTGGTCGGCTACCGCAACTCGGCCCACCTCGACCCGTGGCGCGACGTCCGCCCGGCCGAGGCGACGAGCCGCTTCCGCGACGCCCCGGCGCCCCAGCCCGAGCACGACCTCCTCGGCGTGCAGTACGAGTGCTACCCGGTGGACGTCGACCTCGTCGTGGCCTCGCCGCGCTGGTGGGGGTTCCGCGGGACGGGCGTCAGCCGCGGCGACCGGGTGCCGGGGCTGATCGGGCCGGAGGCCGACCGGGTCTACCCCGACGACCGCCTCCCGCGGCCGCTCGAGGTGCTCGGTCACACGCCGTACGAGTGCCGTGGCGTCGCGACCAGCGCCCAGACGGTCTACTACACGGCCCCCTCGGGGGCCGGGGTGTTCACCGCCGGGACCCTGCGGTGGGGCTGCGCCCTGGTCGACCGGTGCGAGCGGCCGCTCGGCGACCGGACGGCCGGGTTCGTCGGCGTCGTGACCGACAACCTGGTCCACGGCTTCGCGCAGGGCCCGGTCGGCCCCACGCATCCGGCGCGGGACAACGTCGGCGACTTCCACCTGCCGACCACGAACGCGGTGTCGGCGAGTTGAGACCGCGGCCACCGTCATCGGCCATCATGGGTGGCATGGGCCACCCACGACGTCGCGCCGCGTGCGTCGTCTCGACGGTCCTGGCCGCGTCCCTGCTCGCCGGGTGCAGCCCGTCGACGACCCCGGACCCGCCGTCGCCCCCGCAGCCGCAGACGGCGCTGGCCGTGGAGACGGTCTCGGGTGCCGGCGACCTCACGCAGGAGACCCGGACCGAGCTGGAGACCGAGGTCGGCGGCGTGCTGTCCGACTACGTGGTGGAGGCCTTCCTCGGGGACTTCCCCCGGGAGGACTTCGTGCAGGCGTTCGGCTCCTTCACCAGCGGGGCGGCGCGCCGCGCGGCGGGTGACATCGAGCAGCTCACCGCCGCCCGCGTGCAGGACGCGACCGCCGTCACGGCCACCGGGCTCGAAGCGCGGCTCTCCTTCCTCGTCGCGGCCCGCGACGTCGTCGGTGCGACCGCGGCCCTGGACCTCGCGTTCGACGCGACGATGCCGGACGGCACCACCCGACCGCTGTCGCTGCAGGGGCGGTTCCTCCTCGAGCGGACCGACGGGGACTGGGTCGTCTACGGCTACGACGTCGCGCTCGACGACGGCTCCGCGGTCGCCGCGGAGGTGACCCCGTGAGGCCGGGACGTCGGGTCGGCTGGGCCCTCGTCGTCGCCGTCGCGGCGCTCGTCCCCGGCCCGTCCGTGCAGCCCGCGACCATCAGCCTGACCACCGTCGAGACCGCCCGGACGGTCGACTTCGGCAACGGGGTCTTCTGGGTGCTCGCCCTCGGGTCGGACGCGCGTCCCGGCACGGAGGTGACCGAGGGCAACACGGACGCCATCCAGCTGATCGGCGTCGACCCCCAGGCGGGTCGGGCCGTCGCCCTCGGGATCCCGCGGGACTCCTGGGTGCAGCTGCCCGACGGGTTCGACCGCATCAACGCCGCGCTCGAGCAGGGCGGTCCGGAGCTGGCGGCCGCGGCCGTCAGCGACCTGGTGGGCATCACCCCGGACGTCGTGCTGGTCACCGGCTTCGAGGGGTTCACGTCCATGATCGGCGCGATCGACGGGGTGGTCGTCGACTCGCCGACGGCGTACCGCCTCGAGGACGTGGACCTCGACGTCCAGCGCGGTCCCAACGAGTTCGACCCCGAGCAGGCGCTCGACTTCGCCCGGAGCCGGGACGTGGCGGGCGGGGACTTTGCCCGCAGCGCCCACCACCAGCAGCTCCTGCTGGGGGTGCTCGAGGAGCTGCGGGACCGCGCCGACGAGCCCGGGCTGATGGAGTCCGCCGCGCTGGCCGCCATCGGCGGGATGGAGACGGACCTCTCCCCCGGTGAGCTCTACCGCCTGTCCCAGGCGGTCACGCTCGTCGACCCGCGACGTGTGACGGCCTGCGTGATCGGCGGGACCCCGTTCACCACGGCCGGGGGCGCCCTCGTGATCGACCCCGACCGGGAGCAGGCAGCGGCCCTCGGCCGGGACGCGGCGGACGACGTGCGGCTGCAGGGCGGCTGCCGGGACTAGAGACCGAGCCCGGCGTCGCGCGCCCGCACGATGGCCTGGGCGCGGTGGGCGACCTGGAGCTTGGCGAAGATGTTGCTGGCGTGGTTGCGCACCGTCTTGACCGACAGGCTCAGCTGGCGGGCGATCTCCATGTTCTCCTTGCCCTCGGCGATCAGGCCGAGGACGACCCGTTCCCGGTCCGTGAGCTCGGGGAAGACATCGGCCGCGGGCCGCGACCTGGCCGAGCGGAAGTAGCCCATGACCCGGTCGGCGATCCCCGGACCGAAGATGACCTCGCCGGCACCGACCGCCTCGATGGACCGGACGACCTCGCTGCGTCGCGCACCCTTCAGCAGGTAGCCCCGTGCGCCGGCGCGCACCGCCGCGAAGACGGAGTCCTCGTCCTCCATCATCGTGAGCACCAGCACGCTGATGTGCGGCGACGACGAGACGATGCGCTCGGTGGCCTCGACCCCGTTGAGCAGGGGCATCTGGAGGTCCATGAGCACGACGTCCGGCTGCAGGTCCAGGGCCATCGCCACCGCCGCGCGCCCGTCCCCCGCGTGGCCGACCACCTCTATGGAGGGCGCGGCGGACAGCAGCGCCTCGACCCCGCGACGGAACTCCTCGTGGTCGTCCACGACCAGCACCCGCACCGGCTCCATCTCAGTCCTCACCCTCGGACGCCGCGATCGGCAGCACCGCCTCGACCGTCGTGCCGGAGCCGGCACCTGACGTCACGGTGCACGTGCCGCCCACCTCCTCGGCCCTCTCCCTCATGGAGAACAGACCTACACCCGGGGCATGGCCGGGGGCCACCCCCGTCCCGTCGTCCCGGACCCGGACGTGCAGCGCGGTCGCGTCCCGGGTCAGCGAGACCACGCAGGTGCGGGCGCCGCTGTGCCGCGTCGCGTTGGTGACGGCCTCCACCACGATCCGGTACGCCGCGACCTCGACGGCGGCGGGCAGCGGCTCGAGGTCTTCCGGCGCCTCGACGGACCACACCATGACGGGCCGTACGCCGCCCGCGTGCCCGCCCTGGTTGTGGTCCCCGGCCCGTTGGCGCAGGGCCGACACCAGGCCGAACTGGTCGAGGGCCGGCGGGCGCAGTCCGTCGACCAGGCGTCGTACCTCCGTGATCTCGTCGCGCGCCAGGTCCGCGAGCCGGGCGACCAGCGCGGTGGCCCGTGCGGGGTCGTCGACGATGAGGTCCTCGGCCGTCTCGAGCTGCATCGCGAGGGACGCCAGGGAGGGGCCGAGGCCGTCGTGGAGGTCGCGACGGATCCGCCGCCGCTCCTCCTCCCGCGCGGTGATGAGGTGCTGGCGGGAGCGCTGGAGCTCGCGGTTGATGGTGACGGCCTGGACCAGCGCACCCACCTGGGTGCCGACGTCCTCGAGGAGGCGTCGGTCCCCGGGACCGAACGGGTCGCGCCCCGGGTCCACCTCCAGGCGCAGCCGACCGAGGACGGCACCGCCCACGGCGAGGTCGACGGTGACCGGCGTTCCCCGGGGACGGCCGACCTCGGTCGTGACCGCCGGCGCGCCGTCCGTGCCGAACACCTCGATCGCCGCGTGGGACAGGTGCAGGCGCCGGGTCAGCAGGTCCAACGTCTCGCCCAACGCCTCCCCCGGGGGCGCCAGCGGGTCGAGGCGGCGCAGGTCGGAGACCACGCGTCGCGGGAAGTCGCGGTCCCCGTAGACCAGCCGACGTGCCCAGCGCTGCAGCGCGACCGCCACGGGGAGGAGGACCAGGGCCGCCAGCCCACCCACGAGCATCGACCCCACGGAGATGTCGGCGGCCAGGTCGAGGGCCCCGGCGATGGCGACGAAGGCCACGCCCGCCAGGGCCACGACCAGGGCCTGCACGAGCGCCCGACGCACTGCCGGCTCGATCTCGTCGACGCGGTAGCGGGTCACCGCGATGCCGAGGCTGCCCACCAGGAGGGGCACGAGCAGCAGGCCGAGCACCGCGCCGGACACGGCCGGATCGCGGGAGACGACGCGCGGCAGCACCTCGAGGAGGCCCCACCCGACAGCCGCGGCCCCGATGCCGAGCGCGACCAGCCGGGTGGCGAGCAGCTCCTCCCGGTCATCGGTCCGGCGGTGGGCCACGATCGCCCCGGCCAGGGCGGCGACCAGGCAGGCGACCAGCGCCGGCCCGAGCACCGTGGCCCGCACGAGGGTGCGGGCAAGCGCGTCGTCGGCCCCGGGCAGGGACAGGACGAGCCACACGACGTACGCCGCGACCGGCACGGCCGCGGCCACCAGGACGGCCCACCGCCGGCGCAGGGGCCGACCCGGCGTCAGGGTGAGGACCGCGAGGAGCAGGCAGCCGAGTCCGGCCGCCCCGAGGGCCTCACCGGCCGCGTGCGGCCACACGCCTCGCCCGCCCGCCAGGTCGACGGGCCCCAGCCCCCAGGGGGACGCCGTGAGGGCGCAGGGCACGAGGGCGGTCCCGGCCAGGAAGGCTCGCGCGGCGAGGTCCTCCGGACGCCGCCACAGGACCAGCGACCCCACCACCAGCAGCACGAGGGCGAGGGCGACGGCAGCCGGGTTTCCGCGCACGGCCGCCACCACGGGGTAGCGCACCAGGGTGACCCCGACGACGAGCTCCACGTCGAGGGCCTGGCCGGGACGCTGGACGCGGTACTCCACCACGTCGCCCACGTCGCGATCCGGGACCTCGCCGCCCTGCCACTCCGAGAGCGTGCGCCCGTCGACGGCGACGACGAGGTCCCCCTCACGCAGCGGGGAGTCGCCGTAGACCCGCACCACCTCGACCGGCTCCACCCAGCCGTCACGATCCGGGTCGAGCGTCGTGGAGGTCAGGGACGCGCCGTCGACCGGCCCGGCCAGCAGCGCCGCCGCGAACCAGACGCACGGCAGCGCCCAGGCGACGGCGACCAGCAGCAGCCTGCGAGCGCGCGACATCGTGCGCTCATGGTGCCCCCGACGGCGCGCTCCGGGGAAGCCGACCGGTCGGGCATGATCGCCATCCCCGGTGCGTCCAACCTCTGCGGCTCACGCGGCATCTCTTGGGGTGACGATCCCTGCGAGGAGGACTGATGGCTCGACCACCCAGTGGCCTGGGGCACGACGGCGACTTCACCGAGTTCGTGCACGCCAGCTGGCCGGGGCTCTACCGGACGGCGTACCTGCTCGTCGGTGACCGCGAGCTGGCCGAGGACCTGGCCCAGACCGCCCTGGCCAAGACGTACGCCGCATGGACGCGAATCGACGACCGGTCCGCGGCCCCGGCCTACGCGCGGCGCACCCTCGTCAACACCGCGGCATCCTGGTTCCGCAAGAAGGGCTGGCGCAACGAGCTCCCGAGCGACGAGCTCCCCGAGCTGGGGCACGCCACGGACCCCAGCACGCGACCCGCCGTGCTGGAGGCTTTGCGCCGGCTACCGCCGCGACAACGATCGGTCGTCGTCCTCCGCTACTACGAGGACCTCTCGGTCGCCGAGACCGCCGACGCGCTCGGCTGCTCGACCGGGACGGTCAAGAGCCAGACCTTCGAGGCCTTCGCCAAGCTGCGCGTGCTGCTGGGCGATGCCGTCATTCCCGAGACGCTGGGAGCCCACCGTGACTGACCGACTTTCCGCCCTGCTGCGCGACGAGGCCGCCGCCCTCGACATCCCGCCGGTCGACCACGCCGCCATCCTCGGCCGTGGTCAGCAGGCCCGGACTCGTCGACGCGCCACCGTGTTCCTCGCTGCCGCCGCGGTCGTCGCCGTCGTCGGCACGGGCGCCGCGCTGGGCCTCAACGGCTCCGACGACGGCCGAGCTGGCAAGGCCACCGACTCCGTCGCGAGCAGTGGCCCGTCGCACGGCGTCGTGGCCTACGGCGCCGGCTCGACAGTCGTCGTCGACGGCGCGACCGCCACCGTTCCCGACACCCTGCACTCGCTCCACTACACGTCGGTCGGCGTGCTGACCCGCAGCAATCCGAACGACGGTGCTTCCTCCGGCTCGGGGCCGGAGAGCCTGACGCTGGTCGCCACCGACGGCAGCACGACCGACCTCGGCAGGATCCCGGAGGGAGTCGGCCCCGCCACGGACCCCGACGAACCGGTCTATGCGCTGGCCGAGAAGTCGGGCGACGGCTTCCGGGTCGTCGTCCGCGATGCGCTCTCGGGCGACGAGGTGGGCTCGGTCCCGTTGCCGGACCTCCCCATGAGCTACTGGGCGGTCCCGCCGCTCGCCCTCGACGGCGACGTCGTCTACGCGGGGTTCCAGGACGAGGCCTACGCCGTCGACTGGCGCACGGGCGAGATGCAGCAGGCGGCCGGACTGGGCGGCGGGATACCCGAGGTCCGAGGCGGATTCGCGCTGTCCTACGGCGAGGAGCTCGACGAGGAACGCGGCGCACTCGACCTGGTCGTGTCGGTCGTGGACGCAGCCACCGGCGACGTCGCCCTCGTCGTCCCGCTGGAGGAGGATGACTACGGCTTCGGCAGCCTCTCCCCCGACGGGACGCACCTGCGCTTCACCCTGGAGTCGGGGATGACCCAGGACGGTGAGCTCGTCGAGCCCGACGGCGTCGACGTCTACGACATCGCCACGCAGGAGCGCGTGACCTTCGCCGGCGACGGTTGGGGTTGGACGTCCCGCGGCTCCCTGTTCCGGGTGGAGGGGACGTCACTCGAGATCTGCGACCCACTCACCGGCACGTGCACCACCGAGACCGGCCCGGAGATCGGGAGCGACGTGCGGCTCGGCGGGAAGGCGTACGAGAGCTGACCTCGACGCGGCAGCGGCGGTGGCGGTCCCGTGGGTCGCCACCCCCGCTGTGCGCACTGCGGGTGGACCACTCAGCAGCTCTGGCGCCGCTCGATCAGCTTGCAGCGGTCCTTGCCGCTCTTGCCGAAGCCGATGTCGAAGCCGGCGCCGCCGATCAGGGTGTCCCGCAGGTTGGAGCCGGTGATGACGTCGGCCCCGCCGCGGGCCTTGATGATCGCCCCGAAGTCGGGATGGGCGTCGATGACCTCGCCCTTCATCGTGCCCTTGTAGATCGTCCTGGCGTTGGCGGGGAGCGACACCTCGGTGAAGCTCTGGAACTTGCCGCTCACCGCGACGGGCTGGAGCCTGGTGACCTTGGTGAGGCCCTTGCGCTGGTCGATGCGCACCGTCGGGAAGGCGGCCGGGTTGGCGTAGGCCACCATCCGCAGCTTGTCCTGACCGCTGTTGCCCACGACCTGGAAGCCGGACTCCCCGGGCACCGGGACGGTCACGGTGTCGCCACCCGAGCCGCCCTTGATCGCCAGCCGGTTGAGCGAGGTCGACGAGATGGCGTCGACGCCGGGGCCACCCAGCAGGGTGTCGTAGCCGGCGACGCTGACGATCTGGTCGCCGCCGGAGCCGCCGTCCACGAAGTCGGCCCCGGCGCTGTCGTCACCGTCGGGGAGGATCCGGTCGTCGTCGTCCTGGCCGTAGATCTGGTCGTCGCCGCCGCGCCCGATGAGCACGTCCTCCTGGTAGGTCCCCCGGATGACGTCGTTGAACGCGGTCCCCACGAAGCGCAGCCCGGAGCCGGCCGCCACGGCGATGGTGTCGGCGCCGTGCGCCCCGACCGTCGCCGGGGTGGTGCGCAGGTCGACGACCGCGGCGGCCGGCGCGTCGGCGTACGTCACGGTGTCGGGCATGGCGACGATGCCGGGGGAGACGGGCCGGGCGTCGTAGCCGGGGTCGACGGTGTCGTTGCCGGCGCCCGGGTCGATGACGTCGCCCTCCTTGTGCACCAGGCCGAACCGGTCGGTCCAGTAACGGTCCGTGCCGCCGAGGATCGCGTCGTCGTCGGCGCCACCGAAGATCCGGTCGGTCCCCTCGCCACCGCAGATGACGTCGTTGCCACCCAGGCCGCGGACGGTGTCGTTGCCGTCGCCGGCCACGATGACGTCGCGACGGTCGGTGCCCTCGATCGTGTTGGCCCGGGCGTTGCCGACGATGGTGGCCCGGAGCCCCCCGCACGAAGCGGCTGCGGCGTCTGCGGCGGTCGTCGTGGTCATGGCGAGGCCCGGCACGAGCAGGCCGAGCGTGAGTGCAGCGGACGGGACGAAACGCATGTGGGACCCCCAGAGAGTGTTGTCCCTCACCTCATGTCCGTCCCGCCGGGCCGCCAAACGTCGTCCCGGCCTCAGACCTCGTCGGGCGCCTCCGCGGCGACCGGCTCCGGCCCGTGCGCGAGCAGGCGCTCGAAGCCGGCCTCGTCGAGGATCGTGAGGCCGAGCTGCTCGGCCTTGTCGGCCTTGGAGCCGGCGTTGTCGCCGACCACGACGTAGTCGGTCTTCTTGGAGACCGACCCCGATGCCTTGCCGCCGCGCACGATGATCGCCTCCTTGACGGAGTCGCGCGTGTAGGACTCGAGCGAGCCGGTGACCACGATGGTGAGCCCCTCCAGGGTGCGCGGCACGGACTCGTCGCGCTCGTCGGCCATCGTCACGCCGGCGGCCTCCCAGGCGTCGACGATCGCGTTGTGCCAGCCCGCGTTGTCGCCGACCTCGTCGGTCTCGGCGTCCCCCGCGCTGCTGCCGTGGAACCACTCCCGGACGGACGCAGCGATCGTCGGCCCCACGCCGTCGGTGTTGGCGAGGGTCTCCTCGTCGGCCTCCCGGACCGCGGCCATCGAGCCGAAGCGGGTGGCGAGGGCACGAGCCGCGGTGGGCCCGACGTGCCGGATCGACAGCGCGACCAGCACCCGCCACAGCGGGACCCCGGCCTTGCGCTCGTGCAGGTTGGCGAGCAGCCGGGCGCCGTTGGCGCTGAGCTGCGGCCCCTCCTCGTCCTTCTTGGGCGCCCGGGTGAAGAGCGGGGCGGTCAGCAGTGCCGCCTCGTCGAGGTCGAAGAGGTCGCCCTCGTTGGTGATCGCCCCGGCGTCGAGCAGCGCCGCCGCCGCCTCGTAGCCGAGGCCCTCGATGTCGAAGGCACCGCGCCCGGCGACGTGGAACACCCGCTCGCGCACCTGGGCGGGGCACTTCTCGTGGTTGGGGCAGCGGAGGTCCTTGTCGCCCTCCTTCTGCTGGGCCAGCGTGGTGCCGCAGGCCGGGCACTCGGTCGGCATCACCCACTCGGCGGCGTCGTCGGGCCGCAGCGCGAGCACCGGGCCGACGATCTCGGGGATCACGTCACCGGCCTTGCGCAGCACGACGGTGTCGCCGGGGCGGACGTCCTTGCGCCTGACCTCGTGGGCGTTGTGGAGGGTGGCGTTCTCGACCGTCGATCCCGCGACCCGGGTGGGCTCCATGACGCCGTACGGCGTGACACGGCCGGTGCGGCCGACGTTGACCTCGATGGACAGCAGCTTGGCGTTGACCTCCTCGGGCGGGTACTTGTAGGCGATCGCCCAGCGCGGTGCCCGGCTCGTGGACCCGAGCCGACGCTGCAGCTGCACGTCGTCGACCTTGACGACCACGCCGTCGATCTCGTAGCCCACGATGGTGTGGCGGTGCTCGCCGACGTGCTCGACGTAGGCGCGCACCTCCTCGATCGTCGGGACGACCCGGACCTGGTCGGAGGTCGGCAGCCCCCAGGTGCGCATCGCGGCGTACGACGCGGACTGCGCGACGGGCTCGAAGCCCTCGCGCGCGCCGAGGCCGTGGCAGACCATGCCGAGCGCCCGGGTGGCCGTGACCCGGGGGTCCTTCTGCCGCAGCGACCCGGCCGCGGCGTTGCGCGGGTTGGCGAAGAGCGGCTTGCCGGCGTCGGCCATCGAGGCGTTGAGCCTCTCGAAGGCCTCGGCCGGCAGGAAGACCTCGCCGCGGACCTCGACCAGCGCGGGCACGGGCAGGTCGTCGGCGCCGGTGAGGCGGTGCGGGACGGAGTCGATGGTCTTGACGTTGGGGGTGACGTCCTCGCCGGTGCGCCCGTCGCCGCGGGTGAGCGCGCGCACCAGCCGCCCGTGCTCGTAGAGGAGGTTGATGGCCAGGCCGTCGACCTTGAGCTCGCAGAGCAGGTCGGGCGACTCCACGCCGTCGCGGGCGAGCCGGGAGTACCACGCGTCGAGCTCGTCGAAGGAGAAGGCGTTGTCGAGGCTCTCCATGCGCTGGAGGTGGTCGACGGCGGTGAACTCCGTCGAGACGGCCCCACCCACGGTCTGGGTCGGCGAGTCGGGGGTGCGGAGCTCCGGGTGCGCCTCCTCGAGGGCCTCGAGCTCGCGCAACCGGAGGTCGAAGTCGGCGTCCGACAGGGTCGGGTCGTCGAGGACGTAGTAGCGCCAGCGAGCGTCCTCGACCTGCTCGCTGAGCTCCTGGTGACGCTCCCGGGCGTCGGCGGGGGCGGGCTCCACGGTCATGGGCACAGTCTGCCCTCCCCCACCGACGACGCGGCGCACGACCGGGCAGGACCGCACAGGGCGTCGTACGACGACTGGTCCAGACCAGAGGGAATGCCGGATGGAACGAAGGTGTTCCATCCCGCATGACCCCAGCAGAGACCACCGCCCGACCCCGGGTGGAGGGTGACCGTGAGCAGGAGATCCTCGACACCGCCCTCGAGGTCCTCGCCGAGGTCGGTTACGACCGTCTCACCATGGATGCCGTGGCGACCCGCGCCAAGGCGTCGAAGGCCACGCTCTACCGGCGCTGGACCAACAAGCTGACCCTGGTCATCGACGCCCTCGTCGCGCAGAAGGCGGCCCCCGAGCCGCCGGACACCGGCTCCCTGCGCGGCGACCTCGCGGCGGCGTACTGCGGCTTCGGCGGGCTCACCGACCGCCACACCGTCAGCCGCTTCACCAGCGTCCTCACCGCCATCAGCCGGGACCCCGAGTTCGCCGCGGCCTACCGCACGCAGGTGCTCGGGCCGAAGGTCGCGCAGTCCATCGCGATCTTCGAGCGGGCCCGGGACCGCGGCGAGCTGCGCGACGACGTCGACATCTCCCTGATCGCCCCCGCCCTGCCGGGCATCGTCCTCCACCGCTTCCTCATGCTCGGCGAGCCGCCGAGCCCCGACCTCATCGATCGCGTCATCGACCAGATCATCCTGCCCGCGGCCGTCGCCGCGAGCTGACTCCACTCCACACCCGAAGGAACACCATGTCCGACCAGACCCAGGCCACGGAGCCCGTGGAGGTCACCCCCGAGCAGCACAAGCGGCTCCGGTGGGCACTCATCCTCATCTCGCTGGCCCAGCTGATGGTGGTGCTCGACTCCACCATCGCCAACATCGCCCTCCCCTACATCGGCGAGGACCTCGACATCGACCAGGCCAACCTCCAGTGGATCGTCACGGGCTACGCCCTGACCTTCGGCGGGTTCCTGCTGCTCGGCGGACGGCTGGCCGACCTCTACGGACGCCGCCGGATCTTCATCATCGGCGTGCTCGTCTTCGCCCTCGCCTCGCTCCTCGGAGGGATCGCCCAGAACGAGTTCATGCTCCTCGCGGCCCGGGCCTTCCAGGGCACCGGCGCGGCGCTGGCCTCCCCCGCCGCCCTGGCGCTGATCACGACGACCTTCCCGGCCGGCAAGGAGCGCAACCGCGCCTTCGCCGTGTACGCCGCGATGGCCGGCGTCGGTGCGGCCGTCGGCCTGCTCCTCGGGGGTTGGCTGACCGGCCTCGACGACCCGCTGGGCATCGCGGGCTGGCGCTACACCTTCCTCATCGTCGTCCCGATCGGCGTCTTCGCCGCCGTGCTCGCTCCCCGCTACTTCGACGAGTCCGAGCGCCACACCGGCTGGCTCGACATCCCCGGCGCCATCACCGGCACCGGCGGCCTGCTCGCCGTCGTCTACGGCCTCTCGCTCGCGGGTCAGGAGGCGCACGGCTTCGACGACAGCACGACCATCATCAGCCTGGCGATCGGCATCGCGCTGCTCGGCGTCTTCCTGCTGGTCGAGTCGCGCGTCGAGCACCCGCTCATGCCGTTCCGGATCTTCAAGTCCAAGAACCGCGCCGCCGCGTTCGCGGTGATGATGATCGTCCCGGCCGCGATGTTCGCGATGTTCTTCTTCCTGTCGCTGTTCATCCAGCAGGTCGTGGGCTACTCCCCGCTCAAGACCGGCGTCGCGTTCCTGCCCTTCTCGATCGCCATGATCATCTCGGCGACGGCGGCGTCCAAGCTCATCAGCCACGTCGACCCGCGCTGGCTGTCCGGCATCGGCACGCTGCTCTCGGCGGCCGCGCTCTACGGCTTCAGCCGGATCACGGTGCCCGAGGACCCGGCCTCGATCCTGGGCTCGCTGCCCGCCTCGGTGGGCGGTCAGGGCGTCCCGATCGGGGACGGGGTCAACTACTGGACGCAGATCCTGCCGTTCATCGTGCTGATGGCCTTCGGCATGGGGCTCAACTTCGTGCCGCTGACCCTGGTCGCCGTGCACCACCTGCGGGCCCAGGACACCGGGATCGGCTCGGGTGTGCTCAACACCATGCAGCAGGTCGGTGGCGCGCTCGGTCTTGCCACCCTCAGCACGGTGTCGCTGCACTTCGCCCAGACCCGCGCGGACGAGATCGCACCGTCGATCGCGGCGGCCGCGCCGGGGATGGACGAGGCCGCGCTCGGTCAGCTGGCCAGCCTCGGCGCCTTCACCGAGGGCGCGACGATGGCCTTCGCCACCGGCGCGATCATGATGCTGGCCGCCTCGGCGATCGTGTGGATCTTCCTCGACGTCAAGCACGAGGAGCTGGCCACCGAGGACGCCCCCGAGGGCGTCCACGTCGGCTGATCGCTGCTCCACCCGCCGTAACGGCTCCGACCCGCCCGCCTCCCGGGGGCGGGTCGGAGTCGTCCCACCCATCCACCGCCACCTGCCGCTCCGAAGGAGCACCGTGACCGAGCCGCTGCTGACGAGGTACGACGCCCCCGGGCGCCCCGACGCGCTGATCCTGATGCTGCACGGCGGCACACCGCGCTCCACCCAGCCGGTCGACGGCCGCAGCGCCTCCTGGCGCCGGGCGGCGTGGATGCAGCGCTCCATCGCCGCGCGGGCCCACGAGGCCGGTGCGGGTGTGTGGCTGGTGCGCTACGGCGAGCGCGGCTGGAACGGCGGCGCCGACCGGCCCGCCGACGCGCGCTGGGCGCTCGACCGGGTGCGGGCCGAGCACGGGGACGTGCCCGTGGTGCTGCTCGGCCACTCCATGGGCGCCCGGGTGGCCGTCCACGTCGCCGACGACCCGTCGGTGGTGGGCGTCGTCGGGCTCGCGCCCTGGTGGTCGGCGCAGGATCCGGTGCGCACCCTCGCCGGCCGGTCCCTGGTCGCCGCCCACGGCCGCCGGGACCGGATCACGTCGTACGCCGAGACCGCGAGGTACGTCTCCCGCGCGAGCGGGGTCGCCGCCGACGCCACGTTGCACGACATGGGAGCGCTGGGCCACTACATGCTCACCGGCGTGGCCCGCTGGAACGACGTGGCGATCGACTCCGCACTGCGCCTGCTCGACCCGGCCTAGGGCTCCTCCTCGGCTGGGTAGTCGGGGACGGTCTCGTCGGTCGAACCGCACGTCCACCTACCGGTTCGTCCCCAACTACGGCGCGGCCGGGGGACGGGTCAGAGGTGGCCGGCGACGACGCCGGAGAGGTGCAGCGCCTGCCGCGACCAGTCGTACGACGCACCGGCGAGGCCGCAGGACGGCGTCACGACCAGACGGGGCAGGGCCTCCTCGTGGTCGAGGCCCAGCATGTCGAGCCAGCGCAGCACCCGCTCGGTGAGGGCCGTGTCGGTGGGGACGCTCCCCGGCTCGGTCGACGGCACGATGCCGATCGCGACGGTCCGGCCGGCCTCGATGAACTCGGCGAAGTGGTCGAGGTCCTCGGGGCGCAGCACGTCGAGGTCGGCGGACAGCCCCAGCGCTCCGGCGCCGTGCACGAGCGACCACGGCACTCCGGGGGCGCACGAGTGCACCCACGGCTCGGCCCCCGCCTCGGTGATCGCCGTCAGCACCCACTCCAGCGCCTGGGATGCCTCGGGGAGGTCGACGCGACGCAGCCGGCCGAAGCCGGACACCGTCGGCACCTGGCCGCCGAGGACCGCGGGCAGGGCCGGCTCGTCGACCTGCACGACCAGCCGCTCGCAGCCGGGCAGCCGGCGACGCAGGTCCGCGACGTGGTCGCGCACGCCCTCGGCGAGCGCCTGCGCGAGGTCGCGACGGGCGCCGTGGTCGGAGAGGATCTTGTCGCCGCGCGGCTTCTCCACCGTCGCGGCCAGCGTCCACGGACCGCACACCTGCGCCTTGAACGGACCGGCGTGCCCCTGGGCCTGCTCCTCGACCTGGTCGAGGTCCTGGGCCAGCAGCGACCGCGCCCGGCGGTGGTCGACGCCCGGGGCGTCGGTGAGCCGCCACCCGGCGGGCTGGAGGTCGGCGCCGAGACCGGCGACCACGGCGAGCCCGCGGCCGGTCATCGATGCTCCCGCGCCACGTCCGGGCATCTCGGGGACGTGTGGGAGGGAGAGCTCGCCGAGCACGACCCGCACCGCCTCGGCGTACTCCCGGTCGTCGGTGCCGGGCATCGACCCGACACCGCTGGCGAGGGCGCTCACGCGAGCGCCTCCGAGCGGGCCGTGGCGCTGATGGTCGCCGAGCCGACGACCCGGCTGCCGTCGTAGACCACGGCGGCCTGGCCGGGGGCGATGCCCTCGGCGGGGTCGAGGAGCTCGATGGCGACCCGCTCGCCACCGTCCTCGACGGTCACGACGGCGCGGTGCTCGGCGCCGTGGGCGCGCAGCTGGACGGTCACGCCGGGTCCCGCGAGCAGGGAGGGGACGGTGCCGCACCAGCGCGGCCGGATGCCGGTGATCCGGTCGACCTGCAGGCCCTCGCGGGGACCGACGGTGACCGTGCCGGAGACCGGCTCGATGTCGAGCACGAAGCGCGGCCTGCCGTCGGGTGCCGGGCGGCCGATCCGCAGGCCGCGGCGCTGGCCGATGGTGTAGGCGACGGTGCCCTCGTGCTGCCCGAGCACCTCCCCCGAGGCGGCGTCGACGATGTCGCCGCCGGTGTTGGGGTTGCGGTCGCCGAGCTTGTCGCGCAGCCAGCCGGCGTTGTCGCCGTCGGCCACGAAGCAGATGTCGTGCGAGTCAGGCTTGTCCGCCACCAGCAGCCCGCGCCGGGCGGCCTCCTCGCGCACCAGCGGCTTGCCGGTGTCGCCGAGCGGGAAGAGCGAGTGCGCCAGCTGCTGCTGGTCGAGGACGCCGAGGACGTAGGACTGGTCCTTGCCGTGGTCGACCGCGCGGTGCAGCTCGATGAGCCCGTCGTCCCCGGTGCGCAGCTGGGCGTAGTGACCGGTGGCGACGGCGTCGAAGCCCAGCGCCAGCGCGCGGTCGAGCACGGCGGCGAACTTGATCTTCTCGTTGCAGCGCAGGCACGGGTTGGGCGTGCGGCCGGCGGCGTACTCGTCCATGAAGTCCTCGACCACGTCCTCGTGGAAGCGGTCGGAGAGGTCCCAGACGTAGAACGGGATGCCGATGACGTCCGCCGCGCGGCGGGCGTCGTTGCTGTCCTCGATCGTGCAGCAGCCACGGGCGCCCGTGCGGTACGACGCGGGGTTGCGCGAGAGCGCGAGGTGGATGCCGGTCACGTCGTGGCCGGCCTCGACGGCACGGGCGGCGGCGACGGCCGAGTCGACCCCGCCGGACATGGCGGCGATGATCCTCATCGCGGCCTCACCGGGGCCGGGCCGCGCGGGCGCGCTCCACGACCGGACCGATCGCCTCGACGAGGGCGTCGACGTCGGCGGCGGTGGAGGTGTGGCCGAGCGAGAAGCGCAGCGAGTGGCGGGCCTGGTCGGCGTCGCAGCCCATGGCCAGCAGCACGTGGGACGGCTGCGGGACTCCGGCGCTGCACGCCGAGCCGGTGGAGCACTCGATGCCGCGGGCGTCGAGCAGCATGAGCAGCGAGTCGCCCTCGCACCCCGGGAAGCCGATGTGGGCGTTGCCCGGCAGCCGGCCACCGGCCTCGCCGTCGAGGGCGGCATCGAGCACGGCGCCGTGCAGGTGGGCGTCGGGCACGACCTCGACCACCCGGCGGACCAGGTCGTCGCGCAGCGCGGCCACGCGCTCGGCGTGCTCGGGCTGGGCCTTGACCGACGCCTCGATGGCCGCGGCGAGGCCGGCGATGGCCGGCGGGTCAAGGGTGCCGCTGCGGATGTCGCGCTCCTGCCCGCCCCCGTGCACGAGCGCGGAGACGCGCAGGTCACGGCGTACGACGAGGGCGCCGACGCCGTAGGGGCCGCCCACCTTGTGGCCGGTGAAGCTGAGGGCGTCCACGCCGGACGCCTCGAAGTCGACCGGGACCTGTCCGACGGCCTGGACCGCGTCGGTGTGGACCGGGATGCCGTGCTCAGCGGCGAGCGCCACCACCTCGTCGAGGGGCTGGAGGGTGCCGACCTCGTT
The DNA here is from genome assembly GCF_001428425.1 of Nocardioides sp. Soil777. NCBI lineage: Bacteria > Bacillati > Actinomycetota > Actinomycetes > Propionibacteriales > Nocardioidaceae > Nocardioides > Nocardioides sp. Soil777. The sequence goes on from NZ_LMSN01000001.1 coordinate 424,156, forward strand.
GTTGGCCCACATCACCGACACGAGGGCCACCGAGGCGGGGTCGCGCTCGATGCTGGCGCGCAGCGCACCGACGTCGAGCCGGCCGCGCTCGTCCACCGGCAGCAGCTCGACCTCGGCGCCGTCGTCGGAGGCCAGCCAGTCCAGCGGGTCGAGGACGGCGTGGTGCTCGACCGCGGTGGACAGGATCCGGACGCGTCGTGCGTCCTCGCCGCGACGGGCCCAGAAGATGCCCTTGAGGGCCAGGTTGTCGGCCTCGGTGCCGCCGGAGGTGAAGACCACGTCGCCGGGACGACAGCCGAGCGAGCGGGCGATCGTCTCCCGCGCCTCCTCCACGACCCGGCGCGCCGAGCGGCCGGAGGCGTGCAGCGAGTTGGCGTTGCCGACCGCGCCCAGCTGGGCGGTCATCGCGTCCAGCGCGACGGGCAGGATCGGCGTCGTCGCGGCGTGGTCGAGGTAGACGGTGGGCCCGGGCGTGGTCATGACCTGCCAAGCCTACGCGCGGGGTGCCTGAGGTCCATCTCGGCGTTCACGCCCGGGCCGTCCGGGGGCCACCTAGGCTCCCGCCCATGTGGCTGATGTCCCGGGTCATCATCGTGTGCCTGCTCCTCCTCGGCACCGGAGCCTGCTCGGCGGGCGCGCGTCCCAGCGGTCCGGCACCCGCCGAGCCGCTCAGTGCGGGCGAGCTGCGGCTGGCGGCCTCGGCCCTCGTCGAGCGACGCGAGGACGCCCTGCGCGAGGGGGACCGGGAAGCGTTCATGTCCACCGTGGACGAGGACGAGCTGCAGTTCACGGCCACGCAGGCCCGCCTGTTCGACAATCTCGCCGCCATGCCGGTCGACGGCCTGCGGCTCGACCTCGTGCAGGACGGTGCCGCGCACGACGAGGCCGATGGCGGCGAGCTCCACCTGCCCGTCGACTTCACCATCCGGCTCGACGGCTTCGAGACGCGCAGCGTGACGCGGAGGCTCCTCTACACGATCCGGCAGGCCGACGGCGAGGTCGTGCTCGTCGACGACCGCGACGCCGCGGCTGATCGGCGGACGGGCTGGCTCCCGGACCCGTGGGACGTCGCCCACCTCGTGGTCCGCGAGAGCGGGCCGATCCTCGGCTTCTTCGACGAGGAGACCGCGCCCTACGCCACCGCCGTGATGAGCGACCTCAGGGCGTCACAGGAGACCGTCCTCGCGGCCGTCCCGGGCTGGTCCGGGCGCGTCGTGGCCTACGACATCTCCGACCTCACCGCCCTGGAGGGGCGGACCCCGATGGATGTCCAGGAGACGGGCGGGGTCGCGTACGCCGTCCCGGTCCGCCCGGGCTCGAGCAGGATCGCGGCATACCGGTTCATCGTCAATCCCGCCGTGGCCCACAACGGCCTGCAGCGGGAGTTCCTGCTGCGTCACGAGCTGGCCCACGTGGCACTGGCGAGCAGGGACGACCAGAGCCCCCGGTGGCTGACTGAGGGCGCGGCCGAGTACGTGTCGCGCAGCCACTACTCCGCCGCGCAGCAACGGCGCATGGCGGCGTACGTCCTGTCCTTCCTCGACACCTCCGCACCCGCCCTGGCCGACAGCGCGGAGTTCTACGTCGACGCCGAGGCGAACTACGCGCTGGCCGCCGCCGCCTGTACCTACCTCGTGGCGACTCGCGGGCCGCAGGTGCTGTGGAGGCTGATGGACGCCTTCACCGCGGAGCGGTCCAGCCGCCCCCGGCGGGCCGGGACCCTGTCGGCGGCGCAGATCGATGCCGTTCTCGTCCGGGAGATCGGCCTGGACGAGCGGGAGCTGGTCGGGGCCGCACTCACGTGGGCGATCACGGGCGGCTGAGCAGGGCTCACTCCGCCATCGGGCCCGCGAGCCACGGGTGGTCGGCGCGCTCGCGGCGTACGGCGTCGCGCAGCCAGGCCTGCGCAGGGGCGTCGAGCAGCGGCCACGCGACCTCGAGGTCGACGGTGTCCTTCGGCCGGTTCAACCGCGCCTTGTGGTGCAGCACGACCTCGGGCCGCATGTAGCGGACGCCGTCGTCGGCCACCCAGGTGACGTCCGCGAGCGGTACGACGTGCGCCTCGTCGCGCCGGCTCACCCAGAGACCGTCGCGGTCCTCCGACAGGATGCAGTCGAGGAACCACGGCGCGCTCGCGTGGTCACGCGGCCACACCTGGCCCGCCTCGCCGTGCGGCTCGGGCCAGTCGTCGTTGACCGGGCGGATCGCCCCGCCGCCGGCGCTCCAGACGTGGTGCCGGTCGCCCACGTGGGTGCGCAGCAGGGGCAGGTCGCGGGCCCAGATCACCAGGTCGATGTCCTCGTGACGTCGCCCGACGCCGGTGAAGGCCTCGATGGCCCAGCCGCCGACGACCCACCACTCCCCCGGGTAGCCGGCCATGAAGGCCGCCGTGCCGGCCGGGTCGAGGGCGTCCCACTCGCCGTACAGGCGTCGGAAGGCCTCCTCCTCGGCGACCTCCGCGGGGGTCGGCTGCCAGGTCACCGGGTCCTCCTCAGAGCAGCACGAGGTCGTCGCGGTGCACGACCTCGCGCTCGTACGCCGCGCCCAGCGCGTCCTTGAGCTCCCGGCTGGAGCGGCCCAGCAGCTCGGGGAGCTCGTCGGCGTCGAAGTTGACCAGGCCCCGGGCGACCGCGACACCGGTCGGGCCGAGCAGGTCCACCGGGTCGCCGGCGACGAACGACCCGTCCACCGCGACGACCCCGGCGGCCAGCAGGGAGGCACCCCGTTCGGTCACCGCACGGACCGCGCCGGCGTCCAGGGTGACCGTGCCCTTGGCGTCGGTGGCGTGGGCGAGCCAGAGCATCCGGGTGGGCCGTCGGCCGCCGGTGGCGTGGAACAGGGTGCCCACGGCGGCGCCGCCCAGCGCGGCCGACGCCTGGTCGGCGGCGGTCAGCACGACCGGAATGCCGGCCCCGGTGGCGATCCGCGCGGCCTCCACCTTGGTGACCATGCCGCCCGTGCCGACGCCGGCGGCGCCCGGCGCGCCGATGGTGACCGCGTCGAGGTCGGCGGCGGAGCGTACGTCGGGCAGCAGCCGCGCCCCCGGACGGCTCGGCGGGCCGTCGTACAGGCCGTCGACGTCGGAGAGCAGCACGAGCAGGTCGGCGTGCACGAGGTGCGCGACCAGGGCCGCGAGGCGGTCGTTGTCACCGAAGCGGATCTCCGAGGTCGCGACGGTGTCGTTCTCGTTGACGATCGGCAGGACGCCGAGCTCGAGGAGCTTGGCGAAGGTCTGGTAGGCGTTGCGGTAGTGCGCGCGCCGGGTGACGTCCTCGGCGGTCAGGAGCACCTGGCCGGTGACCAGCCCGTGCCGGGCGAACTCCTCCTGGTAGCGGTGGGCCAGCAGCCCCTGCCCCACGCTGGCGGCGGCCTGCTGGGCCGCGAGCGACCGGGGGCGGCGAGTGAGGCCGAGCGGTGCCAGGCCGGCCGCGATGGCGCCGGAGGAGACCAGCACCACCTCGGCGCCGCGCCCGCGGGCGGCGGCGAGCACCTCGACGAGCTGGCGGACCCGGGCCGGGTCGATGCCGCCGGCCGCGGTCGTCAGCGAGGACGAGCCGACCTTGACCACGACCCGGCGCGCCCCGGCGACCAGGGTCGCCCGGTCGACGGTCGGGTCAGTCCTCGTCACTGCCGTCCCAGTCGGGGTCGTCCGCCGAGCCGATCTCGTAGGACATCGGGCCGATGCCCGAGCTGGTGACCGTCTGCGGGGCGGTCTTGGTGCGGTCGATGCGCCGGGCCACGTCGGCGCGGGTCTCGGTCTCGGAGCGCTCGGGCATCTGCTCCTGGATGTCGCGGCGACGGGTGGCGGAGGGGCGCTCCTCGCGGAGGCGCTCGTCCTCACCACGGCGACCCAGCATCTCGGCGCCGGCCTCGACGCTGGGCTTGAAGTCGAAGACGACGGCGTTGTTCTCGTGGCCGATGATGACCGCGTCGCCCTCCTGGGCACCGAGCTTGACGAGCTTGTCCTCGATGCCGAGGCGGTTGAGCCGGTCGGCCAGGAACCCGACGGCCTCTTCGTTGCTGAAGTCGGTCTGGCGCACCCAGCGCTCCGGCTTGACGCCGCGCACGCGCCAGCCCTCGGGCGACTCGGCGATGGAGAAGTCTCCGCCGCCGTCGACCGACGGCGGGCGGATGACGATGCGGGTCGCCTCGACCACGGGGAGCTCGGCCCGCGAGCGGGCGACGATCTCGGCCATCGCGAAGGTGAGGGCCTGCATGCCGGCGCCGGAGGCGGCACTGACGGGGAAGACGCGCAACCCGCGCTCGGCGAGGTCGTCCCGGACCATCTCCGCGATCTCGTGGCCGTCGGGGACGTCGACCTTGTTGAGGGCGACGAGCCGCGGACGGTCCTCGAGGCCGCCGTAGCGGGACAGCTCGTTCTCGATCACGTCGAGGTCGTCGAGCGGGTTGCGGCCCGGCTCGATGGTCGCGGTGTCGATGACGTGCACCAGGGCCGCGCAGCGCTCGATGTGGCGCAGGAAGTCGTGGCCGAGACCGCGACCGTCGGCGGCACCCTCGATGAGGCCAGGCACGTCGGCGACGGTGAACGTCGTGTCGCCGGCGCGGACGACGCCGAGGTTGGGCACCAGCGTGGTGAACGGGTAGTCGGCGATCTTGGGCCGGGCCCGCGACATCGCGGCGATCAGGCTGGACTTGCCCGCGCTGGGGAAGCCGACGAGGCCGACGTCGGCGACGACCTTGAGCTCGAGGCGTACGTCGATCTCGTCGCCGGGCTCGCCGAGGAGCGCGAAACCGGGTGCCTTGCGCTTGCTGCTCGCCAGCGCGGCGTTGCCGAGGCCGCCGCGGCCGCCGGCCGCGATGACCATCTCGGTGCCGGCGCCGACCATGTCGCCGAGGATCGTGCCGTCGAGGGTCTTGACCAGCGTGCCGTCGGGCACCGGCAGCACCATGTCGGAGCCGTGCGCCCCGTTGCGGTGCGCACCGGCGCCGTGGCCGCCGTGCTCGGCCTGGCGCTTGTTGCCGTGGTGGTAGTCGATCAACGTCGTGACGTCGGGGTCGACGCGCAGGATCACCGACCCGCCGGGGCCGCCGTTGCCGCCGTCGGGGCCGCCGAGGGGCTTGAACTTCTCACGGTGGACCGACGCGACGCCGTTGCCGCCCCGACCCGCACTGATGTGCAACGTGACCTGGTCGATGAAGGTCGGGACAGCCATGGTTTCGCTTCCGGTAGTGGAGAAATGCGTGAAGGGCGTCCCCGGTCCAGGAACGCCCTCCGCGGTGGAGTCAGTGTCGCTGCAGCGTCACTCGCCGGGGACGATGTTGACGACCTTGCGGCCACGCTTGGTGCCGAACTCGACGGCACCCGCCTGCAGCGCGAACAGGGTGTCGTCGCCGCCACGGCCCACACCCGAACCCGGGTGGAAGTGCGTGCCCCGCTGGCGGACGATGATCTCGCCGGCGTTGACGGTCTGGCCGCCGAAGCGCTTCACACCGAGGCGCTGGCTGTTGGAGTCGCGACCGTTCTTGGTGGACGCGGCGCCCTTCTTGTGAGCCATGAGTTCAGTCCTTCTACGTGGGTGTCGTGCGTGATACGGGACGAGCCCGGGAAATCTGGGCGGCAGTGTGGCGGCGAAGCCGACACTCTCGCCCCATCGAACGGGTGGCGGCGAAGCCGACACGCTCGCCCAAATTATGCCGACAGGCTGATGTCGGTGACCTTGACCTGGGTGTACTTCTGGCGGTGACCCTGGCGCTTCTTGTAGCCGGTCTTGTTCTTGTACTTCTGGATGACGATCTTGGGACCCTTGGTGGCGCCGAGGATCTCGACGGTCACGGCAGCCTTGTCCAGGCCGGTCGCGGTCACGGTCTCGCCGTCGACCACCATCACGACGGGGAGAGTCAGGGTGCTGCCGACCGTGTTGGCCTTCAGGTCCATCTTGTCGATCTCGATGACGTCGCCAACAGCAACCTTCTGCTGCTTGCTGCCACTGCGCACAACTGCGTACACGGCGGACTCACTCTCCTCGGGTCTTCATGGATGCCGCGCGGAATCGCCGCGGGCAAAAGTCAGGTGGCACGCCGAAGCGCACAAGGGGCAACTTTACGGGCCGGACGGTGGCAGGGTCAAAACGAGGCCCCGACACCGTCCGAGTCCGGTGGATCAGCGCTTGCGAGCGCCCTTCTTCTTGATCGGGACGTGCTCGACGTGCGGCTCGGAGCCCGCGTCGGTCGCCGACGGGTCCGGTACGGCGCCCGGCTCACCGCCCAGCTCCACGTCGGAGGTGCCCGGCTCGACCCGTCCCGACTCGGGCAGGGTGCCGGCGACGCCGGACGGCGGACCGGCCGGCCGGCTCGCCGAGCGGCGACGCGTCCGTGTCACGACCCGGGGGCGCTCCTGCTCGGGAGCGGGCTCGACCGCCGCGGGCTGCTCGTCGGACGACGGGCCCTCGACCACGGCCGTGCCGGGCTCGACGGACGCCCGGGCCGGCGCGTCGTCGACAGCAGCGGCAGCGACCGGGGCGACCCCGGACGTGTCAGCGGCGTCGGTCGCGTCATCGATGTCCGAGGCCCCTGTGTCGTTCGAGACGTCGGTGGTCGCCGGGGTGTCCTTGCCCTCGGAGGCCTGGGCGCCGTCGATGACCTCGGTGGCCTCTGTGGCCTCGGGAGCCGCCGACCCGGCGCCACCGCGGGAGCGGCCACCCGACCTGCCGCCGCGGCGGGAGCCGCGTCGGCCGCCGCCCTCGGTGGTCGAGGGGGTGTCGTCGGTGCTGTCGGGGGTGGTGCTGGGGGTCGTCTCGGTGTCGGTGGGGACACCACCGGTGGGTGACGAGCTGTCCCCCGAGCCGTCGGAGTCCGCACCGGACTCGGCGACCCGGGCTGCCTCGTCGGCCTTCTCCGCGCGTGCCATCGCGGCGACGTCCTTGGGGGACGGGGCCGACGACTGCGGTGCGCCGCCGCCGTTGCCCGACCCGCCGCCGTTGCCCGTGGCGCCGTCGCGTCCGCGGCCGCGGCCACGGCGAGCGGAGCGCTGGGGCTCGTCGTCCCCGCCGCCGGACTCGACGGGCTCGTTCTGGACCACGACACCGCGACCGTGGCAGGCCTCGCAGTCGTGGCTGAAGGACTCGAGCAGGCCGGTGCCGATCCGCTTGCGGGTCATCTGCACCAGGCCGAGCGAGGTGACCTCGGCGACCTGGTGGCGTGTGCGGTCACGGCCGAGGCACTCGACGAGGCGGCGTACGACCAGGTCGCGGTTGGACTCCAGGACCATGTCGATGAAGTCGACCACGATGATGCCGCCGATGTCGCGCAGCCGGAGCTGGCGGACGATCTCCTCGGCGGCCTCGAGGTTGTTCTTGGTGACCGTCTCCTCCAGGTTGCCCCCGGAGCCGGTGAACTTGCCGGTGTTGACGTCGACGACGGTCATCGCCTCGGTACGGTCGATGACCAGCGAGCCGCCGGAGGGCAGCCAGACCTTGCGGTCCAGGCCCTTGGCGATCTGCTCGTCGATGCGGTGCACCGCGAAGATGTCCGCCTTCTTGGCCGAGGCGCCCTCGGGAGCCTCGAACTTCTCGACGCGGTCGACGAGGTCGGGGGCGACGTGCTCGACGTACCCCTGGACCGTCTCCCAGGCGTCGTCGCCCTGGATGACCAGCTTGTTGAAGTCCTCGGTGAAGAGGTCCCGGACGACCTTGAGGGTCAGGTCCGGCTCGCCGTAGAGCAGGGCCGGGGCGTTGCCGCGGGCCTTGCCCTCGATGTCCTCCCAACGGGCCTTGAGGCGCTCGACGTCGCGGGTGAGCTCGTCCTCGCTCGCCCCCTCGGCGGCGGTGCGGACGATGACGCCGGCGGAGTCCGGGACGATCTCCTTGAGGAGGGTCTTGAGGCGGTTGCGCTCGGTGTCGGGGAGCTTGCGCGAGATGCCGCTGGTCGTGCCGTCCGGCACGTAGACCAGGAACCGGCCGGCCAGGCTGACCTGGCTGGTGAGGCGGGCGCCCTTGTGGCCGATCGGGTCCTTGGTGACCTGCACCAGGATCGGCTGGCCGCTGGAGAGCACCGACTCGATCTTGCGGGGCTGGCCCTCCTTGTGGCCGAGCGCGGCCCAGTTGACCTCACCGGCGTAGAGCACGGCGTTGCGGCCCTTGCCGATGTCGATGAAGGCGGCCTCCATGGACGGGAGGACGTTCTGCACGCGGCCGAGGTAGACGTTGCCGATGAGCGAGGTCTGCGACTCGCGGGCGACGTAGTGCTCGACGAGCACCTTGTCCTCGAGGACCGCGATCTGGGTGAGCTCCTGGCGCTGGCGGATCACCATCACCCGGTCGACCGCCTCGCGACGGGCGAGGAACTCGGCCTCGCTGACAATGGGGGCGCGGCGGCGACCGGCCTCGCGGCCCTCGCGACGCCGCTGCTTCTTGGCCTCGAGGCGGGTCGAGCCGGCCAGCGACGTGATCTGGTCCTCGGCCGCGCGGCGGCTGCGGACCTTGGTGACGGTGTTGGGCTCGTCGTCGTCCGAGGGGCCCTCCTCACCGGCGCGGCGGCGACGGCGACGGCGACGCGAGGTGCCCTCGCCCTGCTCGCCGGAGTCGTCCGAGGCGTCCTCGGAGGAAGCGGTGGAGTCGTCCTGGGACTCGTCGTCGTCCCCGCCGTCGGCGTCGCTGTCCGAGCCGGTGCCGTCGCTGCTCTTGCGGCGGCGGCGGCCACCGCGGCGACGACGTCGACGGGCCGGGCCGGTGCCGCCTTCGCCGGACTCGTCGGACTCGTCGGCCTCGTCGGACGGCTCGTCGTCGCCCTGGACGTCGTCGCCCCGGGCGTCAGCGGCGTCGGTGCCGGTCTCGGCGGTGGTCTCGTCCTCGTCCTCGTCGAGCTCGGCGTCGGGGTCGACGGCCTCGGGCTCGGGAGCGGCGACCTTGCGGGCCGGGGACTTGCGCGTACGACGGGTGACCGTCGGCGTGGCCTCGGGGGCCTGGAACAGCGGGACCACTCCCCCGGCGCTGCCGGCGGAGTCGGCAACCGCGTCGGCCTCGGCAGCGGTGCCGACTGCAGACGCGTCGACCATGTCGGTCGAGGCGGCGACGGCCTTCTTGGCGCCCGAGCGGGACCCGGACTTCTTGGCCGTCTTGCGGGCGGGCCGGTCGGTCGCCGCGTCGCCGGTGGACTCGGCGGTGCCGGCGTCGGAGTCAGCCGGGGCGGCGGTCGCGACCTCGCCCTCGGCCGGGGCGGACTTCTTGGCCGCGGTCTTGCGCGTCGAGGACTTGCGGGCGGCGGCCTTCTTGGCCGGGGCGGGCTCGTCCGTCGTGGCGGGCGCCTCCGCGCCGGCGTCCGTCGAGGCGTCGGCACTGTCTGCGGCGGCCACCGCCGGGGCGGCCGACTTCCGCGTGCGGGTGGTCTTGCGGACCGTGGCCTTCTTGGCCGGGGCCGGCTCGTCCGACGAGGACGCGGCAGCAGCCGGTGCCTCGGACGCGGTCTCCGTCGACGCCTCGGCCGGGGCCTCGGCGGCGGCCGCGGCCGTCTTGCGCGGCGCCCGGGTGCGGGTGGTCTTCTTGACCACCGGCGCGGCCGGCGCCTCGGGCGTGTCGCCGCTCGGGGCCTCGGTGGCAGCGGCGCTGTCCGCGGCGGGCGCGGCCGCCTTGCGGGTGCGCGGGGTCGTGGTCTTGCGCGCCGCGGTCTTGCGCGTGGTCCGGGTGACCGTCGGCGGTGCGGGGGTGTCGCCGGAGTCGGCGGGACCCTCGCTGCTGGTGTCGTTCGTGTCGTTCGGGTTGTCGTCGAGCATGTCGCTCTCCTCGCCGGCACCCGGACTCGAGGTCCGGAGCCGTGTCGGCGCCGCGAGGCCACAGGGGACGTCGGGGCGCAAAGCCTTCGTGTGGCGGCGACACCCTCCGCTTGTGCGTCACCGGGTGCGCGCCGTCCCCTGCCGCGGTCGCCGGGCCCAGGACGGGGACTGGTGGTCCCACCCTGCGTGGATCGCTGTCACCGACCCACAGGCCGCGTCGCGGTCTGGAGACGACTCCCATCCGATGTGCCGACCTTGATCGGTACGGCGAGAACGTCGTCGGTCCGGCATCGCGGTGGCGGACCACCTCGAGTCGAACGTGGCGAGTATCGCACATCGCCGCCCGATCGCGGTCACCACGAGCGAGGCGCTGGACAGCGTCGGGAGCGTCCGTCACGCACGTGCGCAGGACTCCAGCCATGGCCGGACGCCTTCCCTGTGCGCCTGCGCAGGGAACAGCCCGGGCGCCGCACCAGAGCTGCGCACCCGCGCAGGGACGAGCCACGGGACGACCTCGAGAGCTGCGCACCCGCGCGAGGAAAGAAGCCCGAGGCGCCCGGCGCGGGCTCAGGCCTCGAAGGGGTCGCCGACCGTGCCGTCGTCGGACAGCGGGCCCTGGGCCAGACGGGTCATCAGGGGTGCCGGGCCGGGCTCCACGTCGGAGACGGACACCAGCGCGGTGAGCACGTCGTCGGGCCGCACCGACGGGACACCGTGGCGCAGCACCAGGTCGAGGGCCGACCTGTCGTCGTACCCGGACGTCGTCACCGAGAGTGCGACCACCGCGCCGCGCGCGTCGAACTCGCGCAGGCCCTTCTTGGTCATCCGCTCGACCAGGATCTCGTCGGCGGCCAGGAAGGCGGCGGCCGCGGCCTCGACGACCTCGGGCGCACCGTCGATGTCGATGCGCCAACGGCTGGCCTCGAGCCGGTCCGCGAGCGATCCGCCCGGCGACTCCACCACCGCGATCACGTCCAGCCCCTCGGGGAGGGCCTCGTCGAGCAGGGCGTGCACCTCGGCGGGCACGAGGACGTCGGCCAGCGCGATCTCGAGGTACTCCGCCTCGCTCGCCGACCCGGTCGGGGCGGCGCCGGCGTACGAGATCCGGGGGTGCGGGTTGAAGCCCGAGGAGTAGGCCATCGGGATGCGGGCGCGGAAGACGGCCCGCTCGAAGGCGCGGCTGAAGTCGCGGTGGCTGGTGAAGCGCAGGCGGCCCCGCTTGGCGTAGCGCACCCGGAGGCGCTGGACGGGGGGCGGCTGCTGCGGGGGGTCCTGGCGTGGCATGGCGGGCACAGGCTATCCGCGGGCGGCCCCGCCGCGGCAAACGCGGTCGAGGGCCCGTCAGGGAAGGCGTGCCTCGCGCATCTGGCGGGAGGCGTAGACGCTGTTGACCGACTCCCCCGCCAGCCACCCGGTGAGCCGCTCGGCCTCCGTGTCGAGCGCGGCCCGCGCCTCCGCGCCCGGGTCCTCGCGCAGCACGACGTGCACCTCTCCCTCGGCGTCCTGGACGTAGCAGCCCACCACCCGGCCGTCGACCCATGCGGTGGTGCCGCCGTTGCCGTTGGTGTCGAAGAGGTAGGGGACGTGGGCCGGGTCGAGGTACCAGTCCCGCTGCTTCCAGCCCATCAGCGTGGGGTCGAGCACCGGGAGCAGCGCCGCCCACGGCTCCACCGCCGGCTCGGGCTCGAGGTCGTCGGGCAGCAGCCAGCCGGTCTCGCCGGACTCCAGCGAGACCGTGACCGCACCGAGGTCCGCGAGCGCGCGTCGTACGGCGCCCTTGGTCGCCCCCAGCCACCAGACGACGTCGGTCTCGGTGCCGGGCCCGAAGGTCCGCAACCAGCGACCGACCAGCTCGGCGTACCCCTCGTCGTGCGAGGCAGGGACCGGCCGCTCCCCCAGCCACTGCTCCATCGGGACCCACACCGGACGCGAGATGCGCCAGTGGCCGCCGTTGCGCCCCCTCACCAGGTCGGCGGTGAGGCCGAGGTGGGTGAGCAGGCGGGTGTGGTTCCACGTCGAGCCCGCCGAGACCGCGACCGGCGTGGACAGCTCGGGGAAGAGCACCCTGAGGTCACCGGCCGCGATCCCGTCGGGGTGGTCGTCGAGGTGGGCGAGCACCCGGGCGCGGGCGGCGACCAGCCAGGCCCCCCCGTCCGGGGCGATGCCCGCCTTCTCCACGTCCTTGGCGATACGGCGGCCCTCGATGCCGGCAACCCGCTCCGACGCGCTCCCCCACGCGGCGGGCAGCAGGTCGCGGGGGAAGACGAAGAGCGTGCGACGCATGGCCAGCTGCTTGACGAGGGTGCGGTCGTCGTACAGCGCCCGGTCCACGTCGGCCCGGGTGACGCCGTTGACCCGCGCGTGGATGGAGAGGTAGGGCGTCGGCGGCTCCGTCGAGTGCAGGACCGTCATCGCGCGGGTGGCCGCCACCGGGTCGGCCACCCGGTGCAGTGGGGCGATCCCGTGCCGGCGGGCCATCCGGGCGCGACGCTCGACGTCAGTCACCAGGCGGACCGGGGAGGTCACCGGGTCTTCTTGATCGCCGCGGGGCACTGTCGAGGCACCGCGGAATCCTAGACGAGGTGCCACCACCCCCGGGCACGACGAGCCACACACCCCGGCCTGTGGGACGCCCCAGACCCCTGCGCCGGATAGGTGGTCCCGGCGCGCAACCGGTATGTTGGAGCAAGTGAGAGACGTCGCGTTTGTGGTGCCCGTGTACAACGAGGCGGAGGTCATCGGCTCGGTGGTGGCGGGCATCCGCGAGATGTGCCCGCACGTCGTGTGCGTCAACGACGGCAGCTCCGACGGGTCGGCGGACGAGATCCTCAAGGCCGGTGCCTACCTGGTCAACCACCCCATCAACATGGGCCAGGGTGCCGCGATCCAGACCGGTATCGAGTTCGCCCGCCTCCTGCCCGGCGTCACCCGCTTCGTCACCTTCGACGCCGACGGCCAGCACCGCGTCGCGGACGCGCTGCGCATGCTGGAGGTGCTCGACACCACGGACGTGGACATCGTGCTCGGGTCCCGCTTCCTCGGCACCGCGGTCGGCGCCAGCCCCTTCAAGCGGTTGCTCCTCAAGGCCGCCGTGAAGTTCAGCAACCTCACCTCCGGCGTGCGACTCACCGATGCCCACAACGGACTGCGCGTGTTCAACCGGCACGTGGCCGACACCCTGCGCATCACCGCCCCCGACATGACGCACGCCAGCGAGATCATCGAGCTGATCGCGCGCAACCGCTACCGCTTCGTCGAGGTGCCGGTGACCATCGACTACTCCGACTACTCGGTCGCCAAGGGCCAGCCCGCCGTCAACGCCATCAACATCGCGTTCGACACCCTGCTCCGGAAGGTCAGCCGCTGATGATCATCGTCCAAGTCATCCTGCTGGCGGCCGTCGCCTTCCTGTTCCTGGTGGCCCTGCGCAGCCGCAGCGCGCACAGCGCCGACGCCTGGAAGAAGATGGCCTTCGTGGCGCTGATGGTCGTCGTGGTCATCGCGGTCCTGGCCCCCGGACTCGTCAGCACCGCGGCCAACCTCGTGGGCGTCGGTCGCGGCACCGACCTGGTGCTCTACCTGGTCTCGGTGACCTTCGGCTTCTACGTCGTCAACCAGTACCTCCGCGGGCAGGAGTCGCGCGACCAGCTGCACCAGCTCGCTCGGCGCATCGCCGTGCTGGAGGCGCTGGAGCGCTACGGCATGGAGCGGTCCGTCGTACGCGACCGGACCGTGACGGCTGAGTCCCCGGCGGGCGACACCGAGCCAGGACCCCCTGCGTGATCGACGTCTTCATCCCGTTCTGGGGGGAGCCCGCGCTGCTCGTGGAGGCCGTGGAGAGCGTGCTGGCCCAGTCCGATCCCGACTGGCGGCTGACCGTGGTCGACGACTGCTACCCGGACGAGAGCGTGCCGCGCTACTTCGCGGGGCTCGGTGACGAGCGGGTCACCTACCTGCGCAACGAGACCAACCTGGGCATCACCGACAACTACCGCCGCTGCCTGGAGCTGGCCACCGCCGAGTGGATGGTCTTCCTGGGATGCGACGACGTGATGCTGCGTGACTACGTCCGAACGGTGCGGGCTGCGATCGCGACCGCCGAGGACCGCGTCGACGTCGTCCAGCCTGGCGTGGTCGTCATCGACGAGGAGGGGAATCGCGTGCGTCCTCTCGTGGACCGCGTCAAGCGCCGCATGTTCGCCCCCCGCATCGACGGACCCACCACCCTCGCCGGCGAGCCGCTGGCGGTCTCGCTGCTGCGCGGCAACTGGTCCTACTGGCCCTCGCTGGCCTTCCGCACCGCTGCGTTGCGCAGGCACTCCTTCCTCGACGGCTTCCCGCTCGTGCAGGACCTGGCGCTGCTCGTCGACATGACGCTGGCGGGCTCGGCGATGCTGGTGCTGCCGGACGAGGTGTTCGCCTACCGCCGGCACCTGGCGAGCGCGTCCACGGCGACCGTCTCGGACGGGCGCCGCTTCGTCGGCGAGCAGCAGTACTTCAGGATCGCGGCCTCGCGCTGCGAGGACCACGGCTACCGCCGTGCCGCGCGCGCTGCACGCCTCCACCCGGCCTCGCGCCTGTACGCCGCCACCCAGGTGCCGGCCGCGGTGCGGACGCGGTCGTGGCCGGGCGTGCGCACACTGACCCGGCACGCACTGGGCCGGCCGTGACGTCCGTCGGCTGAGGCGCCGGGTCAGCGCCCGAGGACCTGCTCGAAGACGTCGAGGGTCTCCCGGGCGACGCGCTCCCAGCTGAACTTCCGCGCCTGCACCAGGCCCTCCGCCGACAGGCGCTCTGCGACGTCGGGACGGGTGGCCACGGTGCGCATCGCCTCCGCGATCGACCCGAGGTCGTGCGGGTCGAACCAGATCGCGGCGTCGCCGCCGACCTCGCGCAGCACGGGGAGGTCGCTGGCGATGACGGGCAGGCCCATCGTCATCGCCTCCAGCACGGGCAGCCCGAAGCCCTCCGCGAGAGTCGGGAACGCCATGGCCCGGGCCCGGCGGCGCAGGTCCGCCAGCTCGGCGTCCTCGATCCACCCCTTGAGCTCGACCCACTGCTCCATGCCCGTCTCGCGGACCACCGGCGCCAGCGGGTCCTCGCCCTTGCCGCCCCCGGTGATGACCAGACGCGGCCGGACCGACTCGTCGACCAGGGCGAGGGCGCGGATGAGCGCGTCCCAGTTCTTGTACGGGCGGCGCTGGCCGCTGGCCAGGATGAGGTTCTCCCCCGCGTCCCTGGCCAGCGTCGCCGGGTGCGAGGCGGCCAGCGGGACCACGGTCAGTCGCTCCCGCGGGTAGCCGAGGAACTTGTGGATCTCGTCCGCGGACACCGCACTGTCGGTGATGACATGGGCCGCGTTGGCCGACGCCCGCCGCTCCATCCACATCACCGGACGCGTGTAGAAGGGCGTCACCATGTACTCGGGGTGGCTCCAGTAGAGCATGTCGTGGATCGTGAGCACCGTGGGCATCGAGGTGCGCACCGGGCCCAGCGTGGCCGGGCAGTGCACCAGGTCGGCCTGGCGCCGGCGGGCGACCACGCTCGAGGCGACGAGCTCCCCGAAGGCCCAGACGAACCGGTTCTCACCGCTGATCCGTGACCGCACGACCTCGCCGGGGAACCACGACAGGTCCAGGCGCCCACCCTCCCGGCTCGCGAGGGCCACGAACTCGAACCCGGTCTCCATCCGGCCGAGCTGGCGGTACAGCTCGCGGGTGTAGGTCTCCATCCCGCCCTTGGTGCCCGTGTAGGACAACATGTCGACGAGCACGAGGGGGCGAGGCATCCGGGACCTTCCGTCAGGGGCGAGCGGTGGGCGACTCTAACCGATCCCGGCGGGCACCGAAGAGGACATGGACGGCCATGCCGACGAGCGGCCCGACTACCAGCGCGACGACCACCCGGGCCTCGAGGTCCTGCTGCTGCAGGAGCACGAGGACCAGGGCGGTCGTGCCGGTGGCGGCCAGCCAGCCGCCGAGGTAGGCGCCGTGGTGGTCCAGCGCCATGCTCGTCGCCCCGGTGAGGGTCAACAGGCACACGAGCCCGGCAGCCACCACCAGTGCGGCGAAGGTCCAGGCAGGCACGTCGTACGCCGGGTTGATGACGTGGAGGGCGAACGGCCCGAGCAGGTAGGCCAGCACGGCACCGACCACGGTGGCGGCGAGGAGGACCTCGCCGGCGCCCTTGAGCGCACCGACGCCCTGCGCGACGACCTTGGTGACCACGACGTTCTGGTAGGCCCCCAGTGGCACCAGCAACGGGGCTCGGGACAGGGAGACGGCGAGGATGAGGGGCGCGGCGCCCGCGAACACGTCGTCCGGCGTCGTGATCCTCAGCAGCACGGGGAAACCCACCAGCAGCACCGCGGAGGCGCCCGAGGCCGTGCAGGCGGTGAGCATCCTCCGCAGGAGCCCGGCCCGGTCGACGTCGGCGCGCGTGCGCCACGCTCTGCGGTAGCGGGCTGAGGTGAGCGACAGCACCAGCCAGGCTCCGCACGCGGCGGCCACCGCCCAGGCCAGGCCCACGACGCGGCCGCCGAGGAGCACCACGGCAGCACCCAGCACCAGGCGGGTGGTCGACTCGACACCGACCAGCGTGGCGTACGACGTCCACTCGCCGCGACCGGCCGTCGCCCCGCCCATCGCGGAGTGGACCGTGAACAGCGCCACCCCGAGCAGCATCGCCAGGAGCAGCGCGAGCCACCGGTCACCGAACAGGTGCGGGGCCCAGAGCGGGCCGGAGAGGCCGATCACGGCGACGGCGCTGGCACCGAGCGCCAGGGCGGTGGGCAGCACCCGCGCCCCGGACGCGGACGCGCCGCCGCCGGCGAAGACCGCGCGGGTCGTCTCGGTGGTGATCCCGATGAGGACGCCGAACACCCCGAACAGGGCACCCCAGAAGACGAGGAAGTCGGCGTTGTCCGCAGCGCTGAGCTCTCGCGCCGCCAGCACGAGGACGACGTACCCGACGACACCGCTGACGAGGGCGGCCGCGACGACCGGTGGACCCGGGGAGCCGCGGCGGACAGGAGTCACGTCGGCAGCCACGAGGCACGATCCTAGGGCCCCGCCGACAGCGGTCGGGAGGCGCCGCGTTGCTACCGTGCTCCGTGTGACCTCACCGCCCCATGCCGCCCGGACGACGCCCCTCGGGGTGACCCTGCGCGGCGTGCGGCTCGGCGACCAGCTCAGCAGCCGGGACAACAACTTCGACCTGCTGCGCCTCCTCGCCGCCTGGGCGGTGCTGGTGTCGCACTCCTACGCGCTGGTCGGCCGTGACCAGCCGCTGCACCAGTTCGACACGACGCTGGGCAACCTCGGCGTGCTCGTCTTCTTCGCGGTGAGCGGCCTGCTCATCCGGCGCAGCTGGGAGTACGACCCCTCGCCCCGCGACTTCTGGGCCAAGCGGGCGCTGCGCCTGATGCCGGCCCTGGTCGTCACCGCGCTGCTCACGGCCTTCGTGCTCGGGCCGCTGGTGACCGCCCGGTCGCTGGGCGGCTACTTCTCGTCGCCGGAGACCTGGCTCTACCCGGTCAAGCTGATCCTGATGGTGCCGTTCGGCGCGCAGCTGCCCGGCGTCTTCGACGACACGGTCTACGCCGGCGCCGTCAACGGCTCGCTGTGGAGCCTGCCGGTGGAGGTCTTCGCCTACCTGATGGTCTTCGTCCTCGGCACGGCCGGGTTGCTGGCCAGCCGGTGGGTGGTCACGCTCGTCGCGGCGACCAGCCTCGTGTGGGCCGCCTGGTGGGTGACGACGATGTCCGACGCGGTCGGCTCGGCGTACGTCCTGGCCGCCTTCGCGGTCGGCGCGGCAGCGTACACGCACCGCGACCGGATCGTGCTGAGCACGCCGATCGCCCTCGGCACGCTCCTGCTGTGCGCCGTCACCGCGCTGGGTCCCGACCCGCTGCGGGTCGTCGTGTGGACGGTCGCCGCGGTCTACCTGTCCTACTGGTTCGCCTACGCGCTGCCCCGCTTCGCGCGAGGCATGACCCGGTACGGCGACGCGTCGTACGGCGTCTACATCTGGGCCTTCCCGATCCAGCAGACCATCGTCCACCTCGTCGGCAACGACACGGACCCGTGGCTCGTGACCGGCCTGGCCACGCCGGTCGTGTGGCTCATGGCGATCGCGTCGTGGCGCTACGTCGAGCGTCCGGCGCTGCGCCACAAGCCCCGCCGTCGCACGACCCCGACTGCCGCGTAGGTCCCCGGTCCTGCCGGTCAGCGCCCGGAGGTCCCCGTCAGCCGACTCCGTACGGCGTCGTGGTCGCTCATCAGCCGCGAGTGGCGGCGGTCGGCCAGGGACGAGAGGTGGCCCAACCCGTAGCTCACCCCGGGGCGGCGCACCAACGCGCGCGTCACCGGCGACAACCGGCCTCGGTAGAACAGGTGCACCAGGGAGCTGGTGACGACCCCGTCGAAGCCGAGCCGGCGGGCGAGCTGCTCGAGCGAGTCGCCGGTGTAGAACGTGATGTGCTGCCCGGACTCGAGGGCGTAGTAGTCCCAGTCGGTCGGCGCCGGCGCGGGTGACGGGAGGACCTGCGTGGTGGCCAGCAGCCGGTCGGTGCTCGCGGCGAGCGGTGCCAGGGCGGCGAGCGGGTCGGTCAGGTGTTCCAGCACCTCGAAGGCGGTGATCATGTCCCAGCGCTCCGCGCCCGGGTCGGCCACCTCGTGTCCCTCCGCGAACACGTTGACCGCCATCGGGTCGTTGTGCGCGAAGTCGTAGCCACGATCACGCATCAGCCGGGTGAGGGTGCCGTAGCCGCCTGCCCAGTCGAGGAAGCGGCCGCCCCGCATGCGTTCGGCGCGCAGCACGCTGGCGGTGACGCTGGCCAGGATCTGGCAACGGTCCAGCAGCCCCACGTCGAGCTTGGCGATCGCGTCGCCGTAGGCCTCGTCCAGCCAGGTCGGGTCGAGCGCCATCACCATGCCGCACGAGGGGCAGCGGGAGTAGCGAACGTCCACGTGACCCAGGACGGTCCCGTCGGCGAAGGGGTCGGTGGCGGTCTCACAGGCGCGGCACTGGTCGGTCAAGAAGGCTCCTCGATGGGCCCGGCGGTGGACGGTCAGCATAGGCCCGGCGCCGCCGGGGCGACCCGCAGTCCGGCCGCGGGTCCTCGCTTCCTATAGTTGGGGCCGCTCGGCCACGTGAGGAGGGGGATCGTGCAGCACGCCCGCGCCCGCCGCCACGGGCGACGGCTGCTCCTGTGGCAGCTGGTCGTCGCCGTCGGCCTGGTGCTGACGCTGCTGAGCGACACCGCGCTCCCCCTGGCCTTCGCGGCGCTGTCGGTCGCGGTGGCCTCCCACGCCCGCGAGCTCGGGTGGCGGCTCTCCTTCGCGGTGGTGCTCCTCTACGGCCTGGTCGCGCAGGTCTGCTTCGCCTGGCTCGCCCCCCACGTGGGTGGGTCCCTGGCGACGGACAACACGGTCGCCTGGGCGCTCTTCGGAGTGCTGCATGCCCTGTGGGGCGCCTCCCGGCCGCTGCCCCAGCCGGGCACCCGGCAGTGGGCGACCCTCGCCGGGGCCGTCGTCACGCCGCTCGCGCTGGCCGCCTACTTCGGCTGGACCGCCGCCTCCGGCGAGTCACCCTGGCTGGGCTGGGCGATGGCCGGCGACGCGGCCAACAACATGATCCTCAACCGCGAGTTCGTCGAGCAGGGCGGACTGCTCCGCGCCCAGGGCAACACCGCGCCGCTGGCGACCGTGGTGCACGCCTCCTGGGCGGCCCCCTCCCTGGGCGACGCGACGCAGGCCGACACCGTGCGCCAGCTGGTGCTGCACGGCGGCCTCCTCGGGCTCGGCTTCCTCATGCTCCTCGGCGTGGCGGGGTCGCTGCTCGCCCTGCGCCACGGACCCCGACACCCGGGTCGGCGGGTCACCGTCGGTGCCGCGGCCGGGCTGCTCCCCTGGATGTGGTGCGTGGCCGGCTTCGCGCTGGCCTACGGCTACCAGAACTCTCCGCCCGCCATGCTCATCCTGCTGCTCGGATGGATCTGCTGGGTCGCCCACCGCGAGCACCCCGTCGCCTCGGTGACCGGGCTCGTGCTGGCCACGTGGGCCAGCGCCATGGCTTGGGGCCCGGTCGTGCTGGTCCCGGCCCTGTGGCTGGTGGCCGCGGTCGTCGCGGAGCGCAGGGCGCTGCGCCGAGCCGGGTGGCTCCTTGTCGTCCCCGCCTCCGCCCTGGTCGGCGCGGCGAGCTACGCCCTCCTCGTCACGCTGCCCGACCTGCGCTCCTCGGGCGGCGTCCCCGGCGTCGACGGCGGTCACCCCAACTTCGACCACCGCTGGGTCATGGGCACCGTCGTCGGCCTGTCGCTGCTCGTGCTCCTCCTCCACCGCTGGATCCGCCCCGAGGTGCGCTGTGGCTACTGGGTCGCCCTGCCGGCCGCAGGGCTGGCGGCGTACCAGCTGATCGGCACCCGCACCGCTGCCGACCTGCCGATGTGGGGGTACTACCCCATCAAGTTCACGTGGATCGTGATGTCGGTGCTGGTCCTCATCCTGTTCAGCGAGCTGCACCAGCCGTTCAGCCGGGTCACCCGACGCCTGTGGCGCGGGGGTGGCGTGCTCCTGGCGCTGGCGGTCCCGTTCGCGCTGATGTTCCAGGTGACCCCGCCGCTGCGCCCGGTCACGCTCGCCAACGCGTTCACGCCGGTGCGGTTGCACGACGACATCGGGTACGACGCGACGTACGACACGATGTTCGACCTGATGGCCGAGGAGCCGCGGACGATCGTCTCGCTCTACCACGGGCCCGAGGCTGTCGCCCTCGACAGCCTGATGAACTTCTGGCTGCTGCAGTCGGGCGCCACGAGCATCGCCGACCCGATCCGGTTCCCGGCGTACACGATGGACTCCACCGACCCGGTGGCCGTGTGCTCGGCCATCACGACCTGGGGAGGAGACATGCGGGTGGTGACCCGGTCGCCCCGCCTGGAGCGCATCCTGGCCAGGACGTGCCCGACGGCGCCCGACTACGACGTCGAGCTGGTCACGGGTCGCGCCCGCAGCTGAGCCCTCAGCCCGGTCGGAACACCGGTCCGACTCAGGTCCGGCCCCGGCGCGCCCGCGCGAGGAGAGCGCGAGCACGGGTCCGAGGACGGAGCCGGCTTCGCAGCGAGACGTGCTCTGGCGTCTGCGGGGCCGCGTCGGGCCGAGCCACCCGGCGTTGCAGCTGGGCGATGCGCTTGGCCTGGCTGGCCTTGCGCGCCTCGAGCCGCTGGATCTTGCCGGCCTGCAGCTCGACCCGCTTGCGCAGGGTGCGCAGCTCCGAGAGCTCACGACGCAGGGTCCGGGTCTCGCCCGCGGGGAGCAGGAAGGGACGCGAGTCGATGCGTCGCTCGATCTCGCGCTGGTTCTGTGCCCACTCGCCCGGCGGGTGGGCCGTCCGCGAGGACTCCCTCTTGTCCCACCAGCGGTAGATCGCGGTGCCCCGGTCGATGTCCGTCACCCCGGCGAGCTCGGCCGCCTGCAGGAGGAACTCCCAGTCCTCGGTGGTGGTCATCGAGTCGTCGTAGTGGAGTCCGAAGTCGGTGACCAGGGACCGTGGGAACACCCAGCCGATCGGTGGGGACTGGTTGGTGACCAGGTGCTCGGTCAGGGAGAAGGTCGCGTTGTAGAGCGCCTTGGGCGCGGAGGTGGAGCGGACTGCCGGGAGCCCGAGCACGGTGTCGATGGCGACGTCCTGGCGCAGGGCCACGCAACGCAGCAGCCGGCCGCCGTGCTCACGCTCGGCGTCCGCGAACTCCTTGACCCAGTCGCCCATGACCACGTCGTCGTCGTCGAAGATCGCGACGTAGCGGCCCGTGGCGAGCTCGATGCCCCGGTTGATCGGCGCCGAGCGCTGGCCACGGTCGAGCCGCTCGAAGCGGATCCGATCGCGGAGGTAGGGCGGCTGCTCGGCGATGATCGCCTCGACGGACTTCTGCTCCGCGACCTCCGTCCGGTGACCCACGATCAGGACCTCGAAGTCCTGCACCGACTGGGCGGCCAGGCACAACAGCGCCTCGCGCAGCTCCTGGGGACGGCGCCCCTGGGTGCGCATGATGACGCTGAGGAAGACGTCGCCGGACCGCTCCTGCGGCTCGACGTACGCCGGTCCCTGCACGGGTGGGGCGGCGCTGAGGGCCCACACGAACTGGTTGACGTAGCCGTGCGGCTCCGCCCTCGACCGGACGGACCGCAGGTAGCCGGAGAATGCGCTGGTCTCCGCCAGGCCGACGTGGTCGGTGGGGAAGTGCTGGTCGCTGCGCACCACCAGCACGTCGTGGGTGTCGAGGACGTTGAGGCCGGCCCGACGCAGGGTGCGGCGGAGGGAGGCGTGGCTGTAGAGCTGGTAGTGGGTGATGTCGAGGAGCCCCGCCTCGGTGTAGTCCCACCGTCCGAGCAGGGTCTTGATGCCCACGTCGAGGTGGGTCGCGTTGGGGACGCTGGTGACCGCGACGGCCCGGTGCTCCGCCACCAGGTCGCCCAACGCCGCGAGCACGTGGGAGCCATCGACCAGGTGCTCGAGGCCGTCCAGGAAGGTCACCGAGGCCAGTCGCCGACCGTCGAGCACCTTGCGGAGGTGGTCGCCGACCTCCGGGTCCGTCAGGTCGAGCGCGTGCGCCTCGAGCCCGCGCTCGCGCAGGTCGTCGAGCTCGCCGTCGTCGATGTCGACGCCGACGTAGTGCAGGCCGAACAGGTCGACGATCGGCTCCGCGATGTGCCCGAAGCCGCAGGCGAGGTCGAGGTGCACGGCGTCCTCCCCCGCCGGGGGCAGGTGGCGCTGCAGGAGGTCGAGGGTGTGCCCGAACTTGTTGTCGGGCTGGACCTCGTTGTCGTACTTGTGGAAGTCGTTGCTCACAGCGAGTACCTGTGCTTCGCGTAGCCGTACTTGACGAACGTGCCTATCCGGTGCTGCGGGTCCCTCGGCTCGACCAGGAGTCCCCGCGAGCGACGTCGCCGGAACTCCGCGGCCGCCGCGCGCTGCGCACCGACGTCCGACGCGTCGTACATCTTCAGGATGCGCTTGAGCAGCCTCGGTCGCGACCACTTGTGCGCCATCAGGAGCGACGCCTCCGCGCTGTAGCGCACCTCGGCGTTGGTGGGCTGCCAGCGGGCATCGGTGGAGAGGTACTTGTCGTGGAAGACCACGGCGGCGGGCTGGTAGACGACCGTGCGGTCGGCCTCGCGCACGCGCCAGGAGTAGTCGACGTCGTCGCAGTACATGAAGAACGTCTGGGCGTCGAAGCCCTCGAGCTGCCGGAAGAGGTCACTCGGCGTCATCGCGAACGCCGTCGTCGCCCACGACGTCTGGCCCGTCGCGGAGGAGAAGTCCTTGGGGTGCTCGATCGGCAGCTGCTTGGCCTCGACGAAGCCGACGGCCGGATCGTCGAAGACCTCGAGCATGCGCCAGACGGCGCGTGGCTCCACCACCACGTCGGGGTTGGAGAAGATGACGTAGTCGGCGTCGTCACGCAGCGCAGCCATCGCGTTGTGACCCTGCGCGGTGCCCACGTTGCGCGCGAACCAGTGGTACCTGATCTCGTGGATGTGCGGGCAGCGGGCGCGGAGGGCGTCCACGTCCTCGTCGCGGAGCACCCTCGACGACGAGCCGTCGCCCAGGGTGACCACGAAGCCACGGCACACCCCCTCCTCGAGACCGATGCGCGAGGAGTTGTCCAAGGCGTCGAGCATGCGCTCGATGGACTCGATGGGTGTGTGGTAGAGCAGCGACTGGACGCTGATCACAACTCCGGTCGGCCGCGACTCTTCCGACACGTGCACCTCCTGGTCGATGGACTGACCCGGCAACGGAGAGAACACGTCGCCACCCCCTGCCAGCCGCGCCACACTATAACGACGCGAGGACGGCGACGGAGGGAGCCTGCTGCCCCCCGGACCCTCTTCCCCCGACCCTGCGCTCCGCCTCCCCCGTACCGTGGAGGTCCCGACCCGAGGAGCTCTCGCCGTGACCAAGGTCGTACGCCGCCCCGCCGACCGGCTCGCCGGCCCGCTCGCCGTCGCCCTCGCCGTGGTGCTCGTCCTGGCCGGGTGCTCGGGCGCGTCGGACTCCGCCGGGTCGCCGGAGTCGCCCGCCGCCACCTCCTCCGACCCGTCGGAGGAGGAGTCCTCGTCGCCGTCCCCGGCCGAGCCGTCGTCCTCACCCGCCGAGAAGCCGAGCGAGGAGCCCACGGAGGAGCCCACGGAGGAGCCCACCAAGCCCCCGCACCCGGTCTCGATGGCCGCCCTGTCCGCCGGCGAGCACGACGGGGACCGGCTCCGGCTGGGTGCCGTGCGGGAGCGGACAGCCGCCTACACGTCGTACGACGTGACGTATCGCGCGACGACCACCGACGATCGCGGGACGCGGCGCTTCACGATCAGCGGCGTCCTCAACGTGCCGACGGGGCGCGGGCCGTTCCCCGCCGTGGTCCTGGCCCACGGCTACATCGACCCCGCGTACTACGTCCGCGGCCAGGGGATGACCCGCGAGCGCGGGGTCCTCGCGAGTCGAGGGTACGTCGCGCTGCACGTCGACTACCGCGGGCACGCCGAGTCGACCGACGACCCGCGCTCGGACCGCGACCTGCGCCTGGGCTACTCCGCCGACGTGATCGCGGCCGTCAGGGCCCTGCGCGCCGCCCGTGACGTGCCCGTGGACGACGACCGGGTGGCGCTGATGGGCCGCTCGATGGGCGGCGGCGTGGTGATGAAGGCCCTCATCGCGGAGCCCGGGCTGGTGCAGGCGGGGTCGCTGTGGGCGTCGGTCTCCTCCCTGGAGGGGGAGAACTTCAACCAGTTCATCCGGCCCGACGGCGACGCGCGCGAGGAGGCCATCGTGCAGGCCCACGGGCTGCCCGAGCAGCGGCCGGACTTCTGGCGGGCCGCCTCGGCGCGGCCCTACCTCGACGAGATCACCGAGCCGGTGCTCCTCGTGCACGGCCGCTTCGACGACACCTGTCCCCCGGCCTGGGCCCGCGCTACGCAGTCGGCCATGCAGCGGGCCGGGGTCGACAGCACCCTCGCGTGGTACGACGACGGGCACGCCTTCGGCCCTGCCTTCTTCGCCGGCATGGACCGCACCATCCGGTACTTCGACCAGCAGCTGGACGTCCGCCGCGGGTGACCGTGGCCCCTCCACCCGCCCGTAGTTGGGGACGATCCGGTTGGCCGAACCGGCCGATCGCCTACGAGGTCGTCCCCGACTACGCGCTGGAGCGGGTCGTCATCGGGGCCGCGGCACGAGGCCGGTCCGCCCCTCCCAGGCACCGTGCTCCGAGACCGGCCGGAAGCGGTAGGTCGCGAACTCGTGGTGGAAGCCACGGCGCTCCTGCTCGGCCATGGCGGCGGAGTGCCGCTGCGGCCCCGGGCCCTCGGAGCGGCCGTGCACCATCTCCTCCATCTCGCGCACGGTGCGCCAGATCGAGAAGGTCGCGATCGTGCGGGGCGGCCGGAAGGCCGCGAGCGCGAGGGTGGCCGCCGGGTGGTCGCGGACGAGCCTCTCGGCCGGCTTGCCCCAGTGCAGGAAGCGGGGCACCTGGGCGAGGCGCATCCGGGCGAGGGTCACGGCGGCGACGGGCTCCTCCTGCTCCCACGACCCGGCGCGCACCGGCAGGCCGGGCAGCGCCGCCAGCGTCGACCAGCGCCGCAGGAACTCCAGACGCACGTGCCACCCCAGCGCGAGCGACCGGCCGAGCGGGTCCTGCTCCAGGAAGCGATCGACGGCGGCCTCGTCACGCCACTGCGCGAAGACGGCCAGGCGACGCAGCTGCAGGCGGTCGGTCGAGAGCGTGGGCGCTCCGAGCCGCATGAGCGACAGCGACTCGGCGTGGTCGAGCCCGGAGGAGCGGCCGGGCACGGGCGGGCGCACCAGCGCCCGGGCACCCACGGATGCCGGGACCTCGGCGAGGTGGAAGGTGTGGATCGTCACGGCGCGCGTCCGAGCTTGTAGTGGAGCCGCACGGCCGAGGCGTTCCAGAGGCGCAGCTCGTGGTCGGTGCGCAGGACGCCGTCCGGGTCGACGTACACGTGGAAACGCTCGTGGAGCGGCACACGGGCGGCGTGGTCGCGGGCGTCCCGTACGACGACGTACGCGCCGTCCTGGCCGAACGCGCCGCTCGGCGACTCGAGGAGGAGCCCGCCGTCGTCGACCACCGACGGGCGCAGGAACACCTGGACGTTGCCCGACTCGAGCGGGAACGCGACGTGGACGCTCGGCCGGTCGGCCCCCGGAAGGGTCCGCGTCGAGTAGGCCCCGCTGAACGCGGTGCGACCGCTCCCGCGCAACGTGCGCGTCCAGGCGGCCGCGACCTGGACGCCCCGGTGGTCATGGATCGGCGTCACCTGGCTGCTCATCCCGTGGGCCACGTCGAGCGGGCGCATCGGCAGGGCGAGCTGCTCGACCCGCCGGCCCCACAACCGGGAGACCAGCTCCCCCGCGGGCCAGAAGAGCGGTGACCACCCGGTCCACACCTCCATCTGCCACGCCGCGGTGTTCTCGTAGAAGTCGCGGATCTCCGGCCGCAGGCGTCGCGCGTCGAAGCCGGGGCCGTCGAGGGCGGCCATGGACGGCAGCAGACCGGCCGTCGGGTCGTCCTCGACGAGGGTCCCACCGTGCCGGGCCGCCTCGGCCTCCAGCCACGCCGCCGTCACCTTGGACGAGCGGCTGACGGGCGCGTCCAGCCACCGCTCCCGCCCGTCGAGGTCGACCGCCCGGCCCGTGAACCGCCAGAACTTCCGGGACCCGAGGTCCAGCACGTGATGCACGGGGCGGAGTCTGGCACGCAGCCGAGGCCTACACGACGGAAAGCGGCAGCAGCGTCTGGCCCGTGGGGCCGATCTGGATCTCGGTCCCCATCTCCGGGCACACCCCGCAGTCGTAGCAGGGCGTCCAGCGGCAGTCCTCGACCTCGATGTCGGCGCCCTCGGCCGCGGCCAGCGCGTCCTCCCAGTCGGCCCACATCCAGTCCTTGTCGAGGCCCGAGTCGAGGTGGTCCCAGGGCAGGACCTCGTCGTACTCGCGCTCACGGACGGTGTACCAGTCGACGTCGACGCCGGTGCCGGCGAGCCCGCGCTCGGTGGCGGCCATCCAGCGGTCGTAGGAGAAGTGCTCGCTCCAGCCGTCGAAGCGACCGCCGTCGCGCCAGACCTCCTCGATGACGCGGCCGACCCGGCGGTCACCGCGGGACAGCAGTCCCTCGACGATGCCCGGCTTGCCGTCGTGGTAGCGGAAGCCGATGGCCCGGCCGAAGCGCTTGTCCTCGCGGACGGTGTCGCGCAGCTTCTTGAGGCGGCTGTCGGTGGTCTCGTGGTCGAGCTGGGCCGCCCACTGGAAGGGCGTGTGCGGCTTGGGGACGAAACCGCCGATCGACACCGTGCAACGGATGTCGTTGTGACCGGTGACCTCGCGGCCCTTGGCGATGACCTTCTTGGCGAGCTCGGCGACCTGGAGGACGTCCTCGTCGGTCTCGGTCGGCAGGCCGACCATGAAGTAGAGCTTGACCTGCCGCCAGCCGTGGGAGTAGGCCGCGGCGACGGTGTTGATCAGGTCCTCCTCGGTGACCATCTTGTTGATCACCTTGCGCATCCGCTCCGAGCCGCCCTCGGGGGCGAAGGTGAGGCCCGAGCGCCGCCCGTTGCGGGAGAACTCGTTGGCCAGCGAGATGTTGAAGGCGTCGACGCGGGTCGACGGCAGCGAGAGCGAGACGTTGGAGCCCTCGTAGCGGTCGGCCAGGCCCTTGGCGACCTCGCCGATCTCGGTGTGGTCTGCACTGGAGAGCGACAGCAGGCCGACCTCCTCGAAGCCGGACTTGCGGATGCCGTTCTCGACCATGTCACCGATGGTCTTGATCGAGCGCTCGCGCACCGGTCGGGTGATCATGCCCGCCTGGCAGAAGCGGCAGCCCCGCGTGCAGCCGCGGAAGATCTCGACGCTGAAGCGCTCGTGCACCGTCTCGGCCAGCGGCACCAGCGGCTTGCGCGGGTAGGGCCAGGCGTCGAGGTCCATCAGCGTGTGCTTGCTGACCCGGAACGGGATGCCGGGCTTGTTGGGGACGACGGCCTCGATGGTGCCGTCGGCGGTGTAGACGACGTCGTAGAACTTCGGGACGTAGACACCGCCGCTCACCGCGAGGCGGCGCAGCAGCTCGTCGCGGCCACCGGGGCGACCCTCGGCCTTCCACTCGCGGACGACCTCGGAGATCGCGAGCACGACCTCCTCGCCGTCACCGAGGACGGCGGCGTCGATGAAGTCGGCGATCGGCTCGGGGTTGAAGGCCGCGTGCCCGCCGGCGAGCACGATCGGCTCGTCGTCGCCGCGGTCGGCCGCGTGCAGGGCGATGCCCGCGAGGTCGAGGGCGTTGAGCATGTTGGTGTAGCCGAGCTCGGTGGAGAACGACAGCCCGAGGACGTCGAAGGCGCGCACGGGACGGTGGCTGTCGACGGTGAACTGCGGGATGTCGTGCTCCCGCATGACGGCCTCCATGTCGGGCCACACGGCGTACGTGCGCTCGGCGACGATCCAGTCGCGCTCGTTGAGCACCTCGTAGAGGATCTGGACGCCCTGGTTGGGCAGGCCGACCTCGTAGGCGTCGGGGTACATCAGGGCCCAGCGGACGGTCTCCCCGTCGGGCGCGCAGTCCCACTCCTTCACCGTGGAGTTGAGCTCGCCGCCGACGTACTGGATCGGCTTCTGCACCGAGGGGAGGCGGGACTCCAGCAGCGGGAAGACCGACGCCGGAGCGGGCACGGAGGTGGAGACGGACACGCGAGAAGCACCTCGGAGAGTCGGGGGACGGACCAGCCCTCAAGGGTACGCCGCACACGGCGGTGCGCGAAAAGCCACCGGCCGGTCGAAAGTGCTGGCCCCACCGGGCACACTTCACTGCGTGACACGACGGGAGCAGCTGGTGCGCGCGGTGCTGCTCG
This sequence comes from Nocardioides sp. Soil777, assembly GCF_001428425.1. Lineage (NCBI taxonomy): Bacteria > Bacillati > Actinomycetota > Actinomycetes > Propionibacteriales > Nocardioidaceae > Nocardioides > Nocardioides sp. Soil777. The sequence continues at coordinate 452,797 of NZ_LMSN01000001.1, forward strand.
TGCTCGTGCTCGGGGTGATCGCCACGCTCGTCGTGGTCGACCGCCGACGCGGCGACGACCTGCCAGCGGGCGTCGACGCCGCCGCGACTCCCACGCCGTCGGTCACCATCGAGACCCCGCTCCCGTCGGCGGACGGGACGGCGAAGCCCGGCAGGCCGGGCAAGCCCCGTGCGGGCGCCACCGAGGAGGTCCCCACTCCCCCGCCCGGCATCGAGGCGATCGCCTGCCGCAAGCTCCAGGAGTCCGTCGACGTCCGGGTCGTCTCCTTCAACACCCACCGGTCCTTCGGCGGCATCGCGACGGTCGCGCAGGAGATCCGTGCGCTCGACCCCGACATCGTGCTGCTGCAGGAGATCGACCGCTTCCACGGCCGCACGGGCGGCGTCGACCAGGTCGCCTACTTCGCCGAGGCGCTGGGCATGGAGGGCGCCTTCAGCCCCAACGTCGTGCAGGGCAACGGTCAGTACGGCACGGCCATCCTCTCCCGCTTCGAGATCATCGACTCCGGACGCTTCCCGCTGCCCAACTCCGCCGGCGGCGAGCCGCGCGGCCTCCAGTGGGCCGGCCTCGAGGTCGGCGGCCAGGAGGTGCGTGTCTACAACACCCACCTCCAGAACAAGCTGGTCGGGCTCCGCGAGGCCCAGGCCCGCCACGTGGCCGGCATCCTCGCCGGCGAGGAGCAGCCGACCATCCTCGGCGGCGACATGAACGCGACCGCCAACACCCCGACCCTCGGCCCGCTGCTGGCGCAGCTCGTCGACGCGTGGCCCGTCGCCGGCTCGGGCCCCGAGGGCACCGGTCCCAACGGCTCGCGCATCGACTTCGTGATGGCCAGCCCGACCCTGGAGCCGCGCAGCGCCCAGACGCTGCGCTCGTCCGTCTCCGACCACGCGCGGGTCGTCGTCGACTACGTGGTGCCGGCCTCGACCGACTGCCCGACGCGCAAGCGCCGGGCCTGAGGCCTACCGGCCGGCCAGCACCCGGGGGCTCGCGAGGAACCGGGTGGGCAACGGGGCCGAGGCGCGCAGGTGGACGTTCTGGAGCAGCCCGAGCGCGAGCATGCCCGCGAACATCGACGAGCCGCCGTACGACACGAACGGCAGGGGCACACCGGTGACCGGCATGATCCCCAGGCACATGCCGACGTTCTGGAAGGCCTGGAAGCCGAACCAGCACGCGATGCCCGCCGCCGCGACCCGGCCGAAGACGTCGTCGGTGTCCATCGCGATGGCCAGCGCCCGCCAGATGACGATGCCCAGCAGGGCGATGACCAGACCCGCCCCGACAAGCCCGAGCTCCTCGCCGGCGACGGTGAAGATGAAGTCGGTGTGCTGCTCGGGGACGAAGCCCGAGCGGGTCTGCGAGCCCTCGAAGAGGCCCTGGCCGAAGAGGCCGCCGTTGCCGACCGCGATCCGCGCCTGCTCGGTGTTGTAGCCGGCGCCGCGCGGGTCGAGCCCGGGGTTGGTGAAGGCCATGAAGCGGTCGACCTGGTAGTCCTTCAGGACCCCGGCCGCCACCGCCACGCCCGCGCCCACGACGCCGGCGACGGTGAGCCCGACCAGCCAGCGACGGGCCGCCCCGGCCACCGCCAGCACGCCGAAGACCGTCGCGGTGAGCACCAGCATCGTGCCCAGGTCGGGCTGGAGCAGGATGAGCGCGGCGGGGACGCCGGCGATGAGCAGCATCCCCAGCACCTCGGGCGTCTTGACGCCGCGGCGCCACCGACCCTCGCTGCGCTCGGCGACCAGCAGCGCCATGCCGATGATCACGGCCAGCTTGGCGAACTCGGCCGGCTGGATCGACATCCCGCCGACCTGGAGCCACGAGCGGGAACCGTTGATGGTGCTGCCGGCGACGAGCACGCCGATCAGCCCCACGATGGAGCCGACGTAGACCAGCGGCGCCAGGATCCGCACCCAGCGGTGGTCGGTGGCCATCACCATCACCATCAGCACCACGCCGATGGCCACGTTGACCAGCTGCTTGCGCAGGTACGCCGTGGCGTCGCCCCCGGTGAGATCGGCGCGCGTCGACGTGGCCGACCAGACCAGCAGCGTGCCGATGACGACCAGGCCCATGGCGGCGCCCATCAGCAGCCAGTCGAGCCCGGGGGCCCGCAGCGCCTGCCTGCCGGATGCCGGTCGTCCGGGCGGGGCGCTCGTCATGGTCCTCACGACAGCCCTCCCGCGCCCTTGACGGCCGGCGGCATGATCGAGCCGTCCTCCATGAAGTTGGGCAGCGTCTTCGGGGAGACCGTGCCGGGGATGGCGGCCTCGCGGGGGCGGACCTGCTCGCCCTCGACGCCGTAGAGCGTCTCCCAGATCTTGCGGATGCCGTCGCCGGTGGAGCCGGAGCCGGTGCCGCCCTGGCTGATCATCATCACCACGACGTAGTCCTCGGTGTAGGAGGCCACCCAGCCGGTCGACTGCTTGCCGTAGACCTCCGCCGAGCCGGTCTTGGCCCGGATCGTGACGTCGTCGAGCGGGAAGCCGACCAGCTTCCAGGCCATGGTGCCGACCCGGCTCACGTTCTGCAGGGCCTGGTCGATGTAGTCGAGGTAGCGCCGCGGCACGTCGACGGTGCCGGACTTGCGCGGGGCGATCCGGCGCAGCACCTCGCCCGACGGGCTCACCACGGCCTTGGCCACCGTGGGCTGCCACAGCGTGCCGCCGTTGGAGAGGGCGGCGTAGGCCCGGGCGAGCTGGAGCGGTGTCACGATCGTGTCGCCCTGCCCGATGGCGAAGTTGACCGCGTCACCAGCCCGGTAGGCGTAGCCCTCGATGCAGAACTCCGCTGCGAACTTGTAGACGAAGTCACTCGTCTTGGCGTCCTGGGGCTTGTCGGCGATCCCGCAGTAGAAGTCCTTCATCGACTCGTAGTAGTCGCGCTTCCACTGCCGGTCGGCGATCCGTCCGGGCGCCTCGCCGGGGATGTCGATCCCGGTGCGGGAGCCGAAGCCGAAGGTCTTGGCCTCCTCGACGAGCGGGTCCTTGGCGTCGACGTCGTCGACGTCGGAGCCGAAGCGCTGCCAGTAGTCGTAGCCGATCCGGTAGAAGAAGGTGTTGCAGGAGACCTCGAGCGCCTTGGCGAAGCCGATGTTGCCGTAGGCGCCGGACTCGTAGTTCTTGAAGACCCGGTTGCCCACCTGGAACCCGCTCGAGCACGGGAGCGTGGTGTCGGTGCCGTAGCCGTTCTGGAGGGCACCGGCGGTCATGAAGGGCTTCCAGGTGGAGCCGGGGGCGAACTGGCCCTGGGTCGCCCGCGAGAGCAGCGGCGTGCCGGCCTTCTCGGAGTAGAGGCGCTCGAGCTCGCTGGTGCTGATGCCCCCGACCCACACGCCGGGGTCGTACGTCGGCTGGCTGGCCATCGCGACGACCCGACCGGTCTTCGCCTCGAGCACCACCGCGGCGCCGGAGTCGGCCACGTAGTTGCGACCGGTCACCGTGTCGAGGGTCCCTCGCTGCACCTTGATCCGCTCGGCGAGCTGCTTCTCCACGACGCTCTGCACCTTGGCGTCGATGGAGGTGACCAGGGTGTCCCCGGGCGTGCTCTCCACGAGCGAGTCGTCGCCGAGGACGCGCCCCATCGAGTCGACCGCGACCCGGCGGTAGCCGGGCAGGCCGCGCAGCCACTCGTCGTACTGCTTCTCGACACCGGCCCGGCCGACCGAGGAGCCGCCGTTGAGCGACCGGTCGTCGGCCTCGGCCGCGGCGTCGTACTCGTCCTCGGTGATCGGGCTGAGGTAGCCGAGCACGTGGGCGAGGTTGATGCCGTAGGGCTCGGGGTAGGCGCGCACGCTCTGCTGCTCGGCGACCACGCCCGGGTAGTCCTCCGGCTGCTCGAGCACGCGCAGCGCGACGTCCTTGGTGACGTCGGTGGCCACCGGGACGGGCTGGTACGGCGAGCCGTTCCAGCAGGTGCCCCGGACACTGCCCTCGTGGCCGCAGGTGACCAGCCGCTGCTCGATCGCCTCGGGGGTCTCCCCCACGACCACCGACACCCGGCGCACCAGCTCGGTGCGCTGCCGGTCGGTCATCTTGTCCATCAGGTTGCGATCGAGCGAGATGACCCACGAGGTGCGGTTGGCGACCAGCGGACGGCCCTGGTTGTCGACGATGAGACCGCGCTGCGGCTGCACGACGATGTCGCGCACGGACTGGTCGGCGGCCATCGCCTGGTAGTCGTCGCCGCCGACGACCTGGAGGTAGTAGAGACGCACGAAGAGCGTCGCGAACAGCGAGAAGACGAGGGCCTGGACCACCACCAGGCGCAGGCGGCTGCGCTGCGAGCCGTTGACCGCACCCATCAGGCCGTCATCCGCTGCGGGTCGAGCCGGCCGAAGAGCTTCATCAGCGGCGGCAGCACGAACGGCGTGAGCAGGACGTCCCACACGACGGCGACCACGATGACCTGGAGCAGCTCCGCGACCGACCAGGCGTCGCCGAGCAGCAGCCCGGTGAGCGCGAAGATCGAGGTGCCGATGAACGACGCCGCGGCCACCGTGGCGACGACGGCCACCGCGGTCGGGCGGACGTCCTGGCGCACGCGGGCGGCCAGGAAGGCGACGACGGTCAGCGCCAGTGCCCAGCGGCCGGCGACGTGGTCGGCGGGCGGCGCGAGGTCGAGCGCGACCCCGGCGGCGAAGCCCAGCAGCAGGGCCGACGGCGCCGGGATGGTCAGCGCGGCCGCGACCACCACGAGCAGGCACAGGTTGGGGACGATCCCCTGCCAGGCCAGGTGCGGGAACAGCGAGACCTGGAGGACCAGCGCCACCACGACGGCGGCGAGCGCAACGAGGACTCGGGCGCGGCTCATGCGTGCACCGCCTTCATCGCAGTGCCCCGTCGGCCTCGACGACGGCGCGGTCACTGGTGGTGCCGGTGGGCACCATCACCCCCACGACGTCGAGCGCGGAGAAGTTGACGAACGGCTTGATCACCGCGCGCTGCGAGGTCTCCAGCAGGCTGCTGTAGACCTCGGTGACCTCGCCGATCGGGACACCGGGCTGGTAGGGACCGCCGGTGCTGCCCCAGGTCACGACCGTGTCGTGCTCGGCGGGCACGACGGCGTCGTCGACGAGGCGCAGGTCGAGCCCACCGTTGTCGGCGAGCGTGCCGCGGCCGTGGACGAAGCCGATCTCCATGCTGGAGCCGACCCGGCCGCCGACGATCGACTCGGTGTCCGTGACGAGCAGGACCGTCGCGGTGGAGCGGGTCACACGCAGCACCCGGCCGACGAGGCCGTCGTTGTTGACGACCGTCATGTCGGGGCCGATCCCCGCCGCGGAGCCGGCGTCGATGGTGACGGTGTTGCTGAAGGACTGCGACGGGCCGAAGGCCACCACGCGGGCCGGGACCAGGGCCTGGCCGAGGTCCTGGGCGGCCTGGGTCAGGCCGTCGTACGACTCGAGGCGGTTGCGGTCGAAGCCGGCCGTCTCCACCTCGTTGCGCAGGGCGGAGTTCTCGGCCTCGAGGTCGCGGATCTCGTCGCTGAGCGCGCCCTGGCTGCGCAGCCACGACGGCACCGAGGTGAAGGGGCGCACGACCGCGGCGGTGACCGACTCGACGGGGCCGAAGGCCTCGCCGACCGCTCGCCGGGCCGGCTCCATCGCCGAGTCGGAGCCGCCCTGGTAGTCCAGCGTGATCAGGGTGGCGCTGGCCAGCAGCAGGGCGATGAACAGCGACCGGGGCGCCTTGTTGCGGGCGTCGAGCCGGTCGAGGCCGCGCCAGCGGCGCTCACGGGTGTCGGGCATCAGTAGCGCCTCGGGTCGGAGACGAGCACCTGCTGGAGGGCCTCGAACTCCTCGACGCACTTGCCCGCGCCGTAGGCCACCGACGACAGCGGGTCCTCGGCGACGTGGACGGGCATGCCGGTCTCGTGCCGCAGCCGCTCGTCGAGGCCGCGCAGCAGGGCGCCGCCGCCGGTGAGCACGATGCCGCGGTCCATGATGTCGCCGGCCAGCTCGGGCGGGGTCTGGTCGAGGGTGCTGCGGACGGCGTCGATGATGTTGTGCAGCGGCTCCTCGAGGGCCTGGCGGACCTCGGCGCTGGAGACCACGACGGTGCGGGGCAGCCCCGAGACCATGTCGCGGCCCCGGATCTCGGCCTCCGGCTCGGTCGGCAGCGGGAAGGCCGACCCGAGGGTCATCTTCATCTCCTCGGCGGTGCGCTCCCCGAGCATGAGGGAGTACTCCTTCTTCATCCACGCGATGATCGCCTGGTCGAGGTCGTCACCGGCCGTGCGGACGCTCATGCTGGTGACGATGCCGCCGAGGCTGATCACGGCCACCTCGGTCGTGCCGCCGCCGACGTCGACGACCATGTTGCCGGTGGCCTCGTGGACGGGCAGCCCGGCGCCGATCGCCGCGGCCATCGGCTCCTCGACGATGTAGACCTTGCGGGCACCGGCCTGGTAGCCGGCCTCCTTGACCGCGCGCTGCTCGACCGCGGTGATGCCGCTGGGCACGCAGATGACCATCCGGGGCTTGGCGAAGTAGCGGCGGCGGTGCACCTGCTGGATGAAGTAGCGCAGCATCTGCTCGGTCGCCTCGAAGTCGGCGATGACGCCGTCCTTGAGCGGCCGGATGGCGGTGATGTTGTCGGGCGTGCGCCCGATCATCCGCTTGGCCTCGTGGCCGACCGCGAGCACCTCACCGGTGCTCGCGTTCATCGCGACCACGGACGGCTCGTCGAGGACGACGCCCTTGCCGCGGACGTAGACCAGCGTGTTGGCGGTGCCGAGGTCCACGGCCATGTCGCGGCCGATGAGACTGTGTGCCATGCGCTGCCTCTTGTGCCTGCGTGTCGAAACACTGCGTGTCGGGGAAGGGGCCGGCACCCGGGTCTCCGGCCCACGCTCAGGGTAGGTAGCGCACTCCTCCCTTCTGGGGAGGACACGCGGGCGCGCCGGCCCGGTCCATGAAGCGTTCTGGGCTACGGCTCGCAGCTCGCCGGACCGCCGCCCTCGACGGCCGCCCGGTCGAGCAGCAGGAGCCGCGGCACGAGGGCTCCCGAGGGGTCGCGGTACGGCGTGGCGCTGGCCTCGCTGACCGTCCAGATGCTGCGCCGCTCGACGACCAGGTCCTCCGCCCCGGGCACGAAGTCCCGCGGGCGGCCACCGGGGCGCACGACCCCGCAGGCGATGCCCGACGAGACGGTCCACGCCACCCCGGCGCGGGTGAAGGCCAGGCCCTGGAGCCGCGGCGGGACCCGGGTGGAGCGCTGCATCGCCACCTCTCCGGCTCCTGCGCCCGCCTCCACGAGGGTGGTGACGCCGGGACGGAGCAGGGACGACTCGTCGTACCAGCGGGCGCGGCCGGGACCGTCCGGCCGGTAGCCGGCGACGACGAGCGTGCCTCCGGTCGCAGCCAGGGTCGATCCGCGCACCCCGTCTCCGAGCCGCCACACCCGCAGGACGGGGTCGTCGCCGAGGCGGGCCGGGTCGAGGAGCCAGAGCCGCGAGGTCTCGACGACCCAGAGACCGGCGTCGGTGAGCGCCGCACCGCCGCCGTGCCGGCAGTACGCCGTGTCGCTACGGCTGCCCGGCGGGTCGAGGCGGGCGGCGAAGGCGCGGGTCCGGCCGGACGGGAGGGCGACGGCCGCCACCTGGCAGGGCTTGCTGCCGACCGCGCCGGCGCGGTGCCCCACGACGTACGCCGTCGAGGTGGTGACCTCGAGCCCCTGCGGGACGAAGTCGTCGGGCAGGTCGAGCCACCAGGCGTCGCAGACGGCGTCGGCGGCGCGGAAGTCGCGCAGGCTGCCGTGGGGCTCGCCCGGCTCGGGGCCGCGGACCTCGTCGTAGGCGATGCCGCACTGGAACGGCCCGTCCTCGGAGAGCTCGCGGTCACCGACCGGCCCGGACGTGCACGCGCCGAGGCCCAGCACCGATCCGGCCAGCAGCCCGACCAGCGCGCGCCTCACGGGATCAGAGTCCCGGGAACCAGATGCCGATCTCGCGCGCGGCGGACTCGGGCGAGTCGGAGCCGTGGACGATGTTCTGCTGGACCTTCTCGCCCCAGTCGCGACCGAGGTCGCCACGGATCGTGCCCGGGGCGGAGACGGTCGGGTCGGTGGCGCCGGCCAGGGACCGGAAACCCTCGATGCAGCGCTCGCCCTCGAGGACCATCGCCGTCACCGGGCCGGAGAGCATGAACTCCACAAGCGGCTCGTAGAACGGCTTGCCCTCGTGCTCGGCGTAGTGCTCGGCGAGCAGCTCGGGGGTGGCGGGCCGCAGCTCGAGGGCGACGATGCGGTAGCCCTTCGCCTCGATGCGTCGGATCACCTCACCGGTGAGGCCTCGGCGGACACCGTCCGGCTTGACGAGGACGAGAGAACGCTCAGTCATGGGCGGGAGCCTATCCGGCCCCGAGGGCGACGGCTCGCGCGGTCACGTCGGCCGGCACCGCGCCCCGGGCGTCGGCGTCGGGGACGGGGTCACCGGCGACCCGGTGGATCGGCACGTGGCCGCCCCAGGTGCCGGCCTCCACGTCCTCGGGCTCGTCCCCCGGACCGCCCGCTCGCTCCTTCATCGACGCCTCGTGGAGGGGTACGGCGAGCACGGCGGTGGCCGCGAGCTCCTTGCGGGTGCTGGGGCGCAGCGTCGCCGCCCGGCCGGGGAGCATGTGGTCGACGATGAGGTCGAGGGCGTGCTGCCGCTCGCCGAGGTCCTCGACCAGCCGGGCCTGCCCGATCACGACCGCGGAGCGGTAGTTCATCGAGTGGTGGAAGGCCGACCGCCCGGCGACCAGTCCGTCGACCTCGGTCACGGTCACGCAGACGGTCGTCCCCGGAACCGCCCGCAGCCAGCCGGCGGCGACCGAGCCGTGGAGGTAGAGCGTGCCGTCCTCGTCCGGGCCGTCGGGGTCCACGGCGAAGGCCGACGGCAGCACGAGCGGGTGATCGCCCAGCTGGAGGCCGACGTGCACGACGAGCGCGTCGTCGAGGAGGGCCATCAGGCGCTCCCGCTCGGCGACCGAGCGGTTGCGTCCGCGGTTGGTGCGGGTGCGGGCGGTGGGCTCCAGGGGCGTGCTCATGCGACCATGCTGGTCGACAGGTGGCCTGTGCGCACGGGCCACTTCACCCGCTCTTGGACAGGCCACTCGACGATGCTGCCCGTGACCCTCGACCGGTCCGACCCTCGACCGCTCGGCCTGCAGCTCGCCGACCAGGTACGCCGCCTGGTGCTGGCCGGCACGCTCGCGCCGGGTGACCGGCTCCCCAGCACCCGACGGCTGGCCGTCGACCTCGGCGTGGCCCGCGCGGTGGCAGAGCAGGCCTGGGACCAGCTGCGGGCCGAGGGCTGGATCGAGGGTCGTCAGGGTGCCGGCACGTGGGTGACGGGTGGCGCCGGGCCGGCGCCGACGCCGACGTCCCGCCGCCCGGCCCCGCCGCCCGAGGCTCCCCTCGTCCATCTCGACGCCGGCACGCCCTGGGTCGACGCGCGCCACGGCGCCGCGTGGCGGCGGGCCTGGCGTGAGGTCTCGTCCGCCACCCCGCCGCGCGGCTACGACGACCCCCGCGGTCTCCCGGTCCTGCGCGAGCTGCTCGCCGAGAGGCTGGGCCGCACCCGGGGCCTCGTCGTCGATCCCGAGGACGTGGTGGTCACTGCCGGGACGACTGCGGGCCTGCGCCACGTCCTGGCGGTGCTCCCCCGCGAGCCGGTGGCCGTGGAGGACCCCGGCTACCGCGCCGCGGTGCTCACGGTGGAGGAGTCGGGCCGCCGGGTGGTCGACCTGCCGGCGCTGGGGCCGGTCACCGACCTCGCCGGCGCCTGCGCGGCGTACGTGACCCCCGCCCACCAGCACCCCCTCGGTCGGGTGATGCCCGCCGAGGACCGCCTCACGCTGCTGGCCACCGCGCGCCGCGACGGCGCCGTGGTGCTGGAGGACGACTACGACTCGGAGTTCCGCTACGACGTGGCGCCGGTGCCAGCGCTGGCGTCGCTCGAGCCCGACCTGGTGGCCTACCTCGGCACCGCCTCCAAGTCGGTCGCGCCGTCGCTGCGCCTGGGCTGGCTGGTGGCCCCGCCGCACCTGCGGCCCACCCTCGACCGACACCGACGGATCACCCACGACGCCCCGGCGTGGCCGGTGCAACGTGCCTTCTGGGCACTGCTGCGCGACGGCTACGTCGATGCCGTCGTCCGCTCTGCACGACGGACGTACGCCGAGCGCGCGCCGCGCGTCGTCGCCGCGCTGTCGCCGTACGCCGAGCTCGCCGGGCCGGTCGCGGGGATGTACTCCACGTGGCTGCTCCCCCAGGACCGCGCGGTCCGCGCCCGGCAGGCGGCGGAGGACGCCGGGTTCCGGGTAAACCTGCTCGCCGACTACGGGCGCACGTCCGGCCTCACCGGGCTGGTCGTCGGCTTCGGGGGCCCGACGGACGCGCAGCTCGACGCGGCACTGGCCGTCCTGGCCCGCTCGCTGGCGGAGTGACGATCCCGCCGGGGACCGTCAGTCCGGGTTCTCGGCGCGGTACGCCGCCCAGGCCTCGGCCCGCTCCCGCTCGATCTTGCGCCCGAGGAAGTCGGCCATGCCCCAGAGCAGGGCGAAGATACCGCCGAGGACGAACATCATCGGGACGAGGAAGCCTATCGCGATCGCGCCGACCTGGAGCACCCAGCCGACGGCGTAGGCCCAGGGAGCCCGGAGCATGCCGGCGAGCAGCAGGCAGGCGACCGCCAGGCCGACTCCGATGAGCACGGCCCGCCCGACCGGCACGTCGGCGATGGTGATGAGCACCGGCGTCGTCAGGGCGACGGTGATGGCCTCGAGGCAGAGCACGGCCGCGCACATGCCGCGCCGCGGCGAGCGCTCGGTATTGTGCGGCGCCGGGCCCTGCGGAGCGGCGGTGGTGTCGCTCACGACTGCCCCCGACGCAGCAGCATGGCGCGCGCCTCACCCACCGTGACGACCGAGCCCGTGACCAGCACCGCCCCGGAGCCCAACGGGTCGCCGAAGGCCTCGCCGGCCTCGGCCAGCGTGGCGGCCCGGTCGATGGCGTCGGCCAGGTCGCGGACCACGGTCACCCGGTCCTCGCCGTAGATCTCGATGGCGGCGGCGGCGAGCGCGTCGGCGCTCATCGAGCGCTGGGTGGAGTTCTGTGTGCAGATGAGGTGCTCGAGGTGGGGCTCGAAGGCCTCCAGGACCCCGTTGGCGTCCTTGTCCCCCATCACGCCCATCACGCCGATGAGCGGTGAGAAGGTGAAGGAGTCCTCGATGGCCGCCGCCGTCGCCGCCGCCCCGTGGGGGTTGTGGGCGGCGTCGAGCACGATGGTGGGGCTGCGCCGGATGATCTCCAGCCGACCGGGCGAGGTCACCTCCGCGAAGGCCGCGCGCACGAGGTCGGCGTCGAGCGGCTCCTCACCGGCGAAGGCCTCGACCGCCGCCAGGGCGACGGCGGCGTTCTGCGCCTGGTGCGCGCCGTACAGCGGCAGGAACACGTCGTCGTACTGCCCGCGCAGGCCCTGCAGGGCGAGCATCTGCCCGCCGACGGCGGGGACCCTCGACACCACCCCGAACTCCATGCCCTCACGGGCGACGGTGGCGCCCACCTCGGCCGCGCGCTCGATCAGCAGGGTGGCCACGTCGGTCTCCTGCTGGGCGAGGACGGCGATCGAGCCGGGCTTGATGATCCCGGCCTTCTCGTGCGCGATCGCGGTCGGCGAGTCGCCGAGGTACTGCGCGTGGTCCACCGAGATGGGCAGCACGACCGCGACGTCGGCCTCCACGACGTTGGTGGCGTCCCAGGCCCCGCCCATGCCGACCTCGACGACGGCGACGTCGACCGGGGCGTCGGCGAAGGCGGCGTACGCCATCCCCACGACGGTCTCGAAGAAGCTCAGCGGGTAGGCCTGGTCCGCGTCGACGAGGTGGGTGTAGGGCGCGACGTCGTTGAAGGCGCGCACGAAGGCCTCGTCGCTGAGGGGCTCCCCGTCGATGCTGATCCGCTCGCTCATCTTCTCCAGGTGGGGGCTGGTGAAGCGGCCGGTGCGCAGGTCGAGCGCACGCACCAGCGTCTCGATCATCCGGCTGGTCGACGTCTTGCCGTTGGTGCCGGTCAGGTGGATGGTCCGGAAGGAGCGCTGCGGGTCGCCGAGGAGCTCGGTGAACGCCTCGATGCGGTCCAGGCTGGGCTCGAGCTTGGTCTCGGGCCAGCGGGACAGCAGGGCGTCCTCGACCTCGGCGTACGTCTCGGCCGGGCGGGCGTCAGGCGATTGCTCGGACTTCTTGTGCTCACTCATCTCGCCACGAGTCTAGGGGTGGGGTCGGCCCGCGGCCTCAGCGCAGGACCACGTTGACCATGTCCACCACCGGTCGGTAGCCGAGGGCCGCGTAGATCTTGTTGGACGTGGGGTTGGCCTGGTCGGTGAAGAGGCAGGCCCGCACGCCCTGCGCCAGCACGATCCGCGACACCCCCGCCACCCCTGCGCTGGCGTAGCCCCGGCCCCGTCGCTCGCGCGGCGTGTAGACCGGGCCCACCCGGGCGACACCGAAGGCCGGCGCGTTGGCGCCGGTGAGGTGCACGACCTCTCCCCCGTCCTCCCAGAGCCAGATCCTCCCGGTGTCGATGCGACGCAGCAGGTCGTCGTCGCCGAAGGTCTCGATCGGCGCACGGCCGGGCGCCCGTCCGGCCTGCTCGTCGGCGTCGACGTGGAAGGCGGTGAACCACGCGCGGCACACGTCCAGGTCGTCGCGGGTGGCCGCGCGCAGCGTGCCCGGCACCGGGGGTGGGTCGACCAGCTCCCCCAGCTCGTGGAGGCGGGTGTGCTCCCACACCTCGGGCGTGCGCCCGGACAGGCGACCGAGCTCGTCGGCGAAGACCTGGGTGGCCGGCAGTGCGCCGTTGACCGCCGCCAGGTCCTCGCCCCGGTCGTGCACGGCACGGGCCAGCAGCCGGGCCGCCTCGTCCGGCATCGGGAGGAGGTACGCCGGCCGGTCGCCGTGCGGTGCCGTCCGCATGCCCACCCCAGTGACGACACCGCCGTCGCGGGCCACGACGTACCAGTGGCGCGGGTCCTGGGCCACTCCGTCCGCGATCTCGGCGACGGCGCGCGAGGCCACGGTGGCGACGACCGTGGCCAGCACGGGGTGCGCGGCGAGGTGGTCCCCGGCCGCGTCGAGGAAGGTCGCGGGGTCGGCGAAGAACTCCAGGTCCATGGGGGCGACGCTAACCAGTCGCGAGCCCGGCCCGGAACTGGTTTTCGCAGGCCGGAGGCCCTTCCGTAGCATGCGCACCATGACTGAGAACCTCGAGAACCAGGCCCCGGAACCGACGACCGCCGAGCGGCGTGCCGTCGTCGTACCGGACCGGGCCGTCCTCGAGGGGATCGAGGCGAAGTGGGCCGAGCGGTGGAAGGCCGACGAGACCTACCGCTTCGACCGCACCCGCACCCGCGCGGACGTCTTCTCCATCGACACCCCGCCGCCGACCGTCAGCGGCAGCCTGCACGTGGGCCACGTCTTCTCCTACACGCACACCGACCTCATCGCGCGCTACCAGCGCATGCAGGGCAAGAGCGTCTTCTACCCGATGGGCTGGGACGACAACGGCCTGCCGACCGAGCGCCGCGTGCAGAACTACTTCGGCGTCCGGTGCGACCCGTCACTGCCCTACGACGCCGACTTCACGCCCCCGGAGAAGCCGGACCCCAAGAAGCAGGTCCCGATCAGCCGACCCAACTTCGTCGAGCTGTGCGAGCAGCTCGTCGAGGAGGACGAGAAGGTCTTCGAGTCGCTGTGGCGCACCCTGGGCCTGTCGGTCGACTGGTCGGAGAACTACACGACCATCGGCGCCAAGTCCCAGACCGTCAGCCAGACCGCGTTCCTGCGCAACTACGCCCGCGGCGAGGCCTACCTCCAGGAGGCGCCGACCCTCTGGGACGTCACCTTCCAGACGGCGGTGGCGCAGGCCGAGCTCGAGGCGCGTGACTACCCGGGCGCCTACCACCGGGTGGCCTTCCACCGCCCCGGCGGTGAGCCGGTCCACATCGAGACCACGCGTCCCGAGCTCATCCCCAGTGTCGTCGCGCTCATCGCGCACCCCGACGACGAGCGGTACGCCGAGCTGTTCGGGACCACGGTCGCCTCGCCGGTCTTCGGCGTGGAGGTCCCGGTGCTGGCCCACCCCGCCGCCGAGCCCGACAAGGGCGCCGGCATCGCGATGTGCTGCACCTTCGGTGACCTCACCGACGTCATGTGGTGGCGCGAGCTCGACCTGCCGGTCCGCACCCTCATCGGCCGGGACGGACGGATGCTGCGCGACACTCCCGAGTGGCTCTCCGGCGACCGCGCGGCCGCGGCGTACGAGGAGCTCAAGGGCAAGACGACCTTCAGCGCCCGCGAGGCCGTGGTGGCCGCGCTGCGCGAGTCGGGCGACCTCGACGGCGAGCCGAAGGCGACCCAGCGGATGGCCAACTTCTACGAGAAGGGCGACAAGCCCCTCGAGATCGTCGCCACCCGCCAGTGGTACATCCGCAACGGTGGCCGTGACGCCGACACCCGCTCGGAGATGCTCGCGCGCGCCGACGAGGTCCGGTGGATCCCCGCCCACATGAAGCACCGCTACGACAACTGGGTCGGCGGCCTCAACGGCGACTGGCTCATCAGTCGCCAGCGCTTCTTCGGCATCCCGTTCCCGGTCTGGTACCCCCTCGACGACGCCGGTGACCCCGACTACGACCACCCGCTCATGCCGTCCGAGGCCGAGCTGCCGGTCGACCCGTCGACGCAGGCCCCGCGGGGCTACGACGAGGCCCAGCGGGGGAAGCCCGGCGGCTTCGTCGGCGACCCGGACGTCATGGACACCTGGGCGACCTCGTCGCTCACCCCGCAGATCGCCGGCGGCTGGCTCACCGACGAGGACCTCTTCGAGCGGGTCTACCCCTACGACCTGGCCACCCAGGCCCACGACATCATCCGCACCTGGCTGTTCAGCCGCGTCGTGCGCGCCCACTTCGAGCAGCACTCGGCGCCCTGGCGCACGGCGATGATCTCCGGCTTCATCGTCGACCCCGACCGCAAGAAGATGTCGAAGTCCAAGGGCAACGTCGTGGTCCCGACCGAGATCCTCGAGAAGTACGGCGCGGACGCCGTGCGCTGGCGCGCGGCTCTCGGCCGCCCCGGCCTGGACTCGCCGTTCGACCAGTCGCAGATGAAGGTCGGCCGTCGCCTCGCCATGAAGGTCCTCAACGCCTCCAAGTTCGTGCTGGGCAACGTCGGCGCCACCTCGCTGGACCACTTCGCGGTCAGCGAGCCGATCGACTGCGCGCTGCTCGGTCGCCTGGAGGTCGTGGTCCGCAAGGCCACCGAGGCCTTCGAGGCCTTCGACTACACCACCGCGCTCGAGGTCACCGAGAAGTTCTTCTGGGAGTTCTGCGACGACTACCTCGAGCTGGTCAAGGAGCGCGCGTACGACGAGGACGGCGGTGCGGCCACCGCCTCGGCCAAGGCCGCCCTGGCCGTCGCCCTGCACGTGCAGCTGCGCCTGCTGGCGCCCTTCCTGCCCTACGCGACCGAGGAGGTCTGGTCGTGGTGGCAGGAGGGCTCGATCCACCACACGTCGTGGCCGGTCGGCACCGACCTGGGCGCGGCCGCTGCCGCCGACCCCACGATGGTCGACGCCGTGGCCGCAGCCCTCATCGGGATCCGCGGCGCCAAGTCGCAGGCCAAGGTCTCGATGAAGGCCGAGCTCAACCGTGTCGAGATCACCGGCCCGCCGGCGCTGGTGGCCGCTGCCGAGGGTGCCGCCGCCGACCTGCGCCGCACCGGGAAGATCACCGGCGACCTGGTCTTCACGCCCGACGAGTCGGCGCAGCAGATCTCCGTGGCCGCTGACGTGGCCGCCCCGACCGAGTAACGCGGACGGCCTCTGCGGCCGGCCCGGTCAGTCCTTCTCGGAGGACCCCGGGTCGGTCGCCGGCACGGCCGGCAGGGCCGGCGTGGTCGTCGTCGCGGAGGTGGGCGACTCCTCGTGCTTGGCCCCCTTGGCCGCGGCCTTCGCCGCGTCCTTGGCGGCCTTCTCGGCCGCCCGGGCCTGCGCCCGGGCGATCTTCTCTGCGGTCTTCGTGGCCTGGCGAGCGGCGGTCTCGGCGTCGATGGCGGCCTTCTCGGCGGCCTTGGCCGCGTCCTTGGCTGCCTTGTCGGCCGCCCGGTCGGCGGCCTTCTCGGCCTTGGTCGCGGCCCGGTCGGCGGCGTCCTGCGCCTTGTCCGTGGCCTTCTCGGCTGCCGTGTCGGCCGCCTCCGTCGCAGTGGTGCTCGCGGTGGTGGTCGCGGTGGTGCTGACCGGCTCCACGACGGTGGAGCCCTCGGTGTCGACCACGGGCTCGACCACGGTGGTGGCCGGGGTCGACGTGACGGTGGTCGTCGGGGCCGCGACCAGCTCGCGGTCCGCGCCACCGGCGGCTGCGGGCGCCCGGACGGCTCGCGCCGTCGAGGTCGCCACCTCAGCGGAGGCGGCGGTGACTGCCACGGGCTCGCGGCCGGTGGCGGCGGACGCCGACGGGGACTCGACGCGTCGCTCCGGAGCGACGGGCGCGGGGGCCTGGGCGGACACCCGCTCGGGCGTGCGGGCGAGAAGCCCCACCAGCGCGTCCGTGCGGATCGCATGACCCAGCATGACGGCGCACAGGACCGACACCATCACGAACGCGAACAGCGGACGCTTGTGCTCTGCACTCACCCGAGGAACCCCCTTGGACCTTCGAGTCCCATTCTCGCCCGGCTCCCGGGTGAATCCGACCATCCGTGGTCCAAATGGCCCGAAAGGACTAGTCCGCCCCTCACCCGAAAGGAGGATGCGAACGATCGGGCCGGGTCAGCTCACCCGATCGGGAGCGGTACAGGGTCGGCGACCTGGGCGCCGTCGGTGGGCGCCGACGCCTCCGGCGCAGCCGGCGGCAGGGCGCCGTCCGTGGCGGACCGGGCGCCGTCGTCGCCCGACACCGGCTCCCCGACCGGCGGAGTGGTCGGGTCGGTGGCGGGATCGGTCGACGACTCGGTGGTCGGCCCGGGTGCGGGCTCGGGTGCAGGCTCGGGTGCGGGCGTTGACGTGGCCGGGGGCGGGGGCGGGGGCGGCGCGACGAACTGCCGGTCCGCCGGGTCCTCCGGGGCGGGTGTCTCCTCCGCCGGAGGCGTGGCATCGGTGCTCCGTGCCACCTCCTCGGCGTGCTCGACCGCCGCGGCCGCCTCCTGCTGGGCGAGAGCCGCCTCGGCGAGGGCCTTGTCAGCGAGCTTCCGCGCCCGGACGGCGTCGACCAGGGCGGCTGCAGCGACCAGCTCCCCGGCCGGGTCGGTAGCCACGGCCGCGGTCTGGACGGCGACCAGCTGTGCCTGGTCCGCGCGCTCCTGGGCGACCTGCGCCTCGCCGGTCTCCTTGACCGCGCGAGCCACGGCGCGCTCCGCCAGGAAGGCGGCCTCCTCCACCGTGTCGCTCTCGGGATCGCTCGAGGCGGTCCCGTCGGCCTCGGGCATGGTGGGGGCAGTCCCCGGGGCTACCTCGCCGGTCGGTCGACCGGTGGCGTCCTCGGGGGCGTCGGTGGGGGCGTCGGTGGGCGGCGTCGAGGGGGTGGCCGAGCCCGGCCCGTCGCCCGGTGTCGTCTCCGTGACGACGCCCTCGGGGGTCGGCTCGTCGGACTCGACCTCCCCGACGGGCGGGGTCCAGATGGTCGGGTCGTCACTCTCGGGCGGCGCGGTCACGCCTTCCGCATCGATGATGCTGGGGGCGGTGCGTCCGCCCACGGCGCTGCCCGGGCCCTGGGGCGACGCGACGGTGCCACCGCCCGTGTCACCACGGACGGCCTGACCGAGAAGCACGCCACACAGGATCGCCACGACGACGAACGCGAACAGCGGCCCCTTGTGCTCAGCATGCACGGGAGACCCCTTCAGATCGAACGTCTCCAGTGTGCGCGCTCCGCGGCGACAATCCACGTGCCTTGGGTCGATCTGGCCCGAAAGGACTAGACCTGCCTCACCCGATCGGGGGAGGTGAGGCTCAGGCGGACTTCTTCTTCTTGGCCTCGGTCTCGCGCGGCACCAGGGTCGGCGGCACGTCGTCGAGCACCGTGTCCCGGTCGACGATGACGCGGGCGACGTCCTCGCGGGACGGCACGTCGTACATCACGTGGAGGAGGACCTCCTCGATGATGGCGCGCAGACCACGGGCGCCCGTGCCGCGCTCCAGGGCCTTGTCGGCGATGGAGGCGATGGCGTCCTCGGTGAACTCGAGCTCGACGCCATCGAGCTCGAAGAGCTTCTGGTACTGCTTGACGAGGGCGTTGCGCGGCTCGGTGAGGATCTGGACCAGGGCCTCGTTGTCGAGCTTGCTGACGCTCGCGATCAGCGGCAGCCGGCCGATGAACTCGGGGATCAGGCCGAACTTGGTGAGGTCCTCCGGACGGACCAGCGCCATCAGGTCCTCGGCGTCGCGCTCGGCCTGCCCACGCACGTCGGCGGTGAAGCCGAGGGACTTCTTGCCGACCCGCTGCTCCACGATCTGCTCGAGGCCGGCGAAGGCGCCGCCGACGATGAACAGGATGTTGGTGGTGTCGATCTGGATGAACTCCTGGTGGGGGTGCTTGCGCCCGCCCTGCGGAGGCACCGAGGCCGTGGTGCCCTCCAGCATCTTGAGCAGCGCCTGCTGCACGCCCTCGCCGGAGACGTCACGCGTGATCGAGGGGTTCTCCGCCTTGCGGGCCACCTTGTCGATCTCGTCGATGTAGATGATGCCGGTCTCGGCCTTCTTCACGTCGTAGTCGGCGGCCTGGATGAGCTTGAGGAGGATGTTCTCGACGTCCTCACCCACGTAGCCGGCCTCCGTCAACGCGGTCGCGTCGGCGATCGCGAAGGGGACGTTGAGCATCCGGGCCAGCGTCTGCGCGAGGTAGGTCTTGCCGCAGCCGGTGGGCCCGATGACCAGGATGTTGGACTTGGAGACCTCGACGGCCTCGTCCTTGGTGTGCTTGCCACCGACGGGCTGGAGCCCGGCCTGCACCCGCTTGTAGTGGTTGTAGACCGCCACGGCCAGGGACTTCTTGGCGTGCTCCTGGCCGATCACGTAGGAGTTGAGGAACTCGAAGATCTCGCGCGGCTTGGGCAGCTCGTCGAGACTGACCTCGCTGCCCTCGGCGAGCTCCTCCTCGATGATCTCGTTGCAGAGCTCGATGCACTCATCGCAGATGTAGACGTTGGGTCCAGCGATGAGCTTCTTGACCTGCTTCTGGCTCTTGCCGCAGAAGTTGCACTTCAGCAGGTCGCCGCCGTCACCGATACGAGCCACGGGTTGTGTCCTCCGGTCCTGCCGGGTCGGGTCCCGGCGATTTCAAACTCCTCGACGGTACCCCGTGCCGGCCCCGCTCGGGGGCCGGACACGAAGCAACGTCCATGACTGCTGTGCTCAGCTGGTGAGAGCGGGGGTGCCCTTGCGGGACTCGATCACCTGGTCGATGAGGCCGTACTCCACGGCACCCTCGGCGGTGAGGATCTTGTCACGCTCGATGTCGGAGCTCACCTGCTCGAGGCTCTTGCCGGTGTGCTCGGAGATCATCTTCTCGAGGAGCTCGCGCATCCGGAGGATCTCGTTGGCCTGGATCTCGATGTCGGAGGTCTGGCCGAACGTGCCCTCGGTGTAGGGCTGGTGGATCAGGATGCGGCTGTTGGGCAGGGCGAGGCGCTTGCCCTTGGTGCCGGCGGCCAGCAGGATCGCGGCGGCCGAGGCGGCCTGGCCGAGGCAGACCGTCTGCACGTCGGGCTTGATGAACTTCATCGTGTCGTAGATGGCCGTCAGCGCGGTGAAGGAGCCGCCGGGGCTGTTGATGTAGATGCTGATGTCCTGGTCGGGGTTCATCGTCTCCAGGCACATCAGCTGGGCGATGACCGCGTTGGCCACGTCGTCGCTGATCGGCGTGCCGAGGTAGATGATGCGCTCCTCGAACAGCTTGGCGTAGGGGTCGATGCGCCGGAACCCGTAGGACGTGCGCTCTTCCCACTGGGGGATGTAGTAGTTCATGGGGGTCAGTCCTTCTGCCGCGCGGGGCGGCCCTCGTCTGCGGCCTCGCGGGCGTTGGTCACGACCTTGTCGACCAGGCCGTACTCCACCGCCTGGTCGGCGGTGAACCAGCGGTCGCGGTCGGCGTCGGCGATGACCTGCTCGACGGGTTGGCCGGTGTGCTCGGAGATGAGGTCGAGCAGCACCTTCTTGATGTGCAGCGACTGCTGGGCCTGGATCTTGATGTCCGAGGCCGAGCCGCCCATGCCGGAGGACGGCTGGTGCATCATGATGCGCGCGTGCGGCAGGGCGTAGCGCTTGCCCTTGGTGCCGGCGCACAGGAGGAACTGCCCCATCGAGGCGGCCAGGCCCATGCCGACCGTGGCCACGTCGTTGGGGATGTAGTTCATCGTGTCGTAGATCGCCATGCCGGCGTCCACGGAGCCACCGGGGCTGTTGATGTGCAGGAAGATGTCGGCGTCGGGGTCCTCGGCCGAGAGCAGCAGCAGCTGGGCGCAGATCGCGTTGGCGTTCTGGTCGCGCACCTCGGAACCGAGGAAGACGATCCGCTCGCGGAGGAGCCGCTGGTAGATGTGGTCGTCGAGTCCGTACATCGACCCGGCGCCGTTCATCTCGGGCGAGAGAGCTGGGCTGGAGTTCTGGTTCACGTCAGCGACACTAGCCCGAAGCACGGACACTTCCACGCGATAACCACCCCTGTTCGCCCACAGCGGATTCGGTCGCGTCGACGGGAAGGTCCGCTCAGGCGAGCCAGTCGCGCAGTGCCTCGTGCACACGGGGATGGTTGAGCAGGTCGAAGTGGCCGGCGCCGCCGACGTGCAGCACGTCCGCCCCCGGGAACAGCTCGACCGAGCCTCCCCTCCCGAACGCCGACGGCACGCGGACGAGGCAGTCCCCGAGCACGGCGCCCACGGGGTGGCGCGGCGAGCGCGTGAGGGTGGCCGCGACGAGGCGGTAGCGCGCGTGCGGGAGCGGCGGCACGTCCTGCGTGAGCCCGTGCACCAGGTCGTGGACACCGACCGAGCGCCAGTCGAGGATCCGGCCGAACGCCGCGGACTCGGGCACCAGCCCCAGCGCCCGGCTGCCGGCGCCGACCCCGCTGGCGACCGGCGACCCGAGGTGGGGGGTGCCGAGGGTGACCACGTCGGTGACCCGGTCGACCCAGCGGTCGTCGCACTCGTCCACCACGTCGGCGGCGGCCCGCAGGACCAGTCCACCCATCGAGTGGCCCACCAGCGCGATCCTCTCCACGGGCACCGGCCAGGCGCGGGTCAGCTGCTGGAGCACCGCGGTGAGGGCCGCGCCGTTGGCGCGCAGGGTCAGCCCGGTGTTGGCGCGCAGCAGCACCGGCGTCCAGCCGCGGGCGGCCAGCGCCTCGGCGTACGTCGTCCCGTGGACCTCGCGTCCCCTCTCCCAGTTGGACTCGTCCTCGCAGAGACCGTGCAGGAGGACGACGAGCCGCCCGGTGGCGTCGGGGTACGCCGCGCGCACGCCGTCATCGGTCAGCTCGACGTCGCTTCCGTCGACTCGCACCGCCATCGGGATCGCCCACCGGGGGCGCTCCTCGGCCAGCCGGTCCCCGATCAGGCCGTTGACGGCCGCCCGGAGGAAGCGTCCGCGACGATGGTCGTCGAGCCGGCCCCCGGGCCGCGCGTCGAGCCCCGCCGAGGCCGCCGCGTCCAGGCCCCTGCCGACGGCGCGCAGGCCGGCGCCGAGCCCGGCGTACACGCCCGATGCCACGGCGCGGTGGGCCCGTCCGGGCACGGCCGCGGACGCCCCGAGGGGCCGGTCGAGCAGCCCGTGGACGCGGTCGACGACGGCCAGGTGGGTGTCCCGGACGGTCTTGACCGCCAAGTCGTCGACCACCTCGGCGACCAGTGACAGCGCGTCGAGCAGGCCGGGTCCGGTGGCGGTGCTGGGTGCGGTCACGCGACCACCCTAGGCGATTCAGTGGACGCCTGTGCACTCACAAGCTTGCGCAGGGAGCACGACGGGGCGCCCGGATCTCTCCGGACGCCCCGTCGGGGTGGTGCTGCGTTGTTGTGGCCGATCAGGCCGGGGCCGACTCCTCGGAGTCCTCGGAGTCCTCGGAGGCCTCGGGGGCGTCCGTGGCCTCGTCGACCGCAGGTGCCGGCTCACCGATCGTGCCGTCGGGCTGCAGGTTCTTGAGCTCGACCACGTTGCCCGACGCGTCCTTGACGGTCGCCGTCTCGACGATCGCGGCCAGCGCCTTGCCGCGCAGGATCTCCTGCACGAGCTCGGGGATGTGGTTGTGCTCGAACATGTGGTTGGCGAACTCCTGCGGGTCCTGCCCGGACTGCTGGGCCCGGCGCACGAGGTGCGAGGAGAGGTCCTGCTGGTCGACCCCGAGCTCCTCCTTCTTCGCAATCGCGTCCAGGATGAACTGGGCGGCGATGGCGTCACGCACGCGGCGGTCGAGGTCGGCCTCGAACTCCTCGGCGGTCTGGCCCTCGTCCTCGAGGTACTTCTCCATCGTGAGGCCGGAGTAGACGAGCTGCTGCTCGACGTTCTCGCGGCGCGCGTTGAGCTCGTCGGTGACCATGGTCTCGGGGAGCGGGATCGAGACCTTCTCGAGCAGGGCCTCGAGGACGGCGTCGCGCGCGGCGGCAGCCTGCTCGAGGCGCTTGCCGCGGCCGAGGCGCTCGCGCACGTCGGCGGTCAGCTCGTCGGCGGTGTCGAACTCGGAGGCCATCTGGGCGAACTCGTCGTCGACCTCGGGGAGCTGCTGCTCCTGCACGCCGGTGACCTTGACGGTGACGTCGACGTCCTCGCCGACCAGGTCACCGCCCACCAGCTGGGAGGAGAAGGTCTTCTCCTCGTCGGCCTTCATGCCGAGCAGGGCCTCGTCGAGGCCGTCGAGCATGCCGCCGCGGCCGACCTTGTAGGACATGCCGGAGACCTCGCCGCCCTCGACCGCCTCGCCCTCCTTGGCGGCGGTCAGGTCGATGGTCACGAAGTCGCCGTCGGCGGCCTCGCGCTCCACCTCGGTGAGGGTGCCGAAGCGCTCGCGCAGCGCCTGGACCTGCTCATCGACGTCGGCGTCGCTGACCTCGACGTCCTCGACCTCGGCCTCGATGCCCTCGTAGGAGGGGAGCTCGAACTGCGGCTTGACGTCGACCTCGGCGGTGAACTCCAGGCCGTCGTTGTCCTCGAACTTGGTGACCTCGATCTCGGGCTGCGCCAGCGGCTCGAGCTCGTTCTCCTGGAGCGCCTCCATGTACTTCGCGGGGACGACCTCGTTGATGGCCTCGTCGAGGACGACGCCACGGCCGACCTGGCGGTCGATGACCGCCGGCGGCACCTTGCCGCGGCGGAAGCCGGGCACGTTGATCTGCTGAGCGATCTTCTTGTAGGCCGCGTCGAGGCTCGGCTTGAGCTCCTCAAAGGGCACCTCGACAGTCAGCTTGGCCCGGGTCGGGGTCAAGTTCTCGACGGCGCTCTTCACAGGTTGTCTCCTCAATGTCTTCGTTGTCCCGAGCGGTGCGCGGGAACCGGTGTGGTCGTCGGGGCGACGGGCGCCGTGCGCCTGTCGTGCTCCCGGCATCAGGGAAGCCTACTGGCCACGCGACACGCCGCCGAAATCCGCCGAGGGCCCCGTGACACGGACGTGACGGGAGTGGCCGGTGTGCCGGTGGAACCGTCGGGGCGACAGGACTCGAACCTGCGGTCTCCTGCTCCCAAAGCAGGCGCGCTAGCCACTACGCTACGCCCCGCCAAGTGGGCCTGCTCCGGGCGGAGAAAGCCTGCTTGGAGCGGATGACGGGAATCGAACCCGCGTGATCAGTTTGGAAGACTGAGGCTCTACCATTGAGCTACATCCGCGTGCCCCCGACGGAGGTGGCGAGACCGCCGCCGAGTGCGGTGTCATGGTGCCACACGCGATGACTCCCGCCACAACCGAGCCACCGATCCACGGCTCGCCGGAGGCGCCGCTCAGCGGCGGTGGACCAGCAGGAGCGCCCGGTCGTCGTTGCGCGAGCCGAGGGCCTCGATGAGGCGCGTCGCACCGCCCTCGAAGTCGCCGCGCAGCAGCCGCTCGGCCTGGCCGAGCATCTTGTCGACGCCGAGCATGATGTCGCGGTCGGACGTCTCCACCATGCCGTCGGTGTAGAGGAGGAGGACGTCGCCGTGCTTGAGGACGCCCTCGACCCCGTCGTACGTCGTCCCCTCGATGAGGCCGAGGAGCGGACCCTCGGCCTCGAGCACCGACCACCGTCCGGACCCGGCGTTGCGCAGGGCGGCGGGCGGGTGGCCCGCCGAGCGGACGGAGTAGTGCCCGGTGTCGAGGTCGAGCGACAGGTGGACGGCCGAGGCGAAGCCCTCGTCCCACTCCTGGTCGAGGAGGAAGTCGTTGGCGGCCACGAGGAAGTCCTCCGGCGGGAGCGCCCGCAGCAGGCCACCGAGGGCACCGGAGAGGAGCAGGGCACGGGTGCCGGCCCCCTCCCCCTTGCCGGAGACGTCGACCACGACGACGTCGAGGCGGTCGTCGTGTCGGGCCGCGACCACGAAGTCGCCGGCGAAGGCCGTGCCGCCGGCCGAGCGCAGCTCGCTGCCGACGTGCCAGCCCTCCGGCAGCGCCGGGATGCGGCCCTGCTTGAGGATGCGGTCCCGCAGGTCGACCAGCATCGACTCCCCCCGCAGCCCGGCCACGCCCAGCCGGGAGCGGCGGAAGCTGGACAGCAGGATGATGAAGCCGATCGTGAAGACGACCAGCACCGTCACGGCGATGCGCCTGTTGATGATCGGCTGGTAGGGCACGAGAACGGCCAGCAGGAGCAGCACGAACACCACGAACCACGGCAGCTGGCGCGGGCCGAGCACGAGGCTGCCCACCACCATCGGCAGGATCAGGACGGTGATCGGCGCCCACAGGGGCAGCTCCAGGATCGCCAGCCCCATCGCCAGGGTCAGGACCACCAGCACCACCAGCGTCCGCGTCTCCGAGGGCAGCACGCGATGCAGCCAGTCCTCGAAGCGGCGGCCGATGCTCGGCGCGCCGGAACGGGATGTGCTCATGTCCTGGATCCTCGCGCGGGGGGTGGAGAGGACTGTACGGCCCGGGAGCGGAACCGGGGCTGACATCGCGCACACCAGAACACATTGCGTCCGGCCAGCACCTCGGTGCGCACGGTGGCGCCGCACACCAGGCAGGGCTGGGAGGTGCGCCGGTAGACGTAGACCTCGCCGCCGTGGTCGTCGACGCGGGGCTCGCGGCCCATGGCCTCCGGCGTGTGCTCGGGACGCACGGTGTCGATCCGGTTCGCGACCACGCCCTCCCCCATCAGGACGACGAGGTCGTCCCAGATCGCCCGCCACTGGCCGACCCGCAGGGTCGCGCCGGGCCGCAGCGGGTGGAGCCCGTGCCGGAACAGCACCTCGGCCCGGTAGACGTTGCCCACCCCCGCCAGCACGGCCTGGTCCATGAGCAGGTCGCCGATCGGGCGCTGGCTGGCCTTGATGCGGCGCCAGGCACGCTGGGGGTCGGCGTCGACGCGCAGCGGGTCGGGTCCGAGCCGGGCGAGGATCTCGTCGCGCCTGGCCAGCCCGATGAGCTCGCACTGCGTGGCGCCGCGGAGGTCGGCGTACGCCGCCGTGCCCGACCCGCTCACGCCGTCGCCGGGGGCGACGATGCGGAGCCGGACCTGGCCGACCGGCGGCGGCACCTCGTCGACGCCGGTGTGCACGTCGAAGGTGCCGATCAGCCCGAGGTGCACGTGGACGAGGTGGTCGTGCTCGAGCTCGACGAAGAGGTGCTTGCCCGCGGAGTCGGCGCCCACGAGCACGCTGCCGTCGACGACGGCGGCATCGGCGGCGAAGCGTCCCTGGGGACTGCCGACGCGCACGCGCCGGCCCGCGAAGGCGGTGTCGAGGTCGGAGGCG
Organism: Nocardioides sp. Soil777; assembly: GCF_001428425.1. Lineage (NCBI taxonomy): Bacteria > Bacillati > Actinomycetota > Actinomycetes > Propionibacteriales > Nocardioidaceae > Nocardioides > Nocardioides sp. Soil777. Next base: position 478,701 of record NZ_LMSN01000001.1, read on the forward strand.
AGCCGCCGGAGGGTGTGCCCCTCAGGCACCCGCGGAGCCCTGGAGAGCCGAGGCGGGCAGGGGCGGCAGCTCGCCGTTGGTGTCGTAGGTCGTGAGCTGGCCGATCCGGCGGACGTGGCGCTCGTCCTCGGTGAACGGCGTCGAGAGGAAGACCTCCACGAAGCGCACCATGTCCTCCACGGAGTGCATGCGACCGCCGACCGAGACGACGTTGGCGTCGTTGTGCTCGCGGGCCAGGACCGCGGTCTCCTCCGACCACACCAGGGCGCACCGGATGCCCTCGACCTTGTTGGCGGCCATCTGCTCACCGTTGCCCGAGCCGCCGATCACCACGCCGAAGCTGTCGAGCCCCTCGGCCCGGTCGCCCGCGACACCTTCGGCCGCCCGCAGGCAGAAGCACGGGTAGTCGTCGAGGGCGTCGTAGACGAAGGGGCCGTGGTCGACGGGCTCGTAGCCGTGGTCGACGAGCCAGGTCATCAGGTGGTCCTTGAGCTCGAGGCCGGCGTGGTCGGAGCCGAGGTGTACGCGCATGCCCAGATCATCTCAAGCCCCCTCGCCGCAAGCGGCTGCGGGGCTTCGCACGCCGGTTCCGCCTCGACTACGTCGAGTCGAAACCGGCGCGCTCGAGGTGCTGGTCGAGGAACCCTGAGACCTGCCTCACGAGCGGTTCGGACGCGGTGAAGGTGTCGTGCCGGTAGAAGCCGTGGGTCTGCCCGAGGCACCGGATGCCGACGGTCTCGACGCCCTCCTCGGCGAGCCTGCGGGCCAGCTCCTCGCCCTCGTCACGGAGCGGGTCGTGCTCGGCGGTGGCGACCAGGGTCGGCGGCAGCGTCGCGAGGCGGTCGGAGCGCAGCGGGGCGACGTCGGGGTCGTCCCAGGCCGCCTCGTCGGCGTACTGCTCCCAGTACCACCGCGCCTCGGCGGGGTCGAAGCCGCTGGCCGCGCCCTCGTCGTACGACGGGTGGCCGGCGCGCGGCTCGAGGAACGGGTAGACGAGGGCCGCGGCCGCGAACAGGCCGGGGTGCCGCAGCGCGGCCACCAGCGCGAGGTTGGCGCCGGCGGAGTCGCCGTGGACGGCCCAGCGACCCGGCAGGTCCTGCCGGCCCAGCCACCCCAGGACCGTGTCGACGTCGTCGGGCGCGGCGGGGAACCGGTGCTCGGGGGGTCGCCGGTAGTCCACGCTCAGCACCCGGCGGCCGCACCGGTTGGCGAGCCGGCGGCTGAAGCCGTCGTGGACGTCCACGTCGTTGAAGACGAATCCGCCGCCGTGCAGGTGCACCACCACACCGTCCCCCGCCCCGGTCGGGACGTAGAGGCGGCACGGCACGCCGTCGGCGTCCACCTCCTCGACCTCGCCGACCTCCTCGCGGGGCAGCCGGAGGCTGGCCCGGCGTACCTCCTCGCGGTGGGCGGCCAGGTCGAAGCCGGGAGCTCGGAAGTCGGGACCGGTGTCGGCCGCCACGGCCGCGCGCACCTCGGGATACATGCCGGCCAGTCTGCCGTGGCCTCCGAGCGGTCAGCGCACGATCTTGAAGTTGAACGTCGCGGTGCCGAGCGAGCCCATGAGTCGCAGCCACACCGGCAGGAGCATCTCGGTGCCGCGCGCGGTGGTGATGTCACCGAGGTCGATCACGTCCGTGTGCCCGAACTCCGTGAGCATCTCGGTCGCCACCGCCTTGGCCTCGGCGTCGTCGCCGGACACGAAGACCGTGCTGGCCTCGGGCAGGCCGTCGGGGCGCACCATCAGGTCGGCGGTGAGGGTGTTGAGCGTCTTCACGACGCGCGCGCCGGGGAACGCCCGCTGGATCTGCTCCCCCAGCGAGTCGGTGTCCTTGACGAAGAGGGTGGGTGGGAACCCGGCCGAGAAGTCCAGCGGGTTGCTGATGTCCACCAGGACCTTGCCGTCCAGGTTGTCGGCACCGGCGGCGGCCAGCAGGTCGAGCGCGGCGAGACCGCTGCCCGCGTGGACGACGACCTCGGCCCCGGCGGCAGCCTCGGCGAAGGTCGCCAGCGCGACGTCCCCGTGCTTCGCGGCCCAGGCGGCGTACGGCGCGTCGCCGTCGGTGCGGGCGAGGGTCGCGGCGGGGTCCCGGGTGCCGACGACGACGTCGTGGCCGAGCTCGGCGAGGCGACCGGCGATGGCGCGACCGACCATGCCGGTGCCGAGGACTGCGTACTTCATGGGTTCCTCCAGGGGAGAGCGGGCGGCCAGGCAGACAGATCTGTCTGCCTGGTCGAGACGCTAGCAGACAGATCTGTCTACTCACAAGGTAGGGTGGCCACCATGTCCTCCCCCACCGTCGCTCCTACCGCGCGCGAGCGGATCCTCACGACCGCGTTCGCGCTGTTCTACGCGCACGGCATCCGCGGCGTGGGGATCGACCGGATCATCGCGGAGTCCGGCGTCGCCAAGGCGACCTTCTACAAGCACTTCCCCGCCAAGGACGACCTCGTGCTCGCCTACCTCGACCGGGTCGACGAGGCCTGGTCCGGGCAGCTCCACGAGGCGGCCGCGGCGGCAGGCCCCGACCCGGCAGCGCAGCTGGTGGGCGCCTTCGACGCGCTGGGCAACGCGTGCCGCCGCGACGGCTACCGCGGGTGCGCGTTCATCAACGCGGCCGCCGAGAACCCAGCCGGCAGCCGCATCCACGACCGCACCCTCGCCCACAAGGAGGCCGTGCGCTCCTGGCTGACCGGGCTGGCCGACGAGGCGGGCGCACCGGATCCCTCCGGCCTGGCCCGCACCCTCACCCTGCTGCTGGACGGCGGACTGGCCAGCGGCGCCCTCGACGCCCAGCCCGACGCACCGGTCGCGGCCCGTGCCGCGGCGGCCGCGCTCGTCACCGGGGCGACCGCCCGCTGACCGGTCACGAAGGCGAGCGCAGGTCCTTCTCGAACCACCAGCCGGCGTCGGGGTTGCCGTTGTAGTCCTCGACCTCGCGGTAGCCCGACGAGCGGTAGAGCGCGACGGCCGGTGCCATGTCGCGGCCCGTGTCCAGCCGGGCCACGGACGCACCGAGGGCCATCGCCTCGGCCTCGAGGCGGGCGACCAGGAGACGGGCCAGACCGGCGCCGCGCGCCGACGGGTCGACGTACATCCGCTTGACCTCGGCGACGTCGGGCGAGAGCAGGCGCACGCCACCGCAGGCGACGGCCTCGTCGCCGCGCCAGCCGACCAGCCAGGCGCCGTACGGCGGGCGGAGCTGGTCGGGCGTCACCCCACCGGCCCAGCCGTGGTTGAGGACCACGCCGAGCGAGACGAGCTCGGCCTCGTAGGCCGCGAGCAGCCGCACCGACTCCACCGAGTCGGCGGAGTCGGTGCGCAGCTCGACGTCAGCCGGCAACGCGGGCCAGCTCCTCCTCGACCACCGACGGGTCCAGCTTGGTGAAGACGGGGGTCGGCTTGTCGACCTTCGCGCCGACCGTGACGGGCCGCGACGCCCACGCCGGGGTCGCGGCGTAGTCGCCGGTGATGACGGGGTACGACGTGAGGCCGGCACCGTTGTCCGGCTCGAGCTCGTCGACCTGCTCGATCCGCGGCATCGGCATGAACTCGCCCTCGCCGCCGAGGACCAGGTGCACCTTGTTGGCCGCGTGCGGGAGGAACGGGGACAGCAGCGTGTTGCAGTCGGAGACGCACTGGGCGGCGACGTGCAGGACGGTCGCGAGGCGCTCGCGCTGCGACTCGTCCTTCATCTTGTAGGGCTCGGTGACGGTGACGTACTTGTTCACCTCGCCGACGACCCGCATGGCCTCTGCGACGGCGGCGCGGAGGCGGTGCCGACCTAGGAGGTCGCCGACCGTCTCGAAGCCGCCCCGGACCGCGGCGAGCACGGCCTCGTCGACCGGCTCGAGCGCCCCTGCCGCCGGGATCTCGCCGAAGCTCTTGGCGATCATCGTGGCCGTGCGGTTGACGAGGTTGCCCCAGCCCGCGACCAGCTCGGAGTTGTTGCGGGTCACGAACTCGGCCCACGTGAAGGCGGCGTCCGAGGTCTCGGGGCCGGCCGCACAGATGAAGTAGCGCAGCGGGTCGGGCCCGTAGCGGGCCAGGAAATCGCCGACGTAGAGCACGTGACCGCGCGAGGTGGAGAACTGCTGGTCGCCCATCGTGAGGTACTCCGAGGAGACGACCTCGGTGGGCAGGTTGAGGACGCCGTACTCCCCCGGCTCGCCGCCACGCGAGCCCTGGCCGTTGTAGGCGAGGAGCTCGGCGGGCCAGATCTGGGAGTGGAAGACGATGTTGTCCTTGCCCATGAAGTAGTAGGACAGCGCCTCCGGGTCGTTCCACCAGGCGCGCCACGCCTCGGGGTCGCCGGAGCGTCGCGCCCACTCGATGGAGGCGGAGAGGTAGCCGATGACCGCGTCGAACCACACGTAGAGCCGCTTGGTCGGCTGGTCCTCCCATCCCGGGACCGGGATGCCCCAGTCGATGTCGCGCGTCATCGCGCGCGGCCGGATCTCCTTGAGGATGTTCTGGCTGAACTTGATGACGTTGGGGCGCCAGTGCCCCTCGGCCTCGCGGGCGTCCAGCCACACCTTCAGCGCGTCGGCGAGCGCCGGCAGGTCGAGGAGGAAGTGCTGGGTGTCGACGAAGTCCGGCGTCTCCCCGTTGATCTTGGAGCGCGGGTTGACCAGGTCGGTCGCGTCGAGCTGGTTGCCGCAGTTGTCGCACTGGTCGCCGCGCGCGTCGCCGTAGCCGCAGATCGGGCAGGTGCCCTCGATGTAGCGGTCGGGCAGGGTGCGACCCGTCGACGGGCTGATGGCGGCCTGCGTCGTCTGCTCGACCATGTAGCCGTTGGCCAGCACGGTGCGGAACATCTCCTGCACGACGCCGTAGTGGTTGCCGGTCGTGGTGCGGGTGAAGAGGTCGTACGACAGGCCGAGGTCGGCGAGGTCGTTGACGATGACCGCGTTGTTCTTGTCGGCGAGGTCCTTGGCGCTGACGCCCTCCTTGTCGGCCGTGACCAGGATCGGGGTGCCGTGCTCGTCGGTGCCGCTGACCATCAGGACCTCGTGGCCCGCCATCCGCATGTATCGGGAGAAGACGTCGGAGGGCACGCCGAAGCCGGCGACGTGGCCGATGTGGCGCGGGCCGTTGGCGTACGGCCAGGCGACTGCGGAGAGGACATGGGTCATGGGGGGAATCCTAGTGAGGGGTCGCCACCACGTTTCACCGCGTGGCTAGCGTGGTCGGCATGCAGACGCTGATCGCCGAGGACCTCCTGCTCCTCCTGCTCGACGATGCCAAGGGGACCCTTGCCGCCTCGGACAAGGTCCAGCCGTTGCTGGGTGGCGCACTCCTCCTCGAGCTGGCCCTCGCCGGGCGCGTCGGGGTGGTCGAGAGGACGAGTCGCTGGACCTCGGCCAAGGTCGCCGTGACGGGCACCCCGCCGGGCGAGCCGCTGCTCGACGAGGCGATGGCCCGGGTGGCCGAGAAGCCCCGCTCCGCCCAGGACCTCGTCGACCGGCTGGGCAAGGGCACCCGGGACGTGCTGCTCGACCGTCTCGCGGCGCGCGGGCTCGTCGAGCGCCGCGACGACAAGGTGCTGGGGCTCTTCCCGCACACCACGTGGCCCGCGCGCGACGCCCGCCACGAGGAGTCGGTGCGGGCGTTGCTCCAGGGCGCGCTGGTGCAGGGCCTCACGCCCGACGCCCGGACCTCGGCACTGATCGCGCTCCTCGCGGCGATCGACCACGCCCACAAGGTCGTCGACCGGGGCGACCTGCCGGCCCGGACGGTGAAGGCGCGCGCCCAGGAGGTCGCCGACGGGGCGTGGGCCGCGAAGGCCGTGCGGGACGCCGTGGTGGCGGCGCAGGCCGCGATCGCGGCGGCGGTCACGGCGAGCGTCGCCGCGACCACCGCCGGCAGCAGCTGATCAGCTGAAGTCGAGGTCCCCGGTGCGGGTGCGCTTCAGCTCGTAGAAGTACGGGAACTTCGCGACCGCCACGGTGCCGTCCCACAGGTCCAGTGCGTCCTGGCCGCGCGGGATCTGGCTCAGCACGGGACCGAAGAACGCGGCGCCCTCGATGTGGATCGTCGGCGTGCCGACCTCGTCGCCGACGGCGTCCATGCCCTCGTGGTGCGACTCGGCCACGGCACCGTCCAGCGAGGTGTCGTCCATGGCGTCGACCAGGTCGGCGTCCATGCCGGCCTCGGCCAGCGCAGCAACGACCATGTCGCGGTCCAGGTCGGCCTTCTGGAGGTGGATCCGGTTGCCCATCGCGGTGTAGAGGTCGAGCAGGCGCTCGTTGCCGTGGCGCTCCTCGGCGGCGATGCAGACCCGCACGGGGCCCCACGCCGGCTCGAGCATCCGGCGGTAGTCGTCGGGGATGTCCTTGTCCTTGTTGAGGTAGGCGAGGGACATCACGTGCCACGTGACGTCGATGTCGCGCTGCTGCTCCACCTCGAGGATCCACCGCGAGGTGATCCATGCGAACGGGCAGAGCGGGTCGAACCAGAAGTCAGCCTTGGTCATGTCGTGCCTCAACCACAGGACGGGTCACTCGATTCCCGTTGGCGTCGAGTGGTTGGATGACCGGCATGCCTGGAACCAACCTCACCCGGGACGAGGCCGCCACCCGCGCCGCCCTCCTGGACGTCGCGTCGTACGCCGTGGAACTCGACCTCACGACCGGTGACGCGACCTTCGCCTCCACGACCACCCTCGAGTTCACCTGCCGGGAGCCCGGCAGTGCGACCTTCGCCGACCTCGTCGACGCGACGGTCCACGAGATCACCCTCAACGGGCGGTCCCTTGATCCCGCGACGGCGTACTCCGACAGCCGGATCCAGCTCGACGACCTCCAGGCGACCAACACGCTCGTCGTGCGCGCCGACTGCACCTACAGCAACACCGGCGAGGGCCTGCACCGCTTCGTCGACCCCGCCGACGACCGGGTCTACCTCTACAGCCAGTTCGAGGTGCCGGACGCCCGCCGTGTGTTCACCACGTTCGAGCAGCCCGACCTCAAGTCCGTCTTCACCTTCACCGTGACCGCCCCCGAGTCCTGGAAGGTCGTCTCCAACGCGCCGACTCCCGACCCCGTCACGCAGGGCGACGGCACGGCGGTCTGGAGCTTCCCCGCGACCGAGCGGATGTCGACGTACATCACCGCGATCGTCGCCGGCGAGTACCACGAGGTCCTCGACATGTACGAGGGCAAGTTCGGCAAGATCCCGCTCGGCCACTACTGCCGGCAGTCGCTGGTCGAGTACATGGACACCGACGTGCTCGTCGAGCTCACCAAGCAGAGCTTCGAGTTCTTCGAGGAGAAGTTCGACTTCCCCTACCCGTTCCACAAGTACGACCAGCTCTACGTGCCGGAGTACAACATGGGCGCGATGGAGAACGCCGGCTGCGTGACCCTGCGCGACGAGTACCTCCCCCGCTCGCGGCAGTCCCGCTCGTTCTTCGAGTTCCGCGCGTCGGTCATCACCCACGAGATGGCGCACATGTGGTTCGGCGACCTGGTGACCATGAAGTGGTGGGACGACCTCTGGCTCAACGAGTCGTTCGCCGAGTGGGCCTGCTACTGGTGCGAGGCCGAGGCAACGGAGTACACCGACGCGTGGACCGGCTTCGCCAACGCCCGCAAGCAGACCGGCTACCGCGCCGACCAGCTGCCCTCGACGCACCCGATCGCGGCCGACAACGTCGACCTGCACGCCGTCGAGGTCAACTTCGACATGATCACCTACGCCAAGGGCGCGTCGGTGCTCAAGCAGCTCGTCGCCTGGGTCGGCCTGGACGCCTTCGTCGCCGGCATCCGCCAGTACTTCAAGGACCACGCGTTCGGCAACACCGAGTTCTCGGACCTGCTGGCCGCGCTGGAGAAGTCGTCGGGGCGTGAGCTCACCTCGTGGGCGCAGGAGTGGCTCCAGACGGCGGGCGTCAACACCCTCGCCCCGTCCTTCGAGCTCGACGCCGACGGCAAGTACGCGTCGTTCTCCGTCACCCAGACCGCGCACGCGGACTGGCCGACCCTGCGCCGCCACCGCCTCGGCATCGGCCTGTACGACGACGTCAACGGTGCCCTGGTGCGCCGCGAGTACCTCGAGGTCGACGTCGAGGGCGCGAGCACCGACGTGCCCGCGCTGGTCGGGACGGCCCAGCCGGCCCTGCTGCTCCTCAACGACCAGGACCACGCCTACGCCAAGATCCGCCTCGACGAGCGCTCGCTGGCCACCGTCATCGACGGCCTCTCCCGCGTCGAGGACTCGCTGGCGCGGGCCCTCGTGTGGGGTGCCGCCTGGGACATGACCCGAGACGCCGAGATGGCGACCTCCGACTGGGTCCGCCTGGTGCTGGCCAACATCGGCTCCGAGACCGACGCCTGGGGCGTCACCAAGATCCCCTCGTCCACCGCGCTGGCGGTCAACCGCTACTCCGCGCCCGCCAACCGTGCCGCCCTCAAGGCTGAGTGGGAGCAGGGCCTGCGCGGCCTGCTGCTCGACGCCGAGGCCGGCAGCGACCACCAGCTGACGTTCGCCCGCTCCTACGCCGCTGCCGCCCGCAGCGACGCGGCGTACGACGACCTGCAGGGGCTGCTCGACGGCACCTTCACCGTCGAGGGCCTGGCGGTCGACCAGGACTTCCGCTGGGAGCTGATCACCGCGTTGGCCCGCGGCGGACGCCTCGACGACGCCGGCATCGACGCCGAGCTCGAGCGCGACAACACCATCTCCGGCAAGGAGAAGGCCGCCGCTGCGCGGGTCGCGCAGCCCACGACCGAGGCCAAGGCCGCCGGCTGGTCGGCGATCGTCGACCCGGCCACCCCCAACGAGACGTCGCGGGAGATGGTCTTCTCCATCTTCCGGTCCGACCAGGACGAGGTCGTGGAGCCCTACGTCGAGAAGTTCCTCGACTCCGCGCACACGATCATCGACACGCTGGGCTTCCACAAGGCGTCGGTCGTGCTGGAGTACGGCTTCCCGCTGGCCGTGGGCTCGCCCGCGGTGGTGGCCCGCCTCGACGAGTGGCTCGCCGCGTCGACCGACGCCCCCACGGGCGCGCGGCGCTACGTCGGCGAGGCCCGGGCGGACATCACCCGCGCCCTGGCCGCGCAGGAGCGCGACGCCCGCTGACCCGGACGCACGAAGGCCCCGCTCCCCTCGTGGGGGCGGGGCCTTCGTCGTACGACGCGTCAGCTGCCGGCGTGCAGGGTGTGCTGCGGGCGGGCGTGCTCGGCCAGCATGGCGATGCCACGCGTGAGGCCGCCCACGAAGTCGCCGGCGACGAAGTCCGACCGGAGCTGGAGGACGGCCAGCTCGACCTCGCGGTCGGTGAGGTGGCGGCGCACCTCGGTGCCGGTGACCACCTCGATGGCCCGCACGGTCGGGTCGACCAGCAGCAGCAGGCTGCGGGCGGGCGCGACCAGGCTGGCGTGCAGGCGCTGGGCGTAGGCACGCGTGTCGCCCTCGGCGGTGCCGATGAAGACAGAGAACTCGAAGCGGCACAGGGCCTCGGCCGCCCGGATGGACCGGTCGATCTCGGCGCTCTCCCGTGAGCTCAGCTCACGGGTGCGGTTGTCACCAGGTGCCACGAGCTCCACCGGTCTCCTCGGCCTGGACGCCGGACTCGAGCTCCTTGGCACCCTGGCGGGGACCGCCGAACCACTGGTCGTCGGCCGCGCCGGGGGCCAGCTTCTCGCCACGGATCAGCGCCGGGAGGTAGGTGAGCACCGCGATGCCCGCGAAGAGCAGCAGCGGGACGCCACCGAGCAGGAGGAGGGCGTAGAGCATGTCGACGTCGTCGGGGTTGCTCCAACCCTCGGGCACGTCCGCGGAGGCCGGAACCGCGAGACCGGTGAGGGCCACGACGACGGCTGCCGCCGCAGCGCTGGTCAGGCGGCGCGAACGCCGACGGACGGAGATGCTGGACGAGGGCTCGGACGTGATCACGGGGACACGATATCGGCTCCCGCGCGCGCGGCCGCCGCGGTCCTCCCGTCGGATCCGTCACACGCCGTCGCGAGGACTTGGGTTGGCCGCTCAGATCGCCATACTGGCCCGATGCTCTCGCTCAACGATCCCTGCTCCGACGACGCGACCATCTGCAACTTCGTCTACAGCGAGACCGACAGCACGGCGGCCGCCAACGTGGCCGACTGGCTGGTGGGCAAGCCCATGGCGCTGATCGGTCTCGCCCTGCTGGGACTGGTCATCCGGTGGGTCCTCCACCGGGTCATCGACCGGGTGGTCAAGCGGGCCGAGACCGGCATGATGCCCAACCGCTTCAGCCGCGCGATGACCGGCGGCAAGGTCGGCACCGCCCTCAACATCCACGAGTCGGCCGGCGCGACCCGCCGCGTCCAGCGGGCCCAGACGATGGGCACGCTGCTCAAGAGCATCGTCACCGGCATCATCCTGGCCGTCATCGGGACGATGATGCTCAGCGAGATCGGCGTCAACGTGGCCCCGATCATCGCCAGCGCCGGCATCCTCGGGCTCGCCATCGGCTTCGGCGCCCAGAGCCTCGTCTCGGACTTCCTGTCCGGCATCTTCATGATCTTCGAGGACCAGTACGGCGTCGGCGACGAGGTCGACCTCGGGGAGGCCGTCGGGACCGTCGAGGCGGTCAGCCTGCGCGTCACCCGGCTGCGCGACGTCAACGGCACGGTCTGGTACGTCCGCAACGGCGAGATCCTGCGCGTCGGCAACATGAGCCAGAACTGGGCCCGCACGGTCCTGGACATCAGCGTCGCGTACGGCGAGGACGTCGCCCAGGTGCAGCGGGTGCTCGCCGACGTGGCCCACGACCTGTGGGTGGACGAGGACTTCAAGGGCCGGGTCATCGAGGAGCCGTCCGTGTGGGGCGTGCAGGACATCACCCCCGACGCCGTCGTGGTCCGGGTCGCCCTCAAGACCGCCCCCCTCGAGCAGTGGGCCGTGGCGCGCGAGATGCGCCAGCGGATCAAGGCACGCTTCGACCTCGAGGGGATCGAGATGCCGTTCGCGCAGCGCGTCGTGTGGATGCGCTCGGCCGACAGCGAGCCCGCGCAGCCCGAGGTCGACATCGACTCCGCTCCCCCGGCCAAGGGCCCTGCCCAGGCCGAGGGTCCTGCCTGAGCCCGCCTGGACTTCCCGACGACACGACGGCCCGCCCGGGTGATCCGGGCGGGCCGTCGTCCGTGCGAGGGGCGCCCGTCAGGCGAGCGCCGCGTCCAGCGTGATCGGGACCGAGAGCGCCTGCGAGACCGGGCAGCCGGCCTTGGCCTCCTCGGCGAGGCGGACGAAGGTGTCGTTGTCGACGCCCTCGACCACGCCGCGCACCGTGATCTTGATGCCCGTGATGCCGGTGCCGGGGGTGAAGTCCACGGCCGCCTGGGTGTCCAGCGAGGTCGCGGGGGTGTCGTTCTTGGCCAGGCCGTTGGAGAAGGCCATCGAGAAGCACGACGAGTGGGCCGCAGCGATGAGCTCCTCGGGGCTGGTCTTGCCGTTCGCCTCCTCGGCGCGGGAGGGCCAGGACACGTCGTACGTGCCGATCCCGGAGGACTCGAGGGTGACCTTGCCGGCGCCCTCGAAGAGGGTGCCCTCCCAGTGCGTGGTCGCGGTGCGGGTCGTGGACATGCTGTGCTCCTGTTGCGTCGGGGACGTGGGTCGCATCGAGTCTTCCACGCTCACCCTCCCCTCCCGATGCGGCCGTCTCACCCCTTGCTCGGCACAATGGCGACCGTGACGACCGAGAGCACCTTCTACGACGAGATCGGCGGCGAGGCGACGATCCGCTCGATCGTGCACACCTTCTACGAGGGCGTGGCGACCGACGAGGTGCTGCGACCGCTCTACCCCGAGGAGGACCTCGGGCCGGCGGAGGACCGCTTCGCGATGTTCCTGGTCCAGTACTGGGGCGGACCGACCACCTACTCCGACCGGCGCGGGCACCCGCGGCTGCGGATGCGCCACGCGCCCTTCGCGGTCACCCCCCTCGCGGCGGAGCGCTGGCTGGTGCACTTCCGCGCCGGGCTCGACGCGGCCGACCTGACGGCCGAGCAGGACCAGAAGTTCTGGGACTACGTCACCCACGCCGCGCAGTTCATGGTCAACACGCTGGAGTGAGACCTAGAGGCTCAGTCCTCGAGGGCGGCCACCATCGCGGCGCGCTGCTCCGGTGCGAGGTCCACCGAGCGACCGGCGACCGGGTCGAAGCAGACGAGCACGACCCGCGCACGGGAGAGCACCCGCTCGTCGTCGCGGATCTCCGACTCGATGGTGAAGGACCGCGTCCCGACGTGGGTGATGCGCGACCACACGTCGTACGGCTCGGGACGGAAGAGGATCGGCACCTTGTAGTCGACGTCGGTCTGGGCCACCACCACGCGGGTGTCGCCGGCGCCCGGCAGGTGCTCGACGAGGTCGCGCATCAGCGGGATGCGCGCCTCCTGGAGGTACTCGAAGTACTTCACGTTGTTGACGTGGCCGTAGACGTCGACGTCGGAGAAGCGCACGTGGAGCGGGAAGTGCCCCGGGTCCCACGCCGCGACCGGCGCGATCCGGGGACTGCCGGACCAGCCCTCCTCGACGAACGGCGCGAGGACGTCCTTCTCCTCGGTCGTCAGGCGCCGCGGGCGCTCGGTCGCGAAGACGTACGGCGTCAGCACGGTGCAGGCCCGGACGTACGTCGTCCGCACGCCGGCCTCGTCCTCGTCGAAGATCTCGTAGGCCATGGTGAAGCTGGCCGCACGGACCTCGGTGACCCAGCACTCGATGCTGACGGGGCGGAACCGGAAGGTCAGCGGGGCGAGGTAGGACACCTCGTGCCGCACCACCACGACGCCCTCGGCGAGCTCGTCGGCCCGCCGGTCGGGCGCATGGGTGCGCAGCATGTCGACCCGGGCCTCCTGGAGGTAGTCGACGTAGACGACGTTGTTGACGTGCCCGAGCAGGTCGAGGTCGGCCCAGCGGAGGGGGCACTCATAGCGGTGGCGCACCACTCGATGGTCGCAGAGTCGGCCACCGGTCCCGTCAGGGCGCCCACCCGTGGACCAGCCGGCCGGGTCAGTGCGCGAAGTGGAGCTGGCCGTAGTAGGTGGTGATCGATTCGTGGCGGGCCAGGCGCTCGCGGTGGTTGACCACGAGGAAGCCTGTGGCGACGGCCACGGCGGCGACGAGGGCGACGGCCGCCAGGGCGAAGAACGCGGTGACGAAGGGGGCGATGTCGGGGAGCAGCTGGAAGGTCATCGGGGAGCCTTTCTACATTTGTAGACTATCTACGTTTGTAGAGGCTACGCCGAGCCTCCCGCGTCGACAAGCGCGGCGGTAGTGTCGTCGCTCACCCGAGGAGGCCCGTTGCCCGCACCGCAGTCCCCCCGCCGGCGCGAGATCCTCGACGCCGCGGTCGTCGTGCTCGCCGGGCACGGGCTCAAGGGGCTCACCCACCGCGGCATCGACCGGGAGGCCGGGCTCCCCGAGGGGAGCTCGTCGGCCTACTTCCGCAGCCGGGCGGCCCTCCAGCAGGCGGTCGCCGAGCACCTGTCCGACCAGCTCGTGCAGGACGTCGCAGCCCTGTCCGACACGCTGGCCGCCGGCGACCACAGCGTCGGCCGGGCGGTGCGCGAGACCGGGTCACTCTTCCGGCGCTGGCTCGCACACCCCGAGGTGGTGCTGGCCCGCCTCGAGCTCACGCTCGCCGCGACCCGCGACCCGGAGCTCGCGGCCACGATGGCGGGGTGGCGCGCCGAGCTCGTCGAGCTCGTACGCCGCACGCTCGAGGCCGGCGGTCATGCCGACGACGCCACCCGGGCAGCGACGGTCGTGGCCGCCCTGGACGGGGTGCTCCTGGCAGCTCTCCAGCGCCCCGCACGCCAGCGCGCGGCGTTCCTCCGCTCCAGCCTCGAGCTGCTCCTCGGGTCGCTGGCCGAGCCCCCCGACCCGGCATGACCCAGCCCACACGAGAACGTGTTCCACCTGTGCGCGCGCCCGTCTAGGGTGAGCCAGCAACACCCTGACCGCCCACCAGAACCGGAGTTCCCATGCCCGAGGCAGTGATCGTTTCCGCAGCGCGCTCCCCCATCGGCCGCGCCAACAAGGGGTCCCTCAAGGACTTCCGGCCCGACGACCTCAGCGCGCTGATCGTCAAGGCCGCGCTGGACAAGATCCCCGGCCTCGACCCGAACACCGTCGACGACCTCTACCTCGGGTGCGGCCTGCCCGGCGGCGAGAGCGGCAACAACATGGGCCGGATCGTCAACGTGCTCAACGGCATGGACAACGTGCCCGGCGCCACCATCACCCGCTACTGCGCTTCGTCCGTGCAGACCACCCGGATGGCGTTCCACGCGATCAAGGCCGGCGAGGGCGACATCTTCGTCTCCGCCGGCGTCGAGACGGTGTCCCGCTTCGCCAAGGGCACCTCCGACCACATCCCGCACACGGTCAACCCGCGCTTCGACGACGCGCAGACCCGGACCGCGAAGACCGCCGAGGGCGGGGTGGACTGGCACGACCCGCGCGAGGACGGCCAGCTCCCCGACGCCTACATCGCCATGGGCCAGACCGCCGAGAACGTCGCCCGCCTGCGCGGCCTGTCGCGCCAGGAGCTCGACGAGTTCGGCGTGCGTTCGCAGAACCTCGCCGAGAAGGCCATCAACGACGGCTTCTGGGCCCGCGAGATCACCCCGGTCACCACCCCGGACGGCACCGTCGTGTCCACCGACGACGGCCCGCGCGCCGGGGTCACCTACGACGCGATCAAGGACCTCAAGCCCGTCTTCCGCCCCGACGGCGTCGTCACGGCCGGCAACTGCTGCGCCCTCAACGACGGCGCCGCCGCCGTGGTCATCATGTCGGACACCAAGGCCAAGGAGCTCGGCCTGACCCCGCTGGCGCGCATCGTCTCCACCGGCGTCTCGGGCCTCTCCCCCGAGATCATGGGCCTCGGCCCGGTCGAGGCGACCAAGCGGGCCCTGGCCCACGCCGACATGAGCATCGGCGACATCGACCTCGTCGAGATCAACGAGGCCTTCGCCGCCCAGGTCGTGCCGTCGTACCAGGACCTCGGCATCGACATCGACCGCCTCAACGTCAACGGCGGCGCGATCGCGGTCGGCCACCCCTTCGGCATGACCGGCGCCCGCCTGCAGAACACGATGCTCAACTCGCTTGACTGGCACGACAAGACCACCGGTCTCATCACCATGTGCGTCGGTGGCGGCCAGGGCATGGCGCTCATCCTGGAGCGCCTCGGCTGACGTCCGCACGCCGATCCACCGGCCCGGGCCGGGACCCCACCGCGCGGGTCCCGGCCCGGTCGCGTGGTGGCGTGTTCGACTGCAGGTGAGGACCGTGATGGTTAGGGTCGTCCCGAGCGGGGACGATCGAGTCGCCGTGACGTCGTACAAGGAGTGACCGCATGCCCCCCGCAGCCCCCGAGCCCCAGTGGCTCGACGAGGACCAGCAGCGCTCCTGGCGCGCCCTCGTGGTCGGCTCGACCCTGCTCATGGACCGCCTCGACGACGACCTGCGTCGGGAGTTCAACATCTCGCTCACCGAGTACGAGATCCTCGTCCGGCTCTCCGAGCGTCCCGGACGCGCCCTGCGGATGGCGCAGCTCGCCGACGCGCTCGCCCACTCGCGCAGCCGGGTGACCCACACGATCGACCGGATGGAGCGGGCCGGGTACGTCGTCCGCGGCACCACGCCCGAGGACGGTCGCGGCATCGTGGCGACGATGACCGACAAGGGCTACGCCCTGCTCCAGGAGGCCGCACCCCGCCACGTCGAGGGCGTGCGCGCCTACCTCGTGGACCGGGTCCAGGGGGACGACTTCAGCGCGATCGGCCGGGCGATGGACGCGGTCACCGACCACCTCATCAGCGACCACCCGGAGATGGACCTGCGCGACGGCGCCACCGGCTGAGGCGACGACCTCCCGGCCGCTCGACGCCGACGGCCCGGCACGCAATGCGTGCCGGGCCGTCGTGCTGTCGCAGTGTGTGTCGAAGGATCAGTCGCGGGTCAGGCGACGGTGCGTCACGCGGTGCGGGCGGGCGGCCTCGACACCGAGGCGTTCGATCTTGTTCTCCTCGTACGCCGCGAAGTTGCCCTCGAACCAGAACCAGCGGGCCGGGTCCTCGTCGTCGCCCTCCCACGCGAGGATGTGGGTCGCGACGCGGTCGAGGAACCACCGGTCGTGGGAGGTGACCACGGCACAGCCGGGGAACTCCAGGAGCGCGTCCTCGAGGGAGGACAGGGTCTCGACGTCCAGGTCGTTGGTGGGCTCGTCGAGGAGCAGCATGTTGCCGCCCATCTTGAGCGTGAGCGCGAGGTTGAGGCGGTTGCGCTCGCCACCCGACAGCACGCCGGCCTTCTTCTGCTGGTCGGGGCCCTTGAAGCCGAACGACGCGACGTAGGCGCGGGAGTTCATCTCGAAGTTGGCGACCTTGATGAAGTCGAGCCCGTCGGACACGACCTCCCAGACGTTCTTGTTGGGGTCGATGCCGCCGCGGCTCTGGTCGACGTAGGAGATCTTGACCGTCTGGCCGACCTTGAGCTCGCCGTCGTCGGGCTTCTCCTCGCCGGTGATCATCCGGAAGAGCGTGGTCTTGCCGACACCGTTGGGGCCGATGACGCCGACGATGCCGGCCTTGGGCAGCGTGAAGGACACGTCGTGCATGAGCGTGCGGCCCTCGAAGCCCTTGCCGAGGTCGTGCGCCTCGAGCACCACGTCGCCGAGGCGCGGACCGGCCGGGATGTTGATCTCGGAGGTGTCGATCTTGCGCATCCGGTCGGCCTCGGCCGCCATCTCCTCGTAGCGCGCGAGACGCGACTTGCTCTTGGTCTGGCGGGCCTTGGCGTTGGAGCGGACCCACTCGAGCTCGCGCTCGAGCACCTTGGCGCGCTTGGCGTCCTTCTGGCCCTCGATCTTGAGGCGGCTCTGCTTGGTCTCGAGGTAGGTCGTGTAGTTGCCCTCGTAGGGGTGCGCCTGGCCACGGTCGAGCTCGAGGATCCAGGAGGCGACGTTGTCGAGGAAGTACCGGTCGTGGGTCACGGCCAGCACGGCGCCGGGGTAGGACGCGAGGTGCCCCTCGAGCCACTGGACCGACTCGGCGTCGAGGTGGTTGGTGGGCTCGTCGAGGAGCAGCAGGCTCGGCTGCTGGAGCAGCAGCTTGCACAGCGCCACGCGGCGGCGCTCACCACCGGAGAGGTTGTCGACCAGGACGTCCGGCGGCGGGCAGCGCAGCGCGTCCATCGCCTGGTCGAGCCGGCTGTCGAGGTCCCACGCGCTGGCGTGGTCCAGGTCGGTCTGCAGGTCACCCATCTCGGCGAGCAGGGTGTCGAAGTCGGCGTCGGGGTCGGCCATCAGCTCGGAGATCTCGTTGTAGCGGTCGAGCTTGCCCTTGATCTCGCCGACCGCCTCCTCGACGTTCTCCAGGACGGTCTTGCCCTCGCTGAGGGGCGGCTCCTGCTGGAGCATGCCGACCGTCGCGTCGGGGTCGAGGATCGCGTCGCCGTTGTTGGCGTGGTCGAGCCCCGCCATGATCTTGAGCAGGGAGGACTTGCCGGTGCCATTGGGTCCGACGACGCCGATCTTGGCGCCGTGGAGGAACGAGAGGGTGACGTTGTCGAGAACGACCTTGTCACCGTGGGCCTTGCGCACGTTGCGCAGTGTGAAGACGTACTCAGCCATGCGCCTGAGCCTACGGGTCGCGGCACCCCGCTGGACAACCGGCGGCCGCCCGACCGACCGCCCGCACGGGCCGGGACCGCTCCCCGCGGTCCCACCCGCTGCTCAAGCGGCCTCGGCGTCGGCCCCGTCCTGCTCGACCCGGGCCTTCGCCTCGTCCAGGATCTCGCCGGTCTCGACGTCCACGCCGGCCACCGGCACGGCGGCCGGGTCCCACGGGTCACCGCCCGACGGCTGGTCCTCGCGACGGCCCGGCTTCGTGTAGAGCGAGGTGCCCCGCGCCAGGTCGTGGCCCGCCGAGGTCGCGGTGACGACCAGCTGGGTGCTCGACGTGCCGTCCTCGCGGACCCACACGTCGGCCTCGAGCCGGCCGGTGATGATCACCGGGTCGCCCACCCGCAGCGACTCCTTGACGTGCCCCGCCAACCGCCGCCAGGCCTTGACCTTGAACCACGTCGTCGTGCCGTCGACCCACTCGTCGCCCTTGCGACGCCGCGACGTGCTGGCCACGCGGAAGGTGGCCAGCGCCTGGCCGCCCGCGTCGTGGACCTCCACCTCACTGCCGACCCAGCCGTTCAGGGTCACGATGGTCTCGTTCATCTCATGCCTCCTCGGTGGGGCGGCACGTCCGCCCTCGTGGACCAAGGCTGCGGACCCGCACCGACACCGCGTCGTACGACGCCCGGCCCCTGTGGAGGGGACGACGCACGGGCGGGCCTGTGGAGACCCACGGGCCCGCCAGAGGAGTTACTTGAGAGCGGCCGCGAGGCCCTCGGTGACCACGACGTAGGAGGCCAGCTCGGCGCGGATGGGCTCCACGACGATCTCCTCGGAGACCTCCGAGATCGCGTCACGCAGCCGCTTGTCGGCCGTGCGCGCGCGCTTCCTCGCGGTGAGCGAGACGAGCAGTCGGCACACCAGGGCCAGGAGCACCCCGAGCCCGATGCCGCCGAGGAACATGATCGTGGGGATGGGGATCCCGCCCCACTCGGGCGTGGACGCCCCGTCGAAGCCGAGGTAGGCCGCGCCGAACAGTGCGCCCAGCCAGACGAAGCCGGCGATCGCGGTGAGGATCAGGGCCCACTGCAGGACGCGCACGAGCCCCGCCCACGCGGGGATCTTGTCTGCGCCGAGGTCGGTGGACGCCACGGCCCGGTCGAGCCGGTCGCCGAGGTCGGGCAGGCGGGACACCGACGCCTTGCGGATCGCGCCGGTCCACGCGGGCGCCATGCCGTCGGACACCTGGTCGGCCAGGGCACGGACCTCGGTGTCCACACGGGCCCGCTGGACGCCGGTCGCCTGGGGCACGGACGTGCGGGCGGAGCCGGTGAGCTCCTTGCCGACGGCTCCCAGGTCGAGATGGAGCCGCTTGAGCGGGTCGGGCTTGAGCTTGGAGAACCACGCCACGACCGGCCACCCGGTCGCGCGGTTGGCCCGCATGCGCGTGGACTTGTCGACGGCGCGGACCACGGTCGGCACGCCGGCCGCGTCGGCGAAGGCGTCGTCGAGGGCCGCGACGCGCTCCGTCGACAGGGTGCGGGTGCGCGCCGTGCCGGACGCCGCCTGCACGCGCTCGGCGGCGCTGCGGAGGTCGGCGGACAGCCGGGCCCGGGTGGCCTTCTTCTCCGCGACGCGCGCGGCGATGGCGGACTTGAGCTCGGGGATGCCGATGCCGTGGCGGGCGCTCACGCCGACCACCGGGACGCCTGCGAGGCCGTCGGCCTCCAGCAGGCGGCGTACGTCCGCGAGCATGCCCTCGCGACGGTCCTCGGGCACCGTGTCGATGTGGTTGAGCACGACCATCATCACGTCGCGGTGCTGGTTGAGCGGCGCCAGGTAGCGGTCGTGGATGGCGGCGTCGGCGTACTTCTGCGGGTCGAGGACCCACACGAGCATGTCGGCGAGCTTGACCAGCCGGTCGACCTCGAGGTGGTGCGACACCTCGGTCGAGTCGTGGTCGGGCAGGTCGAGGAGCACGACGCCCTGCATCTGCTCGTCCTCGCGGCCGCTGGAGAGCATCGAGTCGCGGGTCACCTGGTGGCGGGCGGGGATGCCGAGCCACTCGAGGAGCTCCTCGGCGCCCTCGCGACCCCAGACGCAGGCGGTGGCCCACGAGGTGGTCGGGCGGCGCACGCCGACGGCGGAGAGCTCGAGCTCGGTCAGCGCGTTGAACGTCGACGACTTGCCGGAGCCGGTCGCACCGGCCAGCGCGACGACGGTGTGCTCCGCCGACAGCTTGAGGCGACTGGACGCCCGGTCGACGACAGCCTGTGCGTCGTCGAGGATCGTGTCGTCGACACGACCTCGCGCGGCGTCCACGGCCTGCTCGAGGCCTTGCACGCGTGCACCGATGTCAGAACTCCGGGAGACCAGCTTCTTGGCCCCCTCGAGCAAGGACGACATGTTCTCCCTCGACGGCTGCAGGATGGATCGGGGTCCCACCCTATGCGTCCGGAGCCGCGTCGGCCGCCTCCGCACCCTCCGGGGTGGCCTCGGGTGCCCCGGCCTTGCTCGCGGCGAAGCGCAGGTCGTCGACACGGCGTGACGAGGATCGCAGCTTCTCGGGGACCTCGGGCGAGATCTCGAGCGCGTCGAGCACGTCGACGTAGCGACGGCGCTCGCCGTCGAGGAGGTCGGTCACCTTGACCTCGAGGTCGCGTCGGGCCCGCTCCGCGAGCGACCGCACGGCCTGGTCCCCGAAGACCGCCTCGAGGAGCTTCTGACCCAGCACGGCGGAGCCACCGGCGATGCCGGCCTCGGCGCCGGTCACCCCCGCGGTGTGCGCGAAGACGACGACCATCAGGGCGACCGAGAGGCCGTTGACGCCGAAGGCGAGGAAGCGGGCGGTGGAGCGCTTGTCGGCGCCCTCGGTGCGGACCATCTCCAGCACGTCGGACTGCCAGTCGCGCACGGCGCGCTCGGCACGGCGGCGGAAGTCTCGCGACGCACGGCCAAGGTCCTCCCCGCCCTGCTGGAGGAGCAGCTGGCCGGCGGCCGTGGACTGCCACGACGCCTCGGTGCGCTCGGCGGCGGCCTCGGCGTGCTCGAGGATCAGCGTCTCCAGGCCGGACTCGACGGCCACGGTGACCCGCTCGGCCTGCTGGGGCTTGCCCTTGACCGCGTTGACGACCCGGTCGCGCAGCCAGCCGACCCGGGTCTCCAGCGACTTGAGCAGCTCGCCGGTGCCGACGAACTCCTGCCAGCGGGCGAGCACCTCCCCGCGCAGCAGCGTGCCGTCGGCGGACGCCTTGGAGACCGCGGCCACCGCCTGGTCGTAGGACCGGTTGACGTCCTCGCGCAGGCGGCGTACGGCGTCGACCTGCTCGGTCGCGGCGTCCGCGACCGAGTGCGTACGCCGCGCCAGCGTGCGGATGGCGCCCTCGAGGGTCTGCCGGACCACGGCGGAGCGCGCGTCGGCGTCGGCGGCCAGCGACTCGAGCCACGAGCGGATGTCGGCGACCGACTCGGGGGGCAGCAGGCCCTCCTCGGTGACGCCTCCCTCGACGACGGTGAAGAGCGGTGAGTCCTTGAGCCCGCGGGCGGCGAGCATCCGCGCCAGGTGGGTGGAGACCGTCTCGACGGCCTCCGGCGGAGTCCGGTCGAGCACGATCGCGACGGCGGCGGACCGCTCGGCGGCCTTGCGCAGGAACTCCCACGGCACCTGGTCGGCGTACCGGGCGGCGGAGGTGACGAAGAGCCACAGGTCGGCGGCCGCGAGCAGCTGGGCGGCGAGGGTGCGGTTGCGCTCCTCGACGGAGTCGATGTCGGGGGCGTCGAGGATGGCGAGGCCGGCCGGCACGGACTCCGACGGCACGAGCTGGAGCGCGTCGGGGTCGTTGGTGCTGCGGGTGACCCGCTCGAGCTCGGGGAGCAGGCGGTCCTGGCCGAACCACTGCGCGTCGTCGGGGTTGTGCACCAGCACCGGCGAGCGGGTCGTCGGTCGGAGCACGCCCGGCTGGGTGACCCGCGTGCCGACCAGCGAGTTGACGAGGGTCGACTTGCCGGCGCCGGTCGAGCCGCCGACGACGGTGAGCAGCGGGGCGTCGATGGTCATCAGGCGCGGGATGACGTAGTCCTCGAGCTGGTCCACCATCTCCCCGCGGGCCTGCCGCTGGGCCTCGGCGGTCGGCAGCTCCAGCGGCAGCCGGACCTCCTGCAGCGCGCCGCGCAGCCGCACGAGAGCGGTCAGCATCCTGGTGCTGTCGGCGCTCTCCTGTCGTGACTGGAGCTCGGTCATCTGGTGGGTACCACCTGTCCGGGGAAGGCAATGTAGGGGCGTACGGCGTTGAGCTGCTCCACGTGCTCGTGCCCGCGCTCGGCGAAATCGCGTGGTGCTGTCCCGCGAAGATAACGGTGGTGCAGGTAGGCGAGCTCAATCGCGGCCGCCTGGTAGTCCCGCATGGCGCGCTCACCGTGCACGCCTCCACCCCTGCGGGCGAAGGCGCGGGCGTGCCGGCGGGCCCGGAGGTCGACGAGCCACGGGATGTCGGTGGCCGGGATCAGCCCGCGCCGGGCGGCGTCCTCGAGGGCAGCCTCCATCATTCCCCGCTCCGAGCGGCGGCGGTACAGCGCGAAGGCCACAAAGCCGAGGAAGGCCGGGAGCATCAGCGTGCCGTAGACGACGAGGAAGTTCTCCGTGCCGTAGAGCGTGGCGGAGTTCCACAGGCTGTGCGCCAGGACCGCGCCGACGTAGCCGAGCACGGGCAGCAGGACCCGCGGCAGCGGGCGCCTCGACGTCACCGCCAGGCCGACCCCGATGCCGATGAACGCGGTGAAGAGCGGGTGCGCGAAGGGGCTGACCACGCCGCGCAGGATGAAGGTGCCGGTGAGGGCCTCCGTGCCGCCGGGGCCGAGCCCGTCCGTCCCGTCGTACGCCGCGGCGAGGTAGAGGAGGTTCTCGGTGAAGGCGAAGCCGATGCCCACCATGCCGGCGTAGACGATGCCGTCGAGGACGCCGTCGAGCTCGTGGCGGCGCCACCACAGGAGGAGCACCAGGAAGGCTCCCTTGGTCAGCTCCTCGGTCACCGGTGCCACGATGGCCAGGCTGTCGGTGTCGCTGGCGCCGCCCGCGACGCCGATCCCCTGGAAGACGAGGGCGGCGGCGGTCGCGACGAAGGCACCCCACAGCAGTCCGGCCACCAGCAGGGACCGTGGCTCGGGCTCGTAGCGGTCCAGCCACATGAAGCAGCCGACCAGCGGACCCACCGGCAGGGCGGCGAGAAGAGCGGCCAGGGCCAGCGTGCCGGGGGCGCCGGAGAGAGCGACGACGAGGGCCATCACCAGGGCTCCCAGCATGACCAACACCGTCACGACGACGGTGAAGGCAACGCTGTCACGACGTCGTCTCGGCATGCCCGGAAGCCTAACGGAGCACCCCTGTCGCCCCGGCGTACAGTGACCGCGTGAACGAGGAGCACCCCACCGAGCCCGACGTCGCCACCTCCGAGACCGGTGAGCCGCTGGCCACCGAGTCGCACGACCCGGCCGTGCCCGCGGCGTACGCCGCCTTCATGCGCACCGGGTGGGGCGAGCGCGAGCTCGACGTCCCCCGGCACCCGATCACCGAGCACGCCGCCAGGCGTCGCGCGGCACTGGCCGCGGCCTTCCCGGGCGAGCGTCTCGTGCTTCCGGCGGGCACCTTCAAGGTGCGCGCCAACGACACCGACTACCGCTTCCGCCCGGACACGGCGCACACCTACTTCTCCGGCAACCAGACCTCCGACGCCGTGCTGGTGATCGACGACGGCGAGGCGGTCCTCCACGCCCGGCCGCGCTCGGAGCGCGACACCGACGAGTTCTTCCGCGACCGCCAGTACGGCGAGCTGTGGGCCGGGCGCCGTCCGTCGGCCCGCGAGATCTCCGACTCCCTCGGCATCGAGGTCCGCCACGTCCAGGACCTGCCGTCCTTCGACGACGACCGCAAGACCCGCGACATCACCAGCGACGAGGACCTCGCCCGGGTGGCCGACGAGCTCCGCCTGGTCAAGGACGAGTGGGAGGTCGCCGAGCTCCAGGAGGCCTGCGACATCACCACGCTCGGCTTCGAGGACTCGGTGCGCGAGTGGGACCGCGTCCTCGAGCACGGCGAGCGCTGGATCGAGGGCACCTTCTTCCGCCGGGCCCGCGCGATGGGCAACGACATCGGCTACGACTCCATCGTCGGCGGCGGTGCGCACGCGACGACGCTGCACTGGATCGACAACACCGGCCCGATCACGCCCGGTGAGCTCGTGCTGCTCGACATGGGCGTCGAGGGGCGCAACCTCTACACCGCCGACGTGACCCGCACGCTGCCGGTCGACGGCCGCTTCACCCCCGTGCAGCGCGACCTCTACGACCTCGTCCACGCCGCGCAACAGGCCGGCATCGACGCCGTCCGGCCGGGCGTGCCGTTCCTCGCCGCCCACAACGCCGCGATGGAGATCCTCGCCCACGGCCTCGCCGACCTGGGGCTGCTGCCGGTGTCTGCGCAGGAGGCGCTGGACCCCGAGTCCAAGGTCTACGCACGGTGGACGCTGCACGGCACGTCGCACATGCTCGGCATGGACGTGCACGACTGCGGCCGCTCCTCGGTGGACATCTACCCCAAGGGCGACCTGGCCGAGGGCATGGTGCTCACCGTCGAGCCGGGCCTGTACTTCCAGGAGGACGACCTGCTCGTCCCCGAGGAGCTGCGCGGCATCGGTATCCGCATCGAGGACGACATCCTCGTCACCGCCGACGGCTCGCACAACCTCTCCGCCGCCCTCCCCCGCACCTCGGCGGAGGTCGAGGAGTGGATGGGCCGGCTGCGCGGCTGACGACCGGCACCCGCGTGGACTGCCACCACTACGACGCGCACCGCTGCCGCTCGTGCACCCTGCTGGAGGTGCCTCGCGCGCAGCAGCTCTCCGACAAGGAGGCGCACGCGCGATCGCTGGTGCCGTCGCCGGTCTGGCTGCCGACGGTGGCCGGTCCCGACGCGGGCTTCCGCAACAAGGCCAAGATGGCGGTCGGCGGCACCGCCGCCGCCCCCACGCTGGGGATCCTGGACCGCAGCCGCACCGGGGTCGACCTGCGTGACTGCGCCCTGCACTCCCCCGGCCTGACGGCCGCGCTCGAGGTGGTCGCCGGCTTCGTCACCCGCGCCGACCTCACCCCGTACGACGTCACAACGCGCCGCGGCGAGCTCAAGCACGTGCTGCTCACCGAGTCGCCCGACGGCGAACTGATGCTGCGCCTGGTGGTGCGCTCGACCGCCGACGAGACCCGGATCCGCAAGCACCTGCCGTGGCTGCTGAAGGCCCTGCCCCCGCTGCGCGTGGTGTCGCTCAACGTGCAGCCCTCGCACGCGGCCGTGCTCGAGGGCGAGCGGGAGATCGTGCTGACCCCGCAGGCGTCGCTGCCCATGCGGCTGGAGGGGCTCGAGCTGGCCCTGCGGCCCCAGGGCTTCTTCCAGACCAACACCCACGTCGCCGCGGCGCTCTACGCCCAGGCCCGCGAGTGGGTCGCCGGGCTGGCTGACGTCCGCACGGCGTGGGACCTGTACTGCGGCGTGGGCGGCTTCGCGCTGGCCGTCGCCGGGCCGGGCCGCACCGTCACCGGCGTGGAGGTGTCGGCCGAGGCGGTGGCCGCCGCGCAGGCGACCGCGCCCGACGGGGTGACCTTCGTCGCCGGGGACGCCACGGCGTGGGCGCTGGCCCAGCCGGGGGCGCCCGACCTCGTCGTGGTCAACCCACCCCGACGCGGGATCGGCGAGGACCTCGCGCGCTGGCTCGAGGCCGGCGAGGCGTCGTACGTCGTCTACTCGTCGTGCAACGCCGAGTCGCTGGCCCGCGACCTGGCGCTGATGCCCTCGCTGCGCCCGGTCGAGGCGCGGGTGCTCGACATGTTTCCCCAGACCACGCACTACGAGGTGCTGGTGCTCCTCACCCGGTGAGCGGTCAGCCGCGGCGGACCTTGGGGCCCTTGGTCAGGTTGTCGTCGCCGATCGTCCCGGCGCGGTGGGCGTCGTCGGCGAACACCACGTCCTGCTCCGCCCCGTCGGCCGCGGTCACGGTCTCGAGGGACGCTATGCCGGCGCCAACCTGGACCCACCGAGGAGCGCCGAGGCAGGACGTCGGGATCGTGATGACCGCGCGGGCGGCGGCCCGGTCGCCGACGGCGCGCAGTCGCGGGCAGTCGACGGCGCGACCCCGGCGCGTGATCTCGACCTCCGGCCGGCGGCCCAGGTCGTCCGCCTCCACCTCGAAGGTGCCCGCGGGGGTGCGCACCTGCAGCACCGCGAAGTAGATCCTCGACCGGCCGAGCTCGCGGAGGTCGATGCGCACCCGGAGGCGCGATCCGGTGTGGTCGACGACGGTGCGGACGACGTCCGCGGTCAGGTTCTCGGGGGCAGGCAGGAGGTTGTCCAGGTCGTCGTCGCCCCGCTCCGTCGGCCCGACGCTCACGACGTCCCCCGCGGGATCCGTCGTCGCGACCTTCTCCGCGTGCGCAGCCGCGGGCGCGAGGAGGACGACGGGGACGAGGAGGGCGACGAGGCGCAGGCCGAGACGAGAAGACATGTCGCGCACCCTAGGGAGGCTGCGACGCCCTTGTGACGGGAACCACGGAATCCGCCCGGTCCGGCACCGGTTGTGGCTGACGTGCGAGCCTCCACGACCTTCCCCGCCACGGTGGGTGACCTGCTGACGCAACGTCGTGCCGTCGACCTCGTGCGCACCGGGAGCGCGCTGTGTCGCCCCTCCCGCGCCGTCGACTGACCCTCCTGCGTCCCTCGGCACCCGCGATCGTCGGGTGCTGTTCCGAAAGGTTATCTTTTCAGTATGAATACTTTAGTTACGGAGACTGAGCAACCCACCCGTCGCCTCCGCCTCCCGTCCTTCGGCGTCCAGGTCCTGATCGGACTCGCGCTGGGTGTCGTCCTCGGCCTCGTCGCCCGCTCCATGGGTCCCGACTCGGTCGACGCCGCCGGCGTGGCCGACCCGAACTGGCTGACCGAGACCCTCACCACCGTCGGCAGCGTCTTCGTCACCCTGCTGCGCACGATCGTCCCGCCGCTGGTCTTCCTCGCGATCGTCGCGTCGATCGCCAACCTGCGTGACGTCACCGGCGCCGCCCGCCTGGCATGGAAGACCCTGGCGTGGTTCGCCATCACGGCCCTGATCGCCGTGGCGATCGGCATCACGCTCGGCCTGGTGCTCCAGCCGGGTGACCACGCCAGCGTCTCCGCGGACGCCGCGTCGGCCCCCTCGACCACGGGGTCCTGGCTCGACTTCCTGACCGGCCTGGTCCCGGCCAACGTCCTCGGACTCGAGGGCAGTGCGGGCGACGACGGCTCCGTGGGCCTGTCCTTCAACGTGCTCCAGATCCTGGTCGTCGCCATCGCCGTGGGCATCGCCACCCTCAAGGTCGGCTCGGACGCCGACCCGTTCCTGGGCGTCGTACGCTCCGCCCTCAGCGTGGTCCAGAAGATCCTGTGGTGGGTCATCCTGCTCGCCCCGGTCGCGACCGTCGGCCTGCTCGGCAACGCGGTGGCCACCTACGGCTGGGACGCTCTCGGCTCCCTGGGCACCTTCACCGTCGCGGTTTACGCCGGACTGGCGCTCGTGCTCCTCGGCGTCTACCCGGTGCTGCTGCGGCTCAACGGGCTCTCGGTCAAGCAGTTCTTCACCGGTGCGTGGCCGGCGATCTCGCTGGCGTTCGTGTCGCGCTCGTCGATCGGCACCATGCCGGTCACCCAGTCCGTGACCGAGCGCAACCTGGGCGTCCCCCGGGCCTACTCCTCCTTCGCCGTGCCGCTCGGCGCGACCACCAAGATGGACGGGTGCGCGTCGATCTATCCCGCGATCGCGGCGATCTTCGTGGCACAGTTCTTCGGCCTGGACCTGTCGGTCACCGACTACGTCCTGATCGCCTTCGTCTCGGTGATCGGCTCGGCCGCCACCGCGGGCGTCACCGGCGCCACCGTCATGCTCACCCTCACCCTCTCCACCCTGGGCCTCCCCCTGGAGGGTGTCGGCCTGCTGCTGGCCATCGACCCGATCCTGGACATGGGCCGCACCGCCACCAACGTGGCCGGCCAGGCACTGGTGCCGACCATCGTCGCCAAGCGCGAGGGGATCCTCGACCTCGACACCTACAACGCCCGCCGCACCGGCACGGCGTGGCGCGAGGACGCTCCCGCGGAGCAGTTGGCCACCGTCTGACCCCGGCACGTCTCCCACGGCCCGTCGCGCATTGCGTGGCGGGCCGTGTGCTGCGTCGGTCCGGTCAGGCGGTACGCCGCACGCTGCGGGCCGCCCACCACAGTGCGGGCGGCACCAGGGACGCGAGCAGGAGCGACCACACCAGCTCGCTCCCGGCCAGCTCGCCCGCCGCGGCGACCACTCTGGCGAGCGCCCCGGCGACCCCGTCGCCACGTCCGAGCAGCCACTCCCCGGGCGCGAGGACCAGGGCGGTGACGACGAGGGAAGCCGAGGTGACGAGCGCCGCGGTGAGTCCGCGGTGGACGGCGATCGCTGTGGCGACGAGCAGGGCGATCAGGCCCAGGACTCCGACCACCGCCGCGGCGACCAGCCCGTAGCGACGCACCTCGCCGAGCCCGCCCGCGAAGTCGAGAGCGTCGGTCTCCGCGCTCGTCTCGCTGACCGAGGCGGCGGCTAACCGCGGCAGATCGTCGGCGTAGGTGGACAGCACCCGCCGCGCCTCCGGGTCGTCGGTGGCGTCGGCCTGCCGGTCGAGCTCCACCGCGATGGCGTCGACGTAGGGCTGGGGGTCGAGGCGGCCGTCGTCGAGCGGGACCGCGGCCAGGGCCGCCAGGACGTCCGGCGCTCCGAGCGCGTCGTCGGTCGCCGCGACCAGCACCTTGCGGGTGGCGGGGGCGAAGGCGCTGCCGCGCTCCTCCTCGACGTCGCCGACCAGGGAGTCGGCGGCGTCCTGGCGCAGCTCGGGCACGGACAGCAGCGCGGCGAGCGCCCGGCCGGGGTGCTCGGGCGACACCACCACCAGCGCGAAGACGGTGACGATGCCCGCCAGCGAGAGCAGCCCGGCCGCCACGACGCCGATCCCGGTGGCGAGGACGGTCCGGACCCAGAACGCGGCACTGCGGTCCGGCGGCTCCCCCGGCATCGTCGCGACCGGCAACGCACCGGTCCCCCCGGCGTACGACGTCGTCATGGGCGTCATTGTGGCGGCCGGACCGCCGCGGGTCCGGCGAACGCGCCATCAGCGGGTCGGCGTCGGTGGGCCGGCCGGCGCCAGCATCCCGGGGTCGACCCACATCTCCACGAGCGCCCAGCCCGCGGGATCCGGGGCGGCGACGGCGATCCGCCCCGACCAGCCACCGCCGACGCGGCGCCACTCGAGCAGCAGGGCGGCCTGCCTGCCGTGGGGTCCGTCGTACCAGCAGTGCCGGGTGACCGGCGGGGCGTCCGCGTCCGGCTGCTGCGGGGCGACTCCCCCGGGTCGCCGGCGCTCCCGGGTGGTCGCGACGCGGGACGCCAGCGACTCCCCGCGTCCCGCACTCATCCCTCCGGCCATGGTCACGGACCGTACGGCGCGGCACCGACGGCGGTCAGAGGATCCCGAGGTGGGTGAGCAGGATCCGAAGACCGATGAGGATGAGGATGAGACCACCCGCGATCTCGGCCGGCCTGCGGAACCGGACACCCGCCCGGTGGCCGATCACGACGCCGGCGAGCGACACCGCGAAGGTGATCACCCCGATGGCCACCACCGCGCCGAGGATGCTCACCTCGAGGAACGCGAGGCTGATCCCGACCGCGAGGGCGTCGATGCTGGTGGCGACACCCAGGAGCAGCAGCTCGGAGAGCGGCAGGCCCAGGTCGCTGGCCCCGCCCTCCTCGTCGGTCTGGAAGGCCTCCCAGAGCATCTTGCCGCCGATCGCCGCGAGCAGGCCGAAGGCGACCCAGTGGTCGATCTCGGTGATGTAGTCGCGCAGGCTGGTGCCGAGCAGCCAGCCGAGAAGTGGCATCAGCGCCTGGAAGACGCCGAAGGTCACGGCGATGGCCAGGGCGTCGCCGACGCGGAGGCGCCGCATCTGCAGCCCCTTGCCGAGGGCGACGGCGAAGGCGTCGGCGGAGACGCCGAGGGAGACGAGGAAGAGGGTCAGGAGAGACATCGGGTCCTTCGGGTGGTCGTGCTGCCGAAGACCCGGTCGTGGCATGGGGAGGCTTCGGCACTGAGTGCCGAAGGTCTCGCTCACCCGGGCTGACTGACCGGGCGGTACGCCGGGCGGCTCTCGCCGCCGGTGTGTCGACGTACCTCCGCACCTCCGTGGGAGGCGGGTGTCGGGAACTACTCCCCTTCGTGGGCTCCATCGTGCCAGAGGGCGGGCGGGTGACCCGCACCAGCCCGCGGACGTGGGACGACCGGATCACTCGCGTCGGCGACATCGCCCGGCCGGCGTGACGTCGGTGGTGCCGACGCGGTCGCGGAGGAACTGCTGACCGTGCGGGTCCGACCACAGCCAGAGCCCGACGTCGAGGACCGAGTAGCTCCACCCCGCATGGGTCTTGAGCTGGTGGTGATGTCGGCACAGCGGGGCGATGTTGCAGTCGCACGACGGTCCACCACCGGCCGGGTCGTCGTGGTCGTAGGGGACGACGTGGTCGTGGTCGCACGTCGTCGCGGGCCTGGTGCAGTGCGGGAAGACACAGTCCTGCGCCACCAGGTCGGATCGCACGATCGTGGCGTCCTTGGGACGGTAGGCGTCGGTGGCGTCGTGCCCGGACAGGTCGAGCACCGGCAGGACCTGGAGGTGGGTGTCGGTGCGGCCGCACCACTCGCGCACGGCCTGCTCGAGCACGGCGCGACCGGTGGTCGTGTTGTGCGCGACCGGGTCGCTGCTCAGACCCTCCCTGCTGATGGTGAGCACCAGCTGCGCGCGCTTGGAGGGCGGCGGGGCGTGCTCGCCGGACAGCAGGGCCAGCGCGGCGGCGGGATCGGCCAGCACGCCGACGGCGCGCGAGCGGCGTACGTCGAGGGTGTCGGGCACGAGCCCGGCCGCCGTGTCCTGGGCCGCGAGGGCGACGGCCACGCGGGACAGCGCACGGTCGAAGTCGTGGAAGTCCTTCCAGTCCCCGCGCAGCGACATGTCGGCGATCCCGATGTGGTTGATCGAGTCGACGTGGAGGGTGGCGAAGCGCCGGTCGAGGGCCTCGAGCTGGTCGGCCTCGCGCTGCTCCGGGTAGAGCCGGAGCATGGCCTCGTCGACAGCGCGCTCGAGCGCGACGCGGCCGATCTTGTGGGCGACGTGGGCGAGATGGACGTCGAGGTGGTCGGAGACGTCGCGCGGCCGACCGATCACGGCCTGCGCGAGCATGCGCGCCTTGTGCGGCTCGACCTCCCCCGCCTCCACCCGGCTCCAGACCAGCGGGAGGCGGTGCCGGGCGAGCAGGGCGTCGCGGATCATCAGGGAGCCGGCCTGGCTGGTGCGCCCGATCGCAGCGGCAAAGGGGGCCGCCGCGTCCCAACGGACCACCGGGATGAAGGGGTCGTGGAAGCCGTCAGGATCACCGACGCATCCCTCGGCGCACCCACCGGCGAAGTCGCCGACCTCCATGTCGCGCCGGTCGGCGGCGCGACAGCCGTGGAGGCAGTCGCCCGACGGGGGCGGAACGTCGGGGTCGAGGTGGGCGTCCGCCCACTCGGCGGCGAGGAGGAACACCGCCGTCTGCGCCGCCCGCGCCTGCGCGTCGGCCTCCCGCACGCGCGAGATCACCGCGACGTCGACGGCGGAGGCGGTGGGCATGCCCCATTCTCGCTCGAACACCTGTTCGAAGTCAAGAGGCGTTCCACACCCCGCAACGGCCCTCAGGCCCACAGCAGCGGGAGCTGACGGTGCACCGACGGGTCGGCGGACCATGGCGTGATCGCCGACTGTCGCGGCCCCTGGGCGGAGTCACGTCGTACGCCGGAGCGGCACCTGCCAAAGCCATCGGCGCCTGTCGGGAGCAGGCGGGCTTCGGACTCGTGACCGTGGCCCCTCACGGCATCACGGTCGAGGAAGCCAAGGACCTGCTCTCATTCGACGCGCGCGGCGCGTCTGACCCGCATCCGGCCGGTGACGGACGAGAAGTGGATGATCTTTCGGGACGACACGGTCCGTCCCTGAGCGTCCCGGGGTGACGTCGACGCCCCTGATCCCGCTACGGCACAATGGGCGCGGACTGGAAGCCCGACCGGCGCCTGCGTGCGGCCGGACGCGTTCCCACTCCCCGGCCCCCGTAGCTCAGCTGGATAGAGCAGCGGCCTTCTAATCCGCCGGTCGCAGGTTCGAATCCTGCCGGGGGCGCCACTCGTTTGCGCAGGTCAGAACAGGTTGAGCTGCTCCGACGGCACCTCCTCCGGAGGCCGAGATGAGCCGTCGTGGCACATGTGTGGCAAGGGCGGGAACCACGGTGCTCGCTTACGTGTGTCATCAGGTCGACCCGCGGGTGCACCTGGACGTTCACCTCGGCGTCGTCGCCCGGTGGCTCGTCACTTCTACGTTCGCCCCGTGTCCACTCCAGGGTTCAAGTCCCGCCGCCCCGTCCTGTCCCTCGGCGTCACCGCCCTCGCCCTGGGAATGACGGCCATGACCGGGCCCTCCCAGGCCGCGGTGGTGCCTGAGCCGGTGTCGGTCAGCGCCGCGGGTGCGGCGCTCAGCGTCACCCCGATCGGGTCCTACGAGACCGGCGTCTTCGACGAGTCCGCCGCCGAGATCGTCGAGCACTACGCCCCGGCGCAGCGTCTCCTCGTCGTCAACGCGGCCCAGGCCCTCGTCGAGGTGCTCGACGTCTCCGACGCGTCGACCCCGACCAAGCTCTTCGACGTGCAGACCACCGACATCACCGCGAGCGACGGCTCGACGGTGCCTGCGGGCGCTGTGGCCAACTCCGTCGCGGTGCGCGCGGACGGCCTCGGTGTCATCGCGGTGGAGGCTCCTGACGCGACGGATCCCGGCTGGCTGGTCTTCTTCGACTCGGCCGGCGGTCCCGAGGCCCTCGGTGCCGTCCGGGTGGGCGCGCTCCCCGACATGGTCGAGCTGACACCCGACGGCGCGCGGGCGGTCGTCGCCAACGAGGGCGAGCCCGCCGAGGACTACAGCGTCGACCCCGAGGGCTCGATCTCGGTCGTCGCCCTGCCCGACACGGTCCGTGCGCCCGCCCAGTCGGCGGTGCGGACGGCAACCTTCCACGCCTACGAGGCGGCCGGTGCCCGGACGCTGCCCGCCGGGGCCCGCGTCTTCGGTGGTCGCGCCGACGCCGGCACCGGCACGCCGCTCCGTCCCGTGTCGGAGAACCTGGAGCCGGAGTACGTCGCGATCGACCAGCAGTCGAAGACGGCATGGGTGACGCTGCAGGAGGCGAACGCCGTGGCCGTCGTCGACCTCCGGTCCGCCAGCGTGGACCGCATCTGGAGCACGGGATCGATCGACCGGTCGGTCGTCCCCTTCGACGCCTCGGACCGGGACGGAGCCGTGAACATCCGCACCTGGCCGGTCACATCGTTCCGGATGCCGGACACCATCGCGTCCTACCAGGTCCGTGGCCGCACCTACCTCGTCACCGCCAACGAGGGCGACAGCCGCGACTGGTCCGGTTACTCCGAGGTGTCACGCGTCAAGGACCTGGGCAAGTCCGGCACACAGCCGTTGTGCGCGTCCGTCGACCCGGCCCTGAAGGCGGATGCCCAGCTGGGCCGCCTCAACGTCACGACCGCGAACGGCCTGCGCGCCGACGGCGCCTGCTACGAGCGACTGCACACCTTCGGGGGCCGCGGTTTCTCCGTGTGGACCGGTGAGGGTGACCTCGTCTTCGACTCCGGTGCCGAGCTCGAGCGGATCACCGCCGAGGCCCTTCCCACCTTCTTCAACTCCAACCACACCGAGTCCGGCTTCGACGGGCGCAGCGACGACAAGGGCCCGGAGCCCGAAGGGGTCACCCTTGGCAAGGTCGGCGGACGCACGTACGCCTTCCTCGGTCTCGAGCGGGTCGGCGGGGTGATGGTGTACGACGTGACCGACCCGGCCCGGGCGTCGTTCGTCACGTACGTCAACAACCGCGACTTCGCCTTCTCCGGCGCCACCCCGGCCGCCGGTGACCTGGGCCCTGAGGGGCTCACCTTCATCGCGGCCGAGGACTCCCCCACCGGCCGTCCGTTGGTGGGGGTCGGGAACGAGGTCTCTGGCGCCACGACCCTGCTCGACGTACGCCGCGCGCTGCGCTGACCGGGTCCTGCCGCGGGAGAGCGCTGCCGTCCGGGGCGGCGTGCGGGACACTCGGTGGCGTGACCTGGCTGTCGATGGCGTGGACGCGCGACGACGCGGCGTACGTCGCCGAGCGGATGCTGGCCGAACTGTGGCGGCGGCGCCACGGACCGGGCGCGCACTACCCCGGGACGGTGCGCGTCTGCCCACGCTGCGCGAGCACGATGCACGGACGCCCCACGATCGCCGGCCCCGACGCAGCAGCACGCCCGGCCGTAAGCATCGCCCGGACCTCCGGGGTCACGGTGGTGGCCATGACCGGGTGCCGCTCCGTCGGCGTGGACGTGGAGACGACGGCGCTCCTCGCCGCGGCGGAGGTGGCGGACGTCCTGCTGCACCCCACGGAGAAGGTCGCGGCCGTGCGCGAGCCGTCGGCCTGGGTCCGCAAGGAGGCCCTGCTCAAGGCGTCCGGCTGGGGCCTCGCCGTCGACCCGTCGACCATCCGCCTGGACGACTCGAGCGGATCACCGGTGGTCGTGGAGTGGC
This sequence comes from Nocardioides sp. Soil777, assembly GCF_001428425.1. NCBI lineage: Bacteria > Bacillati > Actinomycetota > Actinomycetes > Propionibacteriales > Nocardioidaceae > Nocardioides > Nocardioides sp. Soil777. The sequence goes on from NZ_LMSN01000001.1 coordinate 513,063, forward strand.
CGACGTCGGTGCCGCGGCCGGACTGGGTGATGGACGTGACTCTCGCCGCCGACCTGACCGCGGCGGTGGCAGGTGGCGGCCAGGTGCGCCCTCACGACGTCACGGTGCAGGAGGCAGGTCCGGGAGGGTCGCTCGGTTGAGCCAGACGTCGAAGAGCTCGGCGAGATCCTGTCCGGTCGACAGCTCCGCGAACTCGACGAAGGCCCCGGTGTTGACGGTGCCGTACGCGTGCTTGTCGGTCCAGCCGCGCAGCAAGGCGAAGAAGGCGTCGTCGCCGACGGTGAGACGCAGGGCGTGCAGGGTCAGCGCGCCGCGCTTGTAGACGCGGTCGTCGAACATGAGCTCCGGGCCGGGGTCGGCGAGCACGAGGTCCTGGTCGAGACCGGTGAGCTTCTCGTGGTGCTCCTCAGCACGCTCCTGGGCCGACGGCCCTCCGGACTCCTCGGACCAGATCCACTCGGCGTAGCAGGCGAACCCCTCGTGCAACCAGATGTCCTGCCAGCTGCCGAGGGTCAGGCTGTTGCCGAACCACTGGTGGGAGAGCTCGTGCGCGACCAGCCGGACGGAGTCCCAGTCGGAGGTCAGGAAGTTGGCCCCGAAGGCGGAGAGCCCCTGCGCCTCGAGCGGGATCTCGAGGTCGTCGTCGGTCACTACGACGGTGTAGGCCGGGAACGGGTAGGGGCCGAAGAGGCGGGAGAAGGTGTCGATCATCGCGCGCTGCTCACCGAAGGCGTCGTCGTACGACGACAGGAGACGCTGCGGCAGGACCGCGTGCATGGGCACGTCCCCGTCATCGTCGGTGCGGAGCTCGTACCGTCCGATGTGCACGGTCGCGAGGTAGGTCGCCATCGGCTGCAGCTGCTCGTAGACCCACGTGACCGTGCTCGAGCGGCGGCGGTTGCTGAGCAGGCTGCCGTTGGCGACGACGCGGTAGCCCGCCGCGACCCTGATGCTCATCCGGTAGGTGGCCTTGTTGGACGGCCGGTCGTTGCAGGGGAACCACGAGGGGGCGCCGTGCGGCTGGCCCGCGACGATCACCCCGTCGGTGAGCTCCTCCCAGCCGGCAGCCCCGAGGTGCCGTGTCTTCTCCGGGGTCGGGTGGCCGTGGTAGCGCACGGTCACGGTCACGGACTCACCGGCCGCGACCGTCTCCCCGAGACGGACCGTGAGCGTCCCGGTGCGGTCGCGGTACTTCACTGCGGCGCCGTCCACGCTCACCTTGGTGACGTCGAGGCCGTGGAGGTCGAGGGCCAGCTCGTCGGTGTCCTCGCGGATCGTGCAGTCCAGCCGCGCGGTGCCGTCGAGGCGGTTGCCCTCCAGGGAGTAGGCCAGCTCGAGGTCGTAGTGGGTGACGTCGTAGGTCAGGTCACCGTGCCCCGGCACGTAAGGGTCTGCGCCGGTCCTCATGCGTGCGCCCTCATGCGTCCGGGTGGGACGCGTCGTCGAGCCACGGACCGATGGGGTTGCCCACCCAGCGGGTCTTGTCAGGCACCAGCTCACCCCTCATCACCAAGGACACCGGGCCCACCGTAGCGTCCCGGCCGATGGTCGCCGCGGGCAGCACGACGCTGTTGGGACCGAGCGTCGAGCCCCGCCGCAGCACCACCTTGTCCATGCTCATGACGCGGTCGTGGAAGAGGTGGGTCTGCACCACGCAGCCCGCGTTGACAGTGGCCCCGTCGCGCAGCTCGACGAGGTCCGGCTCGGGGAGCCAGTAGGTCTCGCACCACACGCCGCGTCCGACGGTGGCGCCCAGGGCACGGAGCCACGCGTTGAGGGCCGGGGTGCCGGTGGCGGGCCGGGCGAACCACGGGGCGGCCACCAGCTCGACGAACGCGTCGGCCAGCTCGTTGCGCCAGACGAACGAGCTCCACAACGGCCGGTCCTCGGCCCGGTGCCGACCCACGAGGAGCCACTTGGCCGCCGTCGCCGTCGTGGCCGCGACGAGCCCGGCCACCATCAGCAGCACCCCCGAGGTCGCAGCAGCCACCACCACGTGCGTCCGATCGAGGAGCACCTCGAGGGCCACGACGAGGCCGAGGCCGATCGCCGCGGCCACGACCACAGGGACCAGCCGGCAGGCCTCCACGGCGGCGCGGGCGACCCGCAGCCGGGTCGGGGGGTCGTAGGTGCGGCTGTCGTCCACGTCGTCGCTCGCCCGGCGCAACCGGGTCGGCGGGCTGCCGAGCCACGAGGGGCCGGCTTCGGCCTGCGTACGACGGGGTGCCGCCGACAGGACGGCCACCAGTGCCCGCTTGGGGACCTTGCGGCCGGCGGCCGCCATCCCGGAGTTGCCGACGAACGCCCGCTTGCCGATCTTGACCTTCTCCACGCGCAGCCACCCACCGCCGAGCTCGTAGCTCCCGATCAGCGTGTCGTCGGCGAGGAAAGCCTGGTCGTTGATGGTGGTGAGCCCGGGGATCAGCAGGACCGTTGACGCCTCGACGTTGGTGCCCACCCGGGCACCGAGGCGCCGGAGCCACCACGGGGTGAGGGTGCTGGCGTACAGCGGGTAGAGCCAGGTGCGCGCCTCGTCGAGGACGCGGAGGGTCGCCCACGCCTGCAGCGCGGGCCTGCTGTGGACCGGGTGGTGTCCCGGTCGCAGCCCGAGGCCGGCCAGGCGCACCCCGACCAGGACGAGAGCGGCGAGCACCACCAGGCTGACGGCGGCGGCGACCGGGAGCAGGAGCAGGGCACCCGTGGCTGCGTCACGGAGTCCGGTGGCTCCGTCCAGCGAGGGGAGCAGGACGAGCAGCCCGCAGGCCAGGGCGACGAGGGGCAGCGACGAGATGCCGAGGGCGGCGGCGCCGTACGCCACGGCCCACGACAGGCGGCGCGGCGGACGCTCCGGGGACCACGGCCCCCGCGCCTCGGTCACCCGCTCGGCGGGCGAGCCCGACCAGAACTCGCGATCCGGGACGACGCCGTGGACGGCCGACCCCGGGGCCACCTCCGCGTCGCGGCCGACCCGGGCGTCGGGTCCCAGGGTGCTGCGCGTCCCGATGCGGGCACCGGCACGGACGGTGACGGCTCCGACGTGCAGCACGTCGCCGTCCAGCCAGTGCCCGGTGAGGTCGACCTCCGGCTCGACCGAGCACCCGTCCCCCAGCGTCAGGAAACCGGTCACGGGGGGCACCGAGTGCAGGTCGACGCCCCGGCCGACCTCGGCTCCCAGGGCCTTCGCGTAGAGCTGGATGAACGGGGCCCCGGCGAGGTTGACCGCACCGCACTCGTCGGCCAGCCGCTCGGCCAGCCACACCCGGAGGTGGATCCTGCCGCCGCGCGGGTAGGTGCCCGGGCGCACTCCGCGCAGCAGGAGTCGGGCCCCCAGGACGGTGGTGCCCATGCGACCCAGCGGCGTGATGAGCAGCAACCAACCGACCACGACGGCGGGCCACGGCACCGGCTCGACGTAGGTGGTCCCGAGGAGCCAGACGGCGAGGTTGTTGCCGATCGCGACCCAGGTCAGCCAGCGCAGCCCCGTGATCGTGCGCAGCGGCAGGCTGAAGGCGAGCTGCCCCCTCTGGGTCTTGGTGGGGGTGGGCCGCACGTGCCGGTCGGTGCGGGACGCGGGCGCGGCCATGGCGTCCAGCGCCCCGGCGAGGCCGGACAGGGTCGGGTGCTCGTAGACGTCGGCGACCGTGGTCTCGGGGTGGCGGCTGCGCAACCTCGACACGATCTGGGCGGCGGTGAGGCTGCCCCCGCCGAGGTCGAAGAAGTCGTCGTCACCCGAGCGCGGGGTGGCCCCGATGACCTCGCCCCACAGCTCCGCGACCCACGCGGCGGTCCCCGTGAGGTCGTCGTGCGCCCGGCTGTCGTCGGCCCCCTCGGGGAGCGGCCACGGGAGGGCGTCCCGGTCCACCTTTCCCGAGGTCTTGGTCGGCAGCGACCCGACGGTCGCCAGCCGGGGGACGAGCGCCGCGGGCTGCGACTCCCGCAACAGGGCGAGGGCGGTCGGGGCGTCGAAGGTCTCGTCCACCTGGACGTATCCCACCAGCAGGGTGTTGCCGGCCTGCGTCCTCCGCACGGCGGCCGCCGCACCCCGCACGCCGGGCAGCCGGAGCAGCACGCTGTCCACCTCGCCGAGCTCGATGCGCCGGCCACCGAGCTTGACCTGGTCGTCGGCGCGGCCCACGAAGACGTTACCGTCGCCGTCGTCGCACACCAGGTCCCCACTGCGGTAGGCGCGGGCCCAGCCCAGCGACGTCATCGGGGCGTACTTCTCGGCGTCCTTGTCCGCATCCAGGTAGCGGGCCAGGCCGACTCCTCCGATGATCAGCTCGCCCACCGCCCCGGGGGGCACCGGCCGACCCTCCGCGTCCACGACGGCGAGGTCCCACCCGTCGAGCGGCAGCCCGATCCGCACCGGCCCGTCCGGGCCCAGCCGGGCGCCGCACGAGACGACCGTCGCCTCCGTGGGTCCGTAGGTGTTCCAGACCTCGCGACCGTCGTGGGCCAGCCGGGCTCCGATCTCGGGCGGGCAGGCCTCTCCACCGAGGATGAGGAGTCGGACCGCGGCCAGGGACTCGGTGGGCCACAGGGTGACCAGCGTCGGGACGGTGGACACGACGGTGATGTCGTTGGCGAGCAGCCAGGGGCCGACGTCCACGCCGCTGCGCACCAGCGAGCGCGGGGCTGGGACCAGGCAGGCTCCGTGCGCCCAGGCCAGCCACATCTCCTCGCAGGACGCGTCGAACGCGACCGAGAGGCCCGCCATCACGCGGTCCTGGGGTCCCAGCGGGTCGCCGCGGAGGAACATCCGTGACTCCGCGTCGACGAAGGCGGCGGCAGATCGGTGCGACACGGCCACGCCCTTCGGCGTACCGGTGGATCCCGACGTGAAGATCACCCACGCGTCGTCGTCGGGACCCGCGGGCCCGTCGGTGCGGGGCCCCCCGGGCGGCCTTCGCAGGGCGACGGCGAGATCGTTGCCGACCACCGCGGCGACCGCGGCCTCCCCGAAGACCAGGCGGGCGCGCTCGTCGGGGTCCTCGGCGTCGACCGGGACGTACGCCGATCCGGCGAGGAGCACGCCCATGATGGCGACGTACAGGTCCGGGGTTCCGGACTTGATCCGGACGCCGACCCGGTCGCCACGTCCCACCCCCATGCTGTTGAGGTCGTCGGCCAGGGCGAGGGCCGCGTCCGCGAACTCCTCGTAGGTCAGCTGCTCGGCGCCGTTGTCGAGCGCGCGAGACTCGGGGTGGGCGTCGAGCGTCGCCTCGAAGACGTCGACGAGAGTGCGTGGCGGTGGGGCGAGCCCGCCGCGACGCAGGCGGGTGTCGGTCACCGGTGGGCGGGACGAGGCGGGTGACGACACGCGACGAGTCTCGTCGAGTCAGGTGAACAACGGGTACGCCGTCCAGACCTGCGCTGCGCTCGTGGTCACCCGCGGATCTGTTCACCTGCGGTCGCTAGCGTGCGCGCTGCGACCGGACGAGGCCGGGTCTCGCGCCGCACAGAGAGCTCGGTGAGGTCCGTCCACATGGCCAGTCAGGACACGAGAGGTCGACCCGTGACCGCGGCGGAAGCCCTCACGCCGGGGTTGCGTCGGCAGGTGGCCGACCTCCGGTCGGCGGAGAACGAGGTCCGCGCCCAGACACCCGAGGCCGTCCACCACTTCCGGGTGGCCACCCGGAGGTTGCGGAGCGGGTTGGCGGCCTTCGAGCCGCTGCTCGACGCACGCACCTGCCGCACGCTGGTCGACGACCTCCGGATCACGGCCGGGGAGGTCGCCCCCGCCCAGGACGCCGGGGTCGTCCGGAGGCTGGTCGAGGCCGAGGTCGCCGGCGAGGGAGACCCGGTCGCGGCCCGCGTTCACGTCCGGTTGGTCGAGTACCTCGAGCACCGCGAGGAGCAGGGCTGGCAGCAGGCCGTCGAGCACCTCGACGACCCGGCGTACGACGACCTCACCCGCAGCCTGGAGCGTCTCGTCGACCTCCCGCCGTGGGCGCCGACGGCGCACCTCCCCGCGGACGACGTCCTCGTCCCGCTCCTGCGTTCGGAGTGGTCACGCTTCCGACGTAGGGCCCGTGCGGCCCTGGAGGACCTGGAGGTCCCCACCGCGAGCGACCGTCTCCACGAGGCACGCAAGGCGAGCAAGCGCGCGCGTCACGTCGCCGAGTCGCTGACCGATCTGCTGGGTCGTCCTGCCAAGCGACTCGCCAGGACGGCCGCAGAGGTGCAGAAGGCCCTGGGCGGCGACCAGGACCAGCGGTTGGTCCAGGTGTTCCTCCGTGAGGCCCAGCGTGACCTCACGCTCACGGGACTGGAGGCCCTGGCGCTGGCCGACATCCGGGAGACCGGTGCCGCCGTCGCCGCGACCCGACATGCGGAGCTCGAGGTCGTCCTCCGGGGTGCGGACAAGAAGTCACTGAGGGCCTGGATGCGCTGACCGCGCCGTCCGCGCGGGATTCGGCCTCGGACTCGACGCGACCGGCAACCAGGCGGCGCCGGCGATCGCCTCGATCCGCTGCCGCGCGGTCCGGGTGACCAGCAGCACCAGCACCAACCCCGTGGTGAGCAGGGAACCGACGACGATGGCCAGGTATGCCCCGTGCAGGGACGAGTCCAGCGGCGCGACGAGCCCGGAGACGACCACGGCAGCCAGCAGACCCACGGTCCCCAGCTGCGGCAGGCGGATCGTGGCGAGGAACGGCAGCGCCCAGAGGAAGTACCACAGGTGCACGACCGGACTGAGCAGGATCAAGGCACTCATCACCACCGCGACGGCGGACACGGCGTGCATGCGCAGCCCCGTGAGCGGCCACCTCAGCGCGACCCGGACCGCGACCGCGAGCGCGAGGACCTGGGCAGCGCTCCGCACCACCGCCAGGAACACGTCCGGCTGGGAGCCGATACCCAGCCACCCGGCGACCACGTCCAGGAGACCTCCCACCACGGTGGGGAGCGAGAGCGGCACCTTGACCGTGCCCGGCACACCCAGTGCATGCACCCAGCCGATGCCGAGCCCGGCGGCCATGCCGGGGAGGACGAGCACCGCGCACGCGACCGCACCGACCTTGGACAACAGTTGAAAGCGGACGGCGAGTCCAGCACCCGCTGGGAGCACGACCAGGGCCACGCCGATGCACACCAGGCCGCCGGGCAGCTTGACCGCGGCCGCCAGACCGCCGAGGACCGCCCCCCAGACCCAGCCTCGTTCGGCGGCCAGCACCAGCGCCGACGTCATCAGCCCGACCATGAGCACGTCGTTGTGCAGACCACCGACACCATGGGCCAGCGTCAGCGGCGAACAGAGCACGACAGCCGACGCCAGGGCCGGATTCGTGCCCGACCAGGCGGCAAGCCGAGGCACCGACCAGGCCAGCAACGCCAACCCCACGAGCGCGAAGATCCTGTGTGCCACCACCAGCGTCCACGGGTCGCTGGTGAGGCCCGCCGCCGCTTGGCCGAACAGGAGCGGCACGGGCCCGTACGGGGCGGGCGTGTCCAGCCAGCGGGGGTCGACCCCCTGCACGATCGGACCTGTGAGCACTCCTGGGCCGTGCTCGTACGGCGAGATGCCGACATGCGCCAGCATGCCCTGCGCGGCGTACGACCAGCCATCCCGGGAGAACAGCGGGGGCGCGAGGACGAGCGGGAACGACCACACGACGGCCGTGCGTCGCACCAGCGCCACCGCGTCGGCACACTCCGGTCCCTCGGCTCGGGCGGCGTGCCGGCACAGCCGCAGCCACGACGCGGCGTACAGGGCCAGGCCCACCAGCACGACCGTGAGTCCGACCATGCGGCCGGCCTCGGTCGCGCGCAGCGACCGGATCAGCGAGATCTGCAGGACCGGCGTCGACTCCGGCAGCGTCGAGATGATGATCCCGCCGACCAGCACGAGGATCCCACCGGCGCCCCCCCCCGAACGATCACGCGCCGAGGCTAGGTCTGGTCACCGACGCACTCGCGACGACCGCATGAACGCGACCGGAACGGTCCTCCCGACTTCGCGGTTCAGGCGCGGACCCGGGGGCTCACCGGTCCTGGCGGCTGCCGGCGTCCCAGGCGGCGGCGCTCGCCATGGCGGCCGAGCGCCCCGGAGAGCCGGGCCGGCTCGTTGGTGATGATGCCGTCGAAACCGAGGTCGAGGGCGCGTCGCATCGCCCAGGCCCGGTTGACCGTCCACGCGAGGCAGCTCATGCCGTGCCGGTGCACCTCGTCGACGTACGAGCGGTCCACCGACCAGTGGTGCGGGTTCACCTGGTCGGCCCACGTTCCGAGGGCCGCGAGGTTGGCCCGCGCCGGAGACCCGAGCAGTCCGACCTCCACCTCGGGAGCCCGCGTCTTGAGGGCCTTCATGGCCGCGAAGTCGAAGGACTCGATGACGAGCCGCCGGTCGGCGACCGCTGCCTCCCAGTAGCCGGGGACGCCACGCAGGGTGCTCAGGACGTCGGTGACGATGCCGGGGTAGAGCGACGGAGCCTTCAGCTCGAGCAGCAGTCCGGTGCCGCTGGAGCGTGCCGCGTCGATCGCTTCCTCCAGGGTGGGGATCCGCCCGCCGGCGAACTCCGGTCCCTTCCAGGCGCCGGCGTCGGGACCCTGCAGCTCGTCGTGGTCGAAGTCGGCCACGATCCACGGCGCGCGACGCGGGTAGCGCAGCCTGACGTCGGTCGTCCGGGTCAACGTGGTGTCGTGGATGACGACCAGGGCTCCGTCCCGGGACCGCTGGACGTCGAGCTCGATGCTGTCGACACCCAGTCTCACGGCACCGCGCACCGACGCCAGCGTGTTCTCCGGGTGATCTGCGCTCGCGCCTCGGTGCGCGATCCTGAGGACGCGTCGCGCGTCGCCCCGGTCGACCTGCGTGTGGGGGCTCTGCACCGGCTGACGCATGACTTCATCCCCTCTGCGACGCGATCACGGCCTCTGCAGACTGATGGGTGGCGATGACGTGCACGTGACGACTGGACGGCTGGGCCCCTGCCAGTCGTGGAAGACCGCGCGTGAGCCACCAGGTGGATCCCTCGACCCCGGACGAGCTGGCGCACCATGCCCCGAAGCGCGTCCTTCACCCAACACGCGGCCGAGGGTCGCCGGGTGTTCACGACACCCGGCGAGCCTGCGGCCATGTGCTCCGCGATCGTCACCGAGCTGTCCCTCCCACCCGTGCAGGGCCTGACCAGCACGGCCGTGGTCGACGGCCGCCACGACCCGGCGGCCTGACCTCGTGCGCATCGCTCAGCTCGCCAACTTCATCGGACCGGCATCCGGGGGCATGAAGACCGCAGTACACGCCCTCGGCGTCGGGTACGTCGCCGCCGGAGCCGAGCGGCTCCTCGTGGTGCCCGGGCCCCGGGACGCCCGCACCGTCACCGAAGCCGGAGACGTCGTGCAGGTGCGCTCCCCACGCGTCGGCGGCGGCTACCGTCTCATCCTCGAACCCTGGCGGGTGATCGAGACCCTGGAGGCCTTCGGACCCACCTCGGTGGAGATGTCGGACAAGTCCACCTTGCTGCCGGTGACCTCGTGGGCGCGACGCCGAGGAGTCCCGTCACTGCTCTTCTCCCACGAACGGCTCGACGCGATGCTGGAGCTCCGCACCGGTTGGACGGTCGGCGTGGCACCCCCCGTCGAGCTGCTGAACCGTGCGCTCGTCCGTCGCTTCGACGGCATCGTGGTCACCTCGGAGTTCGCCCGTCGAGAGTTCCGGGAGATCGCGGCCGCAGCCGGGACCCCGGTCCACCAAGTCGCGCTAGGCGTCGACCTGGAGACCTTCCGACCCCTCACGGAGGCTCCGCCACACGACGGTGTCCTCAAGCTGGTGCACTTCGGCAGGCTGTCCCGGGAGAAGAGCCCGGACCTGGCGGTCGCCACGGCCCTCGCCCTCCACCGGCGCGGAGTCCCCGTGCGGCTCGACGTGTACGGCGACGGCCCCCTCCGCAGGCAGCTGGAGCGGATGGCCGCCTCGGGCCCCGTGGTCCTTCACGGTCACGTCGCGGACCGCGCCACCCTGGGCCGAGCGATCGCCCGGGCGGATGTCGCCCTGTCGCCGTGCCCGGGCGAGACCTTCGGGCTCGCGGTCCTGGAGGCGTTGGCGTCCGGGGTCCCCGTGGTCACCGCGGACGTGGGTGGAGCACGGGAGCTCGTCGACCACGCGTCGGGTGGCTGGGCGGCGCCCGAGCCCGAAGCCCTCGCCGACGCGGTGCTCGAGGTCGCCGGCCGACCCATCTCGGCGCGCCGTGCGGGGGCGCGGTTGCGGGCCGAGGAGTTCAGGTGGGATCGCACCGTCGCGGCCATGCTCGCGCTGCACGGTGAGATCTCCGGAGAGTCGACGGCGCTGGCTCGCAGCACGGCCTGATCGGGCACCCTGCCCGACGGACTGGCGGATGCGACCCCCTCCCGGTGAAGGTCGTCAGTGGGGCTGATCTGCCACGACGTCGACCAGGACGCCCTCCGCCACCGGGTCGTACCGCTCGCCGGGCAGGGCGATCCACGACGCGGCGGCGCCGAGCAGGCACAGCACTCCGATCAGGAGGCAGGCGGCGGACAGGCCGTCCATGAAGGCGCCGTCCATGGCGGCGGCGACCTCCGGCGACCGGGCCGCGAGCGCGTCGGTGAAGCCGACCGAGTCGCCGGCCCTCTCCAGCAGGCCAGCCGGCAGCCGGCCGTCGAGGGCCTCGACCAGGCGGGCGGCGTACAGCGAGGAGAAGAGCGAGCCGACGACCGCCACCCCGAGGGTGCCGCCCAGCTCGCGCGCTGCGTCCTTGACCGCGGACCCCACCCCGGCACGGGCCGTCGGGAGCACCTGCATGATCGACTCGGTGGCGCGCTGCCCTCGACGACCTGGTCGCCGCAACGTCGAGGGCCCACTGCGGGGCATGCCGCAGGAGGACCGCGACGGCGCCCTCGCGTCGCTCCTGCTCAGCATCGAGCGCGGAATCGGCGCGGGCGGCGACTGGCCCGACCTGACCGACAGCCCGAGCCAGTAGTCCGAACAGGTGGCAGGCTGAGCCCCCTTCCGGGCAGCCATCCCCGGGCTTGCCGTCAGCGCCTCGGCAGCCGGGAGCTCCCGTCGTACCCACCCTCGGGCGCCCCGACGCCGAAGAAGGCGGCGAGCGTCGGTGCCACGTCGAGGGTACGCGCCTCCGCGGAGGCCGTGGCCCCGCGCGGTACGCCGGGGTGCCCGCCGCCGATGAACCACGGGATCGGCCGCGTCGCCGGGTGGCCGTGGTTGCCCGGGATCGGGTTGGAGAAGACGTCGGGGTCGGTGAACCGCCAGCCGGCCCTTGCGTGGGCCACCACGTCACCGCTGAGTGGACCGGTCCGCAGGGTCGGGTCGACGAGCGGGTCGAGGGCCTCGAGCACGCCCGGGGTGGCGGAGGCCAGCGAGATCATCCGGGCCACGGCGGCGTCCCGTGACGCGGGGTCGCCGGTCCAGTAGAGGAGGTCGGCGCCCCCGTTGTCGGCGATGACCACGCGGCCTGCCAGCAGCGGGTCGGCGTCGAGGACGGGTTGCAGGTGGATGATCGAGTCGGGCCGCGACCAGTCCATCGAGTGGTCGGCGAGCACGATGACGATCGAGTCCTGCCAGCGGCCCGACCCGACGAGCTCGTCGACGAAGCGGCCGACCTGGAGGTCCGTGGCCGCGAGCGCGGCCTGGCGGGCGAGCCGCAGCGACAGCGGACCGGAGAGGTCGGAGTGGCCGACCCGGTCGATGTCACCGAGGTTGACGAAGACCAGGTTCGGGTCGTGCTCGTCGAGCATGACCAGCGCCGCGTCCATGGTGGCCTGGTCTGGCGCGTGCCCCGAGACGGGGACGACCGGCGCCGGCTCCCAGCGGTGGGTCGCCCGGTCACCGAAGACGCCGTACAGGTACTCCTTGCTCAGCACCGTCCCGGTCGTGAGGCCCGCGTCGTTGAGCCGCTCGATGACGGTGTCGACCCGGATGTCGGTCGGCCGGTCCATGTCCCGGACGACGCCCTCGGCGCGGTCGTAGACAGAGTTGGCAGGTACGCCGCTGCGGTCCGGCCGGACTCCGGTCATCATCATCACGTGGTTGGGGATGGTCTCCATGATCGGCATCGACGAGGCGAACGGGTGGTTCAGCCCACCGTCGCGCAGGGCGGCCGCCCGGGGCATCAGGGGTGCGGTGACCTCGTCGGGTCGGCACCCGTCGAGGACGAGGACGTAGGCCCGCTTCGGTGACCGCGCGGCCGCGGCCGGGGAGGCACCGCCGGCCGTGGAGATCGCCACGGCGGCACCGCCGGCGCCGACGACCTTCAGCAACGACCGGCGCCCGGTCCGGAGCTCGTCGAGACCGTCGGCGAAGGCGCGTCGTCGGGTGGGGTGGGTCTGCTCGCACATGGGTGGTCCTCCTCAGGCGCCGGTGACGGGACGATCGACGGGCACGACCTTCTGGGTGCCGGACCGGGACGCCCAGGACGTGGCCCAGGCGGCGGGGGCGTTGCGATCCGCGCGGTCGCCGATGACGTAGTAGTCCATCTGCACGCGCGCCGGCGTCACGTCGAGCACGGAGTAGCCGTGGTCGTCGAAGTTGAGGTAGCGCACGTGCCGGTTGCTCGTCTGGATCGCCGCCTCGACCGTGAGGCTCGCGGTGCGCGGCGGCGTACCGGTGATGTCGTCGAGGTTGTTGGAGGTCACCGACGTGCACACGAGCTCGACGCCGGCGGAGTCGCCGAGGGGGTACGTCGCGGCGTCGTACGGCAGGTCGCAGGCCCAGGCCGAGTGGATGTCGCCGGTCAGGAAGACGACGTCGCGCAGCCCGCGGTCGCGGATGTGGGCGAAGAGCTCGCGCCGGTCGTCGGTGTAGCCGTCCCACTGGTCCACGTTGTACGCCGCCCCGTCGCGCGGCAGGATCCCGGTGACGTCGTCCACCGGCCCGATGAGGTCCTGCGGAACCTGGGCGAAGGTCACCGGCGCGATCATCACCGGGTTGCCGACCAGCTTCCACTGGACGGGAGCGGTGAGCGAGTCCTTGAGCCAGTCGAGCTGCTCGCGTCCCGCGATCGTCCGCTCGGGGTCGTCGACCGCGGGGTCCGCGAGCGGGGTCGTCACCTGCTGGTCGCGGTAGGTCCGCAGGTCGAGCATGCTGATCTCGGCGAGCCGGCCGAACGCGAGGCGGCGGAAGAGCCGGGTGCCGTCGTCGAGGGCGGCCGTGCCGTCCATGCGCACCGGCATCCACTCGTCGTACGCCCGGTGGGAGCGGGCCCTGCGGGCGAGGTAGTCGCCCTCCTCGGGCTGGTGGTTCTCGGCGCCCTCACGCCAGGCGTCGTTGGTGACCTCGTGGTCGTCCCACGTGACGATGAAGGGGTGGCGCGCGTGCAGCGCCTGGAGGTCGGGGTCCTGCTTGTACTGCGCGTGGCGCCGGCGGTAGTCGGCCAGCTGCACCATCTCGTGCGGCGGGTCGTGGGGGCGTACGTCGACGTCGGCGCGCCCGTAGCCGTACTCGCCCGGGGCGTACTCGTAGAGGTAGTCGCCGAGGTGGAGGATCGCGTGCAGGTCGTCGCGGGCCGCGAGGTGCCGGTAGGCGCTGAACCAGCCCGCCTGGAGGTTGGCGCAGCTCACCACACCGAGGCGCAGGTGGTCGGGCGTCGCCGACGCATCGGGCGCGGTACGGGTACGGCCGACCGGGCTCGCGACCCCTCCCGTGACGAAGCGGTAGTGGTACGACGTCTCCGGGTCGAGGCCGGTGGCGTCCACCTTGACGGTGTGGTCGCGCGCGGCGCTCGTGGTGACGTTGCCCGAGCGGACGAGCTTGCGGAAGCCTGCGTCCCGAGCGACCTCCCAGCGAACCTTGACCTCCGGGCCGAGCCCGGAGCCGGGCGTGGACTCCGGGGTGGGACTCACCCGGGTCCACAGCACGACCGCACGAGGCAGCGGGTCGCCTGAGGCGACACCGTGCTGGAAGAGGCGCGCCGACACGGCGGCGGCCGGGCCGAGGCTCCCGGTGGTGGCAGCCGCCAGTCCGGCGGCCCCCACGCTGGAGGCGAGGAGGGTACGTCGATGAAGAATGCTCACGACTCAGTGAACGACGCAACCCGCCGCAGATCACGGGGCGATCGGTGTGACAACCGTCTGTTCATCCGCCGTTGGGCTGTCGTCCGTCGGGCGAAAGGACCACCACCGCCCAGCGGTTCCCGGTGTCGACCCCGGCGATTCCCGTGCTGCCGGCCAGCTGCCATCGGCAGCGTCGCTCCCCCGTGCCGCACAATGCCACCGTGACGTCCATGCCCCGAGGGCCCCACCCGGAGCTGCGAGTCCAGCTCGCCGCGGACACCTCCAGCGTCCCGGGAGCGCGCAGGTTCGTCATCGACGGGTTGCGGCAGTGGGGCCGCGAGCATCTCGTCGACGACGCCGCCCTGTGCGTCACCGAGATGGCGGCGAACTCCGCCCTGCACAGCGGCAGCCCCTACCTACGCGTGCGGTTGCGTGACGTCGAGACAGGCGTGCGGCTCACTGTGGAGGACGCCGGAGGCATGGTCCCGCTCGCGGCGGTGGCCCCGCCACCTGTCGCGAGCCAAGGCACCACCGGTCGCGGCTTGGTGATCGTGTCGGTCCTGGCGGAGTCCTGGGGGATCGAGGAGCGCGTCGATGGACGAGGAGTGTGGGCCGAACTTGTCGGCGACGGCGTCGAGCACGACGTACGACCGCCGGTGGTGGAGTACCGCGAACGCGCGGCACCGGAGCCGGTCGTCCTGCCCGCCGACTGGGCGAGGGTGAGGTTGCTCCGTTGTCCGGTGCAGCTCGGGCTCCAGATCGACCAGCGGCTCGACGACCTGGTTCGGGAGCTCCAGCTCATCGACTCCAACGAAGGTTCGACCCCACCGCGGGAGCTGGGTCTGCTCATCGAACGACTGGTGACCCGCCCTGCCTTTGCGCGCCACCTGGGTCGTCGGACCGCCCTGGACGCCGCTGCGGTGGGGATGGAGTACGTCGACATCGAGATGACACTTCCCCGTGAGATGGCTGCGACGCTCCGTGAGCTGCTGGCCGCCGACAACCTGGCTGATGAGATCAGCGAGACCCACCAGCTGCTCACGCTGCGGTCCACTCCGGAGATGGTGTCGCTGCGCACCTGGTTCGCCGACTCCATCGTCAGCCAGGCGGAGGAAGAGGCCGAGCCGGTGCCATACGAGGAGTGGCTGCACGAGCGTGGCTGAGGCCGCTGTCGCCGGCGTGACGCGTGGTCGGTCGACCCACACAAGTCCCGGCGGAGTCGTAAAGTCTGTGCATGCCCGAAGCGCCCGACCACCCCATCGCGTACACCGCACTCCAGCCGGGCACGTCGGTGCAGACGAGCGACGGACACCACTTCGCCACCGTCCAGGCCGTCCTGGTCGACGAGAAGGTCTCGGTGTTCGACGGCATCGTCGTCCAGACAGACGAAGGTGCACGGTTCGTGGACGCGGATCACGTCGCCTCGATCTACACCACCTACGTCCGCTCCACCCTGTCCAGGGAGCAGGCGACGAACCTCCCGCCGCCCGATGGATCGACGCTGATCGACATCAAGCCGCCCAGGTCGATGGCCGCCCGGTTGGGCCGCAGGTTCGGTCGCAGGAAGCGCTAGCGCTGCGCGTCAGTGCCTTGCGGCGAGGAAGCCCTCGAGCGTCTCGACGACGAGCTGGTGGTCCTCGAGCTCGGGAAGGCCTGAGACCGCGACGGTGCCGACGCAGCCGGTGCCCCGCACCAGGAGGGGAAAGGCGCCGCCGTGTGCTGCGTAGTCCGACAGGGGCAGCCGGGCGTCGACGTCGAAGGACCCGCCGTCGACCCGGAACTGCTCGCCCACCCGGAGCGAGGAGCGGCCGTAGCGGTCGACCACGGCGCTCTTGCGTGCGAGCCATCCGTCGTTGTCTGCTGACGCTCCTGGAAGGGCAACGTGGAACAGGCGCTGGCCGTTGCGACGGATCGAGATGGCCACCGGGAGCGCGGCCGCGAGTGCGGCCTCCCGCAGCGCGACCCCCAGGGCCCAGGCGGTGTCCTCGTCGAAGTGGTCGAAGACGAGGCGCGACTCCTGCGCCGCCAGCTCGTCGAGCAGCTCGCGACCGGTCACCCTTCGGCTCCAGCCTCGTCAGCGTCGACCGCGTCCCGGCGTTCACCGAGATCGGCCAGCAGCGAGTCGACCACCACGAGCCCGCCCCCGAGCACGAGCGCGGCGATGGGGACGGGCAGGCTCGTACGACGCAGGGCGGTCGTGGCCACCAGCATCGCGGTCGACCACGAGGCCACCGACGTCGCGAACGGCACCGTGGCGCGCTTCCACGGCTCCTCGGAGTCGGGCACGACCGTGGCGAGCTGGAGTCCGGGCCTGTCCAGGAACCAGCCGCAGGCGAAACCCGCGATCAGGATGGGCGAGCGCCTGGCCTCGTCCGTCGCGAGGCACGCGAGAGCCACCCCTGTCCCCCGGACCACCGCACCCGGTCTCACCTTCATCGCCCACACCTCCGGTCAGATCGTCACCCGCCGCCCCACCCGGGACAACGGCCTGCGCCCACACGACCACGAGGGGCTCCCGGGACACAGTGCCGAAGGTCCCGGTAGCCACCGCATCACGGAGCCTGGTCGTCCTGAGTCCGCGGGACCGCGGCATCGGGCCGGGGATCCCCCGCGGTCGCATGCGGAGACAGGGCGTGCGCGAGACCGGTGAACTGCAGGGCCCGACCCACCATGCCGTGCGCGCCCACGACGTGCAGCGCGCTGCCGGCGTCGCGACAGCTCCGAGCGCCGGCGACCAGGGCACCCAGTCCGGCGGCGTCGATGCGTGCCGTGCGGTGCAGGTCGACGACGACCACGCGGGCGCGGGTCGCAGCCTCGGCGATGTCGGCGACGAGGTTGGCCGCGTGGAGCTGCGTCACCTCGGACCTGCACCGGATCGTCACCACCTCGGAGTCAGCCACGCGGGGACCCTCCAGAGGGATGCCGGTCGCGGTCACCCCGGGCGGGGGTGTCGCGGCCCGTACGACGTCGCCCGCGCCGCCGAGTCGGCTGTGGAGGTGGCTCACGGGTCCCATGATGCGCGACGCAGGGTCAAAGTCTCGCGCTCATCCGGGCGGAGCGGGGTCGCCGTCGGGCTGGACGACGTACCAGTTGCCGCCGTTGAGGAAGACGTCGTGGCACTTCACCTCTCGCCTGCCCTCGTGCGCGTAGAAGTAGAGCGGGTGGTCGTTGTAGGTGACCTGGAGCGTGCCGTCCGACCTCTCCGTCGTGCCGAGCAGCGAACCCGCGACGCCCGGTCCGGCCGCAGGTTCGCCCCGGGTGAGCACCGGCGGCCAGGCCTCGGCGCAGGCGTCGTAGCAGCGGGGCGTCGACGTCGTCTCGACGTCGAAGAGGTAGATCGCCTGACCGGTCGAGTCGAACAGCATCTGCCCGAAGTCGCTGCTCGACGCGATGATGCGGGTGCCCCGGTCGGTGACGCCGGACGTCGGGGAACCGGCCGGATCTCCGGTCGGGGACGGCGCCGCCTCGGTCGTACCGGCTGTGGCGCCGGGCGTCGACCTAGGGTCGTCCGCGTCCCGAGCGGATTCGTCGCCGCACGCGGTCAGGACGGCGAGCAGCAGCAGGACGGTGCAGCACCGGGACAGCATGCTGCAGAGTCTGCCAACGGCTCCCACATCACGCTCCTCTCGCCGCCACAGCCGCGGCGACGAACCGCGTCGATCAGTCGCTGAGCCGCTCGCCCGTCGTGGTGTCGAAGACGTGGACGTGGCGCGGGTCCGTGGTCACGTGGATGACGTCACCCTTCGACACGGAGTCGCGCTCGGTCACCCGCACGATCACCGAGCTGGGCGCTCCCTCGACGTCGCTCGTGCCGTAGACGAACGCATCGGCACCCAGCTCCTCGACCACGGTCACCTTGACGGGGAGACCGCCCGCCTCGGCCGACACCTGGCGCCAGGACTCCGGTCGCACGCCCACCGTGATCGAGCCGGACATGCGCGAGGCTGCGGCGGGGTCGACGGGCACGAGGTAGTCGCCGATGCGGGCCTGCCCGGACTCGTCGGCGCGAGCACTCAGCAGGTTCATCTGGGGCGAGCCGATGAAGCCGGCCACGAAGAGGTTGACCGGGCGGTCGTAGAGCCCCAGGGGCGTGTCAACCTGCTGGAGGACGCCGAGGTTCATCACCGCCACCCGGTCGCCCATGGTCATCGCCTCGACCTGGTCGTGGGTGACGTAGACCGTGGTGACCCCCAGGTCGGCCTGGAGCTTGGCGATGTCGGTGCGCGTCTGGACCCGCATCTTGGCGTCCAGGTTGGACAGCGGCTCGTCCATGCAGAAGACCTGCGGGTTGCGCACGATGGCGCGCCCCATGGCGACCCGCTGGCGCTGGCCGCCCGAGAGCGCCTTGGGCTTGCGGTCGAGGAACTCCTCGAGGCCGAGCATCCGGGCCGCCTCGGCCACCCGTGTGTCCCGCTCCGCCGACGGCATCTTGGCCATCTTGAGCGAGAACGCCATGTTGTCGCGCACGGACATGTGCGGGTAGAGCGCGTAGTTCTGGAACACCATCGCGATGTCGCGGTCCTTGGGCGCCGCGTTGGTCACGTCGCGGTCGCCGATGAAGATGCTGCCCCGGTTGCACTCCTCGAGGCCCGCGAGCATCCGCAGGGTCGTCGACTTGCCGCAGCCCGACGGACCGACGAGCACCATGAACTCGCCGTCCTCGATCTCGAGGTCGAGCCCGGGCACGGCGGGCGAGTCGGCCCCCGGGTACCACCGCTGCGCCTTCTCGAAGGTCACTGTTGCCATGTGCAGTCCTTTCGCGTACGAACGCTCAACCCTTGGTCGAGCCGAGTGTCAGGCCGGAGACGAACTGCTTCTGCAGCGCGAAGAACACCACCAGCACCGGCAGGGCCACGATGACCGAGCCTGCCGCCACCAGGTTGGTGTCGGTGAAGAACTGGCCCCGGAGGTTGTTGAGCGCCGAGGTGATCGGGAGCTTGTCGCCCCGCTGGATGAGCACCGTCGCCCAGAAGAACTCGTTGTAGACCCAGGTGAACTGCAGGGTCGCCAACGCCGCGAGGGCCGGGCGCACGAGTGGCATGGTCAGCTGCCAGTACTGCCGCCACACGCCCGCCCCGTCCAGCTCGGCCGACTCGTAGATCTCGTGCGGCAGCGTCTTCATGTAGTTGCTCAGCACGAACACGCAGAACCCCATCTGGAAGGCCGTGTTGACCAGGATCAGCGCCCAGAAGCTGTTGAGCAACGAGCCCGAGTCGCTCATGAACGTCGGCAGGGAGACCTCACGGAACATCCGGAACACGGGGATCAGCAGCGCCTGCGGCGGCAGCAGGTTGGCCGCGAGGAAGACGCCCAGCATCGCGAGGTTGAACCGGAAGCTGAACCGCGCGAGCACGAACGCGACCATCGAGGACAACCACAGCGTGATCAGGACAGCCGGGATGGTGACGATGAGGGAGTTGCGCAGGTGCAGGCCGAAGTTTCCCTGGGACCAGGCCTGCTCGTAGTTGGCGGTGGTCCAGCCGCCGAAGGACAGGTATCCGTTGGCCTGGGTGTACTCGTACTCGCGGAACGAGTTGAGCACCGCCCAGAACAGCGGGAAGAGCCAGAGGAGGGCCAGCACCGCGGTGATCACCGTGGCGATGACGCCGCGGTTGCGGCTCATGACCCCGCCCTCCTGCCTGGGTGGCGCCGACTCGTGAAGGGCGACCGGGGCCTCGACGCTCATCGCTGACGCTCCTCACGGAAGACGTTCCGCAGATAGATGGTGATGAAGATCGAGGAGATCAGCATCATGATGACGGCCAGCGCCGACCCGAACCCGTAGCGGGTGGCCTCGCCGATGACGTTCTGCGCGACGAGTGCTCCGATGAGCTCCAGCCCGTTGCGGCCCTTGTTGATGACCCACACGATGTCGAAGGCGCGCAGCGACTCGATGACCACGATGACGACCACGATCATGTTGATCGGTCGCATCACCGGGAAGATCACGTGGAAGAAGGTGCGCACCTCGCTCGCCCCGTCGACGGCCGCGGCCTCCCGCAGGGTGCTGTCCACGCCCTTCAGGCCCGCCAGGTAGAGCAGCATGACGTAGCCGGTGTGGCGCCAGGCATTGGCCACCAGGACGGCCCACAGGTTGACGTCCGGGTCGCCGTACCAGTCGACCTCGGTGCCGAACACCTCGTTGATCAGGCCCTGGTCGCGGGAGTAGAAGAGCTGCCAGATGAAGCCGATGAGGGCCACGGACAGCACGACGGGCATGTAGAACGCCGTCTGGTAGAACCGGCTGCCCCGCATCTCCCGGTCCAGCACCACCGCCAGCAGGATGCCCAGCAGCGTCGGGAACACGAAGAGGAAGGCCAACCAGATCAGGTTGTGCCGGATGGCCGGCCAGAACGGCGGGTAGATGGTGGCGATGTCCTGGTAGTTCTGGAAGCCCACCCACTCGATCGTGTCGAGGTCGCCGAAGCCGTTCCAGGTGCCGAAGGACAGCGCGACAGAGCCCAGGGCCGGCACCCAGACCAGGGCGATCACCAGGACGATCGGCAGCACGAGCATCGCGCCGACGACGAGCCGGTCGCGGCCGCCGAGCCTCTTCTCCCGACGCTGGGTCGGGGGCACCGCAGACTCGTCGGTCTGCGGCGCCTCGTCAGTGGTCGCCATCGTCTCAGCCGAAGATCGAGGCGGCCTGCTCCTGGATGCTGGCCGTGACCCCGTCGATGTCGTCCGGGTTCTTCAGGAACTCCTGGATGGACGGGATCATCACCGTGTTGGCGAAGTCGGCGTTGGTGTCGCGGTCCATGAACTGCGCGATGTTGGCGGCCGCTCCCACGACCTCGGCCGACTTCTTCTGCAGGTCGCTGTACGTCGAGGTGCTGGCGCCCTCGTTGGCCGCGATGAAGGGCGCGTCCGCGCCGTTGTTGGCCGCGTCGGCCGCGGCCGCGCTCCCGAGCCACTTGGCCATGGCCTTGCCGCCCTCCTGGTTCTGGCCGCCAGCGGCGACGCAGAAGCCGTCGATGGGCGCATCGAGGGCGTCGGAGCCGATGCTCGAGTCGAGCTCGGGGAAGGTGAAGAAGTCGAGGTCCTCGCCGTTCTCACCGAGGGCGTCCACGACGAAGGTGCCGAGCAGGTACATCCCGCACTCGCCGTTGCCCATCGCGGTGGCCGCCTCCTGCCACGTGCGGCCCAGCGGGTCCTCCTGGTGGTAGGGCAGCAGCGTGCGCCACGTCTCGAAGACCTGCTTGACCTCGTCGCCGTCCCACGCCTCCTCGCCGGCCATCAGGCTCATGTGGAAGTCGAAGCCGTTGAGGCGCATGTTGAGGATGTCGAAGGTGCCCATCGCCGGCCACCCGTCCTTGTCGCCGAAGGCGAACGGGGTGACGCCCTTGCCCTGCATGTCGTCCATGAGGGCCATAAAGTCGTCGTTGGTCTCCGGCGGCGCCCAGCCGTTCTTGTCGAAGACCGACTTCCGGTAGAAGACCGCCCACGGGTAGTACTGCACCGGCACGAAGTACTGCTTGCCGTCCGGCGCGGTGGAAGCCTGCTTGAAGGAGTCGTTGAGCCCGTCGATGGGCCAGATGTCGCTCACGTCCGTGATGAGGCCCGCCTCGGCGAACTGCGCCATCCGGAAGCCGGCGAACCACGTGAACACGTCGTCCGGGCTGCCCTGGAGGTAGGTGTTGATGCTCTCCTGGAACGTGTTGTGGTCGACCGCGTTGAGCGAGATCTCGGTGCCGGTCTCCTCGGTGTAGGCGGCAGCCATGGCGGCGAGCCGGTCGTGGGCGGGTCCGGCGCTCTCCGCCTCGTTGATGCCGAACTTGACGGTGGCTCCGTCACCCGAGCCACCGCCGGAGTCGTCCCCGCCGCACGCGGCGAGCAGGCCACCGCTGCCGAGGGCCAGGCCGCTGAGGGCCATGCCGCGGAGGACGGAGCGGCGGCTGGCCGCCATGGTCGTCAGGGCGGAGCGGGGCACGGAGGTGCCACCGGGAAAACCGGTCGGGCGGGGACGGGACACAACAGCCTCCTGGGGAACAGAATCAAACAGAGGTCGACAGCATGTGACGGTGACCACACCCTCGTCAAGGGTTTCAGGTCTCACTTTGGTCGCGATACCGACATTTTCAAACGGGAAGTTGCATCTCATCCGTTGACTTTCCGATGCGACGCTCGTCACAGTGGGCGCATGTCGACCTCGTTGCCTCCCCTCGCCCTCGGTGGCGACTACAACCCCGAGCAGTGGTCCCGTGAGGCGCAGGCCGAGGACCGGGCGCTGATGCGCGAGGCCGGGGTGGACCTGGTGACGCTCGGCGTCTTCTCGTGGGCGCTGCTCCAGCCCGCACCGGACCGCTGGGACTTCGGGTGGCTCGACGAGCAGATGGACGAGCTGCACGCCGCCGGGATCCGCGTCGACCTGGCCACGGCGACCGCCTCTCCCCCGCCCTGGCTCGCCCGCCTGCACCCGGAGATGCTGCCGGTGACCCAGGACGGACGCACCCTGTGGCCGGGTGGCCGGCAGGCCTTCTGCCCGAGCTCCCCCGTCTACCGCGAGCACGCCCTGGCGCTGTGTCGCGCGATGGCCGAGCGGTACGCCGGGCACCCCGCCCTTGCGCTGTGGCACGTGTCCAACGAGATCGGGTGCCACAACGCGCGCTGCTACTGCGACGTCAGCGCCGCGGCGTTCCGGGACTGGCTGCGAGCGCGCTACCACGACGTCGAGGGGCTCAACGAGGCCTGGGGCACGGCCTTCTGGTCCCAGCACTACGGCGACTTCGAGGAGGTCCTCCCGCCACGCGTTGCCCCGGCGTTCCCCAACCCGACCCAGCAGCTCGACTTCCTGCGGTTCTCCTCCGACCAGCTGCTCGACAACTTCGTCGTCGAGCGCGACGTGCTGCACGAGGTGTCGCCCGGCGTGCCGGTGACGACCA
Organism: Nocardioides sp. Soil777; assembly: GCF_001428425.1. Taxonomy (NCBI): domain Bacteria; kingdom Bacillati; phylum Actinomycetota; class Actinomycetes; order Propionibacteriales; family Nocardioidaceae; genus Nocardioides; species Nocardioides sp. Soil777. Next base: position 535,913 of record NZ_LMSN01000001.1, read on the forward strand.
ACTTCATGGTGATGCGCCAGACCTCCGAGATGGACTACCTGCGCTGGGGCCGCGAGGTGGACGTCGTCTCCAACGACCACTACCTGATGGCCGCCGACCCCCACGCCCACCGCGAGCTCGCCTTCAGCGCCGACCTCACCCGCGGCACCGCCGGCGGCGCCCCCTGGCTGCTGATGGAGCACTCGACGAGCGCGGTCAACTGGCAGCCGCGCAACCGCGCCAAGGCACCGGGCGAGACGATCCGCTCCAGCCTCGCCCACGTGGCCCACGGCGCCGACGCCGTCCTCTTCTTCCAGTGGCGGGCCTCCCGTGCCGGCGCGGAGAAGTTCCACTCGGCGCTGCTCCCCCACGCCGGCACCGACTCCCGGCTGTGGCGCGAGGTCACGGAGCTCTCCCGGGTCCTCGACGCCGTCGAGGAGGTGACCGGGAGCCGTGCCGACAACCAGGCGGCGATCCTCTACGACTGGGAGGCGTGGTGGGGGTGCGAGCTCGACTCCCACCCCAGCATCGACGTGGCCTATCGCGACCGGGCCGAGGACTTCCACCGCTCCCTGTCGGCCGCCGGGATCGGCGTGGACGTCGTGCACCCGGGCGACGACCTCTCGTCGTACCGCCTGGTCGTGGTGCCCACCCTCTACCTCGTCACGGACGAGACGGCGTCGGCCGTGGCAGCAGCCGCGGAGGCCGGGGCGACCGTGGTGGTCACCTACTTCAGCGGCATCGTCGACGAGCACGACCACGTGCGGCTCGGTGGCTATCCCGGCGCCTTCCGCGAGCTGCTCGGCGTACGCACCACGGAGTTCCTCCCCCTGCTCGAGGGGGAGACGGTGCAGGTGGACGGTCTCGGCGCGACGGGCGTGTCCGCCGACGTGTGGACCGAGGAGCTGGAGCTGACCGGCGCGGAGGCCGTGGCCCACCACGCCGACGGCCCGGCGCGCGGCCGCCCGGCGATCACGCGTCGCGCTGTGGGCGACGGGGTGGCGTGGTACGTCGCCACGAGGCTCGACACCGACGGCACCGACCTGCTCGTCGGGCGCCTGGTCGACGAGCTCGGGCTCGACCGGCTGCCGGGGGCGGCCCAGGACGTGGAGGTCACGCGTCGGGTCGGAGCGGACGCGTCGTGGCTGTTCGTGATCAACCACGGGAGCGAGGACGCTCCCGTGCCCGTCACCGGGACCGAGCTGGTGTCCGGGCGGACCGTGGCCGGCGACCTGGTCGTGCCGGCCGGCGGCGTCGCCGTCGTACGCGAGGCGGGGCGCTGATGCTGGCCGCCCAACGCCGCAGCCGCATCCTCGCGGAGCTCAACCGGGACGGCACCGTGCGGGTCACCGACCTGGTGGACCTGCTGGGCGTCTCGGACATGACCGTCCGCCGCGACCTCGTCGCGCTGCACCGCGAGGGACTGCTCGAGAAGGTGCACGGAGGCGCCCTGGCGGTGGCCGAGCCGTCCTCCTCCGAGCCGGGCTTCGCCGCCAAGTCGGTCCAGCGCCGCCTCGAGAAGGAGGCCATCGCCGCCCGGGCCGCCCAGCTCGTGCACGAGGGCATGGCCATCGCCGTGTCGGCGGGGACGACCACCCACGCCCTCACCGAGCACCTGGCGCGCATCCCGCACCTCACCGTGGTCACCAACTCCGTGTGGGTGGCCGACGTGCTGCACCGCGCGGGCGACAGCACCACGTCGGTCCTGCTCACCGGGGGGCTGCGCACACCGTCCGATGCCCTCGTCGGACCCGTCGCCGTCTCCTCGCTGCGCAGCCTGCACGTCGACGCCTTCTTCATGGGGGTGCACGGCATGGACGTGCGCGCCGGCTTCAGCACCCCCAACCTGCTGGAGTCCGAGACCAACCGCGCGATGATCGAGCGCTCCCGACGGCTGATCGTGTGCGCCGACTCCAGCAAGTGGGGCGTCGTCGGGCTCAGCAGCATCGCCGCGCTGTCCGACGCCTCGGTCCTGGTGACCGACTCCCGCCTCTCCGCGCAGGCAGGTGGCATCCTGGCCGACCACGTCGGCGAGCTCATCCTGGTCGACGTCGACGACGACATGGACGACCTGGCCTCCGAGTCGTCCCGGGACGCCTGAGCGATGCGCGACGACAGCCCGATGACGACCGTCCACCTGCGCCGGGCCGGGGTGAGCCTGCTCGTCGCCCCCGACGACGAGGGTGTCCCCGTGGTGGTCCACTGGGGCGCCGACCTCGGCGACCTCGACGACACGGCCCTACGCGACCTGGTCGCCGCCCGCCGGCCGGGCATCCCGCACTCCGCCTTCAACACCGCGCGGCGTACGGGCCTGGTCCCCGACCCCACCCGTGGCTTCTCCGGCACCCCGGTCCTCGAGGGCCACCGGGTGGGAGGCTCGGCTCCGGCGGCGACTCCCCGTCCGACCGACTGGTCCGCGCGGGTCGAGGACCCCCCGCACGCGGATGCGACCGCGAGGTTCACCGGGACCGACGACGAGGCGGGCTGGGCGGTCGACGTCGACCTGGAGCTCAGCGGGGCCGGGCTGGTCCGGATGAGGACCTCGGTGACCAACACCCTCGACGGCACCCTCCACCTCGCCGCCGCTCGCACCGCACTCCCCGTCGGCCCCGCGGCGACCGAGCTGCTCGACCTCACCGGACGGTGGTGCAAGGAGCGCAGCCCGCAGCGGCACCCGTGGGTCCAGGGCACCCACCGTCGCGACGCCCGCCACGGCCGCACCGGGCACGACGCGACCCTGCTCATGGTCGCCGGCACACCCGGCTTCGACTTCTCCCGCGGCGAGGTGTGGTCGGTGCACACCGCCTGGAGCGGCAACCACACGACGTACGCCGAGCGCACGCCGGAGGGCGACTGCCTGCTCGGCGGCGGTGAGCTGCTGGCGCCCGGCGAGGTCTCCCTCGCGCCGGGCGAGACCTACCGCGGCCCGTGGATGCTGGGCTCCTGGTCCGATGCGGGGCTCGACCCGATGAGCCACCGCCTGCACGCGCACCTGAGGGCGCGCGCGCCGCACCCGCCCCACGAGGCCCCGGTCGTCGCCAACACGTGGGAGGCCGTCTACTTCGACCACTCCCTGGACCGCCTCACCGCGCTCGCCGACGTCGCCGCCTCGGTCGGGATCGACCGCTTCGTCCTCGACGACGGCTGGTTCCGCGGACGCCGCCGCGACACGGCCGGGCTCGGCGACTGGACCGTCGACACCGACGTGTGGCCCGAGGGCCTGCACCCGCTCGTCGACCACGTGCGCGGGCTCGGCATGCAGTTCGGCCTGTGGGTGGAGCCCGAGATGGTCAACGTCGACTCCGACACCGCCCGGGCCCATCCCGAGCGCGTCCTGCGCGGCCGCCACGACCTGCCGCTGGAGTGGAGGACGCAGCAGGTGCTGGACCTCCAGGACGAGGCGGCGTACGTGCAGGTGCGTGACAGCCTCGTGGCCCTCGTCGACGAGTACGCCATCGACTACCTCAAGTGGGACCACAACCGCGACCTCACCGACGCCACCCACGGCGGCGTGCCGGCGGTGCACGGGCAGACCCTCGCCGCCTACGGGCTGCTCGACGAGCTGCGGGCAGCGCACCCCGCGCTCGAGATCGAGTCGTGCGCCTCCGGCGGGGGCCGGGTGGACGCGGAGGTCCTGACCCGCACCGACCGGATCTGGCCGAGCGACACCATCGACCCGCTCGAGCGCCAGCACCTCCAGCGCTGGACGTCGCTGCTCGTGCCGCCCGAGCTCATCGGCTCGCACGTCGGCGGACCCGTCGCGCACACCACCGGACGCACTCACCGGCTCGGCTACCGGGCCGCGACCGCACTGCTCTACTCGTTCGGCACCGAGTGGGACCTCACCGGCCTCGACGCGGCGACGCGCGAGGAGCTGCGGCGCTGGATCACCCTGCACAAGCGGGTCCGACCGCTGGTCTCCGGCGGGACACTGGTCCACCCCGACCACCCCGACCCGGCGGTGCTGGTCACCGGGCTCGTCGCCGCTGACCGCTCGGAGGCGTGGTACGTCGTGAGCACCGTGGCCGCGACCGCCACCCAGCACCCGGCGCCGCTGCGCCTGACGGGGCTCGACCTCGACCGGTCCTACCGGCTCACCGACGAGACGGCGACCACCGACCAGCACCCCGCGGACCTGTCGACCTGGTGGGCTGCCGGCACCGGGCGCGTGGTGGGCGGGCGCACCCTGGCCGGCGCGGGCGTCAGCCTGCCCGCGATGTCCCCCGAGACCGCGCTGGTGCTGCACGCCCGCGACGAGTCACGGGCCTGAGCCGTGCCGACCGGCCTCAGGTCGGGACGGCGGTGACCACGAGGTTCTGCTGGTAGCCCCCGGCCTCGGGCAGGTAGGGGCCGGTGCAGGTGACGAGCCGCAGCCGCTCCGGACCGGTGCGGGCGAAGACGGCGGGGGGCAGCGCCTGCTGGTCGAACCTCTCGATGCTGTCCACCCGGTAGGTCCGGACCTCCCCCGGTCGCGTGACCACCTGCACCACGGTCCCGACCTCGATCGATTGCAGGGCGACGAGCGGCCCCACCCCGAACCGGCGGGAGTCCACGTGCCCCGCCAGCACCACCGACCCGCCGTCCCCCGGGGAGGGGCCGAAGCGGTACCAGCCCAGCACGCGCGGGTCGTCGGGCAGGCGCATCTGCCGGTCCCCGCCCACGCCCACCGGCCGCACGTCGGCGTCCAGGCCGATCGCGGGGACGCGCACCCGGAGCGGAGCAGACGTACGACGCGGCGCGAGGCCGGCGAGGGAGGCGTCGGCGCGCTGGACGGCGGACCGCACCGGACGACCCGAAGGCTCGACGCGCCCTCCGTCCTCCCCGCTCGACGGCCCTGCGGACGGTGCCGAGAGCGCCGCCTCGCCCCGGACCTCCCGGACCTCGACGAGATCGCCACCCCGGGTGACGACGACGAGGCTGAGCAGGAGCCCGGCGGTCGCGGCGCCCGCCACGGCCCACCAGGTGGTCCGGCCCAGCCTCGTCATGGTGTGTCGCTCCCGATCGGCGTGGCTCAGCGTCGCGTGCGCGCCGGGGCGAGCCGGCCACCTGCGACGGCGAGGGCCAGCAGCGACGCGGCGCCGAGCCCGAAGGCCCACAGCGGGGCACCGCCACCGGCAGCAGCAGCGCCGCTCTCACCGCCGGGGACCCCCGACGGGGCCGAGTGCAGCCCGTCGATGGTCTGCACGGCGAGGTCGAGGTTGCCGTCCGCCGCCGATCCCCAGGCGTAGACGATCGTGGAGGTGCCCTCCGCGAGCTCGACGTCGGCGGGGCCGAGCACGGCCTCGCTCTCCCCGGCCAGCGTGACGTCGGCTGAGTAGCTGCCTGCGGGGACGTCACCGGTCGCCTCGTCGGGGTTGGCCAGGCCGGGGAACAGCACCTCGCCGTCCGCCCGGACGTCCACCGCCGGCGCGGCGGCGGTGTGGCGCACGACCAGTCGGGCCTGCCCGGCCTCGGTCGCCGAGACGTCGTTGACGAAGGGCGTGAGGACGGGGTTGCCGTCTGCGTCGAGGTGGGCCACCACGGTGGCGTTGGCGCCGGCCGGCACCTCCACGCCCTGCGCCTCGATGGCCGGGTCGGCGTTGTCGGGGTTGTCGCCGTCGGCGAAGACCTGGAGGTCGTAGGTGCCCGCAGGCAGGGTGAGCGGGTCGGTGAGGGTCCCGGGTGCGAAGTCGGGGATGAGCTCCTCGCCGTTCGCGTAGACGTCCACCGTCAGGCCCGGTACGGCATGCAGCACCGAGACCGTCGCCTCGGCCTGCGCGGCCGAGGCCGGCGCGGTCATGGCGGCCGGGAGGGTGACCAGCGCGGCGGCCGAGATCAGGGCAACAGTTCTCTTCATCGGACTGTCCTTTCGTGGGGGTGATGTGCACCACGTTCGGAACAGCTCCGGCGCCCGGATTTGGAAACTTGCACAAAAACTTCGACAGATTGTCGAGGTTGCCCTGCGGCCGTCCCCTGGCACGCCCGCGGCGCGCCTCCGCCGCCCGGCGTACGGATCGCACTAGAAACGTGCCCAGGCCCCGCCACGTATGAGGTAGCGGGGCCGCACGCTTGCCGTGACAGCAACGAAGGCCCACCAGGTATGAGCTGGTGGGCCTTCGTGTCTTCCGGACCGGAGTCCTTCCGACACCTCAGTTCTACGCCTGCCGGGCTGCCCGGCGCAAGGGACCTTCGGCCCCACCGGGGCGGGGCGCTAGCGTCGTGGCGTGATCAACGACCTCGTCCTCGGCACCATGTACTTCGGCACCCGCACCGACCGGGCCACGTCCTTCGCGCTGCTCGACCGCTTCGTCGAGGCCGGGGGCACCACCCTCGACACCGCCAACTGCTACGCCTTCTGGGTCAGCGGGACCGGTCACGGAGGGCAGAGCGAGACGCTCATCGGCGAGTGGCTGCGGGCCAACCCGGGCCTCCGCGAGCGGCTCACCCTGGCGACCAAGGTGGGCGTCGAGCCGCTGGACGGCGGCGGCGTGGAGGGCCTGGGCCCCGAGACCGTACGCCGGGAGGCCGGCCGCAGCCTGGAGCGCCTGGGGGTCGACCGCATCGACCTCTACTGGGCGCACGGTGAGGACCGTCGTACGCCCATCGAGGAGACCACCGAGGCCCTCGGCGAGCTCGTCGGCACGGGCACCGTGGGTCGCGTCGGCATCTCCAACCACCCCACCTGGCTGGTCGAGCGCTCCCGCAACCACGCCCGGGCTCGCGGCCTCGAGCCCGCGAGCGCCCTGCAGCTGACCACGTCGTACGTCGAGCCGCGGCCCGGCACCGCGGTCGAGGGCAAGGACCACCGGTTCGGCTGGGTCACCGACGAGACGATCGACTACCTCGAGCGCAACGACGGCATCGAGCTGTGGGCCTACAGCCCGCTGGTGCAGGGCAGCTTCGACCGCGACGACCGCCCGTTCCCGGCGGCCTACGACCACCCGGGGACCACGGCCCGGCTCGCGGCGCTCACCGAGGTGGCGGCCGAGCTCGGGGTGGCCCGCAGCCAGGTCGTGCTGGCGTGGCTCCTGCACCGCTCGCCGCAGGTCCGCCCCATCGTCGGGGTCAGCTCCCTCGAGCAGCTCGAGCCGGCCCTCGCCGCGGCGGAGCTGGACCTCGACGCCGCCACCGTGGCCCGCCTGGATCAGCCCGCGTAGGCGTCGATCTCGCCGAGGATCCGCGCCTGCACGTCGGCCGGGGCGAAGGACGCCCGCACGGCCGAGCGCGCGAGGTCGGCGACGCCCTCCTCGTCCAGGCCCAGCAGGTCGGCCGCGACGGCGTACTCGCCGTTGAGCGTAGTGCCGAACATCGGCGGGTCGTCGGAGTTGATCGTGACCGGCACACCGGCCTCGACGAACGTCCGCAGCGGGTGCTCGTCCATCGTCGCGACGGCACGGGTGGCGATGTTGGAGGTCGGGCAGACCTCGAGCACGATCCCCTCGGCGGCGAGGTGCTCCAGCAGCGCCGGGTCGGCCGCCGACGACGTGCCGTGGCCGATCCGCTCCGCGCCCAGGAGGCGGACGGCGTCCCACACGGTCTCGGGGCCGGTGGTCTCCCCCGCGTGCGGGACCGAGCGCAGGCCCGCGGCCCGGGCGGCGGCGAAGTGCGGCTGGAACTGCGGTCGGGGCACCCCGATCTCCGGGCCGCCGAGGCCGAAGCCGACCAGGGCGTCCGGGGCGTGGTCGAGCGCGTAGGACAACGTGGCCTCCGCGGCCGGGATCCCGCTCTCGCCGGGGATGTCGTAGATCCAGCGCAGCACCAGCCCGAAGTCGCGCTCCGCCGCGACCCGGGCGTCCTCGATGGCCTCGGTGTAGGCCTCGATCGGGATGCCCCGCAGGACCGAGGTGTACGGCGTGCAGGTCAGCTCGGCGTACCGGAGCCGCTGCTCGACCGACATGTCGCGGGCGACCTCGTAGGTCAGCATGCGCACGTCCTCGGGAGTGCGGATGAGGTCGACCACGGACAGGTAGACGTCGATGAAGTGCGCGAAGTCGCGGAAGGCGAAGAACTCCCGCAGCTCGTCGGGATCGGTCGGCACCCCGGCGGCCGGGTGGCGCTCAGCCAGCTCGGCGACGATCCGCGGCGAGGCGGACCCGACGTGGTGGACGTGCAGCTCGGCCTTGGGCAGGCCGGCGATGAAGTCGGTCAGGGTCACGCCCGGGAGTCTCGCAGCGCCCCGCGGCGGGATCCGAATCGCCGCAGGGGTTTCGAGGCTCGCTCCGCTCGCACCTCAACCAGCGAGCGTCACTGCAGGCCGGCCTCCAGGTTGGCCGCGACCTCGCCGATGGTCGAGCCGGGGACCGGCTCACCGTCGAGCAGGACGGTCGGGGTGCCGTTGACGCCCGCCTCGGAGGCCGCGCCGGTGGCGTTGTCGACCCATCCCTCGAAGGTCCCCTCCTCGATGCCCGTACGCACGGCCTCCTCGGACGCGCCGGCCTCGACGGCCTTGTCGATGAACCAGTCGCTGCCCGGGAAGTCGTCGGCGTCCTCGGCGGGCTGGTCGGCGTACACCAGGTCGTGGAAGGTCTTGGCGACCTCCGGCCCCTCGGCGTCGAGGACGACGGCGAAGGCGTTGGCGGCGTCCATCGAGAAGTCGCCGAAGCGGCTCAGGAAGTTGACCGGGCGGAACTCGACGCGGGCCCGGCCGTCCTCGACGGCGGAGGTCAGGGCGTCACCGGCCTCGGCCTCGAGCACGCCGCACACGGGGCACAGGAAGTCCTCGTAGATCACGACCTCGTGGGTCGCACCCGCGTCGCCGACGGCCACGCCGTACGCGGCCGTCGCGCCGGCGGGGGCCGCGGCGTCGTTGCCGGTGGAGTCGCGCTGGCTCTGGATGAAGAAGCCACCGCCGATGATGATCACGATCCCGGCGACCACCGCCCCGATCGTCAGGATGCGGCGCAGCCGCTCCTGGCGCTCGCGCTCCGCCTTCAGGGCAGCCGCCCGGGCGGCGCGCTCAGCGGCCTTGTTGCGCTTCGACATCGATGTCCCTCTCCAGTGTGTCCGTGTCTGTCAGGTCCCCCGAGCGGGTCGGGGAGATGAGCGAGTCCAGCGACCACCGGGTCCGCGGCCGTACGACGAGCCACAGCGACGCCAGCAGCAGGCCGACGTCGCGGGCGATCTCGCCGGGGTACTTGGCCGAGGCGCCGTCGAGCTGGCCGCCACCGCCGAAGCAGCCGCAGTCGATCTCCAGCCCGCGGGCCCACGCCGACGCGATCCCGATGATGAAGGCCACGAAGAGCGCCGCCGACACCACAGCCATCGCCCGGGTCAGCAGGCCCAGCACGAGGCAGAGGCCGACGACGACCTCGAGGATCGGCAACGCGTGGCCGACGGTCGGCACGATCGACTCCGGCAGCAGGTCGTAGGCCCGCACGGCGCGCACGCTGCCCGCGGGATCCGGGACCTTGAGCATCCCGGCGACGATCCACACGCCTCCCGTCACCAGCCGTGCGGCGAGCCCGATCCAGTCCTTCACGCCCCCGACCCTAGGCGGCGTGCCTGAACCGTGCCTGAGAGCGAGCGCAGCGGCTGGGTCTGGGTAGTGTGACTGCCTGTGAACGAGCGACTGGTGTGGATCGACTGTGAGATGACCGGCCTCGACCTGGGGGCCGATGCCCTGATCGAGGTCGCGGCCCTGGTCACGGACTTCGACCTCAACGTGCTGGGTGAGGGCATCGACGTCATCATCAAGCCGCCCGCCGAGGCCATGGACCAGATGGTGGAGTTCGTCCGCTCCATGCACATCACCTCGGGCCTCATCGACGAGCTCGACTCCGGGCTCACGATGGCCGACGCCGAGGAGCAGGTGCTGGCCTACATCAAGGAGCACTGCCCGGACGGCAGCAGGCCGCCCCTGGGTGGCAACACCGTCGCCACCGACCGCTCCTTCCTCGCCCGCGACATGCCGACCCTCGAGGGCTTCCTGCACTACCGCAACGTCGACGTCTCCTCGATCAAGGAGCTCGCCCGGCGCTGGTACCCGCGCACCTACTTCGCCGCCCCCGCCAAGCGTGGCAACCACCGGGCGCTCGCCGACATCCAGGAGAGCATCGAGGAGCTGCGCTACTACCGGGAGGCGGTCTTCGTCCCGCAGCCCGGCCTGGACAGCAACGGTGCCCGCGAGATCGCGGCGCGCCACGCGGGCTCGATCACCGGGCTCACGGGGGACTCCCCCGATTCCGGCCCCGGCGCCTGATTGCCCTACACTTCTCATCGATCTCGCCGGTCGGATTCACGGCGGGGATCATGGTGGGTATAGCTCAGCTGGTAGAGCGCCGCCTTGTGGTGGCGGATGTCGCGGGTTCAAGTCCCGTTACTCACCCCAGTGGTGTCGAGCCCCTGGCCTGCGGGCCGGGGGCTCGACGCATGTGGGCCCCAGTCGTCCTCGGATCAGCCACGACGCGCCGGCTCGTGGCCGGCCCGTCGCTCGAGCGGGCAGCCGGTCAGACGGACACGAACCCCTGGACGAGGCCGATCACCGCCACCACGGACACCGCGGCGACGACCCCCACGAGGATCTTCTCCGTCCCGGTGAAGAGCGCCTTGCCGCCCTCCTTGCGGGCCCACACGAACAGCGCGGTGCCGACCATGTAGAACAGCCCGGCGACCAGCACGTACTCCCAGCCGCCCGCGTAGACGAGCCACACGGCGTACGCCAGGCTGAGCGCGCCGACCAGGAGGCCGCGACGTCGTCCCGGCCCGTCGGCGTACGTCTCACCGCTCACCGCCAGCTTGAGCTGGTAGGCCGCCGACCAGAGGTAGGGCAGCAGGATGAGGGACGTGGCCAGGTAGACGAGGTCGGTGTAGGTGTTCTCGTTCACCAGCGTCCAGAGCAGCATCGCCTGCACGCAGAGGTTGGTCAGCCAGAGGGCGGGCGCGGGGGCTCCGTGCCGGTTCTCCTTCGCCAGCACGGCCGGGAGCACGTGGTCGCGGGCCGGGAGGCGCAGGATCTCGACCGCCAGCAGCACCCAGGCCAGGAGCGCGCCGAGCAGGGAGATGGCCAGGCCGGCCGAGATGAACCCGGCACCCCAGGCGCCGACCTCGTTCTCGAGCAGGCCCGCCATGGACGGGTCGGCGAGTCCGGCGATGTCGGCCTGCGCCATCAGGCCGTAGGACAGGAGGTTGACCGCGAGCAGCAGGGCCAGCACGCCGACGAAGCCGATGATGGTGGCCCGGCCGACGTCCGGGCGACTGCGGGCCCGCTGCGAGTAGACCGCGGCGCCCTCGATGCCGATGAACACCCACACGGTCACCAGCATCATGTTCTTGACCTGGTCCACGGTCCCGCCGAGACCGGCGTCGGTGCCCCAGACGTCCGCCGTGAAGAGGTCGGCGCTGAAGCCCACGGCGGCGATGGCGATGAAGGTGACGATGGGGACCACCTTGGCGATCGTCACGACCACGTTGACGAAGGCGGCGTTGCGGACGCCGCTGAGGGTCAGCGCGTGGACCACCCACAGCAGGACCGAGGCGCCGACGATCGCGGTGACCGTGGTCCCGCCCTCGAGCCCGGAGAACCAGTAGCCCAGGGTCGACATCAGCAGGACGAGGTAGGCCACGTTGCCGATCCACGCGCTGATCCAGTAGCCCCAGGCCGAGGTGAACCCGACGTACTCGCCGAACCCCGCGCGGGCGTAGCCGTAGACACCGCCGTCGACGTCGGGCTTGCGCTGGGCCAGCGACTGGAACACGAACGCGAGCATGAGCATGCCCACCCCGGTGATGAGCCAGCCGATCATCAGCGGGCCCGCGGCAGCGCTGCCGGCCATCTGCGAGGGAAGGGCGAAGATGCCGCTCCCGATCATCGAGCCCACGACCAGTGCCGTCAGGGCCGGTAGCGCGAGTCCCACGCGAGGACCTGCGTGGGCGTCGTCAGGACCCGGGACCGGTCGGGCGTGGTCCACCACCTGCTTCATGTCGAGCCTCCTTGCGTCATGAGGAAGCGATGTCCTCACCTCGACTCTTCCGCTGTCGCGGCCCCGTGTGCAGGGTCGCTGGTCCGGTCCCCGCAAGTCGTAGGGCCCGGGTCCCCGAGCGACCGGCGGCCATGTGCCCGCCCGGGAAGGACCTTCGGCACTCTCGCCGCGCACCCCCTGGCCGCGACGCTGGAGGTCCGAGACGAAGGGACCGGTCATGACGCTGCACGTGGACTCCGAGGTCGGGCACCTGAGGCAGGCGATCCTGCACCGCCCCGACCTGGAGCTGAAGCGGCTGACACCGAGCAACCACGACGAGTACCTCTTCGACGACGTGCTGTGGGTCAAGCAGGCCAAGCAGGAGCACGACGCGTTCGCCGAGACGCTGCGCGACCTCGGGGTGCGGGTGCACCTCCTCGACCAGCTGCTCGTCGAGACGCTCGCGGTCCCGGAGGCCAGGAAGTTCATCCTCGAGACGTCCCTGGACGAGCTCGTCTACGGCCCGATGGCCCTCGACAGCCTGCACCGCGCGTTCGGAGCGATGGACGACACGGAGCTCACCACCTTCCTCGTCGGAGGCATGACCAAGCGCGAGCTGCTCGAGCGGGTGCCCGAGCCCTCCTCGGTGGTCGTCCAGGCCCTCGGCCTCGACGACCTTCTCCTGACACCGCTGCCGAACCACCTCTTCACCCGGGACACCTCCGCCTGGATCTACGACGGTGTCTCGATCAACTCGATGCGCAAACGGGCCAGGATGCGCGAGACGATCCACTACGAGGCGATCTACCGCTGGCACCCGCACTTCGCCGACTCGTCGTTCCGGGTGTGGGCCGAGGGCTCGGTCAACGGCGCGGCCACCACCGAGGGCGGAGACATCCTCGTCCTGGGACGCGGGGCCGTCCTCGTGGGAATGAGCGAGCGCACCACCCCGCAGGGGGTCGAGAGGCTGGCACGCCGCCTCTTCGCGGCCGGCAGCGCCAGCAGGATCGTGGCGGTCTCGATGCCGCGCACGCGGGCCTTCATGCACCTCGACACCGTCATGACGATGGTCGACGAGGAGACCTTCACCAAGTACGTGGGGCTCGGGATGCTCCCGTCGTACACGATCGAGCCCGGCGACGGCGAGCAGGGCCTGAGGATCACCGAGCACCCGCCCGAGGACATGCACCGCGCCATCGCGGAGGCCCTCGGCATCGACTCCATCCAGATCCTCACGGCCACGCAGGACGTCAACGCGGCGGAGCGTGAGCAGTGGGACGACGGCTGCAACGTGCTGGCCGTGCGACCCGGTGTCGTCGTCGCCTACGAGCGCAACGTCACCACCAACACCTACCTGCGCAAGAAGGGGATCGAGGTGGTCACGATCCGCGGCAACGAGCTCGGCCGTGGCCGCGGCGGTCCCCGGTGCATGACCTGTCCGGTCGAACGAGAAGGGATCTGAGCCCATGGCCTTCAACCTGAGGAACCGCAGCTTCGTCAAGGAGCTGGACTTCACCCCGAAGGAGTGGAGGTTCCTGCTGGACCTCGCGGCCGAGCTCAAGGTGGCCAAGTACGCCGGCTCGGAGCAGCCGCGCCTCAGTCGCAAGAACATCGCCCTGATCTTCGAGAAGACCTCGACGCGGACGCGGTGCGCCTTCGAGGTGGCGGCCTTCGACCAGGGCGCCCGGGTGACCTATCTCGACCCGAGCGGTTCGCAGATCGGCCACAAGGAGTCCATGGAGGACACGGCGCGCGTGCTCGGCCGCATGTACGACGGCATCGAGTACCGCGGCTCGGCCCAGGACAACGTCGAGACCCTGGCGACGTACGCCGGGGTGCCGGTGTGGAACGGGCTGACCGACGAATGGCACCCGACCCAGTCTCTGTGCGACATGCTGACCATGCGCGAGCACTGCGGCAAGCACGACGAGGACATCTCCTTCGCCTTCCTCGGTGACGCGCGCAACAACGTGGGCAACTCGCTGCTGGTCGCCGGGGCGATGATGGGGATGGACGTGCGGATCGTCGCACCCCGGTCCCAGTGGAACCACCCGGACGTCATCGCCGCGACACACCGGATCGCCGAGGAGACCGGCGCCCGGATCCTCCACACGGAGGACGTGACGGATGGGGTCGCCGCGGTCGACTACCTCTACACCGACGTGTGGGTGTCCATGGGCGAGCCGAAGGAGGTGTGGGCCGAGCGCATCAACCTGCTCAAGCCCTACCAGGTCTCGATGGACGTGGTGAAGGCGACCGGCAACCCGAAGGTCGGGTTCATGCACTGCCTCCCGGGCTTCCACGACCGCCACACCAAGGTCGGGGAGGACCTCTTCCAGCAGACCGGGATGGACGCGCTCGAGGTGACCGACGAGGTCTTCGAGTCGCGGCACTCCATCGTGTTCGACCAGGCCGAGAACCGGATGCACACCATCAAGGCCGTGCTCGTCGCGACCCTGGGGGGCTGACGTGCGTGTCGTCGTCGCGCTCGGCGGCAACGCCCTGCTCGAGCGCGGCCAGAAGCCCGACGCCGAGGTGCAGGAGGAGAACGTACGCCGCGCCGTCGAAGCGCTGGCCCCGCTCGCGCACGAGCACGAGCTGGTGATCACCCACGGCAACGGCCCCCAGGTCGGGGTGCTGGCCCTGCAGAGCGCCTCGGACCCGCACCTCACCACGCCGTACCCCTTCGACGTCCTCGGGGCGCAGACGCAGGGGATGATCGGCTACTGGCTGCTGCAGTCGATGCAGAACCACCTGCCCGACCGCCAGGTGGCCGCCATCATCAACCAGACGTTGGTGGAGGCGGCGGATCCCGCCTTCGCGGACCCGACCAAGTTCGTCGGTGAGGTCTACGGTCGCGAGGACGCCGAGCGACTTGCCGCCGACCGCGGCTGGGTCGTCAAGGCCGACGGCACCGGCTGGCGTCGCGTGGTCGGGTCGCCCCGGCCGCAGCGCGTGGTCGAGACCCGCCTGATCCGGCTCCTGCTGGACAGCGGCGCCGTCGTCGTCTGCGCCGGGGGCGGGGGCGTGCCGGTCGTCCGCGACGAGAACGGCCAGCTGCGGGGGGTGGAGGCGGTCGTCGACAAGGACCTCACCAGCTCGGTCCTCGCCGACGCACTGGACGCGGATGCGCTCCTCGTGCTCACCGACGTGCCGGCCGTGATGACCGACTTCGGGTCGCCCGAGCAGGCGCCGATCACTCGCGCGACGCCCTCCGCGCTCCGCGCCCAGGGCTTCCCGGCCGGCTCCATGGGCCCGAAGGTCGAGGCGGTCTGCCGCTTCGTGGAGCTGACCGGCGGCATGGCCGCGATCGGGTCCCTCCAGGACGCCACCGCCATCCTGAGGGGCGAGGCCGGGACCGTGGTCACCGCGTCCGGCTCCTACACGTCCTCCGCGAGGGCCCCTCGGCGGACGTGAGTCGAGCCCGTCTGCAGGGGCTGCTGTCGAGAGTGGCGGCCGTCTCTTCGCTCAGGCAGGCAGCCGGACGGTGAACTCGGTGCCCTTGCCCGGCTCGGACTCGACCGTGATGGTGCCCCCGTGCCGCTCGACGATGGCCTTGGCGATCGAGAGGCCCAGGCCGCTGCCCTGGATGGCGCGTCCGCGTGCCGACGACGACCGGAAGAAGCGGGTGAAGAGCCGCACCTGCTCGTCCTCGGGGATGCCCATGCCGGTGTCGCTGACCAGCAGCCGCGCCTCCCGGTTGCCCGGTTCGAGCCGGGTGATGACGGTGCCGCCGTCGGGGCTGAACTTCACGGCGTTGCTCATCAGGTTGACCAGCACCCGCTCCAGCTGGTCGACGTCGCCGATGTAGGGCACCGGCCCCGGCGGGACGTCGTACGAGAAGTCGACGCCGGCGCGCTCGGCGGTCGGCGCCACGACGTCGTGGGCGGCGAGCACGACCTCGCGCAGGTCGAGGTCGACGTGGTGGTTCTCCAGGCCCCGGTCCTGCACCCGCGAGAGGACCAGCAGGTCGTCGATGAGCAGCAGCAGGCGCCGGCTGTTGGCGTCGATGCGCCCGATCGCGGCGCCCTGCTCGTCCGTCAGCTCGCCGAAGCCCCCGTCCTCGAGGAGCTCGAGGTAGCCCATGATGCTGGTGATCGGTGTGCGCAGCTCGTGGCTGACGCTGGAGACGAAGGTGTCCTTGAGCTGGTCGACCTCCCGCAGCCGCTCGACCGAGGCGCGCTCCCGGGCCAGCGCGAGCTCCAGCGCCCGCTGGGTGGCCACCCGCTCGGTGATGTCCTCGGCGGTCGAGACGTAGCCGGTGAGACGACCCTGGGCGTCGGCGACCTGGGAGAGGTTCATGAAGTGGATGCGGGCCTGCCCGTCCTTGCGGACGAACTCGACCTCGAGCCCGCCGCGTGCGGGGTCTGCGAGGGCCTGGGCGACGCTCGGGTAGTCCGGGGGGACGCCGAGGACCGAGGCCAGCCGCTGGATCTCCTCGGGGCGGTGGAAGACCGACGGCAGCCGGCCCAGGACCTCGTCGGGCGCGTAGCCGAGCATGGTCTGGGCCCCGGGGTTCCAGAGCGTGATCCGGCCGAGCTCGTCGGTGCCGACGATGGCGACCCCCGCGGCGTTGTCGACCACGCGGCGCACGGTGTCGGCCTCGCTGGCCGCCCGGCGGGCCAGGTCCCGCTGGATGCCCACGGCCAGGGCGAAGGGCAGCGCGCTCAGGACGCACGTGATGACGAACAGGTGGGTGATGCTCAGCACCCACTCGGGATGGTCGGCACCGATGAGCGCGACCGCGGCACCCTCGCCACGCACGGCCGCCGCCTCCGCACCGGTCGCGACGAGCAGCACCCCGAACAGGGTGTCCCGGAAGGGCAGGCGCATCGCGGCCCATCCCAGCGCCGGGATGACCGCCATGGCGACGAGCCCGGCGAGCTTGTCGTGGCTGGTGAAGCCGACCGCCATGATCGCGAGCACCGCGCCCCAGGTGAGCAGCCGGCTCCAGCCGTCCACCACCCCCGGGTGGGGGGCCGTGACCATGAAGAACGGCAGGATCACGAGGTACGACGACAGGTGGGCCAGGAAGGTGCCCACGGCCATCAGCAGCAGGTCGTGGCCGAGCATGACCGGCCCGGCCACGGAGAGCACGGCGGTGGAGACCCCGGCACCGAGCAGGGTCGAGGCGAGGAAGGCCCGGTAGTCGTCGATGCTGCGCAGCTCGGGGCGGCGGCCGGGAGACGTCCTCCGCGTCAGCAGCAGCCCGGTCGCGGTCGCGCCGAGCGCCAGTGCCAGGCCCCACACCACGGCCACGCCGGGGTCGGCACCCGCCGCGGAGTACGCCAGCGTGGAGGCCACGGCCACCGCGGGCACACAGACCCACCGTGCCGCACGGGAGGCGAGCACCAGGGCGCCCGCGGCCAGACCGACGGGGACGCTCTCGCCCACGTGGTAGCCCGGCCACACCGTGCCGACCGCGAAGTGGACCACGACGGCGTACAGCGCCAGCACCAGCGCGCTGCGCCACCAACCACCCCAGTCCACCCGGCGAGGGTAACGGGCCGGGTTGCCGATCGCGGGCTCCGTCGGGGCTAGGTTTGGCCGCGTGACTCCAGCGAAGACCTCATACGACGTCGTGATCGTCGGCGGCGGCCACAACGGGCTCGTGGCGGCCGCCTACCTCGGACGGGCCGGGCTGTCGGTGCTGCTCCTCGAGCGGCTCGACCACACCGGCGGTGCCGCGGTGTCCGTCAGCCCGTTCGCCGGTCTCCCGGCCCGGCTCTCGCGCTACTCCTACCTCGTCAGCCTGATGCCCGAGTCCCTGATGGCCGACCTGGACCTCGACGTCACCCTCGCGTCCCGGACGACGGCGTCGTACACGCCGTGGATCCGCGACGGCCGCCACGGCGGGCTCCTCGTCGAGCGGCCCGAGGGCGACGCGACCCGCGCATCCTTCGCCGAGCTGACCGGCGGGGACACCGAGTACGACGCGTGGCGCGAGTTCTACGCCGACGTCACCGACCTGGCGCACGCCGTCGCCCCGACGCTGACCCGTCCGCTCCCCCACGAGCGCGAGCTGCGCGACGCCGTCGACCCGGGCATCTGGCGCGACGTGGTGACCCACCCGCTGGGCCGGGCCATCGAGGCCCGCTTCGCCGACGACACCGTCCGCGGCGTGGTCGGCACCGACGCGCTCATCGGCACCTTCGCCTCGCTGCACGACCCCTCTCTCATCCAGAACCGGTGCTTCCTCTACCACCTGATCGGCAACGGGACCGGTGAGTGGCGGGTGCCGGTCGGCGGCATGGGCGCGGTCACCGACGCCCTGGCCCGCAGCGCCACCTCCGCCGGTGCCGAGATCGTCACCGGCGCCGGCGTCAGCTCGATCCGGACGAGCCCGGACGGAGCCGAGGTCAGCTGGCACGACGGCATGACCACCCGCAGCGTCACCGCCCGGCGGGTGCTCTCGGGCGTCGCCCCGTGGGTGCTCAAGATCCTGCTCGGCGAGGACGAGGACCCCGGCTCCAAGCCCGCCGGCGCCCAGCTCAAGATCAACTTCCTCCTCGACCGGCTGCCGCAGCTCCGGTCGGGTGCCGACCCGGCCGTCGCCTTCGCCGGCACCCTGCACCTCGGCGAGGACCACAGCCAGCTGGAGCGGGCGTACGCCGAGGCGGCCGCAGGCTCGGTGCCCACGACGATGCCGGGCGAGGTCTACTGCCACTCGCTGACCGATCCCTCGATCCTCGGCGACCTGGCCGGCACCGGCGCTCAGACGCTCACCTACTTCGGGCTGCACACCCCGGCCGCCCTCTTCGAGACCGACCCCGAGGGCGCCAAGCGGCTCGCCGTCGAGCGCGCCATCGCCTCCCTCGACGAGCACCTCGTCGAGCCGATCGAGTCGTGCCTCATGCGCGACGGCAACGGGGACCCGTGCATCGAGGCCAAGGTCCCGCAGGACGTCGAGCGCGACCTGGCCATGCCCGGCGGCCACATCTTCCACGGCGACCTCGACTGGCCGTGGGCCCCCAACCGCTCACGGATGGACACCGCGGCGCAGCAGTGGGGGGTCCAGACCGACGACGACGTGGTGCTCCTCTGCGGCTCCGGAGCCCGGCGCGGCGGCGCCGTCTCAGGGCTCGGCGGGCACAACGCGGCCCAGGCCGTGCTCGCCGATCTCGGGTGAGGCATCTCGATTTCATCCGATCCACGACGGCGTGTAGAGTTTCTCCTCGTTGCAGAACACCTCGCAGAACCGTTCGCGACATGCGCCATTAGCTCAATTGGCAGAGCAGCTGACTCTTAATCAGCGGGTTCGGGGTTCGAGTCCCTGATGGCGTACAGAACAGAACGAAGGGCCGGTCCACACGGACCGGCCCTTCGTCGTGTCCGGGCGCGTGAGGTCCAGTCCACCGCCGACTCCCCTCGCCACAATTGGGGACGCCCATACGCACGTCCGGGAGCACGCACCCCACCCGTCCTACGTTCATCGTGCATCGGGGGGTGCCCACGCCTCCGACACGACGACCTGAGGAGCCACGATGGGTATCACCGTGCACCTGCCCACCAACGACGCCACGGCCCACCCCAGCATCACGCACGTGCGGGGCAAGTCCTTGTTCATCCGCGAGGGCTTCCTCTACGTGCAGGAGGACATGTACGCCGACGAGGCGGCCCACACCGTGGCGGCGTACGCCCCCGGCACGTGGGTGCGTGCCTGCCGCGACGAGAGCTGAGGGTCGATCAGGCCGACGGGCCGGTGACCGAGGCGGCCGTCGAGCCGCCGAGGTCCATGGCGGGGAGGCCGAGCTTGCGGTGGTCCCACGAGCGGGTCCGCGCGATGTCGAGGCGGACGACCACCCGGTTGTGCATCATCACGTCGAGGAAGGGCCGCAGGTCCTCGGTGTAGGGCCCCTGGTATCGCTCGAAGACCTGGAGGCACACCCGCTCGAGCAGCTCGGCGTCGTCGACGACGACACCCTCGCCCTCGAGCGCGACGCCGCGCAGCTGGTCGTAGGTGTGACCTGCCTCGACCAGGAAGCTCATCCGGGGATCCCGGCGCAGGTTGACGACCTTCTGCGACCGGGGCTTGGTCTCGAACCAGACGTGGCCGTCGAACCAGGCGTACCACATGCCCACGAGGTGGATGCGGCCCTGCGGGCCGAGGGTGCCCACCGTGGCGTTGCGCTGCTCGGTCAGGAAGGCGTCGACCTCGCCGTCGGTCATGACGATCGCGTCGCGCTGCTTCACCGGTCGTCCCCGCTCAGAGGTAGAGGCCGGTCGGGCCGGCGTCGAGGCGCTCGGCGGCGACCGCGTGCACGTCGCGCTCGCGCATGACGACGTACACCTCGCCGTGGACCTCGACCTCCGCCTTGTCCTCGGGGTCGAAGAGCACCCGGTCCCCCACCTCGACGGCCCGCGCGCTGGGACCGGTGGCGATGACGCGCGACCACGCCAGTCGGCGGGCGCCCATCGCGGCCGTCGCAGGGATCACGATGCCGCCCGACGAGCGGCGCTCCCCCGCATCCCGGTCGACGTCGACCAGGATCCGGTCGTGGAGCATCTTGATCGGCGCGCGATCGCTCATGGTGGTCGGAGTCAGCGTGCGATCCGGCGGATGACCGCGAGCAGCACGAGCGCTCCCACGACGCCGCCGGCGACCTTGAGGATGTTGTCGGTGCGCGGCTCACCCGTCTCGAGGTCGACGAAGTGGGACTTCACGGAGGTCACCTCGCGCCCGACGATGGTCTTGGGGTGGGCACGGTAGGCGAGCTGGTCGATCGTCTGCGCGAGACGCTGACGCGTCTCCTCGATCTCGCGCTCGAGCGAGCTCAGTTCGTTGGTCACGCGGGAAGGCTACCAACCGTCCGCGGGTCGAAGCCCCACGGCAGCTCGAGGCGGTGTGCCCGCATCAGGGCGTCGTCGGTGAGCACGTCCAGGGTGGCCCCGTCGGCCACCACGACGCCGTCGCTCAGCACGACAGACCGGGGGCACAGCTCGAGGGCGTAGGGCAGGTCGTGGGTCACCATCAGCACCGTCACGTCGAGGCTGCGCAGGATGTCGGCGAGCTCGCGGCGCGAGGCCGGATCGAGGTTGGACGACGGCTCGTCGAGGACGAGGATCTCGGGTTCCATGGCCAGGACGGTCGCCACCGCCACCCGGCGCCGCTGGCCGAAGGAGAGGTGGTGGGGAGGCCGGTCGACGTAGTCGGCCATGCCGACCCGGTCCAGGGCGTCCATCACCCGGGCGTCGAGCGCAGCCCCCTTGAGACCGAGGTTGGCGGGACCGAAGGCGACGTCCTGGCGCACCGACCCGAGGAAGAGCTGGTCGTCGGGGTCCTGGAAGACGATGCCCACCCGGCGACGGATCTCGGCGAGGTGCTGCTTGTCGACGGGCAGGCCGCTGACCGTGACACTGCCGGCGCCCGCGCTCAGGATCCCGTTGAGGTGGAGCACCAGCGTGGTCTTGCCCGCACCGTTGGGGCCGAGCAGGGCGACCCGCTCCCCCTCGTGGACGTGCAGGTCGACCCCGAAGAGCGCCTGGTGGCCGTCGGGGTAGGCGTAGGCCAGCCCGTGCACGTCGAGCACGGGGGTCGTCATGACCGGCCCTGCGAGGGCAGGCGGCCGTCGTACCCGCGGGAGAGCATCGCCAGGTGCACCCGCTCGCCACGCTCGTAGGAGCGGATGAACAGCGCGCCCATGGCACGGGCCAGCGTCGGCCAGTGCCGGGGCGAGCGTGGGTCGCAGCCGCGGGAGCGCATGGCCACCATCATCCGGCCGAGCTCGGCGGTCACCACGTCGAGGTAGCGGATCATGAAGCCCATGATCTGGACGATCAGGTCGGGCATCCGCAGTCGCTGCAGGCCGCGCAGGAGGTCCTGCGGCTCGGTGGTCGAGGCCAGGGTGAGCGAGGCCAGCACCCCGATCGTCCCCTTCACCAGGAGGGCGACGCCGGCGTGCAGGCCGGGCTCGGAGACCGTGAGGCCGAGGACCTCCGTGCGTGGGCCGTGGGCGATGAAGGGCATGAGCAGGGCGAAGACCGCGAAGGGGACCTCGATCACCATCCGGGGCGCGAGGTAGCGCACGGGCACCCGGGACAGGGCGACGACACCGAGCAGCAGGAGCGCCTCGGCCGCGAAGGCGGCGTACCAGTCGCGGGGGGTTGCGACGACGACGAGCATGAAGGCCAGCAGCGCCAGGAGCTTGAGGTGCGCCGGCGCACGGTGGACGGGGCTGTGACCGTGGAAGTGGAGGCGGTGCCCGTGCCCGGCGCCCATCAGCCGCGGCTGTCGGCGTGGCTCGGGGCGTCCTCGGCCGCCGCGTCGTCCGCGGCGTCGCCGCGTCGTCGCAGGCCCCAGAAGAGTCCGGTGGAGAGGAGGAGCATCACGACGACGCCGACCACACCGGCGATGCCGCCGCTGAGCCGGGCGTCCTCGACACCCCGGGTGGAGTAGTCGGCCAACGGGCTGTCGGCGGTCGCGGAGTCCTCGGCGGAGTCGATGAAGCCGGTCTGCTCGGCGACGTGCTCGAGCCCGTCGGGGTGCGCGCTGGCGTAGTAGCTCGCCACACCGGCCAGCAGCAGGCAGACCAGCAGGCCGAGGGCGAGGAAGGTGCGTTGCTTCACCGGGCGGCGCTCCTGATCTCGAGCTCGCGAGTCTCCAGCGCGGGCCGGGCGCCCCGGACCAGGTCGGGTCGGGTGGCGACGACACTCGCCACCACCAACCCCGTGACGACGGCCTCGCCGACCCCGATCACGACGTGCCAGGTGACCATCGCGCCGAGGACCGTGCCGGGGTCGACCGGCGCGATGCCGCCGATCGCGAAGAGAAGCGAGAAGACGGCCGCGGCCGCGGGGACGCTGGCCAGGGCGCCGACGACGGCGGCCGGCACGACCGAGCTGGTACGCCGCGGCAGCAGGCGGCGTACGAGGACGAAGACGCCCCACCCGACCCAGACGCCCACCAGCGCCATCAACGTGATGTTGGTCCCGAGCGCGGTGATGCCGCCGTCCGCCATCAGCAGGGCCTGCACGATCAGCACGACGCTCATGCAGAGCACGGCCGACCAAGGCCCGACCAGCACCGCCGCCAGGGCACCACCGAGCAGGTGGCCGCTCGTCCCCGCGCCCACGGGGAAGTTGATCATCTGGGCGGCGAACACGAAGGTGGCGACGAGGCCGGCCATCGGGGCCGTGCGGTCGTCGAGCTCGCGACGGGCGCCACGCAGTGCCAGGGCGACGCCGGCGACCGCGACCACACCCGTCGCCACGGACGTCGGGGCGTCGAGGAATCCGTCGGGGACGTGCACGCGGGCCTCCTCGGGCGATCGGTAGGTTACGGGTGGGCGGGCTCCCCCGAGCACCGCCCACCACGCACTCTCACCTTATTGCATGTCGTTTGCAACAACCACCTGCCCCCAAGGACCGGAGCCCCGAGATGACCGAACGCCTCTCCCCCGGCGACGTCGCCCCCGACCTCACGCTCACCTCCGACACCGGGGACCGGGTGAGCCTCGCGGACCTGCGCGGTCGCAGGGTCATCGTCTACTTCTACCCGGCCGCGATGACGCCCGGTTGCACCAAGCAGGCGTGCGACTTCACCGAGTCCCTCGACTCGCTGCGCGGCGCCGGCTACGAGGTGCTCGGCGTGTCCAAGGACAAGCCGGCCAAGCTCGCGAAGTTCCGCGAGCGCGATGCGCTCACCCTCACGCTCCTGTCCGACGAGGACCTCGCTGTCCACAAGGCGTACGGCGCGTTTGGCGAGAAGAAGCTCTACGGCAAGGTCGTCGAGGGCGTCATCCGCTCGACCTTCGTGATCGACGAGGACGGCAAGGTCGAGGTCGCGCAGTACAACGTGAAGGCCACCGGGCACGTCGCCAAGCTGCGCCGGGACCTCGGGCTAGATTGACCCCCGAGCTGGAAATGCGCCCGTAGCCCAACGGCAGGAGGCATGCGGTTTAGGTCCGTACCAGTGTGAGTTCGAATCTCACCGGGCGCACGCAACGTCACTCGCGCTTTTTGTTTCGCCCCGCATGGGTGGGCGTCTGAGCATGGCAGTTGGGGCACAGGAACCTGAGATTCTCGCGACGGCAGTCGTTGTTCACACCGTTGATGTGGTCGACGTGCAAGGTCAGCGGCTTGCCCAGCCACGTGCCGTCATTGCCACACAGCTCACATGCATAGGTACGGCCAATGGCGATGAGGGCCCGTCGCAATCGGTGTCCCTGGATCCTCGGGGCGCCGACAGGATGCTCCCGCAAGTAGTACTCCGGTGGACGGCGAGGCGGCAGAACCTGACCCCGCAGCCAGGCTTGACCGGTGAAATGGGTCGTGTCGATGTCGAAGTGCTTGATCCGCCTACTGATGTGGGCGTGCCATCCCCCGGTGTGTTGGAGTCCTAGGTAGCGAAGGACGCCGGCGACCGACGTGCTTGCCGCGACAGCTTGTTGCAGGACCTCTCGTGTGTATTTCATCGCTCCCCCTTTGGTTCCGCGGACGCTAGCCATGGGGTCCGACAACGCGACGGAACATGGACGACGAAGTCGCCACCCATGGGCCGTCGGCGCAAAGCAACCCGGCCGGGGCGGCGGATCGCTAGGGTCCGGCCATGGATTCCGCCCTGTCGACCATCGGCCTGCCCGTCGCGCTCGGCTTCATCATGTTCGGGCTGGGGCTCGGGCTCACGCCCGCCGACTTTGCGCGGGTGGGCAAGCACCCCAAGGCGGTGCTCGTCGCGCTGGGGTGCCAGCTCGTCCTGCTCCCCGCGATCTGCTTCGGGCTGGTCGTGCTCTTCGACCTCCCCCCGCTGCTCGGCATCGGGATGATGCTGCTGGCGGCGAGCCCCGGCGGCACCACGGCCAACCTCTACAGCCACCTCTTCCGCGGGGACGTCGCGCTCAACATCACGCTCACCGCGATCAACTCCGTGATCTCGGTCGTCACCCTGCCGATCATCACCAGCCTGGCGATCCGCTACTACGACCGCGGTGACGAGGTGCAGCTCCCGTTGATCGAGGTGGTCAAGGTCTTCGCGCTCGTCCTCGTCCCGGTCCTCATCGGCATGGCGGTCCGGCGCCGGTCCCCGGGCTTCGCGTCCCGCATGGACAAGCCGGTGCGGATCGCGTCGGCAGTCATCCTGGCGGTGCTGGTGCTCGCGATCCTGCTGGGCGAGCTGGAGAACGTCGCCGACTACTTCGCCGCCGTCGGCGCCGTGGCCGGGCTCTTCTGCGCCGCCAGCCTGGTGGTGGGGTACGTCGTGCCGAAGGCGCTCGGCATCACCGAGGCGCAGGCGATCGCGTCCTCCATGGAGATCGGGGTCCACAACGCCACGCTGGCGATCTTCGTCGCCGTCGAGGTCCTCGACAGTGTCGAGATCTCGGTCCCGGCGGCCGTCTACTCGCTCTTCATGTTCGTCTTCGCGGCCCTCTGGGGCGTCTTCGTCAGCCGTCGCGTGGCCGCGGCGGAGGCGACCCGGGCCTCCGCCTGAGACGTTTCAAGACAGGAAGCCCACGACCCGCGGAGCCAGCTCCCGCAGGGCCCGGCCGCGGTGCGAGATGCGGTCCTTCTCGGCCGGATCGAGCTCGGCCGAGGTGAGACCGACGCCGTCGGGACCGGCCGTCGCGTGCTCCTCGGCGACGAAGACCACGTCGTACCCGAAACCGCCGCTCCCCCGCAGCTCGCGGACGATGCGACCGTCCATCCGACCCTGCACGACCAGCTCGCGCCCGTCCGGGTGCACCAGGGCGATCGCGCAGGCGAAGTGGGCGCCGCGACGGGGGTCCGGGACGTCGGAGAGCTGGGCGAGCAGCAGGTCGTTGTTGCGCTCGTCGCTCTTGGGCGGCCCCGACCAGCGGGCCGACAGCACGCCCGGCATACCGTTGAGCGCGTCGACGCACAGGCCGCTGTCGTCGGCGATCGTCGGCAGCCCGGTCACCTGCGCGCCGGCGCGCGCCTTGAGCAGCGCGTTGCCGTCGAACGTCGGCTCGTCCTCGACCGGCTCGTCGTACGCCGGGACGTCGTCGAGTCCGACCACCTCGATGTCCGGGAGGTGCTCGGCGAGGATCCGCTGCATCTCGCCGATCTTCTTGGCGTTGCGCGAGGCCAGGAAGATCCGGCTCATCGGGCGAGGGCCTCCCGCTGGAGCGTGGTCAGGTCGGCGCACCCCTTCTCGGCCAGCGCGAGCAGCGCGTCGAGCTCGGCGCGGTCGAAGGCGGCGCCCTCGGCGGTGCCCTGGACCTCGACGAACTTGCCCTCGCCGGTCATCACGACGTTCATGTCGGTCTCGGCACGGACGTCCTCCTCGTAGGGGAGGTCGAGGCGCGGCACGCCGTCGATGATCCCGACGCTCACCGCGGCCACCGAGCCGGACAGGGGCTCCCCCGCGAGGGCACCCTGCGAGCGGAGGTGGGCGACAGCGTCGGCCAGGGCGACGTACGCGCCCGTGATCGCGGCGGTGCGGGTGCCGCCGTCGGCCTGGAGCACGTCGCAGTCGAGGACGATGGTGTTCTCGCCGAGCGCCTCGTAGTCGATGACGGCGCGCAGCGAGCGGCCGATCAGGCGGGAGATCTCGTGGGTGCGACCGCCGATGCGGCCCTTGACCGACTCACGGTCCGAGCGCGTGTTGGTGGCGGCGGGGAGCATGGCGTACTCCGCCGTGACCCAGCCCAGGCCCGAGCCCTTGCGCCAGCGCGGCACACCCTCGGAGGCGGAGGCGGCGCACAGCACCTTGGTGCCGCCGAACTCCACGAGCACCGAGCCGGCCGCGTGGTCGAGCCAGTGGCGGGTGATCGTGATCGGGCGGAGCTGGTCGTCGGTGCGACCGTCGGCACGGGTGGCGGGAGCAGCATCAGTCATGTCCCCGACCCTAGCCACGCCCGGGGACCGTCGAGGTGCCGGGCAGGGATGTAGCCGGGCCCGGTCGTCCCCGTGCATGACCGGACCCGGCTGTGGCGACCCCCTCCCCCGAGGGGGGCCAGTCGGTGGGGCTACTTGAACTCGATGCGCAGCAGCCGGGCGATGCCCAGGACCAGCGGGATGACGAGCCAGATGGCGCCGGAGACGGCGATCTGGGCCCACTCCTCCCCGGTCGGGGTGTAGTCGCCCGTGAAGAGCGGCGTCTGGGCGGTGTTGAACTCGATCCACGGGGCAACGTCGGCGAAGCCGGAGCTCAGCGAGCCGAGGATCCCGACGGCGATCGGCAGGATCAGGCTGTAGACGAAGTAACCGACAATGGCGGCAGGCGTGTTCATCAGGAGCGTCGCGATGGCGAAGCCGATCAGCACGCCGATCACGTTGGCGAGCACGAAGCCGTTGAAGAGCAGGTTGCCGTCGACCGACCAGTCGGGCTCGGCGCCGGTCGCGAGACCGAGAACGGTGCCGAGGACCGCGATGAGGGCGGCCAGGACCATGACGGCGAAGGAGAGGGCGAAGCCGGCGAGGAACTTGGCGACGACCACCCGGGACCGGCGTGGCTCGAGCGTGAACGTCACCAGGCCGTTGCGCTGGCTGGCCTCGCTGGTCACCAGCATGATGATGAGGATCGGCATGAAGTAGCCGAGCACGCCGCCGGCGACACTGAGGAAGTCGCCGTAGCCGAGCGCGTCGTCGGGCGCCGCGAAGGCGTAGATGACCTGGACCACGAGGACGAGCCCCAGGATCGAGATGGTGAACCAGCGGCCGGCGCGGGTGTCGAGGGCCTTGCGGAGCTCGACCTTGGCCAGCCGGCCCATCGGCACGGGGGTGGAGGAGCCCAGGTCGATCGTGCCGGGCTCGGCGGACGCGATGGTGGCGCTCATGACGGGGACCCTTCGAGGACGTCGCGCTGGGTGTCGGAGGTGAGGGAGAGGAACAGGTCCTCCAGGCCGCCCTCGGCGGCGCGCAGGTCGGTCAGCACGACCGCGTGCTCGGCGGCCGCCCGGCCGATCTCGACCGGCGGCGCCTCGACCCGCAGCCCCTGTCCGGCACCGGCGACGGCGTGGCCACGCTCGGCGAGGACCTTGGCCAGCAGCTCGTTGTCGAGGGACGTCACATGGGTGGACTGGTGGTCGGCGCCCGCGAGCAGCGACTCCTTGGTGCCCTGGGCGACGATGCGACCGCGCCCGATGAGCACCATCTCGTCGGCGATCATCTCGACCTCGTTGAGCAGGTGGCTGGAGAGCAGGACGGTGCCGCCGCGGTCGGCGTACCCCTTGAGGAGGCCACGCATCCAGCGGATGCCGGCCGGGTCGAGGCCGTTGGCGGGCTCGTCGAGGATCAGCACCGACGGGTCACCGAGGAGCGCGTGGGCGATGCCAAGGCGCTGCTTCATGCCGAGCGAGTAGTTGCGCAGCCGGCGCTTGGCCTCACGCTCGTCGAGGGACACCAGCGCCAGCATCTCGTCGACGCGCGACGCCGGGAGGCCCATCGTCTCGGCACCGATCGACAGGATCTCGCGACCCGTGCGGCCGGCGTGCTGCGCCGAGGCGTCGAGGAGCACGCCCACGTGGCGGCCGGGGTTGGGGATGTCGCGGTAGTGGTGGCCACCGATGGTGACCTCGCCCGAGGTGGCGGTGGTCAGCCCCACCATCACCCGCATCGTGGTCGTCTTGCCCGCTCCGTTGGGCCCCAGGAAGCCGGTCACCCGGCCGGGGCGCGCCTCGAACGAGACGTCGTCGACGGCCGTGAAGGCGCCGTAGGTCTTCGTCAGACCGTGCACTCGGATCATGCACCCCACCCTGCCGCCGACCGAGCCACCGGACATCGGTCCCAGGGCTCGATCCGGCCCCTACCAAAGTAGGGGACGTCCGCGCACGCCCTAGCCTGTGCGGCATGGACCACCCGACGCCGGCGGAGACGCAGCCTCCGCTGACCTGGCGCAGCCACGCCTGGCGGCTGGCCGTGTGCGCCCTGATCTCCGCCCTGGTCTGGGGCCAGGCGATCCAGGGCGAGCTGGAGTCGCACCGGGTGCTCTTCTGGGTCGAGGTGCTCTTCGGGATCGCGGCCTACGTCCTGGTCGTCATGCGGCGCCGGGCCCCGGTCGCCATCGCGATGGTGACGGCCCTGCTGAGCACGTTCTCGGGCATCGCCGCCGGCCCGGCGACCCTGGCGGCGGTGTCCGTCGCGACGCAGCGGGTGCCGTGGTCGGTGGCCCTGGTCGGGGTGACCAACGTGGTCGCGGCGACGACGTACACCTTCTACGCCCCCATCGAGCTGCGCGAGCCGTACTGGATCGCGGTCGTGGTCAACGTCGTCGTCAACGCCGCGATGATGGGCTGGGGCCTCTACCTCGGGTCCCGCCGAGAGCTCCTCTGGACGCTGCGGCAACGCGCGTCGAAGGCCGAGGCCGAGCAGGAGCTGCGGGTCTCGCAGGCCCGCGGCACCGAGCGCGAGCGGATCGCCCGCGAGATGCACGACGTGCTCGCCCACCGGATCACCCAGGTGTCCATGCACTCCGGGGCGCTGGCCTTCCGCGACGACCTCGCCGCCGACGAGCTGCGCGCCGGGCTGACCCAGATCCAGGGCAAGGCCAACGAGGCCCTCCACGAGCTGCGCGGCGTGCTCGGCGTGCTGCGGGACGCCAGCGGAGAGCCGGTCGACCAGCCGCAGCCGCGCTTCGCCGACATCGAGGGGATGATCGCCGAGACGCGCCGGAGCGGGGTCCGGGTGACGTACGACGACCGCGTCGACCAGGGCGGGCAGCCGGTGCCGGACGCCGCCGGTCGCACCCTCTACCGGATCGTGCAGGAGGGGCTCACCAACGCCAGCAAGCACGCCCCCGGCGCCCACGTCACGGTCGAGGTCTCCGGCGACCCCGAGCGCGGCCTCGACGTGGTGGTCAGCAACCCGCTCGGCTTCCACGCCTCGGACGCCCCCGGTGCCGGGCTCGGCCTCATCGGCCTCGCCGAGCGCGCCGAGCTGCGCGGCGGCCGCCTCGAGCACGGGCGCCGCGGCACGCTGTTCGTGCTGCACGGGTCGATACCGTGGACCACGTGAGCGGGCCGACCGGCGCACCGATCTCGGTGCTGATCGTCGACGACGACGCCCTGGTGCGCTCGGCGCTGACGCTCATGCTCGGCGGCCAGCGCGACATACACGTCGTCGGCGAGGCCGGTGACGGCGCCGAGGGCCTGCGCAAGGCCGCGTCGCTGCGTCCCGACGTCGTGCTGATGGACATCCGGATGCCGGTGATGAACGGTCTCGAGGCCACGCGTGCCCTGCACCGGGACAGCGACCCGCCCGCGGTGATCGTGCTGACCACCTTCGACGCCGACGAGCACGTGGTCGGGGCCGTCGCCGCCGGTGCCGACGGGTTCCTCCTCAAGGACACGCCACCGACCGAGATCGTCAGCGCGATCCGCCTCGTCGCCGGCGGCGAGGCCATGCTGTCGCCGTCGGCCACCCGGTCCCTGCTGCGCCAGGTGCGGGCCGGGGCGCCCGACGACCGGGCGACCGAAGCGGGGTCCCGGATCGACCTGCTCACCCTCCGCGAGC
The DNA here is from genome assembly GCF_001428425.1 of Nocardioides sp. Soil777. NCBI lineage: Bacteria > Bacillati > Actinomycetota > Actinomycetes > Propionibacteriales > Nocardioidaceae > Nocardioides > Nocardioides sp. Soil777. The sequence goes on from NZ_LMSN01000001.1 coordinate 566,176, forward strand.
GGGAGGTCGCCGTCTGCGTCGGCCGAGGACTGTCCAACGCCGAGATCGCGGCCGAGCTCTACCTCTCCGTCCCCACGGTCAAGGCACACGTGTCGCGCCTCTTCGACAAGCTCGACGTCACCAACCGCGTCCAGATCGCGATGGTCGTCCACGACGCGGGACTCGTGTGACGACTCAGAGCTGGTAGACGGCTCCGGCCACGGCCAGCTCGAGCGGGCCGTCCCAGGTCGTCCGGGCCTCGGAGAGCGCGTCCTCGGGGTCGTGCCACGGCGGCACGTGGGTGAGGACCAGACGCCCCACGCCGGCGCGGCCGGCGGCGGTGCCGCACTCGGAGCCCGTCATGTGCAGGTCGGGCGGGTTGTCCTCGCCGTCACGGAAGGACGCCTCGCACAGGAACACGTCGGCCCCCGCGGCGAGGCGCTCGAGCGACTCGCAGGGCCCGGTGTCCCCGCTGTAGGCGACGGACCGACCGTCGGCGCTCACCCGGAGCGCGAACGCGTCGACGGGGTGGACCACCTCCGCCGACTCGACGCGGAACGGACCGACCTCGACGACCGGCTCGTGCGGACGGAAGTCGAACTCCTCGGTCATCCCCGGGTCGAGGGGCAGGTCGTAGGCGCGCGCCATCCGGCCGGGGGTGTCCGGCGGCCCCCACACCGGGATCCGCGGCTGCGCCCCGGTCGGGTGGTACTTGCGCATCACGTAGTAGCCGCAGAGGTCGAGGCAGTGGTCGGCGTGCAGGTGGCTGAGGAACACGGCGTCGATGGTCAGCGGGTCGACGTACTGGTGGAGCTGGCCGAGCGCACCGTTGCCGAGGTCGACGAGGATGCGCCAGGTCCGGGTCCCGCCCGCGCCGTCGGGGCCCTCGGCCTCGAAGAGGTAGCTGCTGGCGCAGGAGTCGGGCCCCGGGTAGGAGCCCGAGCAGCCGACGACGGTGAGCCTCATCGGTGACACCTCATCGAAGGCCACCGGCGAACTGGGAGGCGCCGAGCAGCTCGGCCCCGAGGAAGCGGCGACCGATCGTCTCGAACTCGTCGGGCCGGCCCGTGGTGGCGAAGGAGTAGGTCGGCTCGCCCGACTCGCGCATCCGGTCGGTGCGCACGAGCATCTTGTAGACGTCCTTGGCCGACTCCTCGGCGGAGCTCACCAGGGTCACCCCGTCACCCATCACGAGGGAGATGATGCCGGTCAGCAGCGGGTAGTGGGTGCACCCGAGCACCAGGGTGTCGACCCCGGCCTCGACCAGGGGGTCGAGGTACTCGTGCGCGACGGCCGTCAGCTCCTCACCGCCGGTCACGCCCTGCTCGACGAAGTCGACGAAGCGCGGGCAGGCCCGGACGTGCAGGTCGACGTGCGGGGCGGCGGCGAAGGCGTCCTCGTAGGCCATCGACTCCGCGGTGGCCCGGGTGCAGATGACCCCGATGCGGCCGGTGCGGGTCGCCGCGACCGCCCGCCGGGTCGCCGGCAGGATGACCTCGATGACCGGGACGTCGTACCGCTCACGCGCGTCGCGCAGCATCGCTGCGCTCGCGGAGTTGCAGGCGATGACCAGCGCCTTGACGCCCTGCTCGTAGAGGTGGTCGAGGCACTCGAGGGCGTACTCGCGGACCTCGCCGATCGGCTTCGCGCCGTACGGCTGGCGGGCGGTGTCGCCGACGTAGAGGATCGACTCGTGGGGCAGCTGGTCGATGACCGACCGGGCGACGGTCAGGCCACCGAACCCGGAGTCGAAGATCCCGATCGGGTCCTCGCGGTGGTAGGTCGGCACAAGCAGCAAGGCTAGGGCGTGCGGACCGCGGATGGCACGCGCCCGGCCGCGTCGGTCCCGTCACACGTCACGTGTCGAGGATCTCGCCCGCGTGCGCCGCGATCCACTGCATCAGCGGCACGAGGTGGGCTGCGAGCTCCGTGCCGGCCGGCGTCAGCGAGTACTCCACGTGCGGCGGGACGACGGGGCGGGCGTCGCGGTGGACCAGCCCGTCGGCCTCGAGGGTGCGCAGCGTCTGGGCCAGCATCTTCTCGCTCACCCCCTCGGCACGCCGGCGCAGCTCGCTCCACCGCAGCGGTGGACCCTCGGACAGCGCCAGCAGGACCAGGACGCCCCACTTGCTCATCACGTGGTCCAGCAGGGTGCGGCTGGGGCACCCGCTCGGGAAGACGCCGTCGGGGAAGTGGTCACGCAGGCCCTTGCTTACTTCCATGCCAGTACCTTACTTCAAAGTGGGTACTAACTCTCGGGAAGTATGCAGACGACCGGCCGGTTGGAGCGGACGACACCCCTCCTGATCGTCCGCGAAAGGACCCACCATGACCACCTACCTCGTCACCGGCACCAGCGGCCACCTCGGCCGCCTCGTCGTCCGCTCCCTCCTCGACCTCGGTGTCTCCCCCGCCGACGTCGTCGCCACCGCGCGGGACACCGCGCCGATCGCCGACCTGGCCGCGCTCGGAGTCGTCGTACGCCGGGCCGACTACACCGATCCCGCCTCCCTCGATGCCGCGTTCGCGGGCGTGGACCGCGCCCTGCTCGTCTCCTCCAGCGCCGTGGGCGAGCGGGTCGCGCAGCACGCTGCCGTCATCGAGGCCGCCGCCGCGGCCGGTGTCGAGCTGCTCGGCTACACGAGCATCACCCGGGCGACGACCTCCGGCCTGCTCCTCGCCGGGGAGCACGCCGCCACCGAGAAGCTGCTCGCCGACGCCGGTCTGCCCACCGTGCTGCTGCGCAACTCGTGGTACCTCGAGAACTACACCGAGCAGCTGCCCACGGCCCTCGAGCACGGGGCCGTCCTCGGAGCGGCCGGCGCCGGGCGCGTCAGCGCAGCCACGCGAGCCGACTACGCCGCGGCGGCCGCCGCCGCGCTGGTCGCCGACGACCAGGCCGGCCGGGTCCACGAGCTCGGCGGCGACGTCGCCTTCACGCTGGCCGAGTACGCCGCGTGGGTGAGCGAGGCGTCCGGCACCCCTGTCGTCCACCACGACCTGCCCGCCGCGGACCACACCGCCGCGCTGGTCTCCGCCGGGGTCCCGGAGGGGTTCGCCGCGGTCCTCACCGACTCCGACCTCGGGATCGCCCGGGGCGACCTGCACACCGACACCGGCGACCTGGCCCGCCTCCTGGGCCGCCCGACCACCACGCCGATGGAGGCGATCCGCGCCGCGCTCGCGTGAGCAGAATCGGGACCTCCGGGCACGGGCGCCTATCCTGACGCCCATGCCCGGACGCACCGCCGCACGCCGCTCGATCGCCCTCCTCGCCTCCGCCGCGCTCCTCGGCGCAGGAGCCGGGGCGGCCGCGACCAGCGCGCCGGCCCCTGCGCCCGCGCCCGACACGAGCCGCCGCGCCGTGACGGACACGGTCGTGGCCATCTCCATCGACGCGCTCAACCCGAAGGCCCTCACCAAGCTCGGGCGGGCCGGCACCCCGCACCTGCACGCCCTGCTCGACCAGGGCGCGAGCACGCTCAACGCCCGCACCGAGCACGAGCTGACCCTCACCCTGCCCAACCACACCGGCATGGTCACCGGGCGACGCATCCAGGCGACCACCGGCGGCCACGGGGTGACGTGGAACGACGACCGCCGCCGACCGGGCACCGTCCAGGCCGCGGCCGGCGAGTCGGTCGAGTCCGTCTTCACCGTCGTCGACGACGCCGACCTCTCCGCGGGCTTCTTCGCGAGCAAGACCAAGTTCTCCCTGTGGGACCGCTCGTGGCCGCTGGCCACCGACGCGCAGACGATCATCGAGAACAACCAGAAGCTGGTCCGGGCCTTCAAGCGCGACCTCGGCGGCGCCACCCGCGCCTTCCGCCTCCTGCACCTGTCCGAGCCCGACGTCGTCGGCCACGCGAAGGGCTTCATGGGCCAGGCCTACCTCCGCGCCGTGCGCCGGGCCGACCGCCGGGTGGGGAGCGTCATCGACGTGCTGCGCACGGACCCCCGCTACGCCGGCCACACGACGGTGATCCTCACGGCCGACCACGGTGGGCGCGGCAAGGGCCACTACGACGCGACCTCGATCCACGACTACCGCGTCCCCTTCGTGGTGTGGGGCAGCGGCGTGGACCCGGGCACGGACCTCTACGACCTCAACCCCGACTACGCCGACCCCGGCCGCGACCGGGTGTCGTACGACGGCGTCCAACCGGTCCGCAACGGCATGGTCGCCAACCTGGCCCTCGACCTCCTCGGACTCCCCGCGGTGCCGGGCAGCGAGCACGACGCCGACCAGGACCTCGGCGTCAGCGCCGACTGACCGCTGGCTCAGCGCTCACGCGCAGTCGGGCTCGCTCAGCGCTCGCCGGGCAACGGCCAGGGGTTGAAGCGGCAGCCCGAGAGCCCCTTGGACTGCTGCATCATCACCGGCGCCGGGCGGCCCGGCCCCGGGCAGCCGACGTGGCCGCGTCCGAGCCAGTGGCCGGTCTCGTGGTTGACCACCATGTGGCGGTAGTCGCGCAACGCCTGCCCGGCGGCGTTCCACGCGGGTGAGGCGTGCTTCCACCGCTCCTGGTTGATGACCACGAAGCGACCGACCCGGCACGACCACATGGTCGAGCAGGTGGCGGAGAAGGACGGGAGGGTGGCCGCGGCGGCCAGCACCAGGGTGAGGTCGCCGCCCCGCGGCACCCGTCTGAACTCGACGCCACCGGCCCGCCAGCCCCGCGCGTCGTCGAACGTCTCCTGCGCCTGGCGGCGGAAGACGGCGACGCTCGTGGTGATCGCACCGCGGGTCGCGACGCTGTAGGTGACGCGGCGCCGTACCGGAGCGGCGTACGCCACCCGGCGGGTCTGCGCCGAGAGGGCGGCCGTCCACCCGTGGCCGTCGGCGCGGACCCGCACCTCGACGCGCAGGCGGGCGCCGACGTCGGAGGCGCCCAGGCGGTAGCGGCGCTCGCGGGCGCCGCGGACCGGCTCGCCGTCGCGCAGCCAGCGGTACGTCGTCTCGGCACGCCGCGGCGTCCAGCTGCCGGGGTGCGCCCGCAGCACCTCGCCCTGGCGCGGGCGTCCGTCGACGGACGGGGGCTCGGTGTTGGTGAGCGGGGGCTGGACGAGGACCAGCTCGGCCGAGGCGGGCGCGACAGAGGTCGCGAACGGCAGCAGGGTCAGGACGAGCGCAGCGAGCGCCGGGACCAGCGGCACACGACGGAGGACTCGCGGGAGCACGGAGCCATCATGCCCACAACTGCCCGTCGAGGCGATCCTCCGCCTCGTCGACGGTGCCCTCGTAGGCACCGGTCGAGAGGTACTTCCACCCGCCGTCACAGACGACGAAGGCGATGTCGGCACGCTCGCCGGCCTTGACCGCCTTGGCGGCCTGGCCGAGCGCGGCGTGCAGGATCGCCCCGGTCGAGATGCCGGCGAAGATCCCCTCGAGCTCGAGGAGCTCGCGCACGCGCCGGACCGCGTCACGCGGGCCGACGGAGAAGCGCGAGTCGATCAGCGACGCGTCGTACAGCTCGGGCACGAAGCCCTCGTCGAGGTTGCGCAGGCCGTAGACGAGCTCGCCGTAGCGCGGCTCGGCGGCGACGATCCTGACGTCCGGCTTGGCGGAGCGGAAGAACCGGGACACGCCCATCAGGGTGCCGGTGGTGCCGAGCCCGGCGACGAAGTGGGTGATCTCGGGCAGGTCGGCGAGCAGCTCGGGACCGGTGCCCTCCTCGTGCGCGAGGGCGTTGGCCTCGTTGCCGTACTGGTAGAGCATCACCCAGTCCGGGTGCTCACCGGCGATCTTCTTCGCGACGCGGACCGCCTCGTTGGAGCCGCCGGCGGCGGGCGAGGAGACGATCTCCGCCCCCCACATGCGCAGCAGCTGACGGCGCTCCTCGGAGGTGTTCTCGGGCATCACGCAGACGATCCGGTAGCCCTTGAGCTTGGCCGCCATGGCCAGCGAGATGCCGGTGTTGCCCGAGGTCGGCTCGAGGATCGTGGCGCCGGGACGCAGGGTCCCGTCCTTCTCGGCCTGCTCGATCATCTTGAGCGCAGGCCGGTCCTTGATGGAGCCGGTCGGGTTGCGGTCCTCCATCTTGGCCCAGATGCGGACGTCGGGGCTGGGCGACAGCCGCGGCAGCCCGATCAGCGGGGTGCCGCCGACCGACTCCAGCAGGCTGTCGTAGCGGGTCATGCGGCTATCGACCCACCGGCTGCGCGGACGAGCCGGCTCCGCCGGCGACGGCGGGGAGGACGACGACCTGGTCGCCGTCGGAGAGCTCGGCGTCGAGGCCGCCCATGAAGCGGACGTCCTCGTCGTTGATGTAGACGTTGACGAAGCGACGCAGGTCGCCCGACTCGATCAGGCGGTCCTTGATCCCGGGGTGGTTGCCCTCGAGGTCGTCGATGAGTGCCTGCAGGGTCTCGCCGCTGCCGTCGACGGCCTTGGCGCCGTCGGTGTAGGTGCGGAGGATGGTGGGGATGCGGACCTCGATGGCCATCAGGGGGTGCTCTCTTCCGATTCGCGGGGCTGCAGCTGGGCGACCACGGTGACCTCTTCCTCGGTCACCTCGCCGTCGATGATGCGATACGACCTGAACTCCACAGGGCCGTCGTTATTCCCGTGCTCGCGCGTGCTGACGAGCACGTAGTGCGCGTTCGGCTCCATGGCGAGGCCGATGTCGGTGCGGCTCGGGTAGGCCTCGGTGGCCGTGTGCGAGTGGTAGACGACCACCGGCTCCTCGTCACGCGCGTCCATGTCCTTGTAGAGCTGGAGCAGGTCGGTGGAGTCGAACTCGTAGAACGTCGGGCTGCCGGCCGCGTTGACCATCTCCACGAGCCGCTCGGGGCGGTCGCTGCCCTCGGGTCCGGCGACGATGCCACAGGCCTCGTCGGGGTGGTCACGCCTGGCGTGGGCGACGATCGCGTCGTACGTCGTCCGGTCGATGGTCAGCACGCCGTCCAGCGTAGGCAACCGGCCAACTTGACCGCACGCCGTCTCACCACATATATCTTGACGTCAAGATAGATCGAGCCGTGGGAGACCGATGACGACCAGCTCCGTGGAGCCGTTGACCCGGCGCGGGGTGCCGCTGGACCCCACGTTGCGCACGATGGCACTGGGCCAGTTCGCCAACCGGTTCGCGGGCGGTGCGCTGATGACCACCAGCGCGCTCTACTTCACGCGCCACCAGGGCTTCAGCGCCACTGAGGTCGGCCTCGCGCTCTCGGTCTCGGCGCTGTTCGGACTGCTCGTCAACGTCCCGGCCGGCCAGCTCGCGGACACCCGCGGCCCGACCCGGGTGCTCAGCTGGCTCATGCTCGGCGCGGCGCTCACCGCCTGGCCGCCGGCCTTCGCGCCCACTCCCCTCGCCCTCACCCTGCTGCTGTCGGTGCAGGCCGTCTTCCTCAGCGCCTCCGGCGCGGTCTACCAGGGCGTCATCGCCCAGCTGGCCACCGGCGGTCGGGGCGTGCGCTTCAAGGCCTACCTGCGCGCCGTCACCAACACCGCCATCGGCCTGGGCTCGATGGTCGGCGGCCTCGCGCTCCTCGTCGACGAGGACTGGGCCTACATCTCGGTCTTCTTCGGGCAGGCGGTGCTCACCGGCTTCGCCGCCTGGAACACCACCCGTCTCCCCCCGCTCCCGTCGCACCCCCGGCAGGAGGGCGAGGCGCGCCTCGGCGTGCTGCGCGACCGCCCGTACGCCGTGCTGATGGTGCTGCACATGCTCTTCGTCACGCACTTCTTCATCATCGAGATCGGGCTGGTGCTCTTCATCGCGGAGCACACCACCGCGCCCACCGTGCTCGTGTCGGCAACGCTCGTGCTCAACACGGTGCTGGTGGCACTGCTCCAGGTGCGGATGACCCGGCACATCGACACGGTGACCGACGGGTCGCGTGCCTTCGTCGTGGCCGGCTGGCTGGTGGCGGGCGGCTTCGTGCTGATCGGCTTCGCCCAGGACCTCGACGTGTGGGCGGCGTGCGCGCTGCTGCTCGTGGGGACCGTGGTGCACGTCTTCGGCGAGATCGTCGGCTCCGGCGGTCAGTGGAGCCAGCAGATGGGTCTCGCCCCGCACGAGCGGCAGGGGCAGTACCAGGGCTTCGCCTCGCTGAGCTTCGGGGCGGCACGGGTCATCGGGCCTCCCGTCGCGGCGTACCTCTGCGTCGGCCTCGGGCGCACCGGCTGGATCATCCTGGCCGTCGCCATGGTGCTCATCGCCTACGCCATGACGCCCGTGGCGCGCTGGGCGCTGGCGACGCGTGCCGACTACGGCGTCACGACGCACTCGGGCTAGGAGGTGAAGCGCGCCTCACGCTCACCGGACAGCGCGGCGGCCACCCGCTGCGACATGGAGTCGGACATGGGCGGCAGACCGTCCACGGGCCACCAGCGCACGTCGGTGGACTCGTCGTCGGCGACGTACGCCTCGCCGCTGATCCACGTGCAGGCGAAGGTCAGGTCGAGGTACGACGCACGGTCGCCGTTGTCGTAGACGACCTCCGACATCACCGAGGTCGAGGCCAGCCGGTCGACCCGGATGACGACGCCGGCCTCCTCGAGGGCCTCGCGCGCCGCCGAGACGGCGGGCTCCTCTCCCGGGTCGACGATGCCGGTGACGGGGGTCCACGCGCCGTTGTCGGCCCGCTCGACCATGAGGATCTCGTCGTCGCGCCGGATGACCGCCGTGACGCCCGGCAGCCACAGCGGGTGGGTGCCGATCATCTCGCGGATCTCGAGGACGAAGTCGGGGACGGGACTCATGCGGTCAACGCCTCGACGATCGTCTCCTGGAGCCAGCCGATCCACTCGTAGATGTCGTGGGCCTGGGCGCGCGGGTCGTCGTCGGGCAACGCGTGCCACATCGCCTCGTCGCCGTCCTCGACGCCCAGGCGGGTGGCCAGGGCGAGGCGGATGTCGGTGAAGGAGCGCATCCAGGTCTCCGCCGTGGGCTCGTCGAGCTCGACGTCGATCATCAGCCCGTCCTCGGTGAGCTCGGGCGGCAGCCCGGCCTCCTCGAGGCCCTCGATGATGGTGATCGCGGCGGCCGCCTTGCCGTTGCGCAGGCCGCCCTCGGTGAAGCGCCGGAACTCTCCCGCGGCCTCCTCGTCGTCGACGTACGCCGTGGGGAACAGCCGGTGGAGCACCGGGTCCTCGGGCGCGGTCGTCGGACCCGAGAAGTCCATCATCGCCTCGAACGGGTCCCGGCTCTCGTCGGGGACGGCGGCCTCGTTGCGCAGCAGCTCGACGATCTGGGAGGCCAGCGAGCGGAGCAGGTCGGCCTCGAAGCCGGTGAACGTGGCGATGACCCGCCGGCTCCTGCGGTGCCGGGCGAAGCCCGTCACTGCGTCCACCCCTCGCTGCCGCTCACGAGGCCTTCTCCATGGTCGCCCACAGGCCGTACTCGTGCATCGCCTGCACGTCGCGCTCCATCTCCTCGCGGGTGCCGGTGGAGACCGCCGAACGACCGTCCTCGTGGACCTCCATCATCAGCCGCTCGGCCTTGGCCTTGTCGTAGCCGAAGTACTTCTGGAAGACGAAGGCGACGTACGACATGAGGTTGACCGGGTCGTTCCAGACGATGGTCACCCACGGCTTGGCAAGGAACGTGATCTCGTCCGGCGAGAGCGTCGGATCGACCTCGACGGGGCTGGCAGCAGACACGGGTCCATCGTGGCACAGGCCTGAAGGCCCGCTCCCGCGTGGGAGGGTGGACGGGTGACCCGATCGCCGGCCGACGCGCGCGGGCCCTCGACGGCCCTGCTCACCGACCACTACGAGCTCACCATGGTGCAGGCCGCGCTCCGTGCCGGCACCGCCGACCGACGCTCGGTCTTCGAGCTCTTCCCGCGTCGCCTGCCCGAGGGACGGCGCTACGGCGTGGTCGCCGGCGTCGGGCGGGCCCTCGACGCGATCGAGGCCTTCCGGTTCACCGACGAGGACCTCGCGGTCCTCGAGGACGTCGTCGACGAGGCCACGCGGGAGTGGCTGGCCTCCTACCGCTTCTCCGGCGACGTCTGGGGGTACGCCGAGGGCGAGGCCTACTTCCCCCACTCGCCGCTGCTCGTGGTCGAGGGTGGCTTCGCCGAGGCCGTGCTGCTGGAGACCGTGCTCCTGTCGATCTACAACCACGACTCCGCGATCGCCTCCGCCGCCTCCCGGATGACCTGGGCGGCCGGCGACCGGCCCTGCATCGAGATGGGCTCGCGGCGCACCCACGAGGAGGCCGCCGTGGCGGCTGCGCGGGCGGCGTACGTCGCGGGCTTCGCCACCACCTCCAACCTCGCCGCGCGGCACCGGTACGGCGTGCCCACCGCCGGGACGGCGGCGCACTCCTTCGTCCTGCTCCACGACACCGAGGCCGACGCGTTCCGGGCGCAGGTCGACGCACTGGGGGTGGGGACGACCCTGCTGGTGGACACCTACGACGTCGCCGAGGCGGTCCGGGCGGGGGTCGGGATCGCCGGCCCCGACCTCGGTGCCGTGCGCCTCGACTCCGGCGACCTCGGGGTGCTGGCCCACGAGGTGCGCGCGCAGCTCGACTCCCTGGGCGCCACCGGCACCCGCATCCTGGTGACCAGCGACCTCGACGAGCACTCCATCGCCTCGCTCGCCTCCGCTCCGGTGGACGGCTACGGCGTCGGCACCCAGCTCGTGACCGGCTCGGGCCACCCGACCTGCGGCTTCGTCTACAAGCTCGTCTCCCGGGCGGGCGACGACGGCGTGATGGTGCCGGTCGCCAAGCGGTCCACGGACAAGGTCTCGATCGGCGGCCGCAAGCACGCCCTGCGCCGGCGCGACTCTTCGGGGATCGCGCGGGCCGAGGTGGTCGGCATCGGGGACGTCCCCGTCGACGACGGCGACGACCGTCCGCTGCTCGTCCCCTTGGTGTCGGCCGGCGAGGTGGTCGGCCGGACGACCCTCGAGGAGGCGCGCGCCCACCACCTCATGGCGCGCGCCGAGCTCCCCCGCGCCGCCGGCAAGCTCTCACGCGGCGAGCCGGTCATCGAGACGCTGCACGTCTGAGCCGTCGGGCGGTCAGACCCTGCGCGAAGAGCCCCGACAAGGACCATGGCCACCGGTCGGCGGGGCTGCGATCATGCAGGGATGGGCTCGTCGGTGCCAGCACCACGCCCGGCAGCACGCGCCGGACGGCCGCTCGCGCACGAGACGGACGCAGGGCCGCGCACCTCGCGGACCCGAACGCGCAGACCATGGCGGCCACCGGCCGTCCGGCTCCATGACGGGCAGGGTCGCGAGAACGGCCGGCGCCGTCGCCGACCCCATGAGAGGGACCCCGCATGACCACGACCCCACAGATGACCGAGCTGCGCGACAAGCAGCAGAAGGTGTGGAGCAGCGGTGACTACAACCGCATCGCCGCCCTCACCGTCCCGGTGTCCGAGCACCTCGTCGAGCACGTCGGCGTCGCACCCGGCGCCCGCGTCCTCGACGTCGCGACCGGCACCGGGCACGTCGCCCTCGCGGCGGCCCGCCGGGGGGCGACCGCCTCCGGCATCGACTACGTGCCCGCCCTGCTCGACATCGCGCGACGGCGCGCGGAGGCGGAGGACCTCGCGCTCGACCTGTCCGAGGCCGACGCCGAGGCGCTCCCGCATCCGGACGAGTCGTTCGACCTGGTGCTGTCGGCCATCGGCGTGATGTTCAGCGCCGACCACTCCCGGGCCGCCGCCGAGCTGGTGCGGGTCTGCCGTCCGGGAGGTCGGCTCGGCGTGGCCAGCTGGACGCCGGAGGGCTTCATCGGCGGGATGCTGGGCACCGTGGGGCGGCACGCCCCGCCCCCGCCCGGCGCGCAGCCCCCGACCCGGTGGGGCACCGAGTCCGTGGTGGCCGAGCTGCTCGGCGACGGTGTGGAGGACGTGGGGTCCGTGACGGCCACCGTCCGCCAGCGGTTCGCGGACGCCGACGCCTTCGCCGACCTCTTCCTCACCTACTACGGCCCGACGTTCGCGGCGGCCGGTCGCCTCGACGAGGACGGTCGGGCCGCGCTGCGCGCCGACCTGGTGGGCCTCGCCGCGTCGTACGACCAGGGGAACGGCGACGGCGCCGTGCTCGACTGGGAGTACCGCATCGTCACGGCCACACGCCGCTGACGGCGTCGACCCGGGGACCGGGGTGCTCCCTCCCCGGGTCGGCGCGCTGATCGTGGGTCGCGACGGGCGGCTCCGGTCTATGGTGATCCTCCAGCGGTCCAGGCCATCGGACCGCACGCACACCCGGACCGGCCGGGACTCGGGGGGATGACGCATGTCGAAGGCACTCAGGACCATCACGGGAGCAGGGCTGGCCTGCGTGCTCGCCGTCGGTCTCGCCCCCGCGCGCGCCCGCGCCGGCGAGTCTGCCGGGGCGGAGGGCACGTGGGTGCCCGGCGTCCCGGCCCAGCTCGTCGTCGCCACCGACGGCGGCGCCCCCGTCCTCAACCGGGACGACTACGTCACCGGCACCCTCACCCTCGACGGGGTCACCCACCCCCTCGAGATCAAGGGCCGCGGCAACTCCACCTGGAACTTCCCCAAGAAGCCCTACAAGGTCAAGCTCGGCGAGGACGCCGCGCTGGTGGGGACGACGCCCCAGGAGGACTGGGTCCTGCTGGCCAACGCCGCCGACCGCAGCGCGCTGCGCACCCACACCGCCTTCGCCGTCGCCGACCGGACCCGGCTCGGGTGGACGCCGCAGAGCCGGTTCGTCGAGCTTGTCCTCAACGGCACCTCGCAGGGGATGTACCAGCTGACCGAGCAGGTCGAGGTCAAGCCGGGCAGGGTCGACATCGCCGACGACGCCTACCTGCTGGAGATCAACGAGCGCTTCGTCCGCGACGGCGACCGGGGCTTCCGCACCGTGCGGCGGCGTACGCCCATCGTCTTCAAGGACCCCGACGATCCCGAGCGCGGGGACGTCGTCCGGGTCCGCCGTCACGTCCAGGCGTTCGAGAAGGCGCTCTACGGCAAGCGCTTCACCGACCCGGAGCGCGGCTACCGCCCGTACGTCGACCTCGGCAGCTTCATCGACTGGTACCTCGTCGAGGAGCTCTTCCGCAACCAGGACTCCAACTTCTTCTCAAGCGTCTACGTCAGCTGGACCCCGGGCGGCAAGCTCGAGATGGGTCCGGTCTGGGACTTCGACCTCAGCGGGGGCACGGCCTTCCGCCGGGCGGTCCCGCCCCGCGGCTGGCACACCCGCACCAAGAAGCACTGGATCAGCCGGATGCTGAAGGACCCCGACTTCGCAACCCGCGTCAAGTCGCGCTGGACCACCCTGCGGCCGCGGGTCGAGCGGCTGGTCTCCCAGCTCCCCGCCGCTGCGACGCCGCTGCGGGCCACCGCCGAGGCCGACTGGGCCCAGTGGCACGCCGGCACCGAGCTGGTGCTCGGCAGCAAGCACGCCGAGTCCTTCGACGGCGAGGTCGAGTTCCTCCGCGACTGGCTGACCCAGCGGATCGCGTGGATGAGCCAGCCGGAGGTCGGCTTCGTCCGCGCCTTCAGCAGTGTCAACGAGCGGGCCCGGGTGATGCGCCCCCGCGTCCGGCTGCTCGGCGAGCACGCGGCACCGATCACCGTCGGCTACCAGGTCGTGGGCGGCACCGCCACGGCTGGCGTCGACTACTCCCTCGCCCCGGGCTCCCTCGTCTACGAGCCGGGGCGCACGCTGCAGTCGCTGCCGATCACCCTGATCGACGACCGCGAGCGCGAGGACCGCGAGACGATCAAGATCCGGCTCACCACCTCCGACGACGCCATCGTCGGGACGCCGGACGTGCTCACCGTCAAGATCACGGCCAACGACGGGCGCCGCTGACCTGTCGCGCGCTGGTCCGTGACGCCGGTCAGCCCCAGCGCGTCGCGAGCTCGCGCACGACACGCGCGTTGCGGTTGGTGGACACCCCGAGGCGTTTCTCGACGTAGTCGTTGGACAGCCGCGCCCCGTGGTAGCTGTCGCGCTCGTCCATGAGCAGGTGGGCACCCCTGCCGCGGACGACCAAGCGCTCCCCGTCGATCTCCACGGACTCGATCTCGCGCACCTGCTCCGGCGTCGGCGCGCGCTTGAGCAACGAGACGTACTGCATGCCCAGCCGGTCGTGGGCCGCCGCCAGCTCGTCGGCGTCGGACGCGATGGCGACCAGCTCGGCGGGCGTCAGCACGACCGTCGGCACCTCGAAGCCGCGGTCGGCCGCGAAGGCCGCCTCGAGGACGGACGTCACCTTCGTCGTCGAGCGCAGGCCGGTGGTCAGGCGCACGTTGCCGGTGTTGATGTAGGTCTCCACGTCCCGGGCACCGGTGGACTCCACGACAGCCCGGATGGCGTCCTGGGGGAACTTCCTCGTGGCTCCGAGGTTGATCGCGCGGAGGAAGGCGACATAGGTCGGCATGCGGGCATCATGCCGTGGCCGGTGTGACGTGGGCGACGTCCCGGGACCCGACGGGTCTAGTGTGGCGACCATGAACACTCGAGCACTCGCCTCCGGAATCAGCGTCGTCGCCCTCACCCTCGCGGTCGCGGGGTGCGCCAAGGAGGACACCTCCACGACCACCGAGTCGGGCATCGAGCTGGTCAAGGAGGGCACCCTGACCGTCTGCACGCACCTGCCCTACGAGCCGTTCGAGTTCACCGAGGACGGAGAGGTCGTCGGCTTCGACCCCGCAGTGCTCCAGCTCGCTGCCGACGCCGAGGGTCTGGACTTCGAGGTCCTCGACGTCGCGTGGGAGACCATCACCACCGGTGAGGCCCTCAACACCGGGCAGTGCGACGTCGGCGCCGGCGCCATGACGATCAACGAGGAGCGCCAGGCCGTCATGGACTTCACCGACCCCTACTTCGAGGCCACCCAGGCCCTGATGACCAAGACCGGGGCGGGCATCACGTCTCTGGAGGACCTCGCCGGCAAGAAGGTCGCGGTGCAGGACGGCACGACCGGCTCCGACTACGTGCGCGAGAACGCCCCCGAGGACACCGAGATCATCACCTTCGAGGACTCCTCCCTCATGCAGCAGGCGGTCCTGACCGGCAAGGCCGACGCGGGCGTCAACGACAACGGCCTGCTCAACTACTTCGTCAGCGAGAACCCCGAGGTCGAGGTGGTCACGGAGTTCCAGACCGGTGAGGAGTACGGCTTCTCGGTCAAGAAGGACGGCAACGCAGAGCTGCTCACCGCGATCAACGACGCGATCGCGAGCGACGACTACGACGCGGTCTACGAGGAGTGGTTCGGCACCGCACCCACGTCGTGACGCCCTCCCCGACCCCACGACGAAGGTGATGTGAGCCCATGGCGAGTCCCCGCCAGCGTGCCGCCCGGTGGCGCTACGTCCAGTACGCCGTGCTGGTGGTCGTGCTGGTCACGATCGCCCTCGTCGCCGACTGGGCGCAGCTCCAGCGGGCCTTCTGGAACTGGGAGCTCGTCAAGGAGCAGTTCCCCGAGGTCCTGACGATCGCGCTCAAGAACACGATCATCTACACCGCGTGCGGCTTCACCTTCGGCCTGATCCTCGGGCTGGTGCTGGCTCTGATGCGGCTCTCCAGCGTCGGCCCCTACCGGTGGATCGCGACCGGCGTCATCGAGCTCTTCCGTGGTTTGCCCGCCCTGGTCGTGTTCATCGCGCTCAGCGTGGGCTTCACCCTGGCCTTCCCGAACCTGGTGATCCCGTTCGGCAACCTCGGCATCGTCACCCTGGCCCTGGGCCTGGTCGGCGGGGCCTACATGGCCGAGACCATCCGGGCCGGCATCCAGGCCGTGCCGAAGGGCCAGATGGAGGCCGCCCGATCCCTCGGGATGTCCCACGGCCGCGCGATGATCAGCGTGGTCGTGCCCCAGGCGTTCCGGATCATCCTGCCGCCGCTGACCAACGAGCTGATCCTGCTCACCAAGGACTCCTCGCTGGTCTACATCCTCGGCCTGTCGCTGGCGGACTACGAGCTCACCAAGTTCGGCCGGGAAAGCATGAACTCCTCGTCCAACCTGACCCCGATCGTGGTGATCGCGCTCTGCTACCTGCTGATCACCGTCCCGCTGTCGATCGTCGTACGCCGCATGGAGAGCCGCGCGGAGAGGGCCCGCTGATGACCACCACACCCACGACTCCCGACAGCCGGCGCGCCGACGCGGCCATCGACGTGCAGGACCTGCACAAGTACTTCGGCGACAACGAGGTCCTCAAGGGCATCGACTTCCACGTCGCGCACGGTCAGGTCGTGTGCGTGATCGGGCCCTCCGGGTCGGGCAAGTCCACGTTGCTGCGCTGTGTCAACATGCTCGAGACCCCCACCAGCGGCAAGATCTTCGTCGAGGGCGAGGAGATCACCGATCCCGACGCCGACGTCGACAAGCTGCGGGCGCGCATCGGCATCGTCTTCCAGAGCTTCAACCTCTTCCCGCACATGACCGTGCTGCGCAACCTCACCATCGCCCAGCAGAAGGTCGCCGGCCGCAAGAAGGGCGAGGCCGTCGAGATCGCGCGCGCCAACCTCGCCAAGGTCGGCCTCGCGGAGAAGGAGACGGCCTACCCGGCCCACCTCTCCGGTGGCCAGCAGCAGCGGGTGGCCATCGCGCGGGCCCTGTCCATGCAGCCCGACCTGATGCTCTTCGACGAGCCGACGTCCGCCCTCGACCCCGAGCTGGTCGGGGACGTGCTGGCGGTCATGAAGGACCTCGCCTCCGAGGGCATGACCATGATGGTCGTGACGCACGAGATGGGCTTCGCCCGCGAGGTCGGCGACAACCTGGTCTTCATGGACGGTGGGGTCATCGTGGAGGAGGGCGACCCGCGCGCCGTGCTCGGCGACCCGCAGCACGAGCGCACCCAGGCGTTCCTCTCCAAGGTCCTCTGACACGGATCAGCTCAGCCAGCCCCGCGCGGCGCCGGTGATCGCGGCCGTCAGGTCGGCCATCAGGGGTGACTCCAGGCGCCAGTGCTGCCAGTAGAGCGGCACGTCGGTGTGGCGCCCCGGCACGATCTCGACCAGCCGACCGCGATCGAGGTCGGTCCGCACCTGGACCTCGGGGATCATCCCCCAGCCCATGCCGCGGCGTACGGCGTTGTCGAACTCCCCCACCGACGGGATCCACGTCACCGGCGGCGTCAGGTGCCGGCGCGTGACCTTGCGCAGGAAGTCGTGCTGCTGGGTATCGTTGCGGTCGAACGCGATGAGCGGCACCCGGCCCAGGGCCGTCGCGGTGGCCCCGTCGGGGAGGTGGTCGGCGACCCACGCCGGGGTGGCGACCGCGCGGTAGCGCATCGAGCCCAGCCGCACGACCCGGCACCCGGGCACCGGTCGCGGGTCGGACGTCACCGCCGCCATCACGTCGCCGCGGCGCAGCCGCTCGGTGGTCCGCGACTGGTCCTCGCGGACGATCTCGAAGGTGACCCGGTGCGCACCCTGCACGTCGACCAGGGCGTCGATCAGCCACGTGTAGAGCGCATCGGCGTTGACGGCGATGGGCACCGCGGCGAACGGGTCGTCCTCACCGGGGTCCTCGCCCTCGAGCAGCTCGGCCACCGCCTCGCGCTCCAGCAGCTCGGTCTGGGCAGCCAGCCGCACCAGGACGTGTCCCGCCTCGGTGGCCTCGAGCGGCTTCACCCGGTGCACCAGCACCCGGCCGACGTGGGTCTCCAGCGCCTTGATCCGCTGGCTCACCGCCGAGGGGGTCACGTGCAGCTCGCGGGCGGTGGCCTCGAAGGTCCCGAGCCGGACGGCGGTGGCCAATGTGCGCAGCGACACGGGGTCGATCTGGGTGACGTCTTTCATACTAAGAGAGTCTAATGATTCCCCAGAATGGTTCGCTGGATTGAAGGCGCTTCGGGACCTAGCGTTCTACACATGTTGAGCATCTTCCTCACCGGTGTCCTGACCGGTCTCGCCCTGATCGTCGCCGTCGGCGCCCAGAACGCGTTCGTCCTCCGCCAGGGGATCCGCGGCGAGCACGTGCTGGCCGTGATCGTGGTGTGCATGGTGTCCGACATCGTCGCCCTCACCGCCGGTGTCGCCGGCCTCGGCGTCGTGATGGAGCGCTGGCCGGCCGTGCTGCCCATCGCCCAGATCGGCGGCGGGCTCTACCTGCTGGCCTTCGGGGTCCAGTCGGCGCTGCGAGCGTGGCGACCCGTCGCCCTCGACGCGGACGGCGGCTCGAGCATGACCGTGCGTCGCGCCGTGCTGCTCACCCTGGCCCTGACCTGGCTCAACCCGCACTTCTACCTCGACGCGATCCTCATGCTCGGCACCGTCGCCAACAGCTTCGGCGACCAGCGCTGGTGGTTCTGTGCGGGCGCGATCGCCGCCAGCCTCGTCTGGTTCCCCGCGCTCGGCTTCGGCGCGCGCTCCCTGCGCGGCATCTTCGCCCGGCCGTCGGCCTGGCGGGTGCTCGACTCGGGCATCGCCGTCCTGATGGGCGCCCTGGGCATCGGCCTGCTGGTGCACTGACGTCCCGGGCTGGCCTTGTGCTGCGCCGGCGCCGGGCTCAGGCCCCGGCGAAGGACATCCCGCGCTCGGCCATCGCCTCCTGCAGGCGGCCGATCGCCATCGGTCCGACGCCGTGGAGGGCGGCGAGCTCGGCCTCGGTCAGCGCCGCCACCTGCTCCAGCGTGGTGATCCCGACGGCGCGCAGTGCCCGCGTCGCCGGGGCCCCGATCCTCGGCAGGGCCGTCCCGGTCGGCAGCGGGGCCCGATCGCGCGGGGTCGCGAGCCCGGCGTCGACCACGGCCCGGCCGCGCGGCGACAGCAGGTAGCCGATGTCGAGCGACTCGGTCAGCCCGAGCTCCTTGAGCTTGCGCACGTCCTTCTTGAAGTCGGCGGTCTCGCGGCCCACCCGGGCCGCGAGGTCCGGCGCCCGGACGGTCGGGTGGAGGTCGATCAGGTCCAGTGTCTCGCGGGTCCACGCGCCGTACGACGACGCCTTGTCCAGCCGGTCGAGCCGGCCGTTGATCCGCTCGATCTCGGCAGCGTCGGGGACCGACTCGCGCAACGCCTCACGGGGGTCGGGCCCGGCCCAGACCAGGCCGATGCGCCACACCGGGTCCTCCGGGCGGGCGGCGAGCGCCTCCCGCAGCGCCGTGAGCGACGGGGAGCCTGCCCGCCGGGCGTCCTCGGTCGTGAGGCGTCCCGCCCGCTCGACGGACGTCACCTCGAGCAGCCCCACCGCCGTGCGCATCCTGGTGCCGACCACCACCCGCGGCCTCGCCCACCGGCGGAACGCGAGGTCGACGGTGCCTGCCTTGATGGCCGCCAGCTCGGCGGGACGGATCATCATGGGACGAGCCTGTCAGTCCACGCGCAGGATGTCTCCCGGCTGTCGGGCTGGCCCGGGTAGTTGGGGACGTTCTGAGCGGCCCTTCGGGCGATCGGCCTACCAGTTCGTCCCCAACTACCCCGCGGGAGGACCGGCGACACGTCAACGACGTCGCTTCGGGGCCCCTCGTAGTGTCGGGACATGACTCCCCTGCGGGCGCGCCTCGGTCGCGAGATCTTCCGACGTGTCGCCGGACCCGACGGCCCGAAGGCGCGCGAGCGCATCCACGGCACCCCGGGGCCGCGCTGGTTCGACGCCGACTCGGAGATCGTGCGGGTGCACGCGGACGCCTCGATGTTCATCGGCGGGATCCGGGCGGTGCTCCTGCAGACGATGCACCCGGCCGCGATGAAGGCGGTGGCCGACCACTCGGGCTACCAGGGCGACATGTGGGGGCGCCTGGCCCGCACCAGCCAGTTCCTCGCGGTGACCACCTTCGGCACGATCGACCACGCCGAGCAGGCGATCCGCGCCGTGCGGTCGATCCACGAGCGGGTGACCGGCACGATGCCCGACGGCACGCCGTACGCCGCCTCCGACCCGCACCTGCTGGCCTGGGTGCACGCGGCGGAGGTCGACAGCTTCCTGCTGGCGCACCAGACGTACGGCGCCCGCCCCCTCGACGAGGCCGGGTGCGACGCCTACGTCGCCCAGGCCGCGCTGGTCGCCGGCAAGCTCGGCGTGGTCGACCCGCCGACGACCGTGGCCGAGCTGCGCGCGGTGCTCGACGCCTTCCGCCCCGAGCTGCGCGCCACCGAGGAGGCCCGCGGGGCGGTGCGCTTCCTCGTCCTGCATCCCGAGCTCCCGGTAGCGGCGCGACCGGCGTACGCCGTGCTGATGGCCGCGGGCGTCGCCCTGATGCCCCGCTGGACCCGGCGCCCCCTGCGCCTGCCGTGGCTGCCGGTCTCCGAGCGGACCGTCGTCAAGGCGCTCGGCACCCTGGCCACCGGCACGATCCGCTGGGCGATGTCGTCGGGGGTCGACGAGGCGCACGAGCTGCGGGCCACCGCGACGGCGCCCGCGCCTGCCTGACGGGGCAGGGTCCCGGCCTCAGCGCTCCGGTCGGACGAGCACCTCGAAGCCGGATCCGTCAGTCGCGGCGTCGAAGCGGCCGACGCGCTGGAAGCCGAGGCCCTCGACCGTGCGCAGGGCGCGCGTGTTGAAGGTCGCCACGGTCACGCGGAACGCTCGAGGGGCAAATCGGGCTCGGCCGTACGCGAGGCCGGCCGAGATGGCGCGGTGCCCCAGGCCCTGCCCCACCAGCTCGGGGCGCAGCCCTCCGCCGGTGTCGAGCGCACGGTCGTCGTACTCCCATCCCGGCACCTGTCCGTCCGCACCGAACGAGCGGAAGCCGATCAGCCGCTCACCCGACAAGAGTGCGTGGAACCCCGACGCGGGATCGAGCAGCCACTCGGGGTCCGCGTCCGTCATGTCGTAGCAGTCGTAGGGCGCCGGGTAGCGCCAGGTGCAGATGTCGAGTGCGTCCTCCCGCCGGAGGGGCGCGACCGTCATCCCGGCGGCGGACGCGACCAAAGGTTCGAGGGAACCCATCGGCTCAGAGGTTGCCGCGCGCGTCCTGCTCGCGCTCGATGGCCTCGAAGAGGGCCTTGAAGTTGCCCTTGCCAAATCCGAGCGACCCGTGCCGCTCGATCAGCTCGAAGAAGACCGTCGGGCGGTCGCCGAGCGGCTTGGTGAAGATCTGCAGCAGGTAGCCGTCCTCGTCGCGGTCGACGAGGATCTTGCGCTTCTGCAGCTCCTCGATGGGCACCCGGACGTTGCCGATGCGCGCGCGCAGCTCGGGGTCCTCGTAGTAGGAGTCCGGGGTGTCGAGGAACTCCACGCCGTTGGCGCGCAGCGCGTCGACGGAGCCGAGGATGTCGTTGGTGGCGACGGCGAGGTGCTGGGCGCCGGCGCCGCGGTAGAACTCGAGGTACTCGTCGATCTGCGACTTCTTCTTGGCGATGGCCGGCTCGTTGAGCGGGAACTTCACGCGGTGGTTGCCGTTGGCGACGACCTTCGACATCAGCGCGGAGTAGTCGGTGGCGATGTCGTCACCGATGAACTCGGCCATGTTCGTGAAGCCCATGACCTTGTTGTAGAACTCGACCCACTGGTCCATCTTGCCGAGCTCGACGTTGCCGACGATGTGGTCGAGGGCCTGGAAGAGCCGCTTGGGCTGGCCCTCCTTCTTCTCGAAGGTGCTCGCCCTGGCGACGTAGCCGGGGAGGTAGGGACCCGAGTAGCGCGAGCGGTCGACCAGCGTGTGCCGGGTGTCGCCGTACGTCGCGATGGCCGCGATCCGGATCGTGCCGTGCTCGTCGGAGATCTCCTCGACCTCGCGCACGATCGTCGCGCCGGCCGAGCGGGCCTGGGCGATGCACTTGTCCACGTCGGGCACCTCGAGCGCGATGTCGACGACGCCGTCGCCGTGCCGGCGGTGGTGCTCGACCAGCGGGCTGTCGGGGTCGACCGCGCCGTTGATGACGAAGCGGATCGAGCCGGAGCGCAGCACGAAGGACTTGTGGTCGCGGTTGCCGTTCTCCGGGCCCGAGTAGGCCTCGAGCTGCATCCCCCACGCCGACTGGTAGTAGTGGGCGGTCTGGGTGGCGTTGCCGACGACGAAGACGATCGAGTCCCAGCCGGTCACGGGGAAGACGTCGCTGTCCTCGTCGTACTCCACGAGGCCGACGAGCTGCCGGAGCTGCTCGAGGGTGAGGTCGGCCTTGAGCTCGTCGGTGGTGAGCGCTGCGCCGGTCGAGGGCTGGTCGGTCGTCGAAGTCATGCGCACAGCGTGTCGGGGAGCGACAGAGTGTGCAACAGTACGACGAAACGTTGCGCAGATTGCACAGTAGAAGGAGTCCGCGTGGACGACCTGGACCGCAGATTGATCGAGCTCTTCGCCACCGAGCCGCGCATCGGGGTCCTCGAGGCGTCCCGGCGACTCGGCGTGGCCCGCGGCACCGCCCAGGCCCGCCTCGACAAGCTGGCCGCCAGCGGGGTGGTGACCGGCTGGGGACCCGACCTCTCACCCGAGGCGCTGGGCTTCCCGGTGATGGCGTTCCTGACCCTCGAGATCCGCCAGGGCGCGGGCCACGACGCCGTCGCGACGCACCTCGCGGGCATCGCCGAGGTGCTGGAGGCCTACACCATCACCGGCGCCGGCGACATGTGGGCGCGGGTCGTCGCGCGGTCCAACGCCGACCTCCAGCGGGTCATCGACCGGGTGCTCGCCGAGCCCGGGATCGAGCGCTGCACGACGGTCATCGCGCTGGCGACCCAGATCCCGCACCGGGTGCTGCCGCTGGCGCGATCAGCAGTCAGCTGATTTCGAGACGGGTCGCTCGCGCGCTGGCGCGCGCGAGCCGAGCCCTCCTCAATCTCCCGCCGCTCACCAGGGCTTCGCGAGCTCAGCCCTGGGCGGCGTGAAAGATCATGCAGCTCGAGATTGCGTGGGCGACCACCTTGCCGGCCTCGTCGCGCAGCTCGGCCTGGGCGAGCGCCGTACGCCGTCCGCGCTGCAGCACCGTGCCCTCGCAGGTCAGCAGGCCGGAGTCCGCCGTGACCGGGCGCAGGAACTTCACCGTCAGGTCGAGAGACGTGTACATCTCCCCCACCGCCAGCGTCGAGTGCACCGCGCAGCCCGCCGCGGTGTCGAGGAGCGTCGAGATGACGCCGCCGTGGACGCCACCCAACGGGTTGTAGTGGAAGGTCCGCGCCGGCATCTCGACCAACACGCGCCCTTCCTCGGGGTGAAAGCCGGTCATGCCGAGGGTGTCCATGATCGGCGGCCGGGGCAGCTCTCCGGAGACCATCATCTGCAGCTGCTCGAGGCCGGTGGCGGCCAGCAGCCGGTCGAAGTCGCCCTGGCCGGGACGGGCCCACTCGACGACGCGGGTGTCGGTGGCGAAGTCGCCGTGGCCGGGGCGGTCCTGGGTCTGGGTCATGGATCCAGCGTCGCACCTCCTTGCTGAGTCTGTCAATCAGACCTAGGGTGCAGCCATGACCGCCGCTCCGCCCGCCCTCGCCTGGTCCACTGACAACTGCACCGTCGGCCGCGCCATGGAGGTGCTCGGCGAGCGGTGGACCTTCGTCGTGCTGCGGGAGGTCTTCAACGGCGTACGCCGCTTCGACGACATGCGCCGCCACTCCGGCATGCCGCGCCAGGTGCTCACCGACCGGCTCGCCCTGCTGGTCGACCAGGGCATCCTGCGCCGGGTGCCCTACCGCGAGCCCGGCCAGCGCGAGCGCCACGAGTACCGCCCCACCGACAAGGGCTTCGACCTCTACCCCGTCCTCGTCGCCGTCCGGCAGTGGGGCGACCGCTACCTCGCCGACCCCGAGGGCTCACCGGTCGAGTTCGCGCACGTGGACTGCGGCGCTGAGGTCGACGCCGTGCTCCGCTGCCGCGAGGGCCACGAGCTGACCGGCCGGCGCGACGTCGTCACTCGGCCGGGGCCGGGGATCCGACCCTTCAGCGGCTGACCTCGCCGGCGAGCGCGAGCCGCACCGACTCGGCGGCCGCCAGCACCCGGGGAGCCACGACGCCCTCGTCGATGCCGCCGCCGAGGGTGACGACCCCGACCGACGCCTCGAGCCCGGCGACGCCGCGGACCGGCGCCGAGAGCCCCTGCGCGCCCGACTGGAGCTCGCCGGTGGTGACGACGTACTGCCCGGTGCTCTCCCGGGCGAGCAGGATCGCCTTGCCGGCGGCCCCCTGGGTCAGGGCGTGCCGCGCGCCGACCCGGTAGGAGACGTGGAAGTCGGTCCACGACGGCTCGACCACCGCCAGCGCCAGGGCCTCGTCACCGTCCGCCACCGTGAGGTGGGCGGTGCAGCCGATCGCGTCGGCGAGGCTGCGGAGGACCGGCACGGCGAGGTCGCGCAGGAGCGGCTGCACGGCCGAGGCCAGGTGGAGCATCCCGAGGCCGACGAAGAGCCGACCGCGCGCGTCGCGGCGTACGAGCCCGTGCTGCTCCAGGGTGCTGATCAGCCGGTAGACGACCGTGCGGTTGACCCCCAGCTCGAGGGAGAGCTCGGTGACGGTCAGACCGTTCGGTGTGGCCGCCAGCACCTCCAGCACCCGCAGCCCCCGATCGAGGGTCTGTGAAGTTTCGGCGGTCATGTGGCCAATCTAGTGACAACTTCGCGACGACCACCCACGTCCTAGCCTGCAGGTGCACGACGCACTGCCCCGAGACGGGGTGACAACCCACCACACGATCAAGGGAGAACACATGCATCGCCATGTACGACGCACGTTCGCCGCGACCGGCACGACCGCTCTTCTCGCTGCAGCACTGCTCACCGCACCCGGTGCGTACGCCGCCGCGGCGGTGGAGACCTGCCAGGGCAAGGCCGTGACCATCGACGGCTCCGGCCAGGCCACCGTCACCGGGACTGCCGGCGACGACGTCATCGCCGCGACCCTCGGTTCGACCGTGACGGCCCTGGCCGGCAACGACACCATCTGCGTGCTGCCGGGCACGGCCAGCACCGCCACGTCGGTCGACGCCGGCGAGGGCAACGACTCTGTCGACACCGCCACGATCCCCGCGGGGGCGACCGTGACGACGGCACTCGGTGCCGGCGACGACAGCTACACCGGGGGCGCCGCCTCCGACCAGGTCTCCACCGGTGCCGGTGCCGACACGGTCACCACCGGTGCCGGTGACGACGGCGTCGGCAGCGGGACCGCCGGTCAGCCCAACGCCGACAAGATCGACCTAGGCGCGGGCGATGACGTCCTCGACTGGCACGGCATCCAGGCCGCCGGCGGCAGCGTCGCCTTCGGCGAGGGCGCCGACACCCTGGCCGACGGCGACGGCGGAGTCGTCTCGATCGGCGCCCCCGCACGGAAGCTCGAGCGGGGCGGCGCCCCCGTCCTGACCTGGAGCGGCGCCGTCTCGACGTACGTCGTCGACTCGACCGCCTCCTCGGTCACCTTCACGGGCACCGACGCGGCAGAGACCTTCGTGCTGCGCGACCCGGCCACCGGCGCCACGCCGACCACGGTCAAGGTCGACATGGCCGGCGGCGACGACACCATGACGGTGCGCTCCCGCGTGCTCGACGGCTCGACGTGGTCCGGCGGCGACGGCACGGACCTGTTCCAGGTCGCGTTCGACTACGCCGAGGTCCTGCTCGACCTCAGGAGCGGCCAGTTCGAGACCGGCGAGCCCGACGTGACGGTGGACCAGCGCGTCACCGACGTCGAGAACGTCGACGCCGTCAGCGCGCGGGTGACCGTCAAGGGCACCGACGCCGGCAACGTCCTCAACCTGCAGGGCTGCGCGATCTGGGCCGTGGGCCGGGCCGGGGCCGACACCATCGGCTACGGCGTCGACCTCGCCGACGCTCCCGCTCTGACCTGCACCGGCGCCTCCATGGTGGCCCGGGGCGGCAAGGACGCCGACACCATCTCCGGCACGTCCGGCAAGGACCGGCTGTTCGGCAACAAGGGCGAGGACCTCGTCAAGGCCATGGGCGGCGACGACGTCGTCTTCGGCGGAGACGACGACGACCGCGCCCGGGGCGGGGCCGGCAACGACAAGGTCCGCGGCGGCGAGGGCAACGACGAGCTCGGTGGCAACACCGGCAACGACCGCGTCCAGGGCGACAAGGGCAACGACCGCCTGCTGGGCCACCTCGGCAACGACGTGCTCGTCGGCGGGCTCGGCTTCGACCGTGCCAACGGCGGCAAGGGCACCGACCGGGCCTTCTCGGTCGAGCGTCGCTGGAACGTCGAGCGCTGACCCACCCGCTCGGATCCACACCGGCCGTCGTCCGCACCCGCGGGCGGCGGCCGGTCCGCGTCCCGGCCAACGACGCGGAGGTGGCTCAGGAGGACTTGCGCACCGCCCAGTCGCGGATGCGGTCGATCCGCTCGTGGAGCTGGTCGGCGCTGGCCACCGCGGCGGCCGGTCCCCCGCACTCCTTGCGGAGGGTGGCGTGCGTGATCCCGTGCGCCTGACCGGTCCGGTGGTGCCAGGCGGCGACCAGCCCGTTGAGCTCACGTCGCAGGATCGCCAGCTGCTCGTGGGTCGAGACCTCGGCGACCGAGTCCGCCTCGGGACGCGCGGCCTTCTGCTTGATGGCGCGCTCCGACTGCCGCGAGTGCAGCAGCTCGCGCACCTGGTCGGGCTCGAGCAGGCCCGGGATGCCGAGGAAGTCCATCTCCTCCTCCGACCCGACATGCACCTCGCCGGAGTGGCCGAACTCGCCGCCGTCGTAGAGGACCCGGTCGAAGGACGCCGTCGAGCCGAGGGCCTCCCACGACATCTCGAGCTCGCCGGAGGCGGCCTCGCTCGCGTTGGCGGCCGCCAGCAGGTCGTTCTCGGCGGCGAAGATGTCGTCCTCGTCGGTGATCCTGCGACCGAGGACGTGGTCGCGCTCGACCTCCAGCTCGGAGGCGTAGCCGAGCAGGTGCGGCACGGACGGGAGGAACACCGACGCCGTCTCGCCGCGCGACCGGGCGCGCACGAAGCGCCCCACCGCCTGCGCGAAGAACAGCGGGGTCGAGGTCATCGTCGCCCAGACGCCGACCGCGAGCCGGGGCACGTCGACGCCCTCGGACACCATGCGCACCGCGACCATCCACCGCTTGTCGGAGTCGCTGAACGCGCTGATCTTCTTCGACGAGGCCTTCTCGTCGGAGAGCACCACGGTCGGTGACTCGCCGGTGATCTTCTTCAGCAGCCCGGCGTACGCGCGGGCCTTCTCCTGGTCGGAGGCGATGACGAGGCCGCCCGCGTCGGGGACGTGGCGGCGTACCTCGGCCAGGCGCTTGTCGGCCGCCGCCAGCACCGATGGTATCCACGACCCGGCCGGGTCGAGGGCGGTCCGCAGGGCCTGGGCGTGCATGTCCTTGGTGAGCGGCTCGCCGAGGCGGGCGGCGATCTCGTCACCGGCGCGGGTGCGCCAGGTCATCTCGCCGGAGTAGGCCATGAACAGCACCGGCCGGACGACGTGGTCGGCCAGCGCGTGGGCGTAGCCGTAGGTGAAGTCGGCGACCGAGCGCGGGATCCCGTCGTCGCCGGGCGCGTAGGTCACGAACGGGATCGGGTTGACGTCGGAGCGGAACGGCGTGCCGGTGAGCGCGAGCCGGCGGGTGGCCGGCTCGAAGGCCTCACGCACGCCCTCGCCCCACGACATGGCGTCGCCGGCGTGGTGGATCTCGTCGAGGATCACCAGCGTCTTGAAGCGCTCGGTGCGGATCCGCATCGCCAGCGGGTTGACCGAGACCCCGGCATAGGTCACCGCGATGCCGACGTAGTCCTGCGAGGTCTTGCCCTTGCCGGCGGCGTACGTCGGGTCGATGGGGATGCCCGCCTTGGCGGCGGCCTCGGCCCACTGCGTCTTGAGGTGCTCGGTGGGCGCCACGATGGTGATCCGGTCGACGACCCGGCGCCCCAGCAGGTCGGCCGCGACCGTCAGCGCGAAGGTCGTCTTGCCGGCGCCCGGCGTCGCGACGGTGAGGAAGTCACGCGGGTTGTCGGCGAGGTACCGCTCCATCGCTGCCTGCTGCCAGGCACGCAGCAGGGGCGCGGTGCCCCAGGCCGCGCGCTCCGGCCAGGCCGGTGCGAGGACCGGAGCAGGGGGTACGGCGTCGTGCCGCCCCGTCACGCGTCGGGGCCCTGGTCGCCGCCGCCTGAGCCGTCGCCACCGGGCTTGATGGAGTCCCAGATCTCCTTGCACTCCGGGCACACCGGGTACTTCTCGGGGGCTCGGGAGGGGACCCAGACCTTGCCGCACAGCGCGATGACGGGGGTGCCCATGACCATCGCCTCGGTCAGCTTGTCCTTGGGGACGTAGTGGCTGAACCGCTCGTGGTCACCATCGTCGGTCGGCTGGGTGCGACGGTCCTCGATCGTCTCGGTGCCGGGTGAGAATCCGATGGTGCTCATGCCGGCCAGTCTAGGGCGTGCAGGGCCGATCCCGGGACACGCCGTCGACCGGTCCGGGGTCAGTTCAGGTCGGGATCGACCGGCCGGGTGGAGTGCCAGGCCAGCCGGCCGGGCTGGCGCCGCATCACGTCGCGCCACAGCTCGGTGGGGTCGTCGCGGAACAGGTCGCCGGTCGCGCCGGCTGCGACGTACCAGTCCCCGCGCTCGATCTCGCCCTGGAGCTGGTCGGGATCCCACCCGGCGTACCCGGCGAAGATCCGCATGCCCACCAGGCTGCCCTCGAAGAGCGCGACCGGCGTGTCGAGGTCGACGATGCCGAGCCGGCCCCGGACCGAGCGGAAGCCGACCGGCTCGTCGTCCTCGTCGCGCAGGAGGGCCACCGCGATGGCGCCCTCGACGCTCACCGGGCCACCCCGGAACAGCACCTCCGGCGACGTGAGCGTGGGTCCCCAGGACGAGATCTCGGTGATCTCGGCCACCGGGACCTGCGAGGGGCGGTTGAGCACCACCCCGAGGACGCCCCCGTCGTCGGCGTTGAGCAGCAGCACCACGGAGTCGACGAAGTTGGGGTCGGTCAGCCCGGGCGTCGCCAGCAGGAGCATCCCGGGCGCGACGTCGGTCATGGATCCATCATGGCCGATGAGTCCCTCGAGGCTCGACCCGCACGGCACGGCTGCTGCCTACACTGCCCGGATGGCTCCCCAGACGACCGGCACGCCGGCCCCGCAGGTCCCGGACGTCCCGAGCCGCCGGCAGCAGTACTCCGCGTCCACCAAGGCCGCCCTCGTCGACGTCGCCGAGGGGCTCTTCGCCGAGCACGGGTACGCCGCCACGTCGCTCGACCAGGTCGTGGCCGGCGCACAGGTCACCAAGGGCGCGCTCTACCACCACTTCTCGGGCAAGCAGGCGCTCTTCACCGCCGTCTTCGTGCGGGTCGAGGGGACCGCGGGCCGGGCGGTCCGGTCGGCCCTCGACCGGGAGTCCGACCCGTGGGTCAAGGCCCACGCGGGGCTGCGCGCGTTCCTCGACGTCGTCCAGCGTCCCGACTACCGCCGGATCGTCATCCAGGACGGCCCCTCGGTGCTCGACCACGAGCGCTTCCGCGAGCAGGAGCAGCGCTCGACCTTCGCGACGGTCGACGAGATCGTGCGCGGCGTGCTGACCGACGACGGCCGCGCGCTCGACGAGGAGATGCTGCTGACCTTCACCCGGATCTTCTTCGGGGCGCTCTCCTCCGCCGGCGAGTCGGTGGCCACCAGTGACGACCCGGCCGCGGCGGCCGCCCGGGTCGAGAGCGCGATCGCCTACATCCTCGCCGCGCTGCAGTCACGGGTGGCGGCCGGTGTTGCGCCCCCCGGCCCCGTCCCCGGGCCCGGGCCCGACGCCGCCGCCGCCGACTGAGGACTCGCCGCCGCCAGCTGAGGCACCCGACTGCCGCTCCACCGGTGTGCGTGGAAGCACGTCGGGGGCGGTGACACAGGTGCATCCACGCACACTCGTCGCGAAGGTCGCCCACGCCGCCAGGGAGCCCGACGAGACAGCGGCCCGTGCGGTCCACCGGGTGGACTGCACGGGCCGCCGTGTGGGCTCACGAGATCCGCGTCTACTTGCTCCAGGTGACGTCGCCCGTGCCGGCCGGGACCAGCTCGACCCACGTGCGACCGGCGGGGACGGTGATCTCCCCGCCCTTCGGGCCGGTGAGCTCGATCGCCCCCGTCAGCCCGTCCTTGGTCCAGGTGCCGCGCACGACCTTGCCGCCGTGGAAGAGCACCGCCTGCCCCTTGCCCTCGAACTTCGTCTCGGGGACGGGGTAGCCGGCCGGGTCGCGGTAGCCCGCGTCACCGATCTGCACCCGCAGCGCCAGCACGGTGGTGGCCGGGAAGGCGTCGCCCTCGCCGGCGTACGAATTGGTGTTGACGTAGGTCCCGTCCTGGTACTGCCAGGTCGTGGTGTGGTTGCCGAAGGCCGCCGAGAGGGTGCGGGCGGGCTTGCCGCCGAGGGAGTCTCCCTCCTCGCCGAACGCGAGGTAGGGCTCGGGAGCGTCGCCGCCCTTGATCGTGCCGGCGATGGTCTTGAGGTCGGCGAAGAGGTTGTACGGCGCGGAGCGGGCGTTGTCGCGGTAGACGCCCTTGGCGCCCTCGGTGACGAACGGGATGCCGGCCTGGTTGATACGACCGAGCGTCACGGCGGCGGCACCGCTGGTGACCACGTGCGCGCCGGTGGGGACGATGCCGATGTCGCTCGCACGCATCGACCGGACGGGGCCGACCACCTGGGGCAGCCGGGAGTAGTAGAACGCCGCGAGGCGGGTCACCCCGCCCTCCACGAGCTCCTCCACGACCATGTCGGCCTGGCCGAGGCCGACCTGCGGGGAGCTCGACGAGGTGTTGTCCACCTTGGTGACGATCACCGGGTTCTCGGGTGCGTCACCCTTCATCGGCAGCCCGGTGAGCGGCCACAGGGCCGGCTCCTCCGGCTCGGCGGCGGCGGTGGTCTCGCTGGTCTCCTCGGCCGGCGCCGGGGCGCTGGCGGGCTCCTCGTCGCCCCCGCACCCGGCGAGCAGCAGCGAGGCTGCGGCGAGGGACGCGACGGTGACGCTCAGGCGGCGGGGCAGACGGGGAAGCACGGGGGACTCCGATCGGTGGGTGGTGCTGGTCGTTCGCCGCCAAGTGTGACGCGCCCTCCCCACCAGGGAGGGGAAGGCGCGCCACGCACGAGGGCGGAGGGGGTGTGACGTACGGCGCGGGGCGCGCGCCGTACGCCTGCGCTGGGTCAGCGCACGGCGCCGCCGAACCAGGCGTCGGTCCACGGGGCCGCGACGGTGACGCTGCGGCCGGAGCCGGGCGAGTGGACCATCAGGGCGCGGCCGTTGTCCCAGCGCAGGAAGATCGCGACGTGGTAGACGCCGCCGGACCCGGAGAAGAACATCAGGTCGCCGGGCTGCATGTCGTCCTTCGCGATACGGCGGGTCGCGCCGGCCTGGGCGCTCGACGTGCGCGGCAGGTTGATGCCGGCCTGGCCGAAGCTGTACTGCACGAGGCCGGAGCAGTCGAAGGCGTTCGGGCCGCTGGCGCCGTACACGTACGCGTCACCGCGCTGGCCGAGCGCGACCGACAGGGCGGTCTGGACGCGGCTGGACTCGCGCTTCTGGGACCGCTCGAGGCGCTTGGCCTCCTTCTGGCGGAACTTCTTGTACTGGCCCTGGTCCATGGCGACCGCGTCGCGGTCGGCGGCCTGGGCAGGGGTCGCGGCGAGCGAGACACCGAGGGAACCGGTGGCGGCGAGGCCGAGACTGATGAGGCTGAGCGCGCCGGAGCGCGTCATGCGACGGATCGCAGGCATGGCAATGTCCTTTCCCACGCCTGTGAGGTGAGCTGTCGGGTTGGAGCTGGAAGGTGCTCCGCCACCTGTCGGTGGCTTCACCCCGAGCCGCCCGGATCGCTCCGGTCGGCAGTGGAACCTGTGGGTCCCCCACTCCTGCCCGATTCGTTTCTCGGGGGTCCAGCCCCGGGCGGGCAGGACTCGGCGTTGCCCGGGGTGGCTATTGGGTTGTGGCGCCGTGCCTACACGGGATGAAGCACGGTGACCGTCGGCCACCGTAGGTTCACCTCCTCGTCATGTCCAAACGCGCAGGACGCCCCCGGGGTGCTCCCGGGGGCGTCTCAGGCGGATCCAGGACGCTCGGAGGTGACGGGCGTCACCCCCGCCGCGCCGGGGCGCGACGGCGGTCCTGCGGGGGTTCAGCCAAGCTTGGCGCCGCCGTCGACGTACAACGTCTGACCGGTGATGTACGACGCCTCGTCACTGCAGAGGAACGCCGCGGCGGCGGCGATGTCCTCGGGGAAACCGACCCGCTTGACGGGGTTGGACTCGGCGGCCGCGGCCCGGAAGTCCTCGACGCTCATCTTGACGCGGGCGGCGGTGGCGTCGGTCATCTCGGTGGCGATGAAGCCGGGCGCGATGGCGTTGGCGTTGATGCCGAACGGGCCCAGCTCGATGCCGAGGGTGCGCGTGAAGCCCTGGACGCCCATCTTGGCCGCGGAGTAGTTGGCCTGGCCGCGGTTGCCCAGCGCGGAGACGCTGGAGAGGTTGAGGATCTTGCCGTAGCGCTGCTCCACGAAGTGCTTCTGGGCGGCCTTGGTCATGTTGAACGCACCCTTGAGGTGGACGTCCATCACGAGGTCCCAGTCGTCCACGGTCATCTTGAACAGCAGGTTGTCGCGGGTGATGCCGGCGTTGTTGACCAGCACGTGGATGCCGCCCAGCTCGTCGACGACGCGCTGCACGGCGGCCTCGGCGGCGGCACCGTCGACGACGTCGCACCCGATGCCCACGGCCTTGGCGCCGTCGACCAGCTCGAGCCGGCCCGCGGCCTCCTGCGCGCTCGACTCGTCGAGGTCGAGGATCGCGACGCTCGCGCCCTCGGCGGCGAAGCGCTGGGCCGTCCCGAACCCGATGCCTCGTGCGGCTCCCGTGATGACTGCGACGCGTCCGTCATAGCGGCCCATGCGTGACTCCTTGCTCGATGCGGTGGTGGGGGCCCGTCCCGCACGGTGTCGACGACCCGGCGGCGGCCGGGGCCGACCCTAGTACCCCCGGGCGTCACTCGCTCCGCGGCCCGAGCGAGCCTCCCGTCCAGCCGCGCTGGGCCACCACGTAGCCGAGCTGCAACCGGGTGTCGACGCCGGCGAGGTCGAGCAGGCCCCGCACCCGGCGTTGCAGGGTGCGCGGAGAGATCCCCAGGTCGCGGGCAATCGCGTCGTCCGTCAGGCCGGCCAGGAGCATGGTGATCAGCGGGCCGTCGTCGCTCTCGGGCTCCTCCGGACCGAGGTCCACCTCCTGCCCGCGCTCCCACACCGCCTCGAAGAGCGCCACGAGCGCGTCGAGGAGCCCACCGGCTCCCAGCAGCACGGCGCTGTCACTGCCGAGCGGAACCAGTGCCACCTCCCGGTCGACGACGATGAGCTTGGTGGGCACGTGCCCCGCGACGCGCACCTGCTCCCCCGCCGCACGCGCGCGGTGGATCCCCTCGACCAACCGAGGCTCCTCCTCCAGCATCGACCGCTCGAGCACGACGCGGTACTCCACCCCTCGCCGGACGGCGTCGTCCTCCGCGCCGTCGTCCGTGCTCCCCGACGCCATCACGGGCGACTTCACCAGGGTCAGCACCTCGGACCTGGCCGCGACCTGGATCTGGTGCATCCGGTCGGCGATCTCGTCGGGTCCGTGGGCGACGTCGAGGACCACGTCGGTGGCGACGTCCGGCCGCGCCGCGCGGAACGCGTCGTCCAGCTCGTCGAGGACGACCCGGGTGGCCCCGAGGTCCTCCCTGCGCTGCGCGAGCAGGGCCCCGAGGGCCACGGCCGGACGCACGGCGGTCCACCGAATACCGGGACGGCGTACGACGACCATCCGCCGGGCGAGCTGCTCCAGCAGGTCGGCAGCCTCGGTGACGCCCATGCCGACCTCACGGGCCAGCTCCTCGACGGAGGCGGACTTGACCCGGGCCAACGCGGCGTAGGCGCGGGACTCCTGGTCGGACAGGCCAAGGCTGTGGAGCGACAACGGGACTCCGTTCGGGGGTGGTGGCACGGTGCTGCGCGGACATGGTGCTGCGCACGGGCCCCGCACCGGCGTCGGCGACCTGGCGTCCCCGTGTCGTTTCTCGTCATGGCGAGTTCACGACACCGGATGGTCTTGGCGGTGCGCCCGGGACCGGGAACCATGTCCCGAGGCACAGCCGGTTCGGGTACCCCCCGCCCCGTGACCGGCTGTGCCGAATCACGGATGCCCCGAAGCGGGACGCTCGCACCTCCTCCTCACGCTAGGCGTCGAGACGGCCACGCAGCAGGGTCGGACGTCCTCGGACGAGGGGCCGAAGGTCCTCGGCCCGGCTCAGCCGTCCAGCGCCTCGCGCAACCGGGCGGCGTACGCGGCGGCCTCGCCGTCGGCGTACTTCGTGCGTGGCCAGAAGAACCCGCGCAGGCCGTCGCCCTTCGTGCGGGGCACGACGTGCAGGTGCAGGTGCGGGACCGACTGGCTCACGGTGTTGTTCATCGCCACGAACGAGCCCTGCGCCCCGAGCGCGTCCTTGACCGCGACCGCGAGGTCCTGCGCGGCGGCGAGGAAGCCGTCGCGGAGACCGGCCGGCAGGTCGGGCAGGGTCTCGACGTGCTCGCGGGGCACCAGCAGGACGTGGCCCTTGAACAGCGGGCGGGTGTCGAGGAAGCCGACGAAGTCCGCGCGGTCGAGCACCACGTCGGCGCCGGTGCGACCCGAGACGATCCCGCAGAACACGCACTCGGCCATGGCCCGGAGGCTAGCCGACCGCGCTCACCAGTCGTGGACCTCGATCTCCAGGTCGAGCGTCCCGGTGGCGGTGGGTCCGGCGTACACGAAGAGGAGCTGCTCCCCCCGCGCCTGGGTGTAGTCGAAGGGGAACGGGTCGCCCGTCGGCCCGAAGGCACTGTAGAGCTGGAACTCGGGGGCCCCGTGGGCGAGCGAGAAGCCGGTGCCGACGGGGAAGGTCGAGGCCGTGGACCGCAGGCTCACCCGGTCGGAGAAGTCGTCGCCGACGGTGTGGGCCACGACCATGAGGCGGCCTGGGGTGGGCGCGGCCACCGTGGCCCGGGTGGTGGTGGCGACCCCGTCCGTCGACACGAGCTCGTCGTCGACGATCACCACGTCCTGGATGCGTACGACGCCCTCCCGGCCGCACGGGGACAGTCCGAGCACGATGTCACCGTCCGCCGAGGTCCGCAGCACGCTCGGCTGGTCCTCGACGTCGGCCATCCACGCGACGAGCTCGTCGCCGGAGACCAGGTCGGCCCCGCGGGCGCAGAGACCGAGCTCGTCGAGCACCTCGACCGAGGCCGTCCGGCCGGCCGTCGCGGCCAGGCGGCCACGCAGCAGGCGCGACGGGGCCGGGCCGAGGTCGTAGGGCGTCGATCCGTCGGCGACCAGGTCGAGCTCCAGGGGCGTGGAGGCGTAGAGGTCGACCTCGGCCGACCCGTCGTACGACACGAGCTCGGCGTAGGTGCCCGCCTGCGTCGGACGGAGGTCGGGCGTGGTGCTGTGGACCGGGACGGCGCTGCCGTCGGGGGCGAAGACCTCCCGCTGCAGGAGGTCCGGACCCGTGTCCGAGAGGCGTACGTCGAGACCGGCCGGCACGGAGGTGCGCACCAGCGCCACCTCGCCGGCACGGTCGAGCGTGACGTGGCCGGCCTCGCCATCGAGGGAGGCCACCACCTGGGCGCCGGTGAGGACGGTCTGCTGGGCGCGGGCCACGAGGGTCCCCGGCTCCGGCTGCACGCGCAGCACGTAGGTGCCGTCGAGGTCGGGCAGCAGCCAGCTCCGGCCCTGCCGGACGAGGCGCCCCAGACGCGGGACGGGATCCCCCGCGGGGTCGATCAGGGTCAGCCGTCCCGGCGGCGGCTGGCAGCACGAGTCGGGAACCGCGTGCTCCGAGACCAGGGTCCCGCCGTCGGCCTCGAAGAACAGCTCGACCAGCTGGCCCGGCAGGGTCGTGGCCAGGTCGACGCCCGCGCCGTCCAGGCTCCCCTGCCTCAGCACCGGCTCGGACAGCGTGACGCTCACGGTGGTCTCGCCGTCGGAGCCCTCGCGAGCCAGGCGCAGCACGTGGTCCCCCGTCCCGGTCGCCGTCACGGTGACCGGGGACGGAGCGTCGGAGCCCGGCACGGGCGCGCCCGACGGGCCGGTGAGCGCGGCGGACGCACCGCCGCCGGTCACCAGGAGGGTGACCGTCTGCCCGGCGTCGAGGCCCACCAGGAGGTCGCGGGACGCGACGCCGTCGGGGAGGACGACCGGCGTCGTGGTGCCGACCGAGAGCCGGTGGGTGGCCGGGTCAGGATCCGGGTCAGGATCGGGATCGGGATCCGGGTCCGGCGTGGGATCCGGGTCCGGCGTGGGATCCGGGTCCGGCGCGGGCGTGGGCGTGGGCGTGGGCGTTGGAGCGGGCGTGGGGGTCGGGTCCGGCGTGGGGGTTGGAGCGGGCGTGGGCGTGGGCGTCGAGGGCGTAATCGCGGGACCGTCGACCGTCACCGTCGTCGACCCGGCCGGCAGCCGCGCGCCGTCGGCCGGTGCGACGTACCGCACGAGGTCCCCGTCCACGCTCGTGAAGCTGTCGGCCCACCGGCCGTTCGGGCCGGTCGTCGTGGTGCCGGTGACGCCCCACGTCCCGTCCGTGCGCAGCACCTCCCGCCGAAGGCCGACACCCGCCAGCCCGGAGGACGAGCCGGAGACCGAGGTGGTCACCGCGCCAGCGGGAGCCGTTGCGTGGGTGGTGGAGGTGAGGGTGAGCGTGGGCTGCCACCGCACCCGCACCGACGCCACGGCTGACCGCCCGGCCCGCCCCCTCTGTCCGGGCACGTGCAGCCGGTAGCGCTGGTCGCCGTCCGGCGGCACCACCCGGAAGCGCACCACACCGCGGTCGGTGCTCCGCTTCGCGACGACCCTGCGCCACGCGGACGGCGTACGCCGTTGCAGGACGACGCGCGTGCGGGGATCGACGCGCCTGCCGCGCAGGACCACCGGCGTCCCGGACGCGACGTCCGGCCGCGAGACCGAGAGGCGCGGGCGGTCCGCCGTGTCCACTGCCTCCGCGGGGGCCGCGACCAGGCCCAGTCCGCTCACCACGAGCAACAACGCCGCCAGACGACGCATGGCCCTCCCCCTTCGCGCCGGCCCGAGGCCGCGGCGCTGGCGAATTCCACCATGCGGACGGCCCGCCGACAAGGGGCACGGCGCCTCGCGCGCGCGAATCAGTCGGTGGCCACCCGGAAGACCGGCCACCCGATCTCGGTGCGCCATGCGGACGAGTCTGCGGTGTCCCGGGGTCCGACCAGGTAGGTCTCCCGGATCGGCCCGGCCACCGCGAGCGCGTTGGCCACCACCCAGGCGCCGACCTCTCCGTAGGTCACGTCGATGTCGTCGTGCTCGCCGACGTGGGTGGCGACAGCCAGCTCGACGGCCGGGAGGGTCACCGGATGCACCCGGCCGGTGCGCGGGGGCTGCTCGGTGGGCCGGTAGACCACCACGTGCCCCATCCCGTCCTGGAACCTCGCGACCCTGCAGGACCTTGCCGTCCAGGCGGGGTCCCAGCGGTTCATGGGAGAGGGCGCCGGGTCGCGGACCGTGGAGGTCTACGCCTCCCACGCCGTGACGGTCTCGCAGCCCGGCGCCGTCGCGCGCGTGATCGCCGAGGCGGCTTCCGAGACCGCCGGTTGATCGGGGCTGCCGGCGACGTCACCACGGACCCTGCAGGCACAGCACGAGAGCTGCTCCGACGGGCGTCGGAGCGGCTCTCGTGCAGAGGACGCCGGCACTTGGCCGGCCTCGGCTCACTGCGTCAGGACGCGAGCAGTCCGACGACCTTCTGGGCGGCCTCGGTGCTGGACGCCGGGTTCTGGCCGGTCACCAGCTTGTCGTCGACGACCACGAAGGGCGCCCACGCGTCCCCGGACGTGAAGGTCGCACCCGCCTCGCGCAGCCGGGCCTCGAGCAGCCACGGCGCCTTGTCGGCGAGCCCGGCCTGCTCCTCCTCCTCGTTGGTGAAGGCGGTCAGGTGGCGGCCGGCAAACAACCAGGAGCCGTCGGCGCGCGTGGCCGGCAGCAGGCCGGCCGGTCCGTGGCAGACCGAGGAGACGACCTTGCCGCTGTCGAGCATGGTCACGAGGATGCGGCCGAGGTCCTCGCTGACCGCGAGGTCCTCCATCGGGCCGTGGCCGCCGGGCACGAAGACGGCGTCGTAGGAGTCGAGGTCGACATCGGCAAGCACCAGCGTCGAGGCGAGGCGGTCCGCGATGGCGTCGAGGGCCTTGCGCTGCTTCGCCGACTCCTCTTCGCCGATGGCGTCCGGGGCGAGGCTGCCCTCGTCCACCACGGGCGTCCTGCCCTCCGGGCTCGCGAGGTCGACGTCGATCCCGGCGTCGGAGAACACCTGCAGCGGGGACAGCAGCTCCTCGGCCCAGAAGCCGGTCGGGTGCTTGGTCCCGTCGGTCAGGGTCCAGTGGTCGGAGCCGGTCAGGACGATCAAGATCTTCGGCACGGCAGTACTCCTCGCATCGGGGGTGTGGACGCCGTCAGGCGCCGACCACGACGCTACCCACGAGGTGGTCGGCCGGTCACACACACATCAGCCGCCCCGACCGGAGTCGGAGCGGCTGATGTTCAAGAGGGCTGGATCCCGGTGGTGTGACCCACCGGGACCGGCAGTGATGCTGGTGGAGCTGGCGGGAATCGAACCCGCGTCCTCGAGCGTCGAACCAGGTCTTCTCCGGGTGCAGTCAGTGTTGTCGCTTTTCTCGGCCCCGGCGCTCGCACAGACACGTCGCCGACAGGCCCAGTCAGGATGAAGTCCCGGCCACCCCTCCTGACAGAGAGTGGCCAGCAAGTCCTCTAGATGAGGCCTGGGTCCGGGACGAGGACGGGCGCCCGGTCAGACCCTTCGATCACTGCTCAGGCAGCGAGAGCGAAGTCGTTGCGATTGGTGTTGGCAACTATGGTTTTGCAGCGATCGTTAACGAGATGACGCTGCCTTCTCGACCCGCTTCCCCTGGGACTAACGTCCCAAGTCGAAACCGATCAGCCCCTCTTGAGTTGTACTGCGGTCAGTCTACGGGTCAACACCGACGGACGCCGCATGCATTCCCTCCGCCGACCCGATCGGCCCTCAGTGGCAGACGCGCGCGCAGCGGGCGACGACGCGACCACCCGTCGTACGGGCGTCGAAGTGGTGGGCGTCCGAGACGCCGTAGGTCCACGAGAAGCCGTGCCGGCGCAGGATCGACACGACCGGGTGGGCGGAGCTGCGCCAGGCGACCCGGGGGTGGGTGCGCGACGGCCACCAGCCGTTGGGCAGCCAGCTCCCGCCGACGCGGTAGGGGTTCTCCCACGGGTTGAGGTCGAGAGCGCGGCCGTAGGAGTGTGGCGACCGCACACCCGGGCGTCCCACCACGTCACGGCAGTTGAACGCCGAGGTGTTGTCGGAGGCCATCGAGGCCAGGTCGTCGGCGCCCCGCAGCCGTGACGACCAGCCGAAGCGGTCCACGCGGTACATCGACCGGATCGGGATCCGCCGGTCGTGGAGCTCGGTGAGCGCACCCACGAACTGGCCCACGGCACCGGCGGCCACCACCAGCTCGCCGCGGCGCCGGTAGCCGGTGAAGTCGACGTAGTTGACGCGCAGCAGCCGCAGCCCCTCACGACCGACGGGGCAGCCCGCGTGCCAGCTGCGGCCGACCATCCCCCGCCACACGGCGTCGGGGATGCCGGTGACGACGGGCGCCGCGCCCGCCCCCCGGGCCCGCTCCTGCGGCGGGAGGTGCCGGCGGGGTCGCGGGGCGGCGCGGGACAGCCGCACCGGCGCCACGGGAGGGACGTTGTCGATGCGCTTGCGCGCGCTCCGGCTCGCCTCGACCCAGTCGAGGGCGCGGGCGCTCACCCGCAGCATGGCGTCGGTGCGCGGACGCAACCGGACGGTGGCCGTGCCGGTCGCGTCGGTGACCGGTCGGTCGAGGGTGCGCCAGCCACCGCGCCGACGCTGCTGGAGGCGGACCTCCCCCGCCACCGGGGTGCCGTCGTCGGCCCGCCAGCGCACCACGAGCGCGACCTCCCGCTCGTCGACCACCCGCGACGGCCCGGTCAGCGTCAGCCGCGCGGCGCGGCGTACGAGCTCGAGCTGGACGTCGGCGGTGACCGTCGGCGGCGCCGTCGCGTCACCGGCGTACGACGCGCGCACCACGTTGTCGTCACGCACCGGCCCCATCCGCAGCACGGTCCCGGCCCGTCCGGCGGCGTCCGTGACGAGGGACGCCAGCCTCTGCCAGGCGCCCGCGACCCGGCGCTCGACGAGCACGCTCACCCCGGCCACCTGGACCCCGCCAGGGTCGGTGAGCAGCACCCTGATCGGGGCGTCCTCCCCCGACCGGGCGGTGCCGGCCTCGACGACCAGGCCGACCGACGCCCGGGCGAGCGGGGCGGGGACCGCGGAGGCCGGCACGACCGGGCCCAGCAGCAGGGCCGCGAGCAGCGCGACGACGAGGGCGGGGATGACGCGCACGGGGGCCTCCCCGGGGGTCGGAGGGGGCCATCGTGCCAGTCCCGGTCAGCCGATCGGCGCAGGTCCGACCAGGGCGTGGCCGTTGTGCCAGCAGACGGCGCGCAGCCAGTCGTCGCCGAGGTCCAGCCACTCGAGCGCCTCGAGCTGGCGGGCGTAGGGGTAGGGGATGTTCGGGAAGTCCGAGCCGAGCAGCACCTTGCCCGCCAGTCCCAGGTCGCGCAGCCGCGGCAGCAGCTCGTCCGGGTAGACCCCACCCATCTCGGAGAAGAAGTCGGTGAAGGCCATCGTGGTGTCGAGCACCACCCGCTCGTGCTGCTCGGCCAGGGCGAGGAACTCGGCGTACTCCGGGGCGCCGGCGTGCGCGATCACGAGCCGCAGCCGCGGGTGCCGCGCCAGGAGGGCCGCGACGGGGGCCGGCCCGGTGTGGGTGGTCGCGACGGGACCGCTGCCGGCGTGCAGCACCACGGGCGTGCCCGCCTCGGCGACCAGGCCCCAGGCCTCGTCGAGCAGCGGGTCGGTGACGTCGAAGCCGCCGACCTGGACGTGCACCTTGAACACCTCGACCGAGGCGAGCCGCTCGGCGACGTACGTCGACGCACTCTCCTCGGGGTAGAACGTGCCACAGACGGCCGCCTCGGGCACCCGGGCGGCGAAGCCGTCGGCCCAGTCGTTGAGCCAGTCGGCCATGCCCGGCCGGTGCGCGTAGGGAAGCGCGGTGAAGCGCACGACGCCGAGCGACCGCAGCACCTCGACGAGCGCCTCGTCGGTGTCGCGGTAGTGCAGCGGCCAGGGCCGCCCGATGAGCGGACCGGCGGCGTCGAACTGCGCGCGCACCTTGGTCATCACCGGGGGCGGGAGGAAGTGGGTGTGGACGTCGACCAGTCCGGGCAGCCCCAGTGCGGACGTCCAGCTCCGGACGTCCTCGTCGGTGGCGGGGCCCATCAGTCCTTGAAGCCCTTGAGCCGGCGCTGGACGGCCTGCTCCTTCTCGCGGTTGGCCTGGCGCTCGGCCAGCGAGTGCCGCTTGTCGTACTCCTTCTTGCCCTTGGCCAGCGCGATCTCGACCTTGGCCCGTCCGTCCTTGAAGTAGAGGGACAGCGGCACGATGGTGAAGCCCTTGTCGCCGACCTTGCGCTCGAGCTTGGTGATCTCGGCGCGGTTGAGCAGCAGCTTGCGCTTGCGTCGCGCGGCGTGGTTGGTCCAGGTGCCCTGGGCGTACTCCGGGATGTGCACGCCGTGCAGCCACACCTCGCCGTTGTCGAGGTCCACGAACCCGTCGACCAGGCTCGCGCGCCCGGCTCGCAGCGACTTCACCTCGGTCCCCTGCAGGACCATGCCGGCCTCGAAGGTGTCCTCGATGTGGTAGTCGTGGCGCGCCTTCTTGTTCTGCGCGATCAACCGGTTGCGCTGGTCCTTCGCGGTGTCCTTGGCCATGGCGCCATTCTCTCAGTCGGTCGCAACCTGATTGCATCCCCGCCCCGCACGAGATCTCGAGACGACTCACGCACCCCTTCGCTGCGCTCAGGTGTACGTCGAGTCCCTCGATCTGATGCCCTCATCGGCCCCTCGCTGCGCTCGGGACCGGGGCATCAGAACCAGTTGGCGGGGTCCACGGCCTGGCCGTTGGCCATCACCGTGAAGTGGAGGTGGCAGGCGGTGGACCAGCCGGTGTCGCCGACGTACCCGATGACCTGGCCGCGCTCGACCTGGGCGCCGGCGCCGACGGTGTAGCTGGCGGCGTGGTTGTAGATCGTCGCGACACCGGCCCCGTTGAGGACCCCGTGGTTGACGATCAGCCGCCGGCCGTAGACGTCGCTCCAGTACGACGAGACGACGCGCCCGGACTCGGCCGCATGGATGGGCTGCCCGCAGCCGCCGCCGAAGTCGGTGCCGTCGTGCAGGCCCCAGTAGCCGTAGATCGGGTGCGTGCGGTAGCCGAAGGGCGAGGTGACACCGCCGGCCACGGGCATCATCAGGTTGCCGCCCCCGGAGGGGACGCTGCGGCCCTGGGCGGCGGCCTTGGCGCGAGCCCGCGCCAGCGCGGCCGCGGCGAGGCGGCGCAGCCGCTCCTCGATCCGGGCGGCCTCGAGCTCGAGCTCACGGAGCTGGCGGGCGTCGGCGGCCCGGGCCTTCGAGGCCTCCGTCCGGGCCGAGGACCGCTCACCCACGAGGGAGACGACCGACGCCTTGGCGGTCTCGGCCTCGCTCTCGAGCTGCTGCTTGACGACGAGGTTGTCGGCCGCCTCCTGCCGCTTGACCGCGACCTCGTCGCGCGCCTCCTCGACCTGGCGCTCGTGCACCTCGAGGAGCACCTTGGCGGCGTGCAGCTCGTCGAAGGCGCGCGCCTCGCGACCCACGATCACGTCGCGCACCTCCTCCTGGCGGGTGAGGTCGTCGGTGGACGCCGACTCGAGCAGGGAGGAGAAGGCGAGCAGCTGCGGGTCGCCCTCCATGTAGATGTCGGAGACGGTGCTCGCGACCTGGTCGGCCTGGTCGTCCATGTTCTGCTGACCGGCGACGAGGTCGGCCTCGGCGGCGGCCAGCTCGGCCTCCGCCTGGGTCAGCGCGGCCTGCATCTGGGCGTCACGCTCCTGCGCGACCGCCAGCCTGCCGCGGGCGGTGGCCAGCTCGTTGCGCGCCGTGGCCAGCTGGGACCGGGCGGCCTCGAGCCGCTCGCTGGCCGCCACGAGCCGCTTGCTCGAGTGGTCGAGCTCGTCGTGCGCGTGGTCGATGCTCTTCTCGACCTTGCGCTGCTTGTCCTTGAGGTCGTCGTCGGCGGACGCGTAGGGGACGGAGACGGTGCCCACCAGCAGGGCAGCAGCGACGGACGCTGCGGCCATGCGCCGGCGAGCGGTACGGGGGAAGGAGCGCACCGTGGAAGCCTTTGGTCGTTCGGGGAAGAGAACGGACCGAAGGTAACCCGCGCGGATCAGACTTTGAGGTATTTGCGCGTCAGCACGAGTGTCGGGATCACGGTGAGCAGCGGGCCGAGCACCCCGACGGCGACCAGCGCGACGACGTACTCCTCCATCCCGATCCACGGCATGAACTTGAGCTGGTCGGTGCCGCGCTGCTCGATGCCGAAGTACATGAACGCACCCAGCGCCCCCGCGGCGAGCGCCACGCCGATGAACGCGGTCACCAGGGCCTCGAGGAGGAAGGGCAGCGCGATGTAGAGCGTGGAGGCGCCGACCAGCCGCATGATGCCGATCTCCTTGCGGCGCGCGAACGCCGCCAGCCGGATGGTGTTGCCGACCAGGAGCAGGGCGGCGAAGACCAGGAACCCGGCCGTCCCGAGGGCCACCCACTGGAGCATGTTGATCGACCCGATGATGGGCGCGATCACCTGGCGCATGTCCCGGACCTGGGAGACCCCGTCGAGGCCCTCCACGGCACTGGTGATGCCCTGGTACTCCTCCGGGTCCTTGAGCTCGATCCACAAAGACTCGGACAGGTCCTCGGCGGTGGCGGCCGGGTTGGGCCCCTCGAAGCGCTCGGGGCCGAGCAGCTCCTTGACCTTCTCGAACGCCTCCTCCTTGCTCTCGAAGTGGTAGTCCGCGACCTCCGGGTTGTCCTGGACGACCGTCTCGATCTCGGTGCGCTGCGCGTCGGTGACCTCACCGGCGCACGCCGGGTTGCTGTCGTCGGCGCGGCACAGGAAGACGGTGATCTGGAGCTGGCTCCCCCAGTGCTCGGCGGCCTTGGTCGCCTGCTGGTTGAAGAGGACGCCGAGCCCGACGAGGGTGAGCGAGACGAACAGCGTCAGGACCACCGCGAGGTGCATCGAGAGGTTGCGCCGCAGACCCTGGCCGAGCTCGGAGAAGACGTAGCGAAGCTGCATTGCTCCCTTTCGGGGGTTTCTGGGGATCAGTTCTGGAAGCCGTAGACGCCCTGGGCCTGGTCGCGCACGACGCGACCGTCCTCGAGCTCGATGACCCGCTTGCGCATCTGGTCGACGATGCCGGCGTCGTGGGTGGCCATCACCACGGTCGTGCCGGTGCGGTTGATGCGGTCGAGGAGCTTCATGATCCCCACCGAGGTGGTGGGGTCCAGGTTGCCGGTGGGCTCGTCGGCGATGAGGATCATCGGCCGGTTGACGAAGGCGCGGGCGATGGCGACGCGCTGCTGCTCGCCGCCCGACAGCTCGTCGGGCATCCGGTCGCCCTTGCCGTCGAGGCCGACCATCTCGAGGGTCTCGGGCACGAGGCTCGCGATGTCGCTGCGGGACTTGCCGATCA
Source organism: Nocardioides sp. Soil777 (assembly GCF_001428425.1). Lineage (NCBI taxonomy): Bacteria > Bacillati > Actinomycetota > Actinomycetes > Propionibacteriales > Nocardioidaceae > Nocardioides > Nocardioides sp. Soil777. The sequence goes on from NZ_LMSN01000001.1 coordinate 610,618, forward strand.
CCTGGAGCGCGAAGGCGACGTTCTCGCTGACCGTCTTGTTGCCGAGCAGGCGGAAGTCCTGGAAGACGGTGCCGATGTCGCGGCGCAGCCGGGGCACCTTCCAGCTCGCCAGCCGGTTGATCTCCTTGCCCGCGACGTAGACCCGACCCGAGGTGGGGCGGTACTCACGCAGCACGAGCCGGAGGAAGGTCGACTTGCCCGACCCGGAGGAGCCCACGAGGAAGACGAACTCGCCCTTCTCGACGTCGACCGAGACCTGGTCGAGCGCCGCGTGGGGGTGGCCGGGGTAGGTCTTGGTGACCTGGTCGAAGCGAATCACGGATGCGAGGTTACGCGCCGCGGCCCAACCGCTCGATTCGGCGCGCCCCCGCACGCGGGCACCCGGACGGACGTCACATCGGGCCCGGGTGCGCCCCTAGGCTGGCGGCGTGAGCCCCGGACGCCGTACGACGCCCCGCCCGCGCCGCGGCCGGGTGAGCGTCGTCCTGCTCGGCGTCGTCGCGGTCGTGGTCACCGCGCTGGCCATCGTGCTGGGGCGGGCCGTGCTGGTCGACGCCCCCGACCGGGAGGCCGGGACCCCGGTCACCCCCGCCCCGGACGCGACCGCGACTCCGCTGGCCGACTACGACACCGACGACCTGGCCGTGGTGCGCGCCCCCTTCTGCGGGCGCATCTCCGCGGAGTCCGCCGCCCTGGCGATCGGCGTCGACACCGCCGAGGACCCGGTCGCCTGGCGGCCCGGCGTACCGGTCCCCGGGACCGGGTCCATCGCCAACGAGTGGGGGTGCTCGGTGACGGCCGGCGACGTCACCGCCTCCGCCTGGGTCTTCGCCACCCCCGTCAGCCCGGACCGGGCGCGCGAGTGGGCCCGCGACGCGGCCGGCGGGGACTGCCAGCGCAAGGACGTCCCGACCATCGGCTCCCCCGGCGCCGTCGTGACCTGCCCCGATGGACCCGGCAAGCACACGACCTTCCACGGACTGGTCGGCGACACCTGGCTCGCCTGCCGGATGACCGGCACCGGGGACGCGGAGCGGGTCGGCCGCTGGTGCGTCGTGGCGCTCGAGGCGATGCGCACGGGCTGACGCGGGCTCCCGTCGACCTGCGGGGGTTGCGTGCGTCTCACCCTCCGCGCGTCGGCGTGCACTCGTCGTCGCAATGTGTATTATTTTACTGGACTTAGTCGTATTCACGAGGAGACACCATGCACCCCCTGACCCGATCGAGGCGTTCGCGCCTCGCCCCCGGCCTGCTGACCGCGGCCGGGCTCGTCCTCGCCCTGGGCGGCCTGGCCGCCTGCGGTGCCGAGGCCGAGGGCCCGCGCCTGGAGCTGTCGGCCGCCGTGCCCGACGAGGTGCCGGACGGCACCGTGCTCCGCGTCGGGGACCCGGCCACGCAGACCGCCCTCGAGGCCAGCGGCCTCGACGAGGAGCTGGACGTCGAGGTCGAGTGGGCCAACATCACCGGCGGCCCCAAGACGCTCGAGGCCTTCCGCGCGGACGCGATCGACGTCGGCTCCGTGGCCGACATCCCGCCGCTCTTCGCGCAGTGGACCGGCACCGACATCAAGATCATCGCCGCCCGCGAGACCGTCGACCCGCTGGAGCACCCGACGTACGAGCTCGGTGTCGCGCCCGGAGTGAAGGTCTCCGGCCTCGAGGACCTGGAGGGCAAGTCGATCGCCTACAGCCCCGGCCAGGCCCAGGGCGCCCTCGTCCTGCGGGTGCTGGAGAAGGCCGGGCTGACCCAGGACGACGTCGAGCTGGTCGAGATGACCAGCGTCGACGACGCCTACGTCCTGGCCCTCGGCAGCAAGCAGGTCGACGTCGCCCCGCTCGGCCAGTCCCTGGTCAAGAGCTTCCTCGCCAAGTACGAGCAGGACGGCGCGACGACCATCAAGCCCGAGGTGCGTGACGACGCCTGGACGCTCTACACCCCGACGGCCGTGCTCCAGGACGCCGACAAGGCGGCCGCCCTGCAGGACTACGTCGAGGTCTGGGCCCGGGCCCAGCAGTGGATCTCCGACAACCCCGACGAGTTCGCCCAGGCCTACTACGTCGAGCACGAGGGCCTCTCGATCGAGGACGCGACCTACATCACCGACGTGCTCGGCGAGTTCGAGGTGCCGACCAGCTGGGACGACACCATCGCCCGCCACCAGGAGACCGCCGACCTGCTCGCGAAGGAGCAGGGCCACGAGGAGCTCGACGTCGCGGACCTCTACGACCGCCGCTACGAGAAGGCCATCGCCGCCGCGCTCGGGGGCGGGCAGTGACCGCCGTCGCCGAGCGCCCCGCGACCACCGCGGCGTACGACGAGCGGGCGCTGCGGCCCCGCCTGCGTCCCGGGCGCCGCATCCGCTTCGGCTTCTGGATCGGTCCGCTCGTGCTGCTCGCGGGCTGGTGCCTCGGCTCCGCGACCGGGCTGCTCGACGAGCGCACCCTCACCGCCCCGTGGACCGTGGTGTCCACGGCCGGCGACCTCATCGCGACGGGCCGCCTGCAGGAGAGCATCGCCACCTCGGCCGTGCGTGCCGTGCTCGGCCTCGCCCTCGGCGTACTGATCGGCACGGTGCTCGCCGTCGCGGCCGGCCTGTCCCGGGTCGGTGAGTCGCTCATCGACGGCCCGGTGCAGGTCAAGCGCTCGATCCCGAGCCTGGCGCTGATCCCGCTGCTCATCCTCTGGCTCGGCATCGGTGAGCCGATGAAGGTCATCACCATCGCCCTCGGCGTGCTGGTGCCCGTCTACATCCACACCCACAACGGCCTGCGCGGCATCGACGAGCGGTACGGCGAGCTGGCCGAGACCGTGGGCATCTCTCGGTGGGAGTTCGTCCGCTCGGTGGTGCTGCCGGGGGCGATGCCCGGCTTCCTGCTCGGCCTGCGCTTCGCGGTCACCTCCGCGCTGCTGGCCCTCGTGGTGGTCGAGCAGGTCAACGCGACGAGCGGGATCGGCCACATGATCACGCTCGCCTCCAACTACGGGCAGACGGACGTCATCGTCGTCGGCCTCGTGGTCTACGCGGTGCTCGGCCTCGTCGCCGACTCCGCGGTCCGTCTCGTCGAAAGGAAGGCGCTCTCATGGCGACGCACGCTGGAAGGCTGAACCGCACCACCGATCCCGGGGCCGTGTCCGACAGCGGATCCCCCGCAGTCCGGGTCCGCGACCTGCGCCGCAGCTTCAACGAGGCCGGCGGGGTGCTCAACGGGCTCGACCTCGACATCCCGGCCGGCGAGTTCGTGGCGCTGCTCGGCCGCTCGGGGAGCGGCAAGTCCACGCTGCTCCGCGCGCTGGCCGGGCTCGACCGCGACGTCGCCGGGAGCGGGACCATCTCGGTCCCCGAGGACGTGTCGGTGGTGTTCCAGGACTCCCGGCTGCTGCCGTGGCGCCGGGTGCTCGACAACGTCGTGATCGGTCTCGGCGGCCGCAAGGCCGCGGCGCGCGGCACGCAGGCGCTCGCCGAGGTCGGCCTCGCCGGCCGCGAGCGGGCGTGGCCGCACGAGCTGTCCGGCGGCGAGGCCCAGCGGGCCGCGCTGGCCCGCTCGCTGGTGCGCGAGCCCCAGCTGCTGCTGGCCGACGAGCCCTTCGGGGCGCTCGACGCCCTGACCCGGATCAAGATGCACGTCCTGCTCCGCAAGCTGTGCGCGGCCCACCGGCCCGCGGTGCTGCTGGTCACCCACGACGTCGACGAGGCGATCGTGCTCGCCGACCGGGTGATCGTGCTCGACGACGGCGTGGTGTCCTCGGACCTGCGCATCGAGCTGCCCGGCGACCGCTCCCAGGCCGACCCGGCCTTCGCCGCCCTGCGCAGCCGGCTGCTGGCCGAGCTCGGCGTGGAGGACGACCACCGGGTCCGGGTGGAGGGCGAGCAGCGGTTCACCGACAGGAGGGCCTCGTGACCCGGCCTCCCGGACCCCGCACGCTGAGGCTCAACGCGTTCCTGATGAGCACCGGCCACCACGAGGCGTCCTGGCGGCTGCCGGAGAGCGACGCGCGCAGCAACACCGACGTCCGGCACTTCGTGGAGCTCGCCCGCACCGCCGAGCGGGGCCTCATGGACTCGGTGTTCTTCGCCGACTCCCCCGCCCTCTTCGGCGAGGTGGGCAGGCGACCCGCGGGGGCGCTCGAGCCGACGGTGCTGCTGACGGCGATGGCGATGGCGACGACCCGCATCGGGCTCATCGCGACCGCGTCCACGTCGTACAACGACCCCTTCAACCTGGCCCGTCGCTTCGCGACGCTCGACCACGTCAGCGGCGGGCGCGCCGGCTGGAACATCGTCACCACCGCCACGCTCGAGGCGGCCCGCAACTTCGGCCTCGACGAGCTCCCGGCGCACGCGGACCGCTACCGCCGGGCCGACGAGTTCGTCGACGTCGCGGTCAAGCTGTGGGACAGCTGGGAGGACGACGCCGTGCTCGCCGACAAGGAGTCGGGGGTGTGGGGCGACTCCGAGCTGGTGCACCCGATCCAGCACACGGGCACCCACTTCCGCGTCGCCGGCCCGCTCAACCTGCCGCGCTCGCCCCAGGGCCGGCCGGTGCTGGTGCAGGCCGGCTCGTCGGAGGACGGGCGCGACTTCGCCGCCCGGCACGCCGAGGCGATCTTCACCGCCCAGCAGACGCTGGCGGACGCCCAGGCGTTCTACGCCGACATCAAGGCCCGGGCCACCACCTTCGGGCGCGACCCGGAGCAGCTGCTCGTGCTGCCGGGGATCGTCCCGGCCATCGGCTCGACCGAGGCCGAGGCGCGGGCGCTGGAGGAGGAGCTCGACCGGCTGATCCAGCCGGACTACGCCCGTCGCCAGCTCGCCCGCACCCTCAAGGTCGCTCCGGAGCGGCTGGCCCTCGACGAGCAGCTGCCCGACGACCTGCCCGCGGAGGACGACATCGAGGGCGCCAAGTCGCGCTACACCCTCATCGTCACCCTCGCCCGGCGGGAGCGGCTGACCGTCCGCGAGCTCATCGGCCGCCTCGGCGGGGGCCGCGGGCACCGCACCTTCAGCGGCACGCCCGAGCAGGTGGCCGACGCCATCGAGGAGTGGTTCACCAGTGGCGCCGCCGACGGGTTCAACGTGATGCCGCCGGCGCTACCGTCGGGACTGGAGGCGTTCGTCGACCACGTCGTGCCCATCCTCCAGGCCCGCGGCCTGTTCCGCACGGCGTACGACGGCACGACGCTGCGCGAGCACTACGGCCTGGACCGGCCGACCAGCCAGTACTCCCCCACCACCCGCTCCGACATCCACCAGGAGATCGCATGACCTACCGCACCCTCGGCCGCACCGGCGTCCGGGTCAGCCCGCTCACCCTCGGCGCGATGATGTTCGGCGCGTGGGGCAACCCCGACCACGACGAGTCGGTCCGGATCATCCACCGCGCCCTGGACGCCGGCATCAACGTCATCGACACCGCCGACGTCTATGCCCGCGGCGAGTCGGAGGAGATCGTCGGCAAGGCTCTCAAGGGCCGCCGCGACGAGGTCGTGCTGGCCACCAAGTTCCACGGCTCGATGTCCGACGAGGACCCCAACCAGCAGGGCAATTCGCGCCGCTGGATCGTGCGGGCCGTCGAGGACTCGCTGCGTCGGCTCCAGACCGATCACATCGACCTCTACCAGGTGCACCGCCCGCGCCCGGAGGTCGACATCGACGAGACCCTCGGCGCGCTGTCCGACCTGGTGCACGCCGGCAAGATCCGCTACATCGGCACGTCGACCTTCCTGCCCTCGCAGGTCGTCGAGGCCCAGTGGGTGGCCCGCGACCGGCACCGCGAGCGCCCGGTCACCGAGCAGCCGCCCTACAGCATCCTGGCCCGCGAGGTGGAGCGCGACCTGCTGCCCACCGCGGAGAAGCACGGCCTCGGCATCCTGCCGTGGTCACCGCTGGCCGGTGGCTGGCTCTCGGGCCGCTACCGCCGGGACTCCGACCCGTCGGTCGTCTCCTCGCGGGCCGCGCGGCAGCCGGCGCGCCACGACCCGACCTCGCCGGAGAACCGCGCCAAGCTGGAGGCCGTCCACGACCTCCAGGACCTGGCCGACCAGGCCGGGGTGTCGCTGATCCACCTGGCGCTCGGCTTCGTGCTCAAGCACCCCGCCGTGTCGTCGGCGATCATCGGTCCGCGCACGCTCGAGCAGCTGGAGTCCCAGCTCGGGGCGGACAAGATCGACCTTCCGGGCGACGTGCTCGACCGGATCGACGAGATCGTGCCGCCGGGCACGACCATCAACGAGGCTGACCGGGGTTACGCACCTCCGGCCCTCACCGAGGCCGCGCTGCGCCGCCGTCGCTGACGGACGGCGGCACGCGCCGGGTGGGAGCACGCTGAGGGTGCTCCTGCCCCGCCTCGGTGGCTGGCGGCGTACGACACCACGGGCGACCGCCAGCACGGCAACCGGCGGCGTACGACGAGGATCGCGGGGATCCGGATGTCGTACGCCGCCGGTTGTGCGCGTGTCGGGAGACCGGTCGGTCAGGCCTCGACCTTCTCGGCGCCCCGTCGCCAGCGGATGCCGGCCTCGAGGAACGCGTCGATGTCGCCGTCGAAGACCGCCTGCGGGTTGCCGGACTCGTAGGAGGTCCGGAGGTCCTTGACGATCTGGTAGGGGTTGAGCACGTAGTTGCGCATCTGGTCGCCCCACGAGGCCTGGACGTCGCCGCGCAGGCCGTCGAGGTGGGCCTTCTCCTCGGCCTTCTTCAGCGCCAGCAGCTTGGCCTTGAGGACCACCATGGCCGAGGCCTTGTTCTGCAGCTGCGACTTCTCGTTCTGACAGCTCACGACGGTCCCGGTCGGGATGTGCGTGAGGCGCACGGCGGAGTCGGTGGTGTTGACGGACTGGCCGCCGGGGCCGCCCGAGCGGTAGACGTCGACGCGGATCTCCTCGTCGGGGATCTCGATCTCGTCGGTCTGCTCGAGCACGGGCACGACCTCGACGGCGGCGAACGACGTCTGGCGGCGGCCCTGGTTGTCGAAGGGGCTGATCCGCACGAGGCGGTGGGTGCCGGCCTCGACGGAGAGCGTGCCGTAGGCGTACGGCGCGTGGATGGCGAAGGTGGCGGACTTGAGGCCGGCCTCCTCGGCGTACGACGTCTCGTAGACCTCGACGGGGTACTTGTGCTGCTCGGCCCAGCGCATGTACATGCGCATCAGGGTCTCGGCGAAGTCCGCCGCGTCGACGCCGCCGGCACCGGAGCGGATGCTGACCAGCGCCTCGCGGGCGTCGTACTCACCGTTGAGCAGGGTGCGGATCTCGAGGGACTCGACGGACTTCTTGATGCGGAGCAGCTCGCGCTCGGAGTCCTCGAGGGAGGAGGCGTCCCCCTCCTCCTGCGCCATCTCGACCATCAGCGCGAGGTCCTCGATGCGCGAGTCGAGGCCGGTGAACTTGTCGAGCTCGCCCTGGAGGGTCGAGAGGCGCCCGGTGATGCGCGTGGCGCTGTCCACGTCGTCCCACAGGTCGGGCGCGGCCACCTGCTCGCCGAGGTCGGCGATCTCGCGGCGCATCGTGTCCAGGTCGAGGACCTGACCGATGGTCTTCATGGTCGCCTGGAGCTGCTTGATCTCTGCTTCGAAGTCGGTACTCGCCACAAGGACCCACACTACGGCTCGGGTGTGAGGAGTGTCGAAAGGCAGCACGCCGGAAGCACCGCCGACCCCCGTGGGCGGCGCTCCCGGCGTGGTCCGGGGGCTACCTCGTGCAGCGGACCTCCGGGACGAGCACGGCCGGGTAGCTGGCCGGGTCGGCGTTGGAGAAGAGGTCGTAGCGCAGCGTGAGCGCGCCGGTGAGGTCGGTGGTCGAGGGGACCACCTGGCCCTTCACCAGCGTCTGGTCGACCGTGGTCACCCCGTCGAGGGCGAGCGTGATGCGGGACGAGGAGCCCACGGCGGCGCTGTCGTGCATGGAGTACGTCGTGCGCAGGTCGGTGCACAGGCCCTTCAGCGGGTACTCGACGTACGACGCCGCGCCGCGGGTGAAGGGCTGGAAGGAGAAGGCGTAGGGCACGCCGCCGACGAGCGCGGTGCTGGACACGGCGATGTTCTCGAAGGCCCCCTTCGGACGCTGGGCGAGCTTCTGCCACTCGTAGACGCGGACCGCGACGACCGGGCTGGTCCCCCTCCTCACCCCGTTGGAGCGGAGCTTGACGACGCGGTACTGGTGGGTCCCGTAGGCGCTGGGCTCGTCGGTGAACAGGTAGGTGCCGTTGCGCTTGATCGTCGCCCTGCCGGTGACGGTCCACTTCCTGAGGCCGGCGCCGCGCTGCTCGAGGAAGACCCTCTTGCCGGCGGCACGCGGCGTCACCTTGCCGCGGACCTTGACCACGCCCTCACCGAGGTCCATCTCCTGGATGTTGACCTTGGCGGTGACGGTGTACGCCGCTGGCTTGCGGGCGTCGTCAGGGGCGGCGGTGGCGGTGGCCGCCACAGCCATCGGGCCGACGACCACGGCCGCGGCCGTGATCAGGGTGGTGAGACGCTTCATGAGGTCCTCCCGGTTGCTGTGGCGGCCCGCACCGGGCCTCTTCGGATCCTAGGACCGTCGACGCCGGTGCGACATGGCTACTTCGTGCAGCGGATCTCCGGGGTCGCGACGACCGGACGGGACACCGGGGACGCGCTGGAGGTGAGCTCGTAGCGCAGGCGGAACGCGTCCGTCAGGTCGGTCGTCGACTCGACGACCTGCCCGACGACGAGGCCCTGGTCGACCTTCGTCACGCCGTCGACGAGCAGCTTGACCGCCCCGGTGGACCCGCTCTCGGAGCGGTCGTCGAGGGCGTAGGTCGTGCGGAGGTCGGTGCACAGGCGGCCGAGGGTGAACTCGACGTACGCCGGGGCGCCAGGTGTGTTCACCACGAGGCTCGGCCAGTACTCCGTTGTGCCGATGGTGGCCGTGGTGAGGGTGTGGACGTTCTGCGTGGCGCCGGTCGTCCGCCTCCCGAGCAGCTCCCACCGGTAGACGTCGACGGAGAGGACCTTGCTGGTCCCCTTGCGGATGCCCTGGCCCGCGGGCTTGAGCACGCGGTACTCGCGGGTGCCGGACACGCTCGGCTCGTCCTTGAGCAGGAAGGTGCCGTTGCGCTTGACCTTCGCCTTGGTGCTGACGGCCCACTTCGTCTTGCCGTCGAGACGCTGCTGGAGGACGACCTTGGCCCCGGCGGCGCGCGGCGTGACCTTGCCGCGGACCTTGACGACGTCCTCGCCGACGGTCACGACGTCCTTGTTCACCTTCGCCGTGACCGTGTACGCCGCCGCGCGGCGCTCGGTGGTGTCCGCGGCCTGCGCGGTGGTCGTGGTCAGGGCGAGCGGACCGGCGACCATGACCGCCGCGGCGGCCAGCGAGACGAGGGTGGTGGTGGTGCGGTGCATGAGGTTCTCCCGTGTCAGTGGGGCCCGTGCGGGCCCGTTGCGGGGAGGAGATGCGGCGAGCGTGGAAAAGGTTGCGGATGGCGAGCGGTGAATGCGCGGAGCGCCGGTGTGGTTGTCATGCTGTGTCCGTCGTCCCCGTGGGGGCGGCGATCTCTCGGAGGAAAGGCACCCGTGTACCTGAGCGCAGTCCTGCTCCCCCCGCTGGCCCAGCGGGAGGAGGTCGCGGCCCTGCTGGCGGACGTCGGCGGGCGGATGGGCGCGCCGGCGGTCGAGTCGCGCAAGCGCTGGGGGCGGTCGCGTCCGTCGTCCCCGACCGCTGGCGAGGCGCCGGCGCTCACCCCTCTGTCGGTGGGGCTGATGGCGGTGCACGTGACGAAGTTCGGCTACGTGGAGCCGGAGGCGGGGAGCCGGTTGCGGACCACCCTGGAGCGCGACGCCCTTGGGTGGACGGCACCGACGGTGCACGTCACCGGCGAGCTGAGCACCCACGGGTCCGACGAACGGCTCCACCTCGCGCTCGGCGGCGAGGTCGACGGCCTGCGCGCCGTCTTCCGCGAGATCACCGACTCTGCCAAGCGGGCCGGCTTCATGCTCGACCGCCGCTCCTTCAGGCCGCTGCTGCCCGTCGCGGACCTGGACGACGGGGTCTCGGACGAGGCGCTCGCCACCCTGGTGGCCGGGCTCGAGGACTTCGCCGGCACTCCGTGGCCGGTCGACGTCGTCACGCTGGCCAGGCTCGGGTTCGGGTCCAGCGACGAGCTGACCGAGGTGGCCACGATCCCGATCGGCGCATCCGCCGGCTGAGCCTGCCTGGTCGATGGTGCCCGCCGCGCGGCCGCCACTGACACGTGCGGGGGCGTCGTCACGCCGACGCGGGCTCGAACGAGATCAGACCACCCGTCGGCGACCTTCCCAGGTCGGTGCCGGCGGGTGGTCTGGTCGAAACCTGGCTTCCCCCGGACGCTCAGGCCCCCCTGTGACCACTGACGGTAGATCCACAACGGGCTATGCGGCAGACCCAGATGACCTATGGACACGTAGTCACTTCGGGCAGCATGATCCGCGATCCCCAGGGCCTGCCGACCTCGATGTTTCCGGCAAAGACGGGCGCGCCTCTCGCCCGGGTGACAGGCGGCCAGGTTCACCCCGCCGGCTCGATGGTGACAGCCGCGCGGCCGGTGGCCGAGACGGTGGGCCGGCTCGGGGTGCCGGGAACGGTGAGCGGCAGGTCGAGCGGCGCGCTCAGGACCACCGTCACGGCACGGGCGGCGGGATCGACCCGGGCGACGACCGCGATGTCGCCGTACGTCTCGTAGGCACCGACCCGGCGCAGGTAGTCCTGCACCGCGACCCGGACCGCCCGCTCCTCCTGCAGGAGCCGCTCGGCCGGCAACCCCTCGGCGTACACGCCGGCGGAGCCGATGTCGGCGCCGTAGAGCGCCGCACCGTCGGCGAGGGTGTCGAGCGACTGGCGTTGCATGAAGGCCGAGGAGGCGTTGACGACGACAGCGATGGCCAGCACGAGGACCGCGGCGAGGCCCACGATCAGCGGGATGGCGGAGCCGCGATCGTCGCGCCTCATTCGTCCCCCTGGTTTCGACCCGGCGGTCGCGCCTCGCTCAACCACCATCAGCCGGTCCGCTGCCGCGTCCCGCCTCGACGTACTGGCCGATCGGCACCGTGTGGCTCGCCTCGAGGGCGAAGCTGCGACGCTCGGCAGCCAGCACCTCGGGCAGCAGCGGCATCTCGACGCGGGACCGGATCTCCACCGTGATGACGGCCGTGCCGGTGTGGCAGTTGGCGAGCCCACCGCACGAGACCCGGACGTCGGCCACCATGCCATCGCTGCCCTGGTCGGCCAGAGTCTGCGTCGCCACGGCCTCGGCCCGTGCCCGCCCCGTCGCGTCGTCGGGGGCCAGCGCGAAGGCGCGAGCGGCGGCCCGCGCCGCCCCGTTGACCGCGAAGGCACCCCGCTGCACCTCGAAGACCGAGATCACGATCCAGGTCAGCGGGATGAAGAGCACGAGCCCGACCCAGCAGAACTCGACGAGGGCGCTCCCCCGCTCGTCGCGCGCCCGCCTCACGGCGCCTCCTCACGGATCGCGTTGCCGCTGACCGAGAACTCGATCGCGATGCCGCCGAGACCCAGGGTGGGCACCCGGGCGTCGATGGTGAGCTCGTACGCCGCGGCACCACCGATGGAGACCGGCTCCACGCGGATCGCCCGCGCGTAGTCCGGCGAGACGGCGCCGACGATCTGCTCGCGCGCCTCGTCCACCCCGTCCTGAGGCGTCGCGCCCGCCACTGCGGCCGACCGGGCGCCCTCGGCGGCGGCCGAGGAGAGGGTGTTGCGCACGTGCAGCACCAGGGCGAGCTGGAGCAGCCCGATGAACAACGGCAGCAGCACGACGAGGGCCATCACGAAGTCCACGACGGCCGAGCCGCGCTCCCCCCGGTGCCGGACGGCGGGCACCGGGCCTACTTGACCTGGTTGAAGGCCGCGCTGAGCAGGCCCTTGAGGGGTTCCTCGGCGAAGGTGAAGATCGCGATGGCCAGGCCGACGGTCATCACCGTGACCATGACCCAGCCCGGCACGTCGCCGCGCTCGTCACGACGCGGTGCCGTGACCGAGAGCCAGGACCGGAGCAGGAGCTCCGTGAGTGGTGTGTGCATGGGTACCCCCGAGGGTTGAGTGGATGGATGGGTCTGTGAGACAGGTGGTCAGGGCACGACGAGGCGCAACCCGAGGGCGCCGGGGAAGAACGCGAACAGCACGGTCACGGGCAGGACGAGGAAAACGACTGGCGCCATCATGAAGACCTCCTTGCGGGCGGCGGTCTCGATGAGTGCGCGGCGGCCGGCCTCGCGCACGTCGCCCGCCTGGGCGTGCAGCACGTCGGCCAGGGGCGTGCCACGCTCGATGGAGACGGCGATGCCGGTGGCGAATCGCGCCACCATCGGCACCCCCGTGGCGGCGGCCAGCTGCTCGAAGGCGGCCGCGACGGGGGTGCCGGTCCGGATCCGGGCGAGGACACGGCCGAGCTCGGCGGACAGCTCACCGCCGCTGCGTCGTACGACGCGGTCGAGGGCGGCGACCGGGCTCTCCCCCGCCGCCACGGCCAGCGCCAGCATCTCGGCCAGGGCCGGGAACTCCAGGATCATCTGTCGCTCGCGCTCGGTGGCCCGGGAGGAGAGCCGGTTGTCGCGCAGCAGCACTCCCGCCGCGAAACCGAACAGGCACAGGCCCAGGGCCGCCACCGGGTTGACCCCGCCGGTGAGCGACCGCAGCAGCTGCAGCGCCGCGGCCACCGCGAAGCCACCGAGCCCCCACATCACCTGCTCGACGCGGAACTCGTGCACGGACTTGTCGAGGCCGGCGCGGACGAGGCGGCGGCGTACGGACGCCTCGCCGCCCAGCACCCGCTCGACACCGTCGGCCGCCGCGCGCAGGAACGGCCCGAAGATCCCGGCCGCCGCGACGGTCGGCGAGGCCGAGGCGACCTTGAGGGCCGGGGTGCGACCGACCTGCGGCAGGTCACGGACGTACGGCGTGACGCGCAGCGCGAGCTGCGGTCGCCGGATGGCGAGCACGCGTACGACGACCAGCAGCAGCCCGCCGGCCGCCAGCGCGCCGAGGACCGCACCCCACATCGCGAGCGTCATGCCAGGATCCGCCGCTCGACGGGCAGCCGGCCGATGCGCATCATCAGGCGGTAGGCGAGCACGCACAGCGCGGCTCCGACGGTGAGGACCACGACCCCGGCCGGTGAGGAGAACGCCTGCACCGAGCCGGTCTGGAAGGACATCAGCAGCAGCACGACCCAGGGAGCGGACACGGCCAGGCGGGCACCGTTGACCGTCCAGGCCTGGCGTGACTCGAGCTCGGAGCGGGTGCGGGCCTCGTCCCGGAGGTATCCCGACAGGTTGCGCAGCAGGCGGCCGAGCTCGCCGCCGCCCACCTCGCGGGCGATCCGGAGACCCTCGACGACCCGGTCGCCGACGGGATCGGCCAGGCGCGCCTTGAGCAGGTCGAGCGACTCGTGGAAGCGGCCGGTCACCTGGTAGTCCAGCGCGAACCCCTCGAACGCGTCGCGCAGCGCCTCGGGACCGTTGGTTCCGAGCGCCCCGAGGGCGTCCGGCAGGGACATGCCGGCGCGCACGGCGCTGGCCAGGTTGTCGACGGCGTCGGGCCAGACCTCGGCGAACTCCCGCTGCCGGCGGGCGGCCCGCTGGCGCAGCACCAGGACCGGTGCCCAGCCCGCCATCAGCGCGAAGACGACCGCCACCGGGACCGTCCTCGACACCGCCTGGATGACGACGAACGCGACCACGGCGAGCACGACGCAGAGCAGCACCAGGCTGGTCACCGACACATCACCGAGCCCCGCGCGGGCGAGCAGCTGCTCCGCACGCGTGCCGCCCGGCCGCCGGGGTCGCGGTGCGCGCGGCAGGAAGAAGGCGGACCAGACCAGCAGCAGCCCGACCCCGACACCGAGCCCGATGAGCGCACCCATCAGCGGCCCCCGGCCAGGATCTGGTGGACGTCGATCCCGATACGCTGGAAGCGCTCCAGCCGGGTCGGCGTGCCCGGGGCCCGACGCAGCTCGCCGTCGCTGCGCTCGAAGAGCGGCTCGGTCTCGATGATGTCGTTCTCCACCCGGCCGGGGACGGAGACGATCTCGTTGACGCGGCGTACGCCGTGCTCATCGATCCCCAGGTGCACGACCAGGTCCACGGAGCTGGCCACGGTCGGCACGACGAAGCGGGCCGAGATGTTCTCTCCGGCCAGCAGCGGGAGGGTGCACATCTTGACCAGCGCCTCACGGGCACTGTTGGCGTGCAGGGTGCACATGCCGGGGAGACCTGCGTTGAGCGCGAGCAGCAGGTCGAGGCACTCCTCGGCCCGCACCTCCCCCACGACCACCCGGCTCGGCCGCATCCGCAGCGCCTCCTTGACCAGGTCGCGCAGGGCGATCTCGCCGGTGCCCTCGAGCCCCGCCTGCCGGGTCTGCATGGGCACCCAGTCGGGATGGTTGAAGCGGAGCTCGAAGACCTCCTCCGCGGAGATCACCCGGTCGCCACCGGGGATCGCGGCGGCCAGGCAGTTGAGGAACGTCGTCTTGCCGGCTTGCGTGCCGCCAGCGACGAGGACGTTGAGCCCTGCCCGGATCGAGGCGTCGAGGAAGGTCGCCGCCTGCTGCGACAGGCTGCCGAGCTCGACCAGGTCGCTCATCCGGCTCGCGCGCACCACGAACTTGCGGATGTTGACCGCCGAGAAGCCACGGCTGATGCCCTCGAGCACCACGTGCAGACGGTGCCCCTCGGGGAGCATCGCGTCGACGAAGGGCTGGCTGAGGTCGATCCGCCGGCCGCTGGACTTGAGCATCCTCTCGACCAGCTCGTGCACCTGCGCCGCGCTGAGCATCAGGTTGGTGAGCTCGTGCCGACCCCGCCGGGCGATGAAGACCCGGCTGGGGTCGTTGATCCAGATCTCCTCGACCTCGGGATCGTCGAGGAAGGGCTGCAACGGACCGAAGCCCGACACCCGGGCGATCAGCTCGCCCACGACCCCGTCGGGATCTGCGACCGGCACGACCGCACCCGTCAGGCTGCGCTCGTCGTGGCGGCGTACGACGTCCTCCGCGATGCGGCGCACCAGACCGGCGTCACGCTGGGGGTCGACGCCGTCCGAGCGCACGCGCTCGCGCACCTGTCCGTCGAGCATCTCGACGAGCTCGCTGTGCGAGTCCTGGCGTGTGACGGTCATCCGAGTCCCCCGTCCCGAGTGGGTTTCTGCGCGACAACCTACCCACGCACGGGCGACTCACACACCGGCGAAGGTTAAGCCTGTGGACAACCCCCGTGCCCGGTCACTCGGGGGCGGTCACCCACTGGACGAGCTGCCAGACGAGCCCGTTGGGGTCGGCGAACTGGCAGTAGCGCTCGCCCCACGGCTCGGTCTCCGGCGGCGTGACGACCCGGGCGCCGGTGGCGGCGATCCGGGTGAACTCGGCGTCGACGTCGTCGACCACGAAGGCCAGCAGCGTGCCCCGGCCCGCGGGGCCAGCGACCTCCGCCGGCTTGAACGACGACAACCCGGTGCGCAGGAAGGCCAGGTGGACCCCGGCGGTCGGGTGCTCGACGGACACGAAGCCGTCGGCGGACATCGCCTCGGTGAAGCCGAGCTCCGCGGCGAAGGCGGCCGAGGCCTCGATGTCGGCGACGTTGAGCGAGATGGCGGTGGCGGTGATGTTCATACTGGACTCCTGTCGATACGTGGTACGCCGTACAACGTACGCTGTTATAGGAATGTTCCCGGACCAGGAGACGACCGTGCCGCTCCCCCTGATCGACCTCCTGTGGCGTGACCACCCGGACGCACCGACGGGCGGGCAGCGCGGACCCCGGGCCCGCGTGACGACCGGGGCAGTGGTGGAGGCGGCCATCCGGCTGGCCGACGCCGACGGGCTGGCCGGGGTGACCATCCGCCGGCTGGCCGGCGAGCTCGGCGTCTCGACGATGTCGGTCTACACGCACGTCAACAACCGCGACGACCTGCTGGTCCTGATGGCCGACGCGGCCCACCAGCGCACGGACCGCGCGCCGTACGGTCGGGCCGGCTGGCGGTCCCGGGTGCGCCGGGTGGCGGAGGACAACCTGGCGCTGCTCCAGCAGCACCCGTGGCTGGTCGACGTCGCCGACGACCGCACCGCCCTCGGACCCGGGACGATCGCGAAGTACGACCACGAGCTCGCCGCCCTGGCGCCGCTCGGGCTCGACGACGCCACCTGGGACGCGGCCCTCACGTTCGTCCTCGACTTCGTGCGGGCGAGCGCCCGGGCACTGCGGCCCCAGCCCCGGGCCGGCGAGATGGCGGAGCACTGGCCCGAGTGGAGCCCCCGCCTCGCCGCCTACCTGGGTGACGACCACCCCCTCGCCCAGCGCGTGGGTGCCGCGGCCGGCGAGGCCATGGGCGGCCCCGGCAGTCCGTCGCTCGCCTGGGACTTCGGCCTCGCCCGGGTCCTGGACGGCCTCGAGGGCCTGTCGCCCCAGGGATAGCCGTTTGGTCCGTGCCCGGAGGGGACGTTCGGCACTGGGGGTGCCCGGTCTGCGCTGACAGGCTGGACGGGACGAGATGCCGACGACGAGGTGGAGGGCGCGATGACCGCGCTGTTGATGACCGGGTTCCCCGGCTTCCTGGGCTCGGCCCTGCTGCCCCGGCTGCTGGCGCGGCGACCGGGCGTGCACGCGGTCTGCCTGGTCCAGGCCCGGCACCTGGCCGACGCCCGCGAGCGGCTCGCCGGGATCGAGGCGGACGAGCCGCACGTGGCCGGCCGGGTCCGCGTGGTGCTGGGCGACGTCGCCGCCCCGGGTCTCGGCCTCAGCAGCGCCGACGAGCACGTGCTCGAGGACGTCACCGAGGTCTGGCACCTGGCGGCCGTCTACGACCTCACGGTGGGCGAGGAGCTGGCGCACCGGGTCAACGTGGTCGGCACCGACCGGGTGCTCGACCTGTGCCGCAGCCTGCCGGGGCTCGAGCGGCTGCACCACGTGAGCACCTGCTACGTCAGCGGGCGCCACGAGGGCGAGCTCCGCGAGGACGAGCTGGACGTCGGCCAGGAGTTCCGCAACCACTACGAGTCGACGAAGTACGACGCCGAGCTGCTGGTGCGCCGGGCCATGGCCGCCGGGATGCCCGCGACGATCTACCGCCCCGGCATCGTGGTGGGAGACTCCCGCACCGGGGCGACCCAGAAGCTCGACGGCCCCTACTTCCTAGCCACCTTCCTGCGCCGCCAGCCGCCGATCGCCGTCGTCCCCGCCGTCGCCGACCCCGACGTGGTCCGCTTCTGCCTGGTCCCCCGCGACTTCGTCATCGACGCCATGGACCGGCTGTCGGTGCTGGACGTGTCGCTGGGCCGGACCTACGCCCTCACCGACCCGGACCCGCCGACCGTGCGCGAGCTGGTGGACGCGTTCGCCGCACGACTGGGCAAACGGGTCATCTGGGTGCCGCTGCCACTGGCGCTCACCCGCGCCGTGGTCTCGCTGCCCCTCGCCGAGCGGCTGATGGGCCTGCCCGTCGAGGCCCTCGACTACTTCGCCTCCCCCACGACGTACGACACCACCCACACGACCACCGACCTCGCCGGCACGGGCGTGACCTGCCCCCGTTTCGAGGACTACGCGGACCGGCTCCTCGACTACATGGTCGAGCACCCCGAGCTCGACTCCGCGGCCATGGTCTGACGCCGACGGACATGGAGGACGCGACATGACACCCAGGACCCCCGTGGTCGTCAACATCAGCCTGATGGGCCCCGAGTGGGACCACGACACCCGGGTGACCTTCCTCGGCCAGCGGTTCCGGATCGTCCGCCGCGGCACGTCCGGGGACGTCGACGCCGCCCGCGGGCTCGTCCGGGAGTGGGCGCCCCAGGCCGCCGCCGTCGCCGTCACGGGCGTCCGCGACGCGCGGGTCACCGGCCTGTACGGCGGCGAGCTGCGGGCGCGCGAGCGGCTGATGGCCGAGGCCGGGTCGACCCCCGTGACGGACGGCTCCCAGCTCCTCGAGGTCCTCCAGGAGTGGGCGGTGCGGCGCGTCGAGACCGAGATGCCGGGCTACTTCACCAACGCCAGGACCGTCGTGCTCGGCGGGCGGCACCACGACCGCACGGTCCGCATCCTGCGCGAGCACACCGACAACGTCCAGCACGCCGACCCGATGCTGCGCCTGGGCCTGCCGGACCGCCTGCACACCAACCCGGTGCTGGGGCTCGCCGCCGACGCCGTGGGCGGCGCGACCGGGCTGGCCCTGCGCCTCGTCCCCGACGGGGTGCGGACGCAGGCCGCCGCGCCGGGCCACCTCGCCGCGCACGCGCTGGCCCGCAAGGCCGCACGCGACTGCGACGTCCTCGTCGCGACGTACGACGAGCTGACCGGCTTCGGGCTCGAGGACCTGGCCGGCAAGACCCTCATCACCTCGGAGACCTCGCCGGACCGGCTGGCCGACCTGGGTGACCGGGGCGTGGACCTGGTCGTCGACGTGACGCCGCAGCCGTTCGACGGCGTGACGGTAAACGCGGCCACGCTCGAGGCGCTGATGACGGCGTCGGTCCACCGGGGCAGCACGCTCACCCACGACGACCTCCTCGACATGATCGTCTCCGCCGGGCTGGAGCCACGGCTGCTGCAGCCCAACGGGCCCCGGCGCAAGAGCCGGTTCGCGTTCGTCATCCACCCGCTGTCGCAGCAGTACCTGCGCAACGTCGAGCCGCTGCGCACCATCTCGCGCATCGCGCCGGCGCCGGTGATGGACCTGGTCGAGAAGGCCGTGGCCTACAGCCCGCCGTTCACCTACAGCCACGTCACCGGCATCACCTCCCCCACCGGTGCCGAGGCGGAGGGCTGGCTCATCTCCGTCGGGGGCACGCCGCACGAGATGATGGCCCACAGCCCGGAGTTCACCTACAAGCGCCTCCTCGTCGCGGCGGACACCGCCCGTAAGCTCGGGGCGCAGATCATGGGACTGGGCGCGTTCACCAAGGTCGTCGGCGACGCCGGGGTGACGGTCGCGCGGCAGGCCCCGCTGCCCGTGACGACCGGCAACAGCTACAGCGCGTCGGGCGCGCTGTGGGCCGCGCACGAGGCGCTGCGCCAGCTCGGCCTGGCCGAGGTCGACGCCGACGGGGCCCTGCGGGGCAACGCGATGGTCGTCGGGGCCACGGGGGCCATCGGGTCGGTCTGCGCGCGGCTCCTCGCCGTCGCCGAGGCCCGGCTGTGGCTGGTCTCGCCGGAGTCGGCCAAGCTGCTGGCGCTCAAGGAGCTGATCGAGCGGGAGCACCCGGGCGCCGAGGTGCACATCGCGGCCACTCCCGACGAGGCCCTCACCGACATGGACCTGATCGTCACGGCCACCTCGGGGGCCGGCAAACGGGTCCTCGACATCATGGCCGTCAAGCCCGGCTGCGTGATCACCGACGTCGCCCGCCCCCTCGACCTGTCGGCCGAGGACGTCGCCAAGCGCCCCGACGTACTCGTGATCGAGTCCGGTGAGATCGAGCTGCCGGGCGACGTGCAGATGCGCGACATCGGGCTCCCCAAGAACGTCGCCTACGCGTGCCTGGCCGAGACCGTGGTCCTGGCGCTGGAGGGGCGATACGAGACCTTCACCGTCGGCCGCAACATCGAGTGGGAGAAGGTCAAGGAGATCTACCGGCTCGGGCTCAAGCACGGCATGCGGCTGGCCACCATCTCGGGCGTCAACGGTGTCCACACCCCCGACGACATCGCCCGGGTCCGCGACCTCGCCCTGGCAGCCGGAGCGCAGTCATGACCACAGGGACCCGTCGGACGATGGGCGGCGCCGACGCCATGTGGCTGCACGCCGACCGGCCCAACCACCTGATGGTGATCGACGGGATCATGTGGACCGAGCAGCCGCTCGACTGGGCGCGCCTGAAGGAGACCATCCAGGAGCGCCTGGTCGACACCTACCCGGTCTTCCACCAGCGGCCCGTCGACCCGGCCCGCCCGTGGGACCTGCCGGGATGGGAGGACGACCCGGACTTCAGCCTGTCCCACCACCTCCACCACGCCAAGCTCCGCAGGCCGGGCGGCCCCGCTCAGCTGCGCGCCTTCCTCGAGTCCAAGGTCAGCCGGCCCCTCGACCGGAGCCGACCGTTGTGGGAGGCGTGGCTCGTCGACGGGTACGGCGAGGGCTCGGTCGTCTTCACCCGCCTGCACCACGCCATGGCCGACGGGATGGCCCTGGCGCAGGTGATGCTGACGCTCACCGACGCGTCGCCGGACGGCCATCCGGACCGGCCGACGCGCGCTCCCCAGCAGGGCCGGTCCCTCGTCTCGCTGGCCACGGGACTGGTGCGCAGCACCCTGAGCCTGCCGCGGGTCCCGGGCACGGCGCTCCAGGGCCTGGCGGTCACCCGCAAGCTCCTGCTCGACGTACTCCCCGAGACCCTGCTGAGCCGCGACCCCGGGGTGGCCAAGCGGCTGGCCTGGTCGCAGCCCCACCCGCTCGCCGAGGTCAAGGCCATCGGACGCAGCACCGGGAGCACCGTCAACGACGTGCTCATCGCCGCGCTATCGGGTGCGCTGGCGCGCTACCTCGACTCCTTCGACGAGGCGGTCGACCACCTGACGACCATGGTCCCGGTCAACATCCGGCCCGTGGACCAGCCGCTGCCCCGCGAGCTCGGCAACAAGTTCGCCCTGGTCATGCTCCACCTCCCCACGGCCGAGATGTCGGTGCTGCAACGGCTCGACGAGGTGCACCGCCGGATGGCACACATCAAGCAGTCGCCGGAGGTCTTCATCACCTCGGCCATGGCCGAGGGCATCGGGCACCTGCACGCCATCGAGAAGCCGCTCGTCGACTTCTTCGCCGGCAAGGCCATCGGCGTCACCACCAACGTGATGGGGCCGACGGAGCCTCGCTACCTCGCGGGGGTCGAGGTCACCGGGGTCCTCGGCTGGGTGCCGGGGTCGGGCGGCCAGACGCTGGGCGTGTGCATCTTCAGCTACGCCGACACCGTCCGGATCGGCTTCAAGGTCGACGCCGCCACGGTGCCGGACCCCGAGCAGCTGATCGCGTTCTTCGACGCCGAGCTCGCCTCCCTGCAGGAGGCGGCGCTCGACGGGTGAGGCCCGGGTGCACGGCCCCCTCCCCGGGGTAGTCCGTGACGATCGGACCCCACCTCGAGCCCATCAGGGGTCCGTCCGTCACGGACTACCCACACCAGGGCCTAGCCTCGGGGTAGTTGGGGACGAAGTGGTCGGCGAGACCGCGGGTCGGCCCACCAGATCGTCCCCAACTACCCGGCGGGGATCGGGGCTGCGGCTGGGCCGGTCACGGCCCGCGCCTCAGCGACGCGGCAGCAGGATCTCGAGCTGGTCGACGGTGGCGTCGCCGGTGTAGCGCCCGCCGAGCACCTCGGTGATGGTGCGGGCGGCGTCGGCGTTGGCGCGCAGCTGGGTGGCGACGGCCAGGGAGCCGGTGCCGGCGACGTACGCCGTGGTGGAGCCGGAGCGGACGGTGACCCTCACGTGCTCGTCCTGGCCGGCGAAGCGGATCATCACCGGGCCGGAGCCGGACTCGGTGACGTCGCGCAGCACGCTGTCGAGGAGCTGCTCGACCGGGCCGGGGGTCAGCAGCATCTCGGGCCCGCTGTCCACGAACGCCTTGACCTCGCGGTTCTCGGGCAGCAGGCCGCGCCACCGCTGGGCGATGTGGGAGCCGAGTGCGAGGAGGCTGACCTCGGCGCCCTCGACCAGGGCACGGCCGCGGGCGAAGTCCAGCAGCTCGGCGATGGTGTGGTCGAGGCGCTCGACGTCGGACAGGCAGCGTGCCGTCGTACGCCGCACGTCGGGATCGAGGTCGCGTCGCAGGGTGAGCTCCTCGAGCTCGAGCCGCATCCCGGTGAGCGGGGTGCGCAGCACGTGCGAGGCGTGGTGGAAGAAGTCGCGGTCGCGGCGCAGCGACTTCTGGAGGCGCTGCGAGCTGGCGCGCAGCGAGTCCGAGATCGAGACGACCTCGGGGATGCGGGAGCGGGGCGGCTCGATGTCGAAGCGGCCGCGCCCCAGGGCGGCGGCCGACTCGGCCAGGTCGCGGAAGGGACGCGACAGGGCGGAGGCCATGGCCAGGCCGAGGACGGCCGCCAGGGCGAGCAGTCCCACCATGAGCGCGATCAGCGGCCCTCGCGCCGAGTCCAGGACGGCGGCGGTGACGGTCTCGTCCTGCACGAGCGTCACGGTGGAGTCACCGACGGTGCTCGAGGCACTCACGTCCTGGGCAGCGGCGTCGAAGCCGGCGCCGTCCACGACGACGTCGTCCTGGCCGGGCCGCTCCACGACCAGGCGGACGTGCGGTGCCACCAGATCGGACAGGGACGCGACGTCCACGGGTCGGTCGGACTGCTCGAGTCCCTCCACGACCCGGCCGACCACGAGCGACTGCTGCTGCAGGTCGTCGGTCTCCGAGGCGTGGACGACGTCACCGAGGGTCATGGCACGGACCGCTCCGGCCACGACGATGATCACCAGTGCGAGGCCCACGAAGGCGAGAGTGAGCCTCTCACGCATGGGTCAGTCCCCGCCCTCGAGGCGGAAGCCCACCCCGCGGATGGCGATGACCCGGTCGGAGGACCCGGCCTCCTCCAGCTTGTTGCGGAGGCGGCCGATCGTGACGTCGAGCGTCTTGGT
This sequence comes from Nocardioides sp. Soil777, assembly GCF_001428425.1. Classification (NCBI taxonomy): domain Bacteria; kingdom Bacillati; phylum Actinomycetota; class Actinomycetes; order Propionibacteriales; family Nocardioidaceae; genus Nocardioides; species Nocardioides sp. Soil777. The sequence continues at coordinate 633,198 of NZ_LMSN01000001.1, forward strand.
GGAGCCGAACCAGTTCTCGTCCCACACCTCGCTCATCAGCTGCTCGCGGGGCACGACCTTGTCGCGGTGGGCGGCGAGGAGCGCGAGCACGTCGAACTCCTTGGCGGTCAGCGCGACCTCGGCGTCGGCCAGCATCACGCGGCGGGCGTCGGTGTCGATGCGCAGCGCGGAGGGGTCGATCTCCGGCTCGTCGGCCGGGGCGGCGTTGGCCTGGCTGCGTCGCAGCAGGGCGCGGACCCGGGCCTGGAGCTCGGCGAGGCCGAAGGGCTTGGAGAGGTAGTCGTCGGCGCCGAAGTCGAGGCCGACCACGCGGTCGAGCTCGCCGGCGCGTGCGGTGACGATCATGATGCCGCCCTCGAAGCCGCCGTCGCGGGCGGCGCGGCACACGTCCAGGCCGTCCATGTCGGGGAGGCCGAGGTCGAGGATGAGGATGTCGGCCGACGACGACGCGAGGTGCGCGAGCGCCTCCCGACCACTGGGCACCCAGGTGACTTCGTAGCCCTCGCGCTCCAACGTGCGGACGAGCGGAAACGCGATGTCTTCTTCGTCCTCGACGACCAGTACCTGTGCCATGTCCGCGAGCATAGTTGCGACGGGCTCGTCGAGCTCGGCTAACAGCATGGCGGTGTCCTCGGCCTCGGGAGGCATTCGTCGCGGGCAACCGCTGGGGGAGCTGGATGGCCCGGCCGACGAAGGGGGTCCGTCGGCCGGGCAGTCCCAACCCACCACGGTTGCTTGGGTGCCGACCGAGGTCGACAGGACCAACGTAGGGACGGGGCCGTCACGTCGCTCCCACCGAGGGCCCACGTGGACCACACATCTGCTCCACCGTTCGGTAACAGCAGTCCCACCCGCCTCAGAGGGGCGCGGGACACCCTCGGAGTACGACGCCACGCGCGGGCGTCAGGTCGTCTCCGGGACGTCGTACGACACTCCCCCGGACGGGCCCGCCGACCTCAGGGCAGGAACAGGTCGCCGTGGTCCTGCACCCGCTCGAGGACCTCCTCGAAGCGGAACTGGTCCAGACCGACGGGGTCCTCGGCGCCCTCCTCCACCTCGTCCCACGCGATCGGGGTGGCGACCGTGGGGAGCGCCCGGCCGCGCAGCGAGTAGGGCGAGATCGTGGTCTTGGAGCCGGAGTTCTGCGACCAGTCGAGGAACACCTTGCCGGGACGCTTGGCCTTGGTCATCGTCGCCGTGACGAGTGCGGGGTGGGCGGCCTGGAGCTCCTCGGCCACCTCCCTGGCCAGCGCGGTGGTGCCCTCGCTGTCGAGCTGCCGCGGCAGCGCGGCGTACAGGTGGAGGCCCTTGCTGCCGCTGGTGACCGGGCTGCACGCGAGGTGGCGATCGGCCAGGGCGTCGCGGACCAGCAGGGCCACCCGGCAGCACTCGTGCAGGCTCGCCGGCTCGCCCGGGTCGAGGTCGATGACGAGGCGGTCGGGCTTGCGGGGTCGGCCGGCCTTCGTGACCGTCCACTGGTGCACGTGCAGCTCGAGCGCGGCGAGGTTGGCCAGCCAGGTGAGCGTGGCGAGGTCGTCGCAGATCGGGAAGTCGAGGGTGTCGCGGTCCGACTGGGCCCGGCTGCCCGTCGTCGGCACGCTGGCCGTGCGCACCCACGACGGGGTGCCGGCGGGCTTGTTCTTCTCGAAGAAGCTGGAGCCCTCCACCCCGTGCGGCCAGCGGATCCGGGTCACGGCCCGGTCGCGCAGGTGCGGGAGCAGTACCCCGGAGACGGTGGCGTAGTAGTTGAGCACCTCGCCCTTGGTGGTGCCGGTGCGCGGGTAGAGCACCTTGTCGAGGTTGCTGATCGTCAGGGTGCGGCCCTCGACGTCGACCTGCATCTCGGCCATCAGCGACCGATCGCGATCACCGGCGCGGCGGCCGGGTCGAGCCGTCGTACGAGCGCGCGCAGGAAGCGTCGTGGCGCGGACACGCAACCGGCCGTCGCCCCGCGGCCGTTGACGTGCAGGAAGATCCCCGATCCGCGGTGCCTCACCTGCTCGACATTGAAGCCGGTGACGATCGACCACTCGTACGGCCGGCGGTAGTCGGTCAGCCGCTCGGACGCGTTCGGGTCGGACGACGGCAACCACCACCGGAAGCCGCCCTGGCGCTGGTTGCGGTAGCGGTTGTAGTGCGGCGACGCGTTGTCCTGGACCCAGTGGTCGCCGCGCCGGATGCGGCGGTAGTCGAGCGCCCCCGCGTCGCGTCGGGGGTGGGTGCCGAAGACGGAGAGCAGTCCGTAGGTGCCCAGCGGGGTGGTGCCGGTGCCCTGCACCCGCCGGTCGCCGGGGACCAGCCCGCCATAGCCGGTGCGTCCGTCGTCGGTGCGCATGCGCGCCACCCACTCCCCCGCCACCAGGCGCCAGTACGTCACCCGCGCCCGGTGGCCGACGGTGTGGTTGACCGTCACGACCTGGGTGGTGGCCGGGCCGGCCGCGACGCGCACGCCGTCGAGGACCAGCGCGGACGGGGCCGCGGCCGCTGCCTGCGCGGGGGCCAGCGGCAGCACGAGCAGCAGCGCGGCGAGCACGGTCCTCACGCGGGGTCCTCCATGAGGTCGTCCGGTCCGAGGTCGGTGCGGACGCCCCGGTACGACGGCTGGCGCAGCCGCTTGCCCGGCGTCCGGCTGTGGGTGTCGACGTCCACCACCACGAGCGGCTCCACCCAGCGGGTGCCGGTGGCGTCGACCCGCGGGACCTCGTCGGCGAACGCGCTGGTCTCGCGCTCGGAGCCGGCCAGCAGGTCGGTGAGCAGCCGGCTGGCCGCGCCCCCGATGCCGCTGCCGACCCGGCCGCGGTACATCAGGCCCTCGGGCGTCGGCTCCCCCACCAGCAGAGCGGCCAGCCGGTCGCTGGTGCCCTCCTGCGGACGCCAGCCGGCGACGACGTAGGAGAACCGGTGCCGGTGCGCGAGCTTGACCCAGTGCGGGCTGCGCGCGTCGAAGGTGTAGCGGGAGGAGAGCCGCTTGCTGACCACGCCCTCGAGCCCCTGCTGGAGGGTGGCGTCGAGGAGCATCGCCCCGTCGTCGTACGACGCCGGCACCTGCCACGTGCCGGACAGCCCCAGGCCCTCGAGGAGCTCGCGACGCTCCGCGAGCGGTCGGGCGGTGAGGTCCTCGCCGTCGAGGCGGAGCAGGTCGAAGACCATGTACGTCGCGGGGACACGCTCGGCGAGCCGGGCCGCGGTGGTCGCGGAGCGGACGTGCATCCGCTCCTGCAGGACCCCGAAGTCGGGCAGCCCGTCGGCGTTGAGCCCGATGATCTCCCCGTCGACGAGCAGGTCCCGGTCACCGAGCGGGCTGTCGTGGACGTCGGGCCACGCGATCGAGGCGTCGTTGCCGTTGCGGGTGACGAGCCGGGCGCGACCACCGCTCCCCTCCCGCACGTCGGCGAGGATCCGGACGCCGTCCCACTTCACCTCGTGCGACCAGCCCTCGCCGGTCGGGAGGTGGTCCGCCTTGGTGGCGAGCATCGGACGCATGGGACATGCTTACCCCATGCGAGCGATCTGGAAGGGAGCCGTCTCCTTCGGCCTGGTGAGCGTCCCCGTCAAGCTGTACGCCGCGACCGAGTCCCACGACGTGTCCTTCCGCCAGGTGCACGCCAAGGACGGCGGCCGCATCAAGTACCAGCGCGTCTGCAGCCTCGACGGCGAGGAGGTGCCCTACTCCGACATCGCCAAGGGCTACGAGACCGAGGACGGCGAGATGGTCATCCTCAGCGACGACGACATGGCCGAGCTGCCGGCGACGTCGTCGCGCGAGATCGCCGTCGAGAAGTTCGTGCCGAGCGACCAGATCGACCCGCTGCTCTTCGAGAAGTCCTACTACCTCGAGCCGGAGAAGTCCGGCGCCAAGCCCTACGCCCTGCTCCGCCAGGCCCTCAAGGACGCCGACCGGATGGCCGTGGTGACCGTGGCCCTCCGGCAGCGGACCTCGGTCGCGGTGCTGCGCGTGCGCCAGACCGAGCGCGGCGACGTCATCGTGCTCCAGACGATGATGTGGCCCGACGAGGTCCGGGTCCCCGACTTCGACGTCGAGGTCGGCGACGTCAAGGACACCGAGGTCAAGATGGCGCACATGCTCGTCGAGACGCTGGCCGGCGACTTCGACGCCTCGGAGTTCGAGGACGACTACGCCGGCGCCGTCGAGGCCCTGGTCAAGGCCAAGATCGAGGGCGGTGAGGTCAAGCGCACCGAGAGGTCCACCAAGACCTCCGGCGAGGTCGTCGACCTGCTCGCCGCGCTCCAGAAGTCGGTCGCCGCGGCGAAGACCGCCCGGGGCGAGGCCCCGGTCGACTCCGACTCCGACGATTCGGACTCGGGCGGCTCGACCCCGGCGAAGACGTCGACGGCCAGGAAGACAGCCGCGAAGAAGTCGGCTGCGAAGAAGGCCCCCGCCAAGAAGGCGGCCGCGAAGAAGACCGCGAAGAAGGCTCCCGCCAAGCGGGCCGCGGCCAAGAAGGCCAGCTGACCCGCTGACGAGTGTGCGTGGATGCACCGTCCCCGTGGCGCGCACGGTGCATCCACGCACACTCGTGACGCTCGCCCGGGAGCGGTGAGCAGGCGACATTCCCGGGCCCGGTCAGGTGGCCGGGCCGCCGTCCGACCGCGTGGCGTCCGCGACGCGGCGTACGACGGGTGCGTGAGCCACCGTGCGTGCTCAGTGACGTGGCAGGCTCACCGCCGCGACGGGCTCGGCGGGTACCACAGGGACCTCGCCCCGCGCGGCGGCGGAGTCGGGGGTCCGTCGCGACAGCTCGGCGGTCACGAAGTCGGTCAGGCGGGGCGCCACCAGGTTGAGCACCTCGGCCGTCGACCCGATCAGCCCGTTGACCGTGATCGGGCGGTCCTCGAGGGCCCGCACGATGCGCTCGGCACAGTGCTCGGGACCCTCCGCCCGCCGGCCCGCGTAGGCCTCGGTCGGGCCGATCATCGGGGTGGCGACCAGCCCGACCCGCACGTTGGTGCAGGTGACGTTGTCGAAGAACGCCTCCCGGCCCAGGATCCGGCCGAAGACGTCGAGGGCGCTCTTGGCGGCGATGTAGGCGGCGAACTTGGGCGCCTTGATCTGGTTGCCCCAGGTGACGATGTTGACCACGTGACCGAAGCGCTGCGCCCGCATCGCCGGCAGCAGCCCCAGCGTCAGCCGCACCGGCCCGAGGTAGTTGACGGCCATCATCCGCTCGAAGTCGTGGAAGCGGTCGTAGGACAGCTCGAGCGACCGGCGGATCGAGCGCCCGGCGTTGTTGACCAGGTAGTCGACGGCGCTGTGCCGCTGGAGCACCTCGGCCACCAGTGCGTCGATGGCGTCGCCGTCGGTGAGGTCGACGGTGTACGCCGTCGCGCGGCCGCCGTCGGCGACGATCGCCCTCCGCACCCGCTCGAGCTCGTCGGCCCGCCGGGCGACCAGCAGGACGTGCGCACCGCGGCGGGCCGCGGCGTACGCCGTCGCCTCGCCGATGCCCGACGAGGCACCGGTCACCATCACGGTGGCGCCGTACAGCGGGCTCTCCGCACCGGTGAGGCGGCGGGTCAGCCGGGCGATCCGGGCGCGTGGGGTCTGGAGGAGCAGGCTCACGGCGCCGACCCTATGCGGTGCGGTGCGGGCGGCGGTCGTCACATGTCGTTGCCGAGGAACGCGAGGTCGCCGCCACTGACCTCCAGCACCTCGACCTCGTCGCACGCGCCCGTCACCGCGTCGCAGTCGTGCACGACGTTGCCGCTGGAGCCGTAGGACGCGACCAGGACCGAGCCGTCCGTGTCGACGGTCCAGCTCGTCGCACCGTCCTCCTCGGTGACCGACAGCCGGAGCGGGTCGCCCGCACCCGTGGGGGCCAGCGTGCTCGACCACGCCAGCACGTGCGCGCCGTCGTGGGTGAGCTGGGAGTCGATGGCTCCGCGGACGTAGGTGTAGTCGCGCTGGCCCACCCCCGGCTCGGGCTCCGGGACGGCACCGTCGTAGAGCACGATGCCGTTGCGGACGTCGGCGATCGAGGTCCCCAGCCCCGCGAAGGGACGGCCGAAGTTGCCGTCGAGGTCCCACACGTTGGTCCCGTTGCCGTCGCGGAAGAAGACCGCCCCGTCATCGAAGGCGTCGATGACGACGGTGCACCCCTCGCAGATGAGGTTGATCTGGTCGACCAGCTCACCCGTGCCGGTATCGACGACCATGAGGCGGGGCACGCCACCGCGGAGGACGGCGACGGCCACCTCCGACGACGTCGAGTCGGCCTTGGCGGTCGGGCGGAAGTCCGGATCCGGCTGCACCTGCCCCTCCCACAGCGGGGTGACCTCGCCGTCGAGGTCCCGAAGCATCGGTCGACCAGCCTCGTAGAACACGATGCCCTCGGGGGTCGCGGCGGCGTCGGTGTCGAAGCCGGGGACCTGCGAGGTCGGCACACGCAGCCCGCCGTAGCGCAGGTCGCCCCCGGGATCGGCGTACGCCCGCAGCCCGTCGGCGGCGCCGACCACCGGCTCGGTCGCCACGTCGCCCTTCCCGGCCCTCTGGTCGGACGGGCCCACCAGCTGGGTGGCGGCCAGGCCGCCCAGCACGAGCGCGGCCGCCACGGCACCGACGGCCACGGCCCGGCGCCGGTTGCGGATCCGCCGGCCCTCGCGCACCACGGTCGCCAGGTCACCGGGGGGCGGGGTCGCCCGGTCGAGGCGTTCGGCGAGCGCGTCGCGCAGGTCGGTGCTCATGCCAGGTCTCCTTCGTCGAGGGCCGCACCGGTGGCGCGGCGGAGGTTGCCGAGGGCGGCGGACGCCTGGGACTTGACGGTCCCGCGCGAGCACCCGAGGGCGGCCGCGATCTGCTCCTCGCTGAGGTCCTCGTAGTAGCGCAGCACGATCACCGCGCGCTGCCGGGGCGGCAGCGCGGCCACGGCGTCCCACAGGGTGCTCCGGTCGGTCACGCCGTCGTCGAAGGACGGCTGGGGCGGTGGCTCGCCGACGTCGGCGTGCGGTCGCTCGCGGCGCCACCACGCCGACCGTCGGGTGCCGAGCACCTCGTTGACCACCATCCTGCGCACGTAGGCGTCCGGGTGGTCGGCGGCGCAGACGCGGGACCACGCGGCGTACGCCTTGGCGAAGGCCGCCTGGCAGGCGTCCTCGGCCGAGGCCCGGTCGCCGGTGATGGCGAGCGCGGTGCGGTACATCCGCGGCCAGGTGGCGGTGAAGTACGCCGGGAAGTCGCGCTCGTGCGTCTCCGCGGTCCTCCCCCGGCCGATCGTCGCCGTCTCGACCCCGTTGCTGTCCATGCCCTTCAGATGGCGGCGGGCATCCTCCCGGTTGTCCCCGGTCGGGAAGTTTCGGCCGGCCCTGCGGCTCAGGTCGTCTCCCAGCGGAACAACCGCGCCGCCAGCAGGGTCACCGCGACCGCGAAGGCCGCAAGCACCCCCATCGGGACGAGGGCGGCCGTCCAGTGGTCGCCCCGCACCATCACGTCGGTCATGCCGTCGTTGAGGTGGCGCAGCGGCAGGAGCAGCGAGAAGCCCTGCAGCCACCGCGGCGCCCCCTCCAGCGGGAAGAACGAGCCGGACAGGAACGCCATCGGCAGCACGATGAAGTTGGCCATGTTGACCGCCCCCTCGGTCGTCTTGGCGACGGCACCGGCGAGCAGCCCGATCGCCATGAAGCACAGCGTCCCGACGACCAGCAGCGGGATCGCGGCCGGCCACGCACCGGTCAGAGTCAGCCCGAAGAACGCGACACCGATGCCGAGGAAGATCGCCATCTGCACGAGCGCGACACCGAGCGTGACCGCCACCCGGGCGGACACCAGCGTGCGGGTGCTGACCGGCGCGAGCTGGAGGCGCCGCAGCAGTCCCGACTGCCGCCAGCCGTTGAGGGTCGCGGCGGCACCGAAGGCGGCGCTCATCGCCACGGCCCACCCGAGCAGCCCCGGCGTGACGTAGGCGATGGCCTGGAGCGAGTCGTCCTCCACGGCCTCGGTGCGCAGCGTGAACGTCGGGGGCCGGCCCGTCAGGGCGACGTTGGTGCCGTCCACGAAGGCGCGTAGCGAGCCCTGGACGATGGCGGATCCGACCTGGTCGGTGCGGGTGTAGTGGGCGACGAGCTCGTTGCCCTGCATCTCCACCACGACGTCCACGTCACCGCTGCGCACCTCCTCGATGGCCGCGTCGAGGTCGTCGCCGCGCTCCACGGCGAAGGTCGCGTCGAAGGCGGCGCGGGACTCGGCCGGCATCTCGTCGAGCAGCGGCACCGGGCCGACCTGGACCAGGTCGATCCGCGACTGCTCCTGGTCGCCGAAGATGCCGCCGAAGAGCACCAGGAACATCAGCGGGAAGACCAGCGCGAAGAAGACCGACGCCCGGTCCCGCAGGAAGCCCTTGAGGATCGCGGTGCTCAGCGTGACGAAGGACGTCATGCGCGGTACTCCCGCCCGGTGACCTCGAGGAAGACGTCCTCGAGGGTGCCGCTGGTCACCGAGATGCCGTGCAGGCGCCCGAGGCCGGCGAGCGCGTCGAGGACGGCGCCGGGTTGCGCCGAGGTGATCTCCACGCCGTCGCGGGTCTGCTCGAGGCGCTCGACGTGGGGTACGCCGCCCAGGCCGGCGGCGTCGCCGGGCACGGTGATCCGGGTCGACCTCCGGAGACCGCGGACGAGGGCCTGCGGGGAGTCGAGCTGGAGGAGCCGGCCCTGGTCCAGGATCGCCACCCGGTCGCAGAGCACCTCGGCCTCGTCCATGTAGTGGGTGGTCAGCACGACGGTGCGCCCGGAGTCGTTGAGGCCGGACAGCAGGTCCCAGAGGTTGCGACGGGCCTGCGGGTCCAGCGCCGCGGTCGGCTCGTCGAGGAAGACCACCTCGGGATCGTGGACGAGGGCGCACGCGATGGAGAGGCGCTTGTGCTGCCCGCCGGAGAGGTCCTCGACGCGGGTGTCCGCCTTGTCGACCAGCCCGACGCGCTCCAGCCACTCGTCGCCGACGGTGCGCGGGACGTCGTACAGCGACGCGAAGGTGTGGATCTGCTCGCGCGCCGTGAGCCGCTCGAAGAACGACGACGCCTGCAGCTGCACGCCGATCCGCGGCAGCAGCCCGGGGTTGCGGGGCCACGGCCGCTCGCCGAGGAGCAGCACCTCGCCGGAGTCGGGACGGCGCAGCCCCTCGATGATCTCCAGCGTGGTCGTCTTGCCCGCTCCGTTGGGCCCGATGATCCCGAAGAACTCGCCGTCAGCGACCTCGAAGGAGACGTCGTCGACCGCCCTGACCTCCCCGTAGGCCATCGTGAGGCCGCTGACCTCGATCGCTCCCATCCGCCGAGGCTAGCGGCGTCAGCGGGTGAGCAGCGTCCGCACCACCCGCAGGCCGACCGAGAGCCGGGCCAGGTCCGCCTCGTCGCGGCAGATCTGGTCCAGGGTCGCGGCGGCCCGCCCGATCAGCTCCGCGTCGGCGTCCTCCCACTCGGCCACCCGACCGGCTGCCGAGTCGCCGGCGTCGGTCGTCGAGAGCACGGCGGCGGTCAGCTGCTGGTGCACGGCGTAGAGGTCGTCGCGCAGCGTCGCGCGGGCCATCGTCTGCCACTTGTCGTCGCGCGGCAGGGCGAAGATCCGGTCGACCAGGGCGGGCAGCCCGAGGCGCTCGCCGAGGGCGAAGTGCACCCGTGCGACCTGGGCCGGCTCGAGCGACTGCTCCTCGGCCGTCTCGACGATGCCGAGCAGGGCGTACGCCGGCGACAGCACGGCCACCCGGGTGGCGAGCTCCTCGGGGACGTCCTGGCTGGTGAGCCGGTCGCGGCGCGCCTCGAAGCCGTCGGCCTCGCGACCGCTCATGATCCCCGGCAGCTCGGCCATCACGGACTGCACGCGCTCGCGGAAGAAGTCGACGGTCGCCTGCGAGTCGAGGGGCGGACGCCGGTTGTTGACCAGCCACCGCGACGCCCGCTCGACGAGCGTGCGCATCTCGATCCGCATCCGCGTCTGGCGCTCGGCCGGGACCACGTTGTCGTACGACGCGATCTCGCGGCGCAGCGACAGCGAGCCGAAGATCTCGCGGGCCACGAAGTTGGCGCGGGTGAGGTCGGCCGGCGAGGCGCCGGTCTCGCCCGCCAGACGCGGCCAGAAGGTCATCCCCGCACCGTTGACGAGGTCGTTGACCACCTGGGTCACGATGATCTGCCGACGCAGCGGGTGCGCCTCCATCGCACCGACGTGGTCGGCGTGCATCCGCTCGGGGAAGTAGGCCAGCAGGTCCTCGCGCAGGTAGGGGTCATCGGGAAGGTCGGAGGCCAGCAGCTCGTCGGCGAGCACGATCTTGGTCCACGCGAGGAGCACCGAGAGCTCGGGCACCGACATCCCCTGGCCGCGGTCGAGGCGGCGGCGCACCTGCCGCGAGGTGGGCAGCGCCTCGAGGTCCCGGTTGAGCACCCCGCGCTGCTCGAGCTGCTTCATCCAGTCCTCGTGGACGTGCAGCAGCGGTGCCGCGTGGGCGCTGGCGTTGGCCAGGGCGAGGTTCTGCTCGTAGTTGTCGCGCAGCACCAGCTCGGCGACCTCGTCGGTCATCTCGGCGAGCAGCTTGTTGCGCTGCTTCTCGGTCATGTCGCCCTCGGCGACGACCTTGTCGAGCAGGACCTTGATGTTGACCTCGTGGTCGGAGGTGTCCACGCCGGCCGAGTTGTCGATGAAGTCGGTGTTGATCCGACCCCCCTCGCCGTCGACGCCGAGGCGGGCGTACTCGATGCGGCCGAGCTGGGTGAGCCCGAGGTTGCCGCCCTCGCCGACGCACCGGGCGCGGAGGTCCTCGCCGTTGACGCGGATGGCGTCGTTGGCCTTGTCGCCGGCGTCGCCGTGGGTCTCCTCCGACGACTTGACGTAGGTCCCGATGCCGCCGTTCCAGAGCAGGTCGACGGGCGCGAGCAGGATCGCCCGCATCAGCTCGGCCGGCGTCAGGGACGTGACCCCGTCGGCGAGCCCGAGCGCGCGGCGTACGGCGTCGTGGACCGGGATCGACTTGAGCGAGCGCGACCACACGCCGCCGCCCTCGGAGATGAGGTCGGTGTCGTAGTCCTGCCAGCTCGACCGGGGCAGCTCGAAGAGGCGCTTGCGCTCGGCGTACGACGTCGCGGCGTCCGGGTCGGGGTCGATGAAGATGTCGCGGTGGTCGAAGGCCGCGACCAGGCGGGTGTGCTCGGAGCAGAGCATGCCGTTGCCGAAGACGTCGCCGGACATGTCGCCGATGCCGACCGCGGTGAAGTCCTCCGTCTGGCAGTCGATGCCGCGCTCGCGGAAGTGGCGCTGGACCGAGACCCACGCGCCGCGGGCGGTGATGCCCATCGCCTTGTGGTCGTAGCCCACGGAGCCGCCGGAGGCGAACGCGTCGCCGAGCCAGAAGCCGTAGTCCTTGGCCACGCCGTTGGCGATGTCGGAGAAGGTCGCGGTGCCCTTGTCGGCGGCCACCACGAGGTAGGAGTCGTCGCCGTCGTGGCGCACGACCCCGGTCGGCGGCACCGTCTCGCCCTCGACGAGGTTGTCGGTGATGTCGAGCAGCCCGGAGATGAAGGTGGTGTAGCAGGCGATGCCCTCGGCCAGCCACGCGTCGCGGTCGCTGGAGTCGGGCAGCTGCTTGCAGAAGAAGCCGCCCTTGGCGCCCACCGGCACGATGACGGTGTTCTTGACCATCTGCGCCTTGACCAGGCCCAGCACCTCGGTGCGGAAGTCGTCGCGACGGTCGGACCAGCGCAGGCCACCGCGAGCGACCGCACCGAAGCGCAGGTGCACGCCCTCGACACGCGGGGAGTAGACGAAGATCTCGAACTTCGGTCGCGGCTCGGGCAGCTCGGGGATCGAGGACGGCTCGAGCTTGAAGCTCATGTAGGGGTGCAGCTCGCCGTCGGCGCCGGTCTGGAAGTAGTTGGTGCGCAGCGTCGCGCGGACGTGGGTGCGGTAGGAGCGCAGGATGCGGTCGTGGTCGAGGCTGACCACGTCGTCGAGCGCGCGGGCCAGCCGCTCCTCGACCTTGGCCACCCGGGCGGCGCGCTCCTCGTCGTCGGCCAGCGCGCCGCCGGCGGGGTCGAAGCGGGCCTCGAAGAGCTGGACCAGCAGCCGGGTGATGTCGACGTTGCTGGCCAGCGCGCCCTCGATGTAGTCGAGGGCGAAGGGGGTGTTGCCCTGGCGCATGTACTTGGCGTAGGCCCGCAGCACGGTGGCCTGGCGCCACGTCAGCCCGGCGCCGAGCACGAGGCAGTTGAAGCCGTCGATCTCGTTGCGCCCGTCCCAGACCGCGCGCAGCGCGTCGGAGAACAGGTCGCGGGCGGTGGCCGGCAGCTGGCGGCCGTAGCGCAGCCCGAACTCGTAGACGTAGGACTCCCGGCCCAGACCCTCGAGCGTGTAGGGCCGCTCGTCGACGACCTCGACGCCCATCGAGGCGAGCATCGGCAGCACCCCGCTCAGTGACAGCGGTGCCCCGACGCGGAAGACCTTGAGGCGGGCCTCGCCGCGCCCGGCGTCGACCTGCTCGAAGAGCGCGAGGTCGATGCCCTCGTCGCCCTCGATGGCCTCGATCCGGCCGAGGTCGGCGGCGCCCTGGCGGGGGTTGAAGTCCTCCTTGTAGGCCTCGGGGAAGGAGTCGACCCACCGGCGGGCCAGGCGCGAGCCGCGCTCCTCGCCGTACTCCGTGACGACGGCGGAGGTGAAGTCGTCGCGCCACGAGCGCGACGCCTCGACCATCCGGCGCTCGAGGTCGGCCACGTCGACGTCGGGGACGGTCTCGCCCTTGCGCGGGTGCACGACGAAGTGGACCCGGGCGCTGGTGGCCTCGTTGACGCGCGCGGTGAACTCCACGCTGTCGCCCCCGAGGCGGTCCTTGAGGATCTGGGAGAAGCGCTCGCGGACCGTGGTGTTGTAGCGGTCGCGGGGCAGGTAGACGAGGACCGAGACGTAGCGGCCGTAGGTGTCGCGGCGGGCGAAGAGCCGCAGCTGGCGGCGCTCGCGGGCGTACATGACGGCCTGCGCCGTCGGGGCCAGCTCGTCGGGGGGCGTGTGGAAGAGCTCGTCGCGGGGGTAGTTCTCGAGGGTGTCCATCAGCGCCTTGCCGGCGTGGCTGCGCTGGTCGAAGCCGACCTGGTGCATCACCGAGCGGACCTTCTCGCGCAGCAGGGGGATCCGGCCCACCGACTCGGTGTAGGCCGCGCTGGAGAACAGACCGAGGAAGCGCTGCTCCCCCACCACCTCGCCCTGCGCGTCGAACGTCTTGACGCCGACGTAGTCGAGGTAGGCCGGGCGGTGCACGGTGGCGCGCGAGTTGGCCTTGGCCAGCACGAGCAGGGTCTTCTCGCGGGCCTTCTCCCGGACGAGCCCGGGCAGCTTGCCGAAGGACTCGGACATGTCCTGGTCGGCGCGCAGGATCCCCAGCCCGGTGCCGGGCATCGCCCGCAGCAGGAGGTCATCGCCGTCCTCCTCGAGGTGGTACTCGCGGTAGCCGAGGAAGGTGAAGTGGTCGTCGGCCAGCCAGCGCACGAACTCCGCGCCCTCGCTCACCTCGCCCGGGTCCAGCGGGGGCGGGTCCGACTCGAGCTCGGCGACCACGCCGAGGGCCCGGTCGCGCATCTTCTCCCAGTCCTCGACCGACTCGCGGACGTCGCGCAGCACCCGCTGCAGGGACTCCTCGATGAGGGCCACGTCGGCCTGGTCGACGACCCGGTCGATCTCGACGTGCATCCAGGACTCGTCGAGGGCGTCGGGAGCCGACTCCTCGACCACGCCCTCCTCGATGGCGCCGACGGTCTGCAGGGCGCCGGTGATGTCGCGGGTGACCTCGAACTGCGGGTGGATGACCACGTGCACGTTGTGCTCGAGGCGGGAGAGCTCCATGGTCACCGAGTCGACGAGGAAGGGCATGTCGTCCGTGACGACCTCGACCACCGTGTGTCCGGCCGCCGACCAGCCGGCGTCGGCGGGGCCGGGGGTGACGACCCGCACCGCGGCGGTGCCCTGCGGCCGCGACTGGGCGAGCCGGTGGTGGGAGGCCAGCGCGCCGTACAGGTCCTCGGGGCTGCGCTCGACGAGGTCCTCGGCGGCGACGTGCCGGTAGTAGGCGATCAGGAGGTCCTCGACCTGGTCGTGGTCGGGTCCTCCGGTGCCCTTCGAGTGACGCGCGGCATCGGCGGCGCGGGTGAGCAGTTCGGCCTTGTCGTCCTCGAGCGTGGTGAGCACGATCCGACACTAGGACCCGGCTGTGACGGCCACAACACGGGGTCGGCCCCCAATGTCTCGTCCACCAGACATCCGGTCGTGACGGGTCCGGGCGCCTCCGCCATGATGTCCCGCATGCCGCACACACACGAGAGCAGGACCCGCTGATGGCCACGTCGCTGCGCAAGGAGCTCACGTACGACGCCAGCCCCGACGCCGTCGCCGCCATGCTGGGCGACGTCGCCTTCCGCGAGGAGGTGCTCGCGCGCCAGCACGTGCTCCGCGGGTCGGCCTCGGTGGAGGGCGACACGGTGGTCGTCGAGCAGGTGCAGTCGGCCGCCTCGCTCCCGTCCTTCGCCCGGAAGTTCGTCGGGGACGAGATCGTCATCGTCCAGACCGAGCGATGGGGCACGACCACCGCCGCCGACCTGCACCTGGCGATCCCGGGCAAGCCCGGCGACATCACCGGGGGCGTCACGCTCTCCCCCGCCGGGGCCGGCACGGTCGAGGTCGTCGACCTCACCGTCAAGGTCTCCATCCCGCTCGTCGGCGGCAAGATCGAGAAGCTCGTCGCGGACATGATCGAGAAGGCGCTCGCCAAGGAGCACCAGGTCGGCCAGGAGTGGCTGGCCCGCTGACCTCCGGTCAGTCCTCGGGGTCCTCGTGCTCCTCGCGGCGGCGCCACCAGACGACCACCGCGAGGAGCACGAACGGACCGAACGCGAGCAGCAGGACCAGGGCCTGCTCGTAGGGGTGCAGCGACCCCATGTGCAACGGGGTCGGGACCCCGGGGTGGAGCAGGGTCACTCGGCGTCCATGTAGGGGTACCGGTGGTCCTTCGGGGGCACGAACGTCTCCTTGATGGAGCGCGGCGAGGTCCAGCGCAGCAGGTTGACCGCGGCGCCGGCCTTGTCGTTGGTGCCCGACGCGCGACCGCCGCCGAAGGGCTGCTGCCCCACGACCGCGCCGGTCGGCTTGTCGTTGACGTAGAAGTTGCCGGCCGCGAAGCGCAGCGCCTGCCGCGCCCAGGCCACCGCGGACCGGTCCTGCGCGATGATCGCGCCGGTCAGCGCGTACGGCGCGAACGACTCCATCTGGTCGACGACCTTCTCGAACCGGTCGTCCTCGTAGACGTGCACGGCCAGGATCGGGCCGAAGTACTCCTCGGAGAACATCTGGTCCGTCGGGTCCGTGGACTGCACGATCGTCGGGCGCACGAAGTAGCCGACCGAGTCGTCGGTCTGCCCGCCGGCCAGCAGGGTGAGGTGCTTGTTGGCCCGCACCCGGGCGATGGCCTTCTTGTGCTTGGCGAAGGCGCGGTCGTCGATCACGGCACCCATGAAGTTGCTGAAGTCGGTGACGTCGCCCATGGCCAGGCCGTCGGTGTCGGCGACCAGCTGGTCCTTGATCTTGTCCCACACCGAGCGCGCGACGTACGCACGTGACGCGGCCGAGCACTTCTGGCCCTGGTACTCGAAAGCGCCGCGCAGCAGCGCGACGCGGGCGACGTCGGGATCGGCGGACGGATGCACGACGACGAAGTCCTTGCCGCCGGTCTCGCCCACGATGCGCGGGTAGGCGCGATAGCCCGAGATGTTGGTCCCGACGGTCTGCCACAGGTGCTGGAAGGTCGGGGTCGAGCCGGTGAAGTGGATGCCCGCGAGGTCGCGGTGGGTGAGCGCGACCTTGGACACCTCGAGGCCGTCACCGGGAAGCATGTTGATGACGCCGGGCGGCATGCCGGCCTCCTCGAGCAGCTCCATGGTCAGCGACGCGGCGAGCTGCTGGGTGGGCGACGGCTTCCAGATCACGGTGTTGCCCATCAGCGCCGGCGCGGTCGGCAGGTTGCCGGCGATGGCGGTGAAGTTGAACGGCGTGATCGCGTAGACGAAGCCCTCGAGCGGCCGGTGGTCGGTGCGGTTCCAGATGCCGGGGCTGTTGGCGATCGGCTGGTCGGTGAGGATCTCGCGCGCGTAGTGGACGTTGAAGCGCCAGAAGTCGATCAGCTCGCAGGCCGAGTCGATCTCGGCCTGGAACGCCGTCTTGGACTGGCCCAGCATGGTCGCGGCGTTGATCCGCTGTCGCCACGGGCCGGCCAGCAGGTCGGCGGCCTTGAGGATGATGGCGGCGCGGTCGTCGAAGGACATCGCCTGCCAGTCGGGGGCGGCCGCGGCCGCGGCCTTGACCGCCGCCTCGGCGTCCTTGGCCGTGGAGTTCTTGAAGGTGCCCAGCACGTGCTGGTGGTCGTGCGGCTGGACGACCTTGATCTCCGCGCCGCCGCCGTTGCGCCGTCGGCCGTTGATGTGGGCACGCAGCGTGTGCTGCTTGCCCTCGAGCCGGGCCAGCTCCGCCTTGAGCGCGGCGCGCTCGGGGCTGTGCGGGGCGTAGGTGAGGTTCGGCTCGTTCACCGGAGCCGGAGGAGATGTGATCGCGTCCATGGGGCCGACCCTAGCGACCCGCGAGCAGGTCCGGGATCTCCTGGGTGGCGTACCACGCGAGGTCGTCGTCGGGGTCCGCGTCGTCGTCGGTGTCGACGTGCACGGACGCCACGAGCCGCACGGGCACCGACGTGGCCCCGACCGGCACCTCGGCGACCAGCACGACCCGGCGTCCGGGACCCTCGAGGAGGGCGGCCGAGGCGTCCGCGGCGGTCATCAACGCGGCGTACTCCGCCTCCTCCGAGTCGTCCTCGGCGGTGATGGGGTCGGCGTCGACCGGCACCGTGTCCTCGGCGTGGAAACGGGCCAGGAGGGCCAGGGTGGTCGGCAGGTAGGCGCGGACGCTCACGTGCGCTCCCCCTTTCTCCGGCCGCGGGGCGCCCGCTTGCGGGCCCCGCTGGCGGTCTCGGCGAGCTCGTCGAGCGACTCGAGCAGGCACTGGCCGAGGGTGTCGACGTCCGGGACGGCGTCACGGTCGGCGGTGATGCCGTAGAAGACGCCCCCGTTGTACGACGTGACGCCGACGGCCAGCGTGTGCTCGGGCAGCAGCGGGTGGACCGGGTAGGTCTCCACCATCTCGGCGCCTGCGGCGTACAGCGGGAACTGCGGACCGGGGACGTTGGTGACCGAGAGGTGGAAGCCGCGACGGGCCTCCGCGGCGGCCACCCGGGAGCCGAGCGCGTGGAAGGTCGTCGGCGCGAAGCCAGCGATCCCCGCCAGGCGACGGGCCGAGACCGCACGACCGGTCTCCTTGTGGGCCTGGAAGCCGTAGCTGACCTGGTGGAGGCGGACGACCGGCGAGGCCTCGCTGATCGGCAGGTTGACCAGGTGGCCGGCGATCTGGGTGCCGAGCGAGGTCGCCTCGAGGTCGTCGTCGATCACCGACATCGGCACCATCGCGCGGATCGTGCGGACCCCGGCCATCGATTCGGTGCGCGTCATCAGCCAGCCGCGCAGCGCGCCGGCGATGGTGGCCAGGACCACGTCGTTGATCGTGCCGCCGTGCACGCTTCGGATCTGCTTGTAGACGTCGAGCTCGGTGCGGACGGCGAGGAACCGGCGCTGCTGCGAGAGCGGCCGGTTGATGGGGCTGCCGTGGACCGGGCTCCGTCCGGCCAGGGCGCCGGCGACGCCACCGACCCTGTGGGCGGCCGACGACACCGTCCGGGCCGCGGACTCCGCGTTGGCGCGCACGGTGTGGACCGCGGTCCCGGGCCGCTCGAGGGTGTCGGTGACCGCCCCCAGCGCGAGGCCGAGCGCGGTCGGTCGGCCCCGGGGCTGCCACTCGTCGTGGCCCAGGTCCGGGGCCTCGGGGGTGGTGTCGAGCAGGACCTGCCCGATGTCCACGGTCTCGCGACCGTCCACGAGGATCTGGTGGCTCTTGGTGAGGACCGCGACACGACCCCCCTCGAGCCCCTCGACGAAGTAGATCTCCCACAGCGGCCGGCTGCGGTCCAGCGGGCGAGAGGCGATCCTCGCGACCAGCTCGCGCAGCTGGTGGTGGTCACCCGGGCGCGGAAGCGCGGAGCGGCGTACGTGGTAGCCGATCTCGAAGTCCGGGTCGTCGACCCACACGGGGTTGGCGAGCCGGCCCGGCACCGTCTGGAGACGCTGGCGGTAGCGGGGCACGAAGGCGATCCGGTCGGCGATCAGCTCCACGAGGCGGGAGTAGTCGAAGCCGGAGTCGCCGGGCTCGAAGATCTCCACCGTGGCGTTGTGCATCGGCGTCGATGGGGACTCGGTGGCCAGCAAGGCCAGGTCCCGCGGCCGCAGCCGCTCGGTCATGTCAGCCCCTTCGTATGGTGTCGGACACTCCTGGCGGCCCACGGGACGGCCCGGACGCCGACGGTGTTGCTCCCCGTGCGATTCTGGCAGAGGCTCCCACCCCGAGCGGTGGGAGTCCAACGCCGACACGGGGTGCAGGCCCCGCAACACCGACTCGCTGGAGGAACCCATGCGCGCGACGCGGCTCACCCCGCTGGCCACGACCCTGCTGCTGGTGACGCTGGGCGTCGCCGGCTGCGGCGGTGACGACACCACCCCGGAGCCCGACACCAGCTCGTCCGCCTCGGCCTCGGAGTCGGCGAGCGAGAGCACCAGCGAGAGCGCGTCCGCGACGCCCAGCGACAACACGCAGACGCCGGAGCCCGAGCGGCCCACCATCGAGATCACCTTCGAGGGCGACACCGTCACCCCCAACGGGGAGCGCGTCGCGGTCCCGCTGGGTGAGGAGATCGACCTGGTCGTCACCGCCGACGCCCCCGGCGAGCTGCACGTGCACTCGACCCCCGAGCAGGAGCTGGCCTACGAGGCCGGCACCAGCACCCTCCCGCTGGTCATCGACCAGCCCGGCATCGTCGAGGTCGAGTCGCACGACCTCGAGCTCGTGGTCGTCCAGCTCGAAGTCCGCTGAGGTGGGCCTGCCCACCGCCGAGCGCGACCTGCTCGCCCACGGGATCGGCGGCGCCAAGGACCTCCCGATCCCGCTCGAGCTCGCGATCGCCGGCGCGGTCGCCGCGCTGGTCGTGTCCTTCACGGTGCTGGCGGTCGCGTGGCGCTCCCCGCGCTACGACGCCGCCACCAGCGGCCGGCCCGCACCGGCGTGGCTCGACCGGCTGACGTCGTCCACCGCGTGGCACGTCGCGCTGCGCGTCGTCGGCTTCGTCTTCTTCCTGTACGTCGCCGCGGCCGCCGTCTTCGGACAGGACAGCCTGGTCAACCCGTTCCTCGGCGTCTTCTACACGCTGCTCTGGGTCGGGATCGTCCCCGCGTCGGTGCTCCTCGGCCCGGTCTGGAAGGCCATCAGCCCCAGCCGGACCATCAACGCCGTGCTGGCCAAGGTGTCGGGCAGCGACCCCGAGGTGGGGATGTACGCCTACCCCGAGCGGCTGGGCTACTGGCCGGCCGCGGTGGGCCTCTACGCCTTCGTGTGGCTCGAGCTGGTCTACCCGCATTCCACCGAGATCGGCCCGGTTCGCCTCTGGTGCGCGATCTACATCGGCATCATGCTCATCGGTGGCGCGCTCTTCGGCAACCGCTTCTACGAGCGGGCGGACCCCTTCGAGGTCTACTCGTCGCTGGTGGCCAAGCTGTCGGTCTGGGGACACCGCGACGGGCGCCTGGTCGTCCGGAGCCCGCTCGCCAACCTCGACACCGTCCCGGTCGCTCCCGGCCTCGTCGGCGTGGTCGCCGTGCTGTTCGGGAGCACGGCGTACGACTCGTTCAAGGAGGCCAGCCCGTGGGTGAGGTTCGTCCAGACGACGTCGATCCCCTCGGGCCTCATCGACAACATCGCGCTGCTCGTCTTCTGCGTGGGCGTAGGGGTCGTCTTCGCGGCCGGCTGCATGGCGACCGGTGTGGGACCCGAGGTCCGTCGCTCGACGCTGCCCGACGTCTTCGCGCACTCGGTCGTCCCGATCATCGTCGGCTACATCATCGCCCACTACCTGACCTACCTCGTGGAGTACGGCCAGACGACGATCGTGCAGCTGAGCGACCCGTTCAGCCGCGGTGACGACTACCTCGGGACCGCCGACCTCGAGGTCAACTACTGGTTGTCCTTCCACCCCGACTTCCTGGCCCGGCTCAAGGTCGGCGCCGTGGTCGTCGGCCACGTGCTCGGCGTGATCGCGGCCCACGACCGCGCGGTCCGGATCCTCCCCCGGCGCCACCAGCTGACCGGTCAGCTCTCGCTGCTCGTCGCGATGGTGTTCTTCACCGTGGGCGGGCTCTACCTGCTGTTCGCCGCCTGACGCCCGCGCGACCGGATCACGCAGAACGGCGAACGGGACCGGCCGCCGGCCCTTGGCCGACACCGGTCCCGTTCACCACCCGGAGGTCGTGAAGGGCTCAGCCCATCGCGGCGAGCCGTCGTGCGGCGTACGACGCCGCCACCGGTGCGGCCGTCGGCTGCGCGGCCGCGCGGGCGCTGACACCCGCCACCGGGCCGTAGGGCCAGCCGGCGGGCAGGTGGCTGATCACGGTGATCGACTCGCACGTCTCACGCTCCGCGCGGATCTTGTCGAGGGGGTCGATGCGACCGATGTAGATGACGCGGTCGTTCTTGCCCTCCGCGGCGGTGCCGATGTCGTCGTAGTCGTCGCAGTAGAACTCGTCGCGGACGCCGTCGTCGTACAGGTAGATGGTGTCGTTGCCCTGCTCGGCGTAGACCTTGTCCTCGCCGGGACCGACGAAGAAGGTGTCGTCGCCCGGGTCGCCCTTGATGTAGTGGTCGTTGCCGTCGCCGTCGATGATGACGTCGTCGCCGTTGCCGCCCTGGAGGGCGTAGTCGTCACCGGGCCCACCGTCGATGACGTCGTTGTCGTCGAGGCCGAGCAGCTTGTCGCGGCCGTCGCCGCCGCGGATCACGTCGTTGCCGGGGCCGCCGTTGATCTCCGGGGAGCGCTCGCCGTTGCCCTTGGAGGTGGGGGCGATCCCGTCGTCCCCGGTGCCGCCGTCGAGGACGTCGTTGCCCGGACCGCCGTTGATGTTCTCCGCGCCGTCGCTGCCGGCGATGGAGTCGTCGCCCGAGGCACCGGCGAGGCGGTCGTCGCCCGCTCCACCGTCGATGGCGTCGTTGTCGCCGTTGCCGTCGATCAGGTCGTTGCCGTCCCCACCGAGGATGGCGTCGTGGCCGGTGCCACCGTCGATGCGGTCACCCTCGGTGCCGCCGTCGATGGTGTCGTTGCCCGCGGCACCGACCAGCCAGTCGTTGCCCGTGCCGCCGACGAAGGAGTCGTCGCCGCCCTGGCCCTGCAGCTTGTCGTTGCCGACCTGTCCGACCAGGGCGTCGTTGCCGGGGCCGCCGACGACGTTGTCCACGCCGTCGCCGCCGTCGAGCGCGTCGTTGCCGGTGCCGCCCATGAGGAGGTCGCCGCCACCGCCGCCCAGCAGGGTGTCGCGGCCGTCCTGGCCCCAGAGCTTGTCGTTGCCGGAGCCGCCGTCGACCCAGTCGTTGTCCGGGCCGGCATAGACCACGTCCTTGCCGCCCTTCGACGTCACGCGGTCGTTGCCGGTGAGGGCCTTGATCATGTCCGGCCGACCGGAGCCCCTGATCTGGTCGGCGGCACGGGATGCGGTGTCCCGTGCTGCGACGGCGGGCGCCGCGGCCAGTCCGAGGCAAATGACCAAACTTACGGGCGCGCCGAGGCGCGCAAACATACTCTGCATGGGAGTACTCCAAAGAGGGGGTGGATCCGGGGGGGATCCCAGTGTCACCTCTTGACGCCGTCTTGTCAGATCGTTGACAAAACCCGCGAGTCTGAACGTGGTTCAGATCACGTCGTGGACGTACGCCTCCAGCGCCGCCGACCCGCTCGCCGCCCCCCGACCACCGGGGGCGCGGACGCAGGGAACGTCGCGTCCGCCACGGCTCCGTAGCCGCGCAGCAGGGCCGTGTCCCCCGCCTCCACCAGCGCGCGGCCCGAGACCAGGGCCCGGTCGGCGGCCGCACGGTCGTCGGGCAGGAAGTGGAGTCCGAGCACGCGGGAGAAACCCTCGACCATGCCGGCGATCTCCCGCTCCGACCACCCCAGGGTCGGGCGCATCCGGTTGACCACCACGCGCACGGGCGCCCCTCCGGTCCGGTCGCGCAGCTCGACCAGCCCGCGGGCCAGGCGGGACAGTCCCACCGGGTCGGCGGAGCCGACCACGACCACCTCGTCGGCGAGGTCGAGCGCGGTGATCGTCATGGCGTTGCGCGAGGGTCGGGAGCCGAAGTCCTGGCCGGGCTCGTCCTCCAGGCTGAAGCCCGTGTCGACCACCACGTCGCCGTGCTCGAGCGCACACTCGAGGGTCTGCTCCAGTGCGGAGCCCCGGACCTCGATCCAGCGGTCCGCCCTGGGCAGGCCGGTCACGACCCGCAGGTGGTCACCGACTCCCCGGCAGGTCGACGCGAACCTCTCGCCCAGGTGTCCCGACCCCGCCAGCCGCGCGGCGGACAGGATGCCGGAGACCTCGTCGAGGATGCCGAGCTGCTGGGCCACCCCACCGCCGTACGGGTCGGCGTCCACCAGCACGGTGTCGCGACCCCGCCGGGCGAGCAGCGAGGCGAGGGTGACGGCCGTGGTGGTCCGACCCGGTGCGCCACCGGGTCCCCACACCACGACGAGGCGGTGGCCGGGATCGGCCTCGAGCGCGTCGGGGGCCGGGGGCGCCAGCGCATCGGCCCGGACCCGGGTGTCCGCGACGTCCTCCACCGTGGCGACCGCCTCGGCCAGGCCGTCCGGGTCGTCGAAGGCGACCAGCGCCCGTACGTCGATGCGCTGGGCGCGGGTGAGGACGTCGGGGTCGTCGGTGCGCGAGACCACGGCGACCGGACGCACGGCGTACCTGCGCAGGTGGGCGACCGCCGAGGGGTCGAGGCCGGGGGCCTCGAGCCCGACCACCGCCACGTCGGCCTGACCGCTGGTGGCGGTCGCCAGCAGGTCGTCGACGTCGACGCACCTCTTCAGCACGACGACGCCGTCCTGGCCGTCGAGGCGGGCGAGCGCCGCGGACTCCCACGCGGCACCCGAGGCCATCATCAGCACGCAGATCATGGCTCAGCCCTGCCCGAGGACCCGCACGCGCTGCTCCTCGCTCGCGGCGAGGAGCTCCGCCAGCGCCTCCGATTCGTCGCGCGGGATGCCGAGCACCAGCTGGCGGCCGACGCCGACCGAGCCGAGCGACTCACCGGCCGTCGGCGCGTCGATGACGACGACGTCGCTCAGCACCGGCCCGGACAGCTCGCTGCGCCGTGCGGCCTCGCCCGGGACCACCCACAGCTCGACGACCGAGCCGGTCGCGATGCCGCTCGGCACCAGCTCGCTGGGGAACGACAGCGACAGGCTCACGGTGTCGCCGTCCTCCGGTGACCCCAGCGCCGCACCGGGGACCAGCTCGCCCTCGCCGAGCCCACGCACCAGCTGGAGCCCGTCGGGCAGCGGGTCGTCGGTCGCGAGGTAGCGGTCGAGGTCGGCGGCCTCCTCGAAGCGCACCGACGTGGCCACCAGGTCCTCGGCGGAGAGGCGGTCGCCCGGCGCCAGGTCGACGGCCGCCGCCCAGACGGTCACGCTCCGGTCCGCGCCGTCGAGCAGGCGGGCCCCCGCGACGACGGACACGGCAACAAGGGCGACCCCGACCCACAGGCGCGGATCGCGCCAGCCGGGCGGCTGGGCGCGGGTGGCGGCGGGCACGTCGGGAGCGGTGTGGGTCCGAGACACGCACAGCATCATGTCCACCCGGACGCGATCGCACACCTGCTCGTCCACAGGCACCGGGTCGTCGTACCCCTCGGGCACGGAGTTTGGCACCATGGCCCCCATGCCGGACTCCCCCCGCTTCCTCACCCTGGCCGACGTGGCCGAGGTGCTCAACACGTCGAGCGCCCAGGTCTACGCACTGGTCCGCCGGGGGGACCTGCCCGCCATCAAGATCGGCGGGCGCGGCCAGTGGCGCGTCGAGGGCGCGGAGCTGGAGCGGTTCATCGAGCGGATGTACGCCGAGACCAAGACGTTCGTCTCCGACCACCCGTTCGTGGAGAGCGACGCCGGTCGCGGCGACGCCGACTGATCAGCCGACCTCGCCGTCGAGGGTGACCTCGACCGTGCGCTCCTCGCCGTCACGACGGACGGTGAACTCGATGGTGTCGCCCGGCTGGTGGGTGCGGATCGCCACGATCAGGGCGATGCCGTCGGTGACCGGGGCCCCGTCGACCCGGGTGACCACGTCGTCCTCCACCAGACCGGCGTCCTGCGCGGGCGTGCCGTCGTTGACCTGCGTGATGAGCGCCCCCTGGGAGTCGCTGCCGCCGGTGCGCACCTGCGCGCCGATGACGGGGTAGCGCGCCTCCCCGGTGGCCAGGATCTGGTCGGCCGTCGTGCGGACCTGCTCGATCGGGATGGCGAAGCCGACCCCGATGTTGCCCGACGACTCGCCCATGAGGCTGCCACCGGTGGTGGCGATGGCGGAGTTGACGCCCACGACCTCGCCGGCGAGGTTGACCAGCGGTCCGCCGGAGTTGCCGGGGTTGATGGCCGCGTCCGTCTGGACCGCGTTGATGTAGGAAGACTCGTTGTCGGAGTCGCCCGTGGTGACCGGACGGTTGAGCGCGCTGACGATGCCCGACGTGACGGTCTGGCTCAGGCCCAGGGGGGAGCCGAAGGCGACGACAGGGTCCCCGACGTTGAGCACGGTGGACGCACCGAGGGCGGCCGGGACGAGGCCCTCGACCTCGTCCACCTGGAGGATCGCGAGGTCGTAGACGGGGCTGCGGCCGACGACGGTGGCGTCGTGGCGGGTGCCCTCCGAGTCGACGACCCTGATCGTGCCGTCGTCCTCGGCGGCCGAGGCGACCACGTGGTTGTTGGTCACGATGTGGCCCTGGCGGTCGAGCACGAAGCCCGACCCGGTGGCACCGCCGTCCTCACCGTCGAGGGCCGCGATGATCTGGACGGTGCTGGGCAGCAACGCCTGGGCGACGGCAGGCACCGAGCCGTTGTCGGCGTCGAGCGGGGCGGAGTCCCGCGTCTGGACGGCGTCGAGCCCGCCCTCGAAGCGGCCGTTGTCGTCATCGAGACGGTCGAAGCCCAGGGCGCCCAGGAACCCGCCGAGCAGTCCCACGACGAGGGCGAGGAAGGCGACGGCCGGCCAGGTCCAGCGCGACACCCGCCGACGGCCGTCCGTGGGCTGGACCGGCATCGGGGCCGTGGCGGGCTCCCCGGTGAAGAAGCCGCCGAACGGTCGCTCGGACGAGGAGGGGACGGTCCCGCCCGGTCCCCACGACTGCTGCGGGATCGGGGACAACGGGGCCGGTCCCTGGCGGGGCGGGGCGGGCGGGGCGGTCGAGTCGGTCGGGGCGGCCGCGGGAGGGGGCCCGAAGGGCGAGGCGGTGGGAGGGCCCGACGGGTCCGCGGCGGGCGTGGCCTCCGGAGCCGCTGCCGGCGCCTGGGTGGGCGGCGTCCAGCCGGGGATCGGCTGGGTGGGCGGCGTCCAGCCGGGGATCGGCTGGGTGGGCTCGCCTGCGTCGGCGTCGGTGTCGGCGCTGCGCTCACCGTGCCCGGGATCGGACAGCGGGTCGGGCTGCGCAGGCAGACGGTGGTCCGGGTGCTCCTGGTCGCTCACGGGGCCATTGTCCCCCGCGCGGCCAGCCCGTCGAGCAGGTGGCGCACGGAGCGGGCCTGTCCGGACTCCTGGCCGGACTTCTCGTCGGCGGACCGCGAGGCCGACACCTGGGTCGGCGCCAGGGTGCGCGGGCGGCGTACGGGTCGGCTCTGCGGGTCGACGTTGGAGGTCGTCACCGGGCGGTTCAGGTCGCTGACCGGGGCGCGGCGCTCGACCTGCGGGGAGCCGACGGCGCCCAGTGCGAGCACGCCGACCACCGCGGCACCGGCCGCGCCGCCGCCGATCATGGCGAGCCCACGGTGCCGCGGGCGGGACGTGGTCGGGAACGCCTCCGGGCGCAGCGCGGAGGTGGGGCACAGCAGCGAGTCCTTGAGCCCCGCCGGCGCACCCCCGCAGTCGAAGGAGAGGCCGGCCAGCTGGGTCTTGACCCAGCCCTCGCGCTCCACGAGGTCACGACAGGGGTGACAGGTGTGCACGTGCTCCCACAGGCGCTCCTCCTCGGCGGCCGGCAACCGGCCGTCGAGCAGCGCGCTCACGCGGGACCCGAGGTGGCTCACCGGGCGACCTCGTCGGCGAGCGCCGGTCCGGCGTACCGCTCCCGACCCTCGACGGGCGCGCGGTGCGCCAGGGCGCGGCGCAGCATGGCGCGACCGCGGTGGATGCGCGAGCGCACGGTGCCCAGCTTGGCGTCCATGATCTCGGCGATCTCCTCGTAGGTGAGGCCCTCCACGTCGCACAGCACCACGGCGGCACGGAAGTCGGGCGGCAAGGTGGCGAGCGCGCTCTCGATGTCGTCGTCGAAGGTCTGGTCGGCGTACGCCGCGTCGGGCGCGGGCGAGGCGCTCTGGAGTCGCGCCGCGCGCTCGTCGGAGAGCGCGTCGAAGCGGATCCGCTGCTTGCGGCGGGCGCCGTCGAGGAAGAGGTTGGTGGTGATGCGGTGCAGCCAGCCCTCGAAGGTGCCGGGCGTGTAGGAGTCCAGCGAGCGGAAGACCCGGACGAAGACCTCCTGCGTCAGGTCCTCGGCGTCGGGGCGGTTGCCGGTGAGGCGGTAGGCGAGCCGGAAGACCCGGTCGGAGTGCTGCTCGACGACCTCGTCCCAGGTGGGCACGGCGCCGACGGGCGCGGGGCCGGTGTCCGTGGTGTCGGTGGAGTGGTCCACGGCTGCCCCCTGCTGGGTGGTGTGGCGCTTGAACAGTGCTCTGGCCTTCCTCAACCTAGGGAGCGGTCCTGAGAGAACCCTGTGAGCCGGCCCCCGCCTTGCTGGGAATCGGCCGGTCTTCCTCGACAACGGAGGAGCAGGCCCCGGTGTTCCCGGACACCGACCGCGAGCGTGTGCGGCCCGACCGTGCTGCCGGGTGGTGGGACGGCCGCTGCGCGATAGAGTCGCCGCACTCGATGCACGCGGCCCGGCTGCCGTGCGTGTCCGACCCAGGAGGCCACCATCACCACCCCGATCAAGCCCGCGAGCTGGACCTACGCCGAGGCGTTCGTCGCCGAGGACGACGTCCTCGCCTCCGCCCGTTCCCGCGCCGAGGAGGTCGGGGTCTCCCCCGTCAGTCCGGGTGCGGGCGCCGCGCTGCGCTTCCTGGCCTCCGTCCTCGACGCCCGCGCGGTGGTCGAGATCGGCACCGGCACCGGGGTGTCGGGCCTGTGGCTGCTGCGCGGCATGCGCGCCGACGGTGTCCTCACCACGGTCGACATCGAGGCCGAGCACCAGCGGCTGGCCAAGGAGACCTTCGGCGAGGCCGGCGTCCCGGCCAACCGGGCGCGCACCATCGCCGGCGCCGGGCTCGACGTCCTGCCGCGCCTCACCGACGGCCACTACGACATGGTCTTCTGCGACGGCGACAAGCGCGAGTACGCCGAGTACCTCACCGAGGCGCTGCGGCTGCTGCGCCCCGGTGGCGTGGTGGCCTTCGACAACGCCCTGTGGCACGACAAGGTCGCCGACCCGGCGCAGCGCGACGAGGAGACCGTGGCGATCCGCGACCTCGGCCGCTCCATCGCCGACAACGACTCGCTCGTGTCGGTGCTGCTGCCCGTCGGCGACGGGCTGGTCTGCGCCAAGAAGATCTGGTCCCCGGAGGCCTGAGGCCGACGCGCGACCCGGTGCCCACCCGGGCCGGCGGGTCGCTCAGGCGCGCGACGAGGCGCTGAAGCCGTCCCAGCCCTCCGCGATCGCGACGACGTCGCACTCCTCCACGAGGACCGGCGGGCTGCCGATGATCTGAGACCCGGGCGCCTCGGCGGCGGTCTCGACGAAGGCCCGCTGGAACTCCGCCCGCGCCTCGTCGGACCCGAAGACGTAGGACCCCTCGAACCACTCGCCGCGGCGCATCCGCCACGTCTTGAAGGCCAGCCCCGCCATGCCGGTGAAGCGCGCGTGCGAGGTCTCCGCGACGTACGACGCGAGCGCCTCCTCGACCCCGTCGGGGGCGTCGACGAGCGACCAGCGGACCGTGAGGCCCCTCATCGCCCGACGCCCTCGAGCGGGGACTCCGACCCGAGCCAGGTGAGCAGCAGGCGCGGCCCGAATCCGGTCGGTCCGGCGGTCCACTCGTAGCGGTCGGCGGGGGCCTCGGCGATCGACGCGAAGTCGATGTGGGCCCACGGGACGTCGCCGGTGAAGTGCTGGAGGTAGAGGGCGGCCGTGATGGCCCCGGCGCCGCCCGCGGCGTTGTCACCGTCGGCGATCTTGGAGCTGACCTTGTCCTCGTAGTCGGCCACCAGCGGCATCCGCCACAGCAGCTCGCCGGAGGTCGTGGCGGCCTCGGCGAGCAGGCCGGACAGGACCTCGTCGTTGGCGAAGTAACCGCCGGTCCCCTGTCCGAGCGCGACCTTCATGGCCCCGGTCAGGGTGGCGATGTCGACGAGGACGTCGGGGCGGACCTCGGCCACGGCGTACGCCATGGCGTCGGCCATGACCAGACGGCCCTCGGCATCGGTGTTGTTGACCTCGCTGGTGCGCCCGCCGTAGTGACGGACCACGTCGCCGGGACGCATGGCGGACCCGCTGATGGAGTTCTCGGCGGCGGGCACCAGGCCCACCACCCGCACCGGGCAGCCGACGTCGCGCAGCGCGGCCATGGTGGCGAGCACCGCGGCACCGCCGGACATGTCGCGCTTCATCGAGAGCATGCTCTCGGCGGGCTTGATGTCGAGGCCACCGCTGTCGAAGGTGATGCCCTTGCCGACCAGCGCCACGGTCGGCGTGCCCTTGCCCGCACCGGGCGGCGTGTAGTCGAGGCGGATCAGCCGGGGCGGGGAGTCGGAGCCGCCGCCGACGGCGAGGATGCCGCCGAAGCCGTCGGCCGCCAGCGCCTTCTCGTCCCAGACGGTGACCTCGAGGCCGGCCTCGGCCGCGAACTCCTCGGCCTGCTCGGCGAGCCAGGCGGGGTTCTTGAGGTTGGCCGGCACCGTGGCCAGCATCCGGGAGCGCCACCCGGCGCCACCGAGCGCGATGGCACGGGCGAGCTCGTCGTCGTACGCCCCGTCGTGGTCGTCGACGCCCGCGAGCACGATGCGACCGACGGGCTTCTCGGCAGGACCGGTCGAGCGCCAGTGGAAGGCGAAGGAGCCGAGGGCCGCACCGACCACGAACGCACCCAGCGCACCCTCGGGCGCGATGGCGGTGATGGAGGTGACGACGCTGGCGCGGTCCCGGGTGGCCCGGGCGACGGTGGCACCGGCGCGGCGGAAGTCGGTGACGGTCTGCTCGCCCAGCCCGACCAGGAGGACCATCGTGACCGCGTCGGAGACGACCGGGACCGTGGTCACCTCACCGGTGCGACCGGTGGCGCGGGCGGACTCGAGGAGCCCCAGGAGGTCGACCCCGAGCAGCTCGGACGCCTCGTCGGCGCCGGGACCGAGGATGACCTCGCCGTCCTCACCGGGGAGGACCGGAAAGGCCCAGACCGCTGCGCCGCCGATCTGGTGCGGCAACGCGGGGCTGAGGGCGAACTCCGGGGGCGAGACCTGGGAAGGGAGCGGGGGGGTCGAGGCCACGATCAGCCGACGACGTCCTTGAGGGCGTCCCCGAGGGCACCCGCCTCGTCGGCGTTGAGCTCGACCACCAGGCGTCCACCGCCCTCGAGCGGGACGCGCATCACGATGCCACGGCCTTCCTTCGTGACCTCGAGCGGTCCGTCCCCAGTCCTGGGCTTCATGGCGGCCATCGGCGCAACCCTCTTCCTGATTCAGCTCAGTGGGCCGCGTGGCTCCACATGCGAAATCGAGGCGGCATGCCACCCCGACGAAGTCGTTCTACGTCCATTATCCCCCATGTCGCGGGTGATGGGCACCACAGGGGCTGGCAGACTCCGACCATGCACGCGAGGTCCGCCCTGTTCGACGTCTACGGCGACCACCTGCGCACCCGCGGACACCGGGCAGCGGTGGCCGACCTGGTGCGTCTCCTCGCGCCCATCGGGATCGCTGCTCCTGCGGTCCGCACCGCGATCTCGCGGATGGTGTCGCAGGGCTGGCTGGAGCCGGCCACCGTGGAGGGCCACCGCGGCTACGCCGCGAGCCCCCAGGCGATCCGCCGGCTCGAGGAGGCGTCCGAGCGCATCTACCGCCGGCGCGACACACGGTGGGACGGTTGCTGGCAGCTGCTGTTCCTGGACCCCTTCCCCTCCCGGACCGTGCGGGCGGCCGTGCTGCGCGACCTGCCCTACCTCGGGTACGCCGAGCTCGACGACCGGGTCTGGGTCAGCCCGTGGGTGCGCGCAGAGCTGGGCGAGACGCTCGCCCGGGCCGGCGCCGGCGCCACGACCGCACGGGCGACCGACTTCGACCCGCCGGGCTCGCCCGTCCGAGCCTGGGACATCGAGGCCATCGGGGCCGAGTACGCCGCGTGGCTCGACGACGCCGCCGCCTCGGTCGAGGCGCACCTCGCCGCCCACGACGACCCCCAGGAGGCAGCCTTCGCGGCCCGCTTCCACCTCGTGCACGAGTGGCGCAAGTTCCTCTTCACCGACCCGGGGCTGCCCCGCGAGCTGCTGCCCGACGACTGGGCCGGTCGCCGGGCGACCGACTACTTCCGCCGCGAGGCCGGCCGGCTGGCGTCCGCCTCCGAGGCGTTCGTGGCCCGCACGCTCACCTCCGCCTGATCGGGCAGACTGCGGCCATGACCTCGACCGATCCTGTCCTCCTCGACGTCGACGCCGGCGTCGCCACGATCACCCTCAACCGGCCCGACGCCATGAACGGTCTCGACGTGGCGACCAAGGACCTGCTGCTGGAGCGCGTGCAGCAGGTGGCGGCGGACCCGGAGGTGCGTTGCGTCGTGCTCACCGGCAGCGGCCGGGCGTTCTGCGTCGGACAGGACCTCAAGGAGCACCTCGCCGGCCTGCGCGGCGACACCAGCGTGCCGTTGTCCGACACCGTGGAGAAGCACTACAACCCCACCGTGCTGGCCCTGGCCACGATGCCCAAGCCGGTGGTCGCGGCCGTCAACGGCGTCGCGGCCGGCGCGGGTGCGAGCCTGGCCTTCGCCGCCGACTTCCGCGTGCTCGCGGACTCGGCCGCCTTCAACACCTCCTTCGCCGGGGTCGCGCTCTCGTGCGACACCGGGGCGAGCTGGACGCTGCCGCGCCTCGTGGGCCGGGGCAAGGCCATGGAGCTGCTCTACTTCCCGCGCACGGTCCCGGCGGCCGAGGCCCTCGAGCTCGGGCTCGCCACCCAGGTCGTGCCCGCCGACGAGCTCGCGGCCACGGTGCGTGAGCTGGCGGTCCGGCTCGCGGCCGGTCCCACGGTCGCCTTCGGCTCGATCCGTCAGGCGGTCGAGCACTCCTCGTCGCACCCCTTCGCGGAGTCGCTGGCCTTCGAGGCCGAGAAGATGGCCCTCACCGGCGGCACCGAGGACCACCTCGCCGCCGTCGACGCCTTCATGGCGAAGGAGAAGCCCACCTTCCACGGCCGCTGACCGGGCAGGTGGTACTGCCTGGGATCACCGGTTGACCGGTGGTCCAGTGGATTGGCGCGTGCTGCAGCGCACGCCAACCCACGGGATCACCGGGCGCCCGGTGAAACCCGGCGGGCGCCGAGCACACCCAGCAGCTGGCGCGGTGCCTCGACGACCATCCGGTGCCGGGGCGGGCGGGCGGCGTACTCGATGGTGAGCGCGGCGCCGGCGAAGCGGGCGTTGTACCAGCTCGTCATGGTGCCGTGGCACAGGCCGCCGCAGTCCAGGGTGGTGGTCGGGAGGAGCAGTGCCCGCGCGAGCCGGCGGGCGAAGCGCGGGTCCTTGGTGTCGGTGTCGACGCCGTTGAGCGGCTGGTGGAAGCTCAGCACCCGGCGAGGACGGACCTGCCGCAGGAACCCCATCACCGCACGGGTCTCCGGCTCGCTCGCCGGCCGCGGTCCCGACTCGTAGTTGCCGTCGAGGTCGGCCCAGTCGTGCGGGAAGTTGCGGTTGAGGTCGACGCCCCGCGCGTTGCGCCGGGTGCGCTGGGCGAGGCCGTCGGGGTTGACGACGGGCACGACCCACAGGTCGATCCCCCGGACCGGCCGGCCGTCACGCAGGCTGGTCAGGATCTGCCGGGTGTGGGGCTCGTTGCCGTGCATGGTCGAGAGCAGCACGACCCGGCGCTTGCCGGGCTCGCCGAGGCGCCACGCGTGCAGGGGCCGCCCGCGCACCGAGCGACCGATGACGCGGTGCTCGACGACCGCCGGCCCGCGGTCGGTGCGGGCGTACGCCGCAGCGGCGTGGGGTGACGAGGTGGTCGTCGCCGTCGTGCCGACCGACGCCGGCGCCGCGGGCGCGCCGACCAGCACCGCCGTCAGCACTCCGCCCACGACGAGCGGGACGAGGCGCCTCACACCGCGGAGGTGAGGTAGGCGTAGGTGAAGACGCTGACCCCGACGAGCAGGCCGACGTGGGCCAGGATCGAGAGGCCGGGCCCCTTGCTCCAGCCGTCGGTCGCCCGGTCGTCGGCGTGCCGGCCCCGGGTGGGCAGCCACCGGGTCAGGATCAGCAGCCCGGCCATCACGGTCAGCCAGAAGAAGCCGAGCGCGACGATCCCGACGAGGGAGCCACCGAGGAACGAGTCCTCGGGGAAGGCCAGGAAGGGCACCCACAGCAGCAGCGCGATCGTGCCCGCGACGGTGTGGAGCAGCAGCAGTCGTTCACTGATCTGGAACTGGCCGGCGACGGCATCGCCCCTGGCCAGCCGCAGCCGGGTCAACACCACGACCACCGCCGCCAGCGGGGTGAGGATGTAGACGAGGATCTCGGTGGACATCCGCGCAGTGTGCCCTAGGTCGGGTCGCCGTCGCCACGCGCGGGACGCGCCGCGGGGTCCTCGGCAGGGGCATCGGCGGGACGGGCCGCCTGCTGGTCCAGCTGGGTGGCGAGGCGCTCGAGCAGCGCGTCCACCTCGGACATCCGGTAGCCGCGCAGTCCCAGCGAGAAGCGCACGCCGCGCACGTCGTCGCTGGACAGCGGACCGTCCGCCGGGATGCGTACGTCGGGGCGGTCGTCGTACGCCTCCGGCAGCGACCCGCCGCGCCCGGACGCCACGACCGCGACCCCGCCCATGGCGAGCACGATCAGGATCGCGAAGAACCAGGTCATCGGGTCACTCCGGCCGCTCGGGGGTGGGGGTGGGGACCCGGTCCGCGCGGGCGGCGACCATCATCGCCACGGCCTCGTCCACGTCGTCGGTCAGCGTGATCATGTCGAGGTCGGCGGCATTGATCTTGCCCCCGGCCAGCACGGTGTCGCGCAGCCACGCGAGCAGGCCGCTCCAGTAGTCCACGCCCATCAGGACGACGGGGAACGACGTGACCTTCTGGGTCTGGACGAGGGTGAGCGCCTCGAAGAGCTCGTCGAAGGTGCCGAGCCCTCCGGGCAGCACCACGAAGCCCTGGGCGTACTTGACGAACATCGTCTTGCGGGCGAAGAAGTAGCGGAAGTTGATGCCCTTGTCGACCCACTGGTTGAGGCCGGCCTCGAAGGGCAGCTCGATGCCCAGGCCGATGCTCGCGCCCCCGGCCTCGCTGGCCCCCTTGTTGGCGGCCTCCATCGCTCCGGGCCCGCCGCCGGTGATGACCGCGAACCCCTCCTCGACGAGCCGGCGTCCGACCTGCTCGGCGATGCCGTAGTCGTGCGCGTCGGGCGCGGTGCGGGCCGAGCCGAAGACCCCGATCGCCGGGCCGATCTCGGCCAGCGCGCCGAAGCCCTCGACGAACTCCGCCTGGATCCGCATCACGCGCCACGGATCGGTGTGCACCCAGTCGGCGGAGCCGCGCGAGTCCAGCAGCCGCTGGTCGGTGGTGCCCTCCTCGACCTGGCCGCGACGCTCGAGGATCGGGCCCTTGAAGCGGTCCTTCATGCCTGCACGCCCCCGTCGCCGAGCCACGCGCGCAGCACGCGCTCGCACCGCTCGATGTGCTCGACCGGGACGTGCTCGTCCTGCTTGTGGGCGAACATCGGGTCGCCCGGTCCGAAGTTCACGGCCGGCACACCGAGCTTGGTGAACTGGGCGACGTCGGTCCAGCCGAACTTCGGCGCGACCTGGCCGCCGACGGCCTCGACGAAGGCCTTCGCCGCGGGCCGGTCCAGGCCGGGCATCGCGCCGGCCGCCATGTCGGTGACGGTGACCTCGAAGCCCGCGAAGAAGTCCCGGACGAACGCCTCGGCGTCCTGCTCGCTGCGGTCGGGCGCGAAGCGGAAGTTGACCTCGACGACGCACTCGTCGGGGATCACGTTGCCGGCGACGCCCCCGCGGATGCCGGTGGCGTTGAGTCCCTCGTGGTACTCCAGCCCGTCGATGAGCGGCTGGCGGGCGACGTAGTCGTTGAGCCGCGCCAGGACGGGCGCCGCCTTGTGGATGGCGTTGACGCCCTTCCAGCTGCGGGCCGAATGGGACCGCTCCCCCGTCGTGCGGACGTCGACGCGCATCGTGCCCTGGCACCCGGCCTCGACGGCGGCGTTGCTCGGCTCCATGAGGATGGCGAAGTCGGCCTCCAGCAGGCCGGGGTCGCTCTCGGTGAGCTTGCGCAGCCCGTTGTGGACCGAGTCGACCTCCTCGGCCTCGTAGAAGATGAAGGTGAGGTCACGGTCGGGCTCGGTGAGGTCGGCGGCGAGCTTGAGCATCACCGCGTCGCCGCCCTTCATGTCACAGGTGCCGAGCCCGCGGAGGATGCCGTCCTCGAGGCGCGAGGGCAGGTTGTCGTTGAGCGGGACCGTGTCGAGGTGGCCGGCGATGACCACCCGCTCGCCGCGACCCAGCTCGGTGCGCGCGACCAGCGTGTGGCCGCGCCGGGTCACCGTGAGGTGCGGGAGCGCACGCAGCGCGGCTTCGACGGCGTCCGCGATCTCCTGCTCGTGGTGGCTCACCGACTCGATGTCGACGAGCTGCTGGGTCAGGGTGACGACGTCGGCCGAGAGGTCAAGTGGCATGGGGCCGATTCAACCAGCCGGGCTCCGGGGGCGGTGCGAGAGCCACGCCCCCGGAGCCTCGGGATGTCTGCAGGGCGGGTCAGCGCCCGGCGACCTCGACGGAGACGGCGACGTCGGCCGCGTCGGCGTACGCGACGCTCGTCGCCAGCGTCTCCTCGGCGAGCAGCGCCTCGTGGGAGCGAGCGGCGGCCAGCTCGTCGGCCGGCCCCGCGACCGACAGCGCGATCCGGTCGCTGACCTGGAGCCCGGCGTCCTTGCGCGCCTGCTGCACGGCCCGGACCAGGTCGCGGGCGGTGCCCTCGGCCTGCAGCTCGGGCGTGACGGCCGTGTCGAGCACGACGAAGCCGCCGCGCGGCAGCATGCCCACCGCGGTGGAGTCGTCGGCCGTGCCGGCCACCGTCTCGAGGGAGTACTCCCCCTCGACGAGGGCGAGCCCGCCCGACGTCACGGTGCCGTCCTCGGCGACCGACCAGTCGCCCGTCTTGGAGCCCTTGATCGCGTGCTGGACGTCCTTGCCGAGCCGGGGACCGGCGGCGCGGGCGTTGACCGTCAGCCGCTGGGACACGCCGTACGACGCCGCCTCGGGCGCGTCGGGTGCCAGCAGGTCCACGGCCTTGAGGTTGAGCTCGTCGGACACGAGGGACTCGAAGCCGGACAGGTCGGCCTCGGCCACGACCGTCAGCCGCGAGAGTGGGAGCCGATTGCGCAGGTTGGCGGCCTTGCGCAGGGCGGAGCCGGCCGAGCAGACGTCGCGGACGGTGTCCATCGACGCCACCAGCGCCTCGTCGGCGGGCAGGTCGTCGACCGACGGCCAGTCGGTGAGGTGCACCGACCGCTCGCCGGTGAGGCCGCGCCAGACCTCCTCGGTGGTCAGCGGCATCAGCGGCGCGGTGACCCGGCAGACGACCTCGAGCACCGTGTAGAGGGTGTCGAAGGCGTCGGCGTTGTCGCCCCAGAAGCGGTCGCGCGAGCGGCGGATGTACCAGTTCGTCAGCACGTCGAAGAACGATCGCGTCGAGTCGCACGCGTTGGCGACCTCGTAGTTGTCGAGCTGGTGGGTCATCGCGCCGACGTACTCGCGCAGCTTGGCCAGGATGTAGCGGTCCATCGGGTCGCTGCTGTCGGTGCGCCACCGGGCGTCGTGGTCGCTCGCGTTGGCGTAGAGGCTGAAGAAGTACCAGCTGTTCCACAGCGGGATGAGCACCTGGCGCACCGAGTCGCGGATGCCCTGCTCGGTGACGACGAGGTTGCCGCCGCGCAGGATCGGGCTGGACATGAGGAACCAGCGCATCGCGTCGGCCCCGTCGCGGTCGAAGACCTCGCGCACGTCCGGGTAGTTGCGCAGCGACTTGGACATCTTCTGGCCGTCGTTGCCGAGCACGATGCCGTGGCTGAGGCAGGTCTCGAACGCGGGGCGGTCGAAGATCGCGCCGGCCAGGACGTGCATCGTGTAGAACCAGCCGCGGGTCTGGCCGATGTACTCGACGATGAAGTCGCCCGGGAAGTGGTGCTCGAACCAGTCCTTGTTGTCGAACGGGTAGTGCACCTGCGCGAAGGACATCGAGCCGGAGTCGAACCAGACGTCGAGCACGTCGGTGACGCGGCGCATCGTCGACTTCCCGGTCGGGTCGTCGGGGTTGGGTCGGGTGAGCTCGTCCACGAACGGGCGGTGCAGGTCGGCCTCCCCGTCGGCGTTGCGCGGCAGGGTCCCGAAGTCGCGCTCGATCTCCTCGAACGAGCCGTAGACGTCGAGGCGCGGGTACTCCTCGGAGTCGGACTTCCACACCGGCACCGGGCTGCCCCAGAAGCGGTTGCGGGTGATCGACCAGTCGCGGGCGTTCTCCAGCCACTTGCCGAAGCTGCCGTCCTTGATGTGCTCGGGCACCCAGCGGATCTGCTGGTTGAGCTCCATCAGGCGGTTCTTCACCGCGGTCACCTCGACGAACCACGACGAGACGCCCTTGTAGATCAGGGGCTCGCGGCAGCGCCAGCAGTGCGGGTAGGAGTGGTCGTAGGTCTCGCGGCGCAGCAGCACGGTGCCGGGCGTGACCGAGCCGCCGGGCTCGCCGCGGGTGACGGCCTTGAGGTGGTCGATCACGTGCAGGTTGGCGTCGAAGACGAGCATGCCCTCGTACTCCGCGACCGGGAAGGTGAAGCGGCCGTCCTTGCCGACCGGCATGACCGGCTCGATGCCCTCGCGGTCGGTGACCACCTTGTCGTCCTCACCGAAGGCCCCGGCGGTGTGGACCAGGCCGGTGCCGTCGGTGGTGGTGACGAACTCGGCGGGCACGAGGCGGAAGGCCCGCTCGTGGCCGAGGTAGTAGGAGAACGGCGGCGTGTACGAGCGGCCCACGAGGTCCGCGCCCCGGTGGCGGCCGACGACGTGCGGGTCCTCGCCGAGCTCACGCGAGTACGCCGCGAGGCGCGACTCGGCGATGAGGTAGCGGGCCGTGGTGTCGGTGCCGGGGACGGCGGCCTCGACGACGACGTACTCGATGTCCTCGCCGACCATGACGGCGAGGTTGGAGGGCAGCGTCCACGGGGTCGTCGTCCAGACGAGCGCGAGCACGCCGGCGAGCTCGTCGTCCTCGCCCTGCGGGTCGAGCCGGACGCCGACGGTCACGGCGGGGTCCTGGCGTACCTGGTAGACCTCGTCGTCCATGCGCAGCTCGTGGTTGGAGAGCGGGGTCTCGTCGTTCCAGCAGTAGGGCAGCACGCGGTAGCCCTCGTAGACGAGGCCCTTGTCGTGGAGCTGCTTGAAGGCCCACATCACCGACTCCATGAACTCGGGGTTCATGGTCTTGTAGTCGTTGTCGAAGTCGACCCAGCGGGCCTGGCGGGTGACGTAGTCACGCCAGTCGCCGGTGTACTTGAGGACCGACTCGCGGCACGCGGCGTTGAACTTCTCGATGCCGAGCTCGTGGATCTCGTCGGTCGTCTTGAGGCCGAGCTGGCGCATCGCCTCGAGCTCGGCGGGCAGGCCGTGGGTGTCCCAGCCGAAACGACGCTCGACCCGCTTGCCGCGCATCGTCTGGTAGCGCGGGATGAGGTCCTTGACGTAGCCGGTGAGCAGGTGGCCGTAGTGCGGCAGGCCGTTGGCGAAGGGCGGGCCGTCGTAGAAGACGAACTCGTTGCTGCCGTCGGTGCCGGCGTCGCGCTGCTCGACGCTCGCGGTGAACGTGTCGTCGGACTCCCAGTAGGCCAGCACGGCCTCCTCGATCGCCGGGAACGTCGGCGCGCTCGCGACTCGGGTGGCGTCCGTGTGGCTGACCTTGGGGTACGTCATGGCTCTCTCTCGTCTCGCGGGCTGAGGACGGACGAAGTCCGGTCCTGACACCACGAGGACGATCTGACGACCGCGGTACCACCTCGCTTGCGCCGCCTCCCGGCGGTGCCGCTCGTTGCCGGCTGTGACGGGCCACCCGTCCGGGTCTAGTGGGCGAGTCGCTGGTGCGCGACGGCCGTTCTTCCGGAGGCTCGCCGCTGATGACGGCTCAGACGCCTGTGCCGAGATCGTACGGCGCGGGGCGCGGAGCGGGCGAATCAGTTCCAGCACTGTCAAAGAAACTTGACATGCCTGACTGGATCGCGTTGGCTGATGTCAAAGAAGTCATACACCACGGGGAGAGTCCATGAACACCACCGATTCCGCTCGCACCACCACCCGGTGGGTCGTCGCCGTCGTCGCCGGACTGGTGGGTTCCACCCTGGTGGGCGCCGTCGCCGCGTGGGCCCGCAATGACGCGTCGGACGCGGTGACGTTCACGGTGTTCGCCGCGATGAGCCTGCCGTTCGTCGTGGCGCTGGTCGCGATCGCCCTGGACCGCACGTCGTACCCGGAGCGTGACGAGGACTCCATCGAGTCGCAGTGGACGACGCGGGCGAGCAGCGGGGCGTTCTACGACACGATGGTCGCGATGGGGCTGGCCACCTTCGCCACCTCGGTCCTGGACACCGCCGCCGTACCCGTCTGGGTCTTCCTGCTCCTGGGCCTGGCGGACATGAGCACCCGCCTGGTCGTCCTCCAGCGGCGGGAGGGCTGATGGACAACCGGCTCCGGGTGCTCCGCGAGGACGCCGGCCTGTCTCAGGCCGAGTGCGCGGAGGCGCTCGGGGTGTCGCGGCAGACGGTGATCTCCATCGAGAAGGGCCACTTCGACCCGCGACTGTCGCTGGCCTTCCGGATCGGCCGGCTCTTCTCGGTGCCGGTCGACGAGGTGTTCGTCCCGGACGGGCACTGAGCGCGCAACCGCGTTGCCACCGCCCGCTCCGGCGCGGTTGGGTGGACCCATGACCGAGATCGGCTTCAACGGCATGTGGCTCCCCCAGGACCAGGACCCGCGGATGAGCGACACCCCCAGCCGGGGTGAGCGCGCCGTCCTGGTCGAGTACCTCGAGCACTACCGCGCGACCCTGGAGCTCAAGTGCGAGGGGCTCACACCCGAGCAGCTGGGCACCCGGTCGGTCCCGCCGTCGCGGATGTCGCTGCTCGGGATGGTCCGACACTTCGCGCGTGTCGAGCAGTCGTGGTTCCGCCGGATCCTCGAGGGACAGCACGACCTCGAGCGCCACTTCCAGGACGAGGACGGTGGCTTCGAGCTGGGCGAGCCGACCCAGGAGCTGGTGGACGCGTCCTTCGCGCTGCTGCGCGAGGAAGTCGCCCACTCCCGTGAGGTGCTCGAGCGCACCGACCTCGACGCCGTCGTCGACGTGCACGGCGACCAGGTCGAGGTGCGCGACGTGGTGGTGCACATGATCGAGGAGTACGCCCGGCACTGCGGCCACGCGGACCTGTTGCGGGAGTGCCTGGACGGCAGGACCGGACAGTAGAGGCGGCAGGACCGGACAGCAGAGGCGGCAGGACCGGGCGGCAGGGACGGCCGGACCGCCGCGCACGACGGGCGGGACCGGTCGGCGGCCCTCCCGACCACTCCGTAGGCTTGCCGCCGTGACTGACTCCGCCGCCCGTTCCGCCTGGGGCCACGGCCTGGTGACCCTGGACTCCGCCGACCACGTGCTCGACGTGTGGTTCCCCTCCCCCACCCTGGGCGCCCGGGACGGCCAGGACGTCCCCGACGCCCTCGTCGCGCTCGCGGGTCCCGACGACGCGCGCGGCGTACGCCGCGAGCTCCGGGTCGTGGAGATCGCCGACCTCGACGCCGCCCCGGTGTCCACCGAGGACGTCTGGCTGCGGCTGCACCTGCTCTCCAGCCGCCTCGTCCGCCCCCACGAGATCTCCATGGACGGCGTCTTCGGGCTGCTCACCAACGTCGTGTGGACCAGTGCCGGCCCGTGCGCGGTGGAGGGCTTCGAGCTCACCCGCGCCCGCCTGCAGCGCGGCGGCCGGCACGTGACCGTGCACGGGGTCGACAAGTTCCCCCGGATGGTCGACTACGTCCTGCCCAGCGGCGTCCGCATCGCCGACGCCGACCGGGTGCGCCTCGGGGCCCACCTCGCCAGCGGCACCACCGTCATGCACGAGGGCTTCGTCAACTTCAACGCCGGCACACTCGGGGCCTCCATGGTCGAGGGCCGCATCTCGGCCGGCGTGCTGGTCGGCGACGGCTCCGACATCGGCGGCGGTGCCTCGATCATGGGCACCCTGTCCGGCGGCGGCAAGGAGACCATCTCGATCGGCGAGCGCTGCCTGCTCGGCGCCAACGCCGGCATCGGCATCTCGCTCGGCGACGACTGCGTCGTCGAGGCCGGCTGCTACGTCACCGCCGGCACCAAGGTCACGCTGCCCGCCGAGGACGGCAAGGTCGTCAAGGCGCTCGAGCTGTCCGGCGCCAGCAACGTGCTCTTCCGTCGCAACTCGGTCAGCGGCGCCATCGAGGCCGTGGCGTGGAAGCGCGAGGGCATCGCCCTCAACAGCGCGCTCCACGCCAACGACTAGCCACGGTGGCCCGACCGTGACGCGGCTCGGCAAGGTCGTCGTGGGCGGCCTGGTCGCGGTGCTCGTCTTCGTCGGCGTCGGCGTCCTGCTCGACCGCGAGGGCGGCACGCCCTTCTTCGACTCGCACGGCTGCACGGCGGAGGTCGACGGCCTCGTCGTCGAGCTGACCCTCGAGCAGGCGGAGAACGCCGCCCTCATCACCGCCATCGCCATGCAGCGCGGCCTGCCCGCACGCGCGGCGAGCATCGCGCTGGCGACGGCCTACCAGGAGTCGGAGATCCTCAACATCGAGCACGGCGACCGGGACTCGGTGGGCCTCTTCCAGCAGCGGCCGTCCCAGGGCTGGGGCACGGTGGAGGAGATCCTGGACCCCGTCTACTCCACCAACGCCTTCTACGACGGCCTGGTCCGGGTCGAGGGCTACGAGGCGATGGAGATCACCGCGGCCGCCCAGGCGGTGCAGCGCTCCGCCTACCCCGACGCCTACGCCGACCACGAGGCCGACGGCCGGGCGCTCGCGTCGGCGTTGACCGGCAACCACGAGGCCGCCTTCTGGTGCGACACCCCCGGTGACGCCGAGGAGGCGAGCGACCGCCTGGACGAGGCCGGGCTCGTGGCCCGCGCGGCGACGGTGCGCGAGGAGCTCGAGTCGGTCTTCGGTCCCCTCTCCCTCGGCGGCTTCCAGCCCGGTGGGGTCTCCTCGGGCCACATGGACGGGTCGGCGCACTACGAGGGCCGCGCGGTCGACATCTTCTTCCGGCCGGTCAACGCGGCCAACCAGGAGCGGGGCTGGGCGATGGCGCACTACCTCGTCGCGCAGGCCGACCGGTTGTCGATCAACACGATCATCTTCGACGACCGCATCTGGCGGTCCGGCTCGCGCAGCGGCAGTGGCTGGACCGACTACGACGTCCCGTCCTCCTCCGGCGGCGACCGGGCCATCCTCGAGCACCGCGACCACGTCCACGTCGACGTCGCCGACTGACCGCTGCCCTCCGCAGATCCGGTTCGCCCCCCGGCCGCGACGTACGCGATCTACCATCGCCCCACCCGGTGCACCGACCGGCGTCAGTCGAGGGACACGTCATGGGCAGCTTCACGTCGACGCTCTACACGATCGGTACGGCGCTCAGCCGCGCCCAGGACGCCGACGTGGCGGTGGACCTGCTCGTCACCGGCCAGTGGATCCACGGCCACGTCAGCGCGCTCGACGGGCACGGCGTCGTGCTGCACGGCGACGGGGACGAGCTCTCCATCATCCGGATGGGGAGCATCGACGCGGTGAAGGTGGCCCAGGCTGCGACGTTCGAGGGACGACCCCAGGTGGAAGCAGCGCCGGACGCGACGGCGCACCCGATGCCCGCCGCCCCGGCCGACCGGGCGGTCTGATCCACCCTCCCCAGATTGGGTATGTGGGACCACATCGGTCGGCCACTACTCCGGCCCCGACCTAGCGTCCGGGCATGCGGACCTCCACGATCTACACCATCGGTACGGCGCTCACGCGGGCGCAAGGCTCGGACGTCAGCGTCGACGTCCTCGTCGCCGGCTCCTGGCTCCACGGCCACGTGAGCGCGGTCGACGGGCACGGACTCGTGCTCCACGGGGACGACGACGTGCTGTCGATCCTCAGGATGGACAGCATCAGTGCCGTCCAGGTGAAGCAGGCTGGGGTCTTCGAGGCCCACGGCGAGGTGGAGGCTCCCACGCACGCGACGGTGCACCCGATGCCGGCGTCGGGGGGCGAGCCCCACTGGGCGCAGCCGGAGGCGGCCTGGGGCCGCCGGCACCAGCCGGTCGCCGACGAGCCGCTCACGCCGTACGACGGGGGGCCGATCGTGGTCCCCGGTCCCCGGGCCGCGACCAGTGCTCCTCGCCCGGTCGCGCGACCGACGGTCGGCCCGATCGTGGCCCCGTCGGCGGTGCCCGACTCCGGCCTCCAC
Organism: Nocardioides sp. Soil777; assembly: GCF_001428425.1. Classification (NCBI taxonomy): domain Bacteria; kingdom Bacillati; phylum Actinomycetota; class Actinomycetes; order Propionibacteriales; family Nocardioidaceae; genus Nocardioides; species Nocardioides sp. Soil777. The sequence goes on from NZ_LMSN01000001.1 coordinate 676,130, forward strand.
ACGATGCTGCGTTCCTGCAGGGAGGCCCTCGCCGAGGAGGCCCCCGCCTCGTAGGGCTGGCTCAGCCTGCGAGACGGGCCACGGCGGCGTCGATCCGCTCGTCGGTCGCCGTGAAGGCGACCCGGACGTGCCGGCGCCCCGCCCGGCCGTAGAACTCGCCCGGCGCGACCAGGATCCCCTGGTCGGCGAGGGTCGAGACGGTCTCCCAGCAGTCCTCGTCGCGGGTGCTCCAGAGGTAGAGGGACGCCTCGGAGTGCTCGATGCGGAAGCCCGCTCCCTGCAGCGCCTCGCGCAGCTTGGCGCGGCGCGCGGCGTACCGGGCGTGCTGCTCGACCACGTGGGCGTCGTCCTCGAGGGCGGCGACCATCGCGCGCTGCTGCGGGCCCGGCATCTGCAGGCCGAGGTTCTTGCGGACGGCGAGCAGCTCGCCGACCAGCGCCGGGTCACCGGCCACGAAGGCGCAGCGGTAGCCCGCGAGGTTGGAGCGCTTGGAGAGGGAGTGGACGGCGAGGATGCCCTCGTGGCTGTCGCCGCAGACGTCGGGGTGCAGCACGGAGACCGGGCCGCCGTCCGACGCAGCGTCCCAGGCCATCTCTATGTAGCACTCGTCGGACACCAGGACCGTGCCGCGCTGGCGGCACCAGTCCACGACCTTGCGGAGGTGCTCGACGGGCAGCACGCGACCGGTCGGGTTGGACGGGCTGTTGAGCCACAGCAGCCGTGGCACCTCCGGGCCGAGCGAGGTCAGCGAGTCGGTCGCGACCGCGCGGGCACCCGCGAGCGCCGCGCCCACCTCGTACGTCGGGTAGGCGAGCTCGGGATAGGCGATCAGGTCGCCCGGGCCGATGCCGAGGTGGATCGGCATCGAGCCGATCAGCTCCTTGGAGCCGATGACCGGCAGCACCGCGTCCAGGCCGAGGCCGGTGACGCCGAAGCGCCGCCCGAGCCAGTCGATCGCCGCCTGGCGCGTCGCCTCCAGCCCGATCGTCGTGGGGTAGCCCGGGGAGTCGGCGGCATCGACGAGCGCCCGCTGGACCACCGCGGGCGTCGGGTCCACGGGCGTGCCGACCGACAGGTCGACGATGCCGTCAGGGTGCGACCGCGCACGGGCGGCGTGCTCCGTGAGCTTGTCCCACGGGAAGTCGGGGAGCCGGGACGACACCCGTCCCGGCGCCGTCACTCGTCGTGCTCCTGCGGAGGCAGCGCGGCGACGAGCGGGTGGTCCTTGTCGATCTCGCCCATCTTGGCGGCGCCACCGGGAGAGCCGAGGTCGTCGAAGAACTGCACGTTGGCGTCGTAGTACTGCTTCCACTCCTCCGGGGTGTCGTCCTCGTAGAAGATCGCCTCCACCGGGCACACGGGCTCGCAGGCACCGCAGTCGACGCACTCGTCCGGGTGGATGTAGAGCATGCGCTTGCCCTCGTAGATGCAGTCGACGGGACACTCGTCGACGCACGCGCGGTCCTTGAGGTCGACGCACGGCTGGGCGATGACGTAGGTCACCGGAACCTCCTGGAGGCAAGGGGGTGAAGCGGAACGGGACCACTCTAATATCCCGACATGCCCCCGACGCCGGAACCCCACGCCGTGGGCAGGCACCTGCTCGGACCGCACGTCGTCGGGCAGCGCGTGGTGGTCCGGCACCTCGTCCGCGGCGAGACCGGACCGACCGGCGGACCGGCCCTCAACGACGTCCTCGGCGTCTGCCTCTCGTGGCGCGACGGGGTCGTCGTCATCGACTCCGACCGGGGGCCGGTGGAGGTGCCGGTCGCCGACATCGTCTCCGGCAAGCCGGTCCCGCCGCGCCCCTCGGTGCGGCACCGCGACTCCCCTCGCAGCGTCGAGCTCCACACCCACGCCCTCTGGCCCGACCTCGTCGCCGAGCCGCTCGGCGAGTGGGTGCTGCGCTGCGCCCCGGCGTACGACGGACGGCTGCGGCGGCGGGCCAACTCGGCGCTCGCGATGGGCGACCCCGGGCAGCCGCTCGCGGAGGCGTCCGCGGCCGTGCAGGCGTGGCACCGCGAGCGGGACCGCGAGCCGATGGTGATGGCCGTCGCGGGGTCGGAGGTCGAGGCGGGCTTGCTGGGACTCGGCTGGCGCGACCTCGGCAACGGGTCGGCGCACTGCCAGGTGGCCGGGGTCGCCAAGGCGCTGCGGACGAGTAACGCGGTGTTGGTCGGACGGGACACGGCGTCGATGCCTCGTTCCGACCGTTCAACACCGCGTTACTTGTCCGGTGTCGGTTCGGCGGCGGGGCATTTCGTGGTCGAGCTCGGGGACGGCACGGCGACCGGTCGCGCCACCCTCGACGACGACTGGGTGGTCCTCGACGCGATCTCGGTGGCACCCGACCACCGTCGGCAGGGGCTGGCCACCCGGGTGGTGGCGGAGCTCCTCGACTGGGCCGCCTCGCAGGGCGCGCGGACCGCGATGCTGCAGGTGGAGACCGACAACCCGGGGGCCGGCCGGCTCTACGAACGGCTGGGCTTCGTCACCCACCACACCTACCGCTACCTGGTGACGCGCTAGAGACTCGGGTCGCGCCGGGCGAAGAGCCGCTGCGAGGCCGTCACGACGCGGTTCCACAGCGCGCGTTGCAGCACCAGGACCAGCACGCCGGCCACCACCATCCCCACGAGGTTGACCCCCAGCTGGGCGATCGACCCCCGCATCTCCGAAGGGGTCCACGTGCCGATGGCGAGTGCCAGGTTGCCCGCCGCCGGGACGGTGGTGACCGAGATGAAGACGCCGACCATGGCGTTGGCCTTGGCCGTCGAGAGGGCCAGCACGCCGGCCGCGCCCGCGATCAGGGCCACGATGAACGACCACCGGTCGGGGTGCCAGATGAAGCCGGTCTGGGGGCGTGGCCGGCTGACCATCTCGGAGGTGACCAGCCCGGTCAGGGACGCCAGCACCGCGAGCACCGTCACCACCGCGATCGCGAACGTGAAGCTCAGCACCAACAGGCGCAGCGCCCGCAGCGTGAGCCCCCTGCGGGCGAAGACCATCCCGGTCGCGATCGCCGCGACCGTGCCGAACTCCGGGCCCACCACCATCGCGCCGATCACCAGGACCGACGAGTCGGTGATCACCGCGATGGCGGCGAGCAGCGTGGCGAGCACGAGGAAGACGTGGTACGAGACGGTCGGCCTGCTCGCGGCGTAGGCCTGCTCGATGACCGCCTCCCAGATGACCGCGTCGTCGGGGTCGCCGGGTGCCGCTCGCTCCAGGCGGCGGGCGCCGGCGAACGGCGTGGCGGTCGGCGTGGTCACCACGATGCCGCCGTCCTCGTCGAGCCCGAGCGCCGTGAGCCGGGTGAGGATCTCGCCGACCAGCTCGCGCGCCACGTCGCACTCGACGAGGTCACCGACGGGCGAGCGGGAGGCGCCGGCCAGCACCGTGAGGTTGGCCGAGCGCTCATGGCTCTCGAGCAGCTCGACGACCTCGTCGCTCAGCTCGGTGGGGACGGTGAGACGCAGGTGCATGAGCATGGGGGTGAGTGTGCCGCAGCGGGCGCGCGATCAACCGATGTGCGCCGGGGGCCGCCTCGCGCCTAGCATTCGGCTCGACGACCACGGGACCTGACACCTCCCCTGCACCCCGGCAGCGCAGTGGCCGTCCGCGCGTCCGGCGTCACCGACGAGAGGCCGGGGTCGACCCGGCAAAGGTGTGGTGGCACCGCGACCTAGCCCCCGCCCACACCTCCAGGGCCCAGTCCACCTGGAGGTCGTCATGAGATCGCTCTGCACATCACTGCCCACCCTCGCGCCCGGTTCCCCGGTGACGCTCGAGGGGTGGGTCCACCGCCGTCGCGAGCTGGCCAGGGTCACGTTCCTGGTCGTCCGCGACCGCAGCGGCCTGGCCCAGGTCGTGCTGCCCGCCGGGACCGTCGTACCGCCCGAGGAGACGACCGTCCGGGTGACCGGCACGGCGACCGCCAACGCCCAGGCGCCCGGCGGCGTCGAGGTGACCGACGCGGTCGTCGAGGCCCTCACAGAGCCGGCCGAGACTCCCCCGGCCGAGCTGTGGCGCCCGCAGCTCGACGTCCAGCTCCCCACGCTGCTCGACCACGCGCCGGTGCTGTGGCGCCACCCCGCCCAGCGCGCGCGCTGGGAGCTGGCGGCGGCGTCGCTGCGCGGCTTCCGGGCCAGCCTGGACGGGCTCGGCTTCACCGAGGTGACCACGCCGAAGTTCGTGGAGTCCGCGACCGAGTCGGGGGCCAACGTCTTCGCGGTGGACTACTTCGGCCGCCCGGCCTACCTCGCCCAGAGCCCGCAGTTCTACAAGCAGCAGCTGGTGGGCGTCTTCGAGCGCGTCTACGAGGTCGGCCCGGTCTTCCGCGCCGAGCCGCACGACACGGTGCGCCACCTCGCGGAGTACCGCTCGCTCGACGTCGAGCTCGGCTTCGTCCGCGACCACCGCGACGTGCTCGCGATGCTCCGCGAGGTGCTGGCCGGCATGGTGTCGGGGATCGAGTCGTACGCCGCCACGGCGGTCGGGCGCACCGGGGCCCGGGTGCCCGAGGTGCCGGCCGAGATCCCGGTGATCCACTTCGCCGAGGCGCTCGCGCTCGTCGGTGCACCCGAGGACGAGCCGGACCTCGCGCCCGAGCACGAACGCGCGCTCGGCCAGTGGGCGCTGGAGGAGCACGGGTCCGACTTCCTCGCGGTCGAGGGCTACCCGATGGCCAAGCGGCCGTTCTACACGCACCCGCAGCCGGGCGACCCACGCTGGTCCAACAGCTTCGACCTGCTCTTCCGCGGGCTCGAGCTGGTGACCGGTGGTCAGCGGCTGCACCGGCCGAGCGACTACGACGCGGCCATCCGGGCGCGCGGCGAGGACCCGGCCGACTACGCGGCGTACCTCCAGGCCTTCCGGCACGGGATGCCGCCGCACGGCGGGTTCGCGATCGGCCTGGAGCGCTGGGTGAGCCGGCTGGTGGAGGCGACCAACGTCCGCGAGGTCACGCTCTTCCCGCGCGACCTGCACCGCCTCACGCCCTGACGGCTGGCGCTTCCCCTGTTGAATGGGGCGCATGAGCACAGCCACCACCACCGACCGGGCCCGCCAGGTCGTCGTCACGCTCGCAGAGGTCTTCTGCATCGTGGGGACCCTGGTGGGCACCGGCGTCATCGGCACCCGCGTCGCCGAGTCGTCGGGCGGCGCGCTCGCGGCCGACGCCACCCTGCTGGCGCCGCTCGGGCCGGCGTTCTCGATCTGGTCGGTCGTGTACGCCGGCCTCGCGGCGTACACGATCTGGCAGTGGCTGCCCTCGGTCGCCGCCTCCCCCCGCGCCCGCGCGACGGGGTGGCTGGCGGCGGCCTCGATGGCCCTCAACGCCGCCTGGCTACTGGTCACCCAGCAGGGCTGGCTGTGGGCGAGCGTGGCCGTGATCGTCGCCCTGGTGCTCGTGCTCGGGGTGCTGGTGCAGCGCCTCACCGACCTCGGCGCCCCCTCGACGCTCGCGGACCGGGTGGTCGTGGACGGGACCTTCGGGCTCTACCTCGGCTGGGTGGCCGTGGCGGTCTGCGCCAACGTCACCGCGACCCTCGTCGAGCAGGGCGTCACCCCGTCCTCGCCGGTGGCCGACGCCATCGCCGTCGCGGTGCTCGTGGTCGTGGTCGGGGTCGCCGCCGTGGTGCTCGCCCGCACCGGTCGCCGGTGGACCTTCGCCGCCGCGGCGGCGTGGGGACTCTCCTGGATCGCCGTCGGCCGGCTCACCGACAGCCCGGAGTCGGTCGTCGTCGGGGCGGTCGCGGTCGTCGCGGCCCTCGCCGTGCTGGCGCTGGCCGCGCGGGCGCACCCGGTGCGCGCCTGACCGCGGTCCCGCCCGTGGGTGCCTACTCGTCGACGGCGTCGGGGTTGGTGCAGATGACCGTGTCGCTGGGCGTGTAGGTCGTCGAGAAGACCTCGGGCTCCCGCGTCTCGGTGTTGGCCCCGACCGGCTCGAAGAAGCGGGTCACGTCGATGTCGAAGCCGCCGTAGCCCTCGTTGGGGTGGCAGCGCAGCGTGTTGATGCGGCGCACCTCGGCCTGCGTGATGTTGTGCCGCTCGCCGGTCGAGCTGGTGATGTCCCAGTGCTTCGTGGACCACATCGACACCGTCACGACACCCGAGGTCGACGGGGTCGACGGGGTCACGTTGGTGTCGATGAGGACGCCGTACGGCGTGTCGTTGCGGAAGCGCAGGTCCACCGCGCCCCACGCGACGGTGGCCTCGCGGCCGACCGGGTAGCGGTCGATGTAGAAGGAGTGCGGCTTGTGCTCGACGTCCTCGAGGCCCGCGAAGAACATCCCGTTGAAGAGCGTCGTGGCCATCTGCGAGACGCCGCCGCCGAGGTCCTGGACGAGGATGCCGTCGGAGATCACGTAACCCTCGGTGAAGCCGTTGGCCACGGTGCGCTCGCCGACGGTGTCGTTGAGCGAGAACGTCTCGCCGGGCTCGAGGACGTAGCCGTCGATGATCTCGGCGGCCCGGCCGATGTTGACGTTGCGGTACTCGGCGTACGGGTAGTAGGTCGTGAAGGTCGACACCTGCTCGCGGATCTGCAGGGCCCGGGCGTCCTGGGTGGTGAAGTCCGGTCGCGCGACCTTGGCGTCGACGGCCAGGGTGCGCTGGTCGCCGGACGCGGCCACCAGCTCGAGGAAGCCGTCGGTGATCTGCTGCTCGTCGTAGGTCACGCCGGGCTTGGCGGGCACGACCTGCGGACGGCCGCCGACCAGCGCGACGGTCGCGTCGACGGGGGCACCGTCGATGGCCACCTTGCCCTCGAGCATCGCGGCCAGCGCCTTGTCGTCGAGCCGGGGCTCGAGCGCGCCGTCGACCGGCTCCATGCTGAGCGCCGGGGTGTAGTCGGCGGGCTGGAGGCGGACGCTGGACTGCTCGAAGGACAGCGTGACGGGTCCGGAGACCGCGGCGTTGGCGAAGGACTGGCGGGCCCGGGCCAGGTCGCCCGCGTCGATCTCGGGCTGGTCCTCGACGAGGTCGAGCTCGGCGGTGGCGCCCTCCAGCCAGGCGGCGGCGAGGGCGTCGCCCGTGGCGGTCGGGTCCAGCGAGCGCCCCGTGCGCGGCTTGGTCTCGGTGATGCGGGCGCCCTCGAAGGCCAGCGCCCCCTCGCGCGGGGTGCGGCCGTGCTCGGCGTCGAGGCGGGTGACGAGCTGACCGAGGGCGGCCTCGTCGACGACCACCTCGGCCTCGAGCTCGTCACCGCCGGTGAAGTAGTTCCAGAGCCGGACGGGGTCCCAGCTCTCCTCGCCGCCGGCCTCGGCGACGGACGCCTCGTAGTCGACCTCGAGCCCCGCCTCGACCGCCTCGACGGTGACGGGGGTGCCGTCGACGGAGGCCTCGACCGGGGCGCTGACCTGCTCGGCCAGCCCGGCCCGGAGGCGGTCGGCCGCCTCGGCCTGCGGGTGGCCGCCGATGCTCACGCCGCTGACGGTCGTGCCCCGCGGGACCTTGTCGCCGGCGGCGTAGTGCGCCGCGACGTAGAGCCCCCCGAAGACGAGGAGGAGGCCGAGCAGCAGCCAGAGCACGACTCGGCCGCCGGCCTTGTCCTGAGTCTCAGGGCCGGCGTCGACATCGGAGGCGGGGAGAAGCGACACGCCCCGCATCCTAGGTCGGGGTCGGTGAATCCCCGGGATCGTCGCGCGACCCGCGAGCAGGTCCGCTGGTGGCCAGCGCGACCAGCAGGACGACGAACGACCCGACCAGCACGGCGTACCCCGACGCGTTGGCGGGGATCAGGTAGTCCCCCTCGGACCTGGGCATCATCGCCCACACGACAGCGCCCATCCAGCCGAGCATGAAGGCCACCCGCGACCACCAGCCCCGAGGCAGGGCGAGGGTCGTGGCGGCCGCGGCGGCCAGCCCCAGGGCCAGCCCCCAGCCGCGCTGGTGGAGCAGGACGGTGGCCAGTCCCGCGGCGGCACCGACCGCCAGGAGCACGACGGCGCACCCGCCCCGGAGGACGAGGCCCACCGGCTCAGAGCCCGGCGAAGAGGTCGGCCTCGAAGCCGTCCTCGCCCACCGGACCGCGCTCGCCCTTGGCGAGCACGTAGTACTCGTCGCCCCAGAACGCGTGACCGGACTCGGCGCCGGCGAAGAACGGGCCGTCGGGATCGACCTGGGTGCGGTGCAGCTTGAGCGCGTCCATCTTCTGCGCGGCGTACGCCTGGCCGTCGACGCGGGCCGAGATCAGGTCGTCGGCCGTCACGAACGGGCCGAGGTCGCCGTCGGGGTCCATCCCCTCGAAGCTGGTGGTGTCGCCCGACTCCCGCATCTGGCGCAGGCTGTCGCGCATGCGGTTCTCGCTCATCGCGCACCAGTAGACCTTGGCGACGTCGTGGGGCTCGCCGAGGTCGCGCTTGTACGCCGCGACGGCGGCCAGGGCGGTGGCGTACGTCGCGACGCGGTGCGCCTGGATGTGGTCGGGGTGGCCGTAGCCGCCGAACTCGTCGTAGGTCACGAGCACCTGCGGCCGGACGTCGCGGATGACCCGCACCAGCTCGTCGGCCGCCTCCAGGAGGTCGGCGTGCCAGAAGCCGTTGTCGGGCACGAAGTCGCCGGCGACGGCGTGGCCGTCGGCGTGCCAGGCCATCCCGGAGTCGTGGAAGCGACCGAAGCCGCCGAGCCAGCGGTGGTCCGTGACGCCGAGGGCGGCCATTGCCTCGGCGATCTCGCCCTTGCGTCGCTCACCGAGGCCGCCGTCGCGGTCGTAGGCCAGGTGCTCGAGGTCGGGGACGAGCACCTCGCCCATCTCGCCGGCGGTGCAGGTCACCACGGTGACCCCGCGCCCCTCGGCGACGTAGCGGGCCATGGTGGCGCCGTTGTTGATGGTCTCGTCGTCGGGGTGGGCGTGCACCAGGAGCAGGCGCTGGTCGGACGTCATGGATCCAGCCTAGGGCCGGGACCCGCGCCACCTCGTCGGGAGGCTGCCCGTCCCGAGGGCCACACCGACCACGGCGACGACGAGACCGACCAGCTCCAGCGGCCCGAGGGTCTCTCCCAGCACCAGCCACGCCATCACCGCGGTCACCGGCGGGGCCATGAAGAACAGGCTCGCTCCGGCCCCCGCTCCTCCGGCACGCACGAGCTTGCCCAGCAGCAGCAGGCCGATGATCGAGTTGACGATGGCGAGGAAGACCACGGTCAGGCCGCCGCGCAGCGGGTCGCTCACCGCGTCGGTGCCCTCCAGGGCCAGGGCGAGCACGGCCAGGGGCGGCACCGAGACGCTGAACTGGATGGCGGCCGACCACCACGGGTCGGGGGCGTGACCGATCCAGCGCTGCCCGAGGGTGCCCAGGCTCAGGGTGATCGCACCGAAGACGCCGAGCGCCACGGCCACCGGCCCGCCGGCCTTCTCGATGTCGGGACCGAGCACGATCACCACGCCGACCACGCCGATGACGAGCCCGGCGACCTGCCGCGCGGAGAGCCGCTCGCCGAGCAGGGCCGCGGCCAGCACGGCGGTGAGCACCGGGGTCAGCGCGTGGAGGAGGGAGGCGAGGGTCGCGCCGAGCCCGGCGTCGAAGGCGAGGTACATCGCGCCGAACTGGACGGCGTTCATCGCCAGCCCGGTCAGCGCGATCCGCCCCAGGTCGGCGCGGTCGACGTGCAGCGGGCCGCGGAAGACGCGCGCCACCGCGAGGGCGATCACGGCAGCAAGGGCGAAGCGGAGGGCCAGCAGCGTGAACGGCTCGACGTGCTGCACCCCGTAGGGGCCCGAGATGTAGCCCGACGACCACACCAGCACGAACGCCACCGCGGGCACGAGGGGCAAGGTCCCCACCGGGCTGCGCACGGCACCGGTGCGCTCCGCGGCCGCCGGGCCGGCCACGGGACCGGTCGCCGGGTCAGTCACCGCTCGGTCGCTTGATCCGCTTCGGGGCGGCGGGCAGGTCCAGGGGCGGCAGCGGGGACGGGGGCTGCGACGCGTCGTCCGCGGCGTCCAGCCACCCGTCGTACTCGTCGACGAGCAGCTCGACCATGAAGTCCGGCGCGTCCGACAGCACGGCCCAGGGATGGCCCTCGTCGTCGTCCTCGCCGGCCAGCCGCTCGCGGGCCACGCTCGCCTCGAAGCCGTCGGCGAGCAGTCGCGCCGCCACGGCGCGCGCGTCGTCCTCCTCGAAGAAGATGGCCCTCACCGCGGCATCATCCCAGCCAGCGGTGCGAGGAACGGCCGGTCGGGCTCGAGCCAGTCGACGTCGTCGAGGGTGTCCGCGCCGAGCCAGCGCAGCAGGTCGTGCTCGGTCGGCTCGGGCTCCCCCGCGACCAGCACGGCGGTGGCGACCCGGAGCTCGTGGGTGTCGCCGATGGCCGCCGCACCCGGCAGCCAGGCGGTCACCGCGATGGTGCAGCCCAGCTCCTCGGCGACCTCGCGGACCAACGCGGCGTCGGGGGTCTCGCCGGGCTCGACCTTGCCGCCCGGGAACTCCCAGCGGCCCGCGGCCGAGGCGGGCGTCGTACGACGGGCCGCCAGGACGAGTCCGTCACGGACGATCGCTGCCCCCACGACGGGGACGCGTGGCTGGTCGGTCACGCCGTCGACCCTAGCCAGCGCACGGGTGCTCTCCGGTCGTGGGGACCGGTCGACGACCGGCGCCGGAGGCTCGCGATTACGGTGGGGGCATGCGCGAAGCCGGTGAGTCCTCTCCCCCGCCCGGACACGAGGAGACCCGCCCCCACGTCGAGGGCGTGCACCTGCAGCGCACCGACGACAACGTCCGCGAGATCGCGGCCCTGGCCGCCGTGCTCGGTGAGCCGGCGGGACTGGACGGCCTGCTGTCCGACCTGAAGTACCGCCTCCGGCCCGCGCGGGTGCTGCCGCGGCTCCTCGGCCGCGCGGTCCGCCGGGCCTGGGCGTGGGACGCGTACGACGAGCGCGACGAGAACTGGTACCCGCAGGGCATCTCCACGAGCGCGGACTCCTCCGACACCGAGGTCGTCGGACCCGACGGTCGACGGGTGCTCGTCACCACCTGGTACTCCACGGGCAAGGACGGCATCAAGCGCGGCTCGCGGGTCACGTTCATCGACCTCGACACACTCGAGTACCGCCACGTCCTGCTGGTGGTCCCCGTCTTCGACAAGGCCGGGGTCCTGCAGCTGCGCCCGATGAACATCCACGCCGGCGGGATCGTGTGGGCGGGGCCGTGGCTGCACATCGCGGCCACCAGCCGTGGGTTCGTCACGGCGCGGGTCGACGACATCATGCGGGTCGCCGGGGACGACGACCACCCGGACGAGATCGGCGTCTCGGGCACCCGGGTGGCGTCCTTCGGGCACCGCTACGTGCTGCCGGTGCGGGCGACGTACCAGGCCTTCACCGACGAGGGCCACGACAAGCTGCGCTACTCCTTCCTGTCGCTCGACCGGCGCTCCGACCCGCCCGCGCTGGTGGCGGGCGAGTACGCGCTCGACCCCGACGCGAGCACCCGGCTGGCGCGCTACCCGCTCGACCCGGCCACCTGGCAGCTCGAGACCGGCGAGGACGGCATCTCCCGCCCGCTCGCCATCGACGAGGGCGGCGTGCGGCAGATGCAGGGCGCGGTCCTGGCGGGCGGTCGCTACCACGTGACTGTCTCGCGCGGGCGCTGGATGCCGGGGACGGTGGCGGCCGGGCAGCCCGGCTCGATGCGGGTCCGGCGCTGGGCAGTGCCGATGGGACCCGAGGACCTGTCCTACTGGCCCTCCACCGACCGCATCTGGACGGTCACCGAGCACCCGCGCCGGCGCTGGATCATCTCGATGGACCGCCGGTGGTTCGATTGACGCGCGACCCGCGGACCGTCGCGGCCGCGATGGTGACCGCGCCGTGGACGCACGGCTGCGACCTGACCGTCGCAGGCGCGCGCGAGGCGTTCACCGACGCGCACGTCCACATGCTCCTGCTCACCGACGGCGGCGTGCTGCGGGGGACGCTGCTGCGCGACGACCTGGCGGGGGCGACGGACCCGGGGGGTCCGGCCCTCGACCTGGCGCCGCTCGCCGGCCGGACGGTCTCCCCCGACAGCCCGGTCGAGGAGGCCCTCGCGCTCATGCGTGAGCAGGGGACGCGACGGCTGGCCGTCGTCGACGCCGGCGGCCACCTGCGCGGTCTGCTGTGCCTCAAGCGGACCCTCGACGGGTTCTGCAGCGACGCCGACGTCCGGGCCCGGGCCCTCGAGCACGGCGGGCTGCACCAGATCGGGCAGACCGGCGGCTGAAGTCCGTCCGGCGGACCGTCCGTCCGGCGGGCCGACCGTCCGGCGGGACGGCCGTCCGCGGGCCGGCCCGGTCAGGCCGGACGCGGGAAGCGTGCGAGCTGGCGGCTCTGGGCGACGAGGCGGCCCGCGGAGTCCCAGACCTCGCAGTCCTCCTCGAACATCCCGCCGGCGACGTTGCGGGTGCGGTGCGACACCTTCAGCCAGCCCGGCGCGGGGACGGCGCGCACGTGGGCCGTCAGCTCGACGGTGGGCGCCCACCCCATGTGGCCGAGGTCGAAGGTCACCGGGGGCAGCGCGTCGAGGACCATCAGCAGCTGGAGCGGATCGGGGTCGCGGCCGTCGGCCAGCCGGAACCACGCCTGCAGCAGGCCGCGTCCGCTCGGCCGGCCGAGCGCCCAGCCGACGCACGCCGGGTCGAAGCGCATGTCGAAGCGCTCCATCAGCGGCGGGGTCCGCGACGATCCCGCCGGGGCGTCGGAGGTCGCGAAGCACTCCTCGAGGGGCGGCAGGTCGGGCTCGACCGCCGTGGTGCGCACGTCGTCCGGCAGCCGGGACAGGTCGCCGTACGTCGCGAGCGCGGTGATGCGGGTGTCCTCGCCCTGGCTGAGCTCGGCGGCCACCGTCGCGGTGCTGCCGCCGTCACGGACGACGCGGGTGCGGACCGTGGCCGACCCGGGCCGCGAGGCGGAGACGTAGTAGGCGCTCACCGCGAACGGGTCCGGCTTGTCGGGGACGGTCTCGGCGATCGCGCGACCGATCACGCCCAGCAGGTAGCCACCGTTGACCGCCCCGCCGACCACCCAGCCCGGGTCGAGCCCGGCCGACCAGCCGTCGGGCGTGGCCTCGACGGCGGTGTGTGCGTCCCACTCGTGTCCCATGGGCGGCAGTCTTCCAGCCGCCCGGTGGTCGCCCGGGGCGCCGTCCCGAGGAGGCGCGCCCGAGCCGTCCCGCCGGGTCGGGACCCGGTCAGGCGGCGCGCAGCGTGGTGACGCGCCGGACGAGGCGGCGCAGCGGGGTGTCGCGCTCGACGGACACGCGTCCGCCGGTGGCGTCGAGGCCGAAGAGCGGCAGCAGGTCCTGGCGGCCCTCGCGCTCGGCCATGATCATGATGGCGTCGCGGTCGTAGTCACCGGCCAGCTCGGCGGCGGTGGTCAGGTCGTCGTTCGAGACGGCGGTGTTGACGGCGTCGACGTACGACGCGTGCAGGGCGTTGAGCTCGTCGATCAGGCGGGTCATCGGGATCCTCTTCTCGTGGTCGTACCTCCAGTGTGCGGACTGGATTGGAACGATCCAAGTCCCGGGCCGTGTGACCTTGGACGCCTCCCGCGAGGTCGGCTCAGGCCGCTCCGCCCGTGATGGAGGAGCGCAGCCGCTCGGCGGCCGGGGGCAGCCGGCGGTCCAGGCGCCAGGTCAGCCCGATGGTCCGGTGGGCGCCGGGCGCCCCGGTGATCTGGACGCCCGCCGTCCCCGACACCCCGGCCAGCGCCTCCGGCACGATCGCCACCCCCAGGCCGGCCGCGACCAGCCCCTCGATGGTGCCGAGGTCCTGGCTCTCGAAGGACACCGGCATCGTCACCGACGCCTCGCGCAGCAGGTCGTCCACGAGCGAGCGGGACCCGAAGCCGGGAGGCGTCGTCACCAGCTCCTCGCCGTCGAGCTCGTCGAGGGTCAGCCGGGACCGCCCCGCGAGCCGGTGGGTCGGCGGGACCACGACGACCATGCGCTCCTGCTGCAGCACGTGCCAGCCGCCGCCGGGTGCCGGGTGCGAGGTGACGGCCAGGTCGACGGCCCCGCGAGCCAGGTCGACCTCCATCTCGTGGGCGGGCTCCTGGCTGAGCAGCACCCGGACGGCCGGGGCGGCGGCATGGAAGTCGCGCAGCAGACGCGGCACGAGGGACGTGGCCATCGAGTCGAGGAAGGCGAGCCGGGCCACCCCCGACTCCGGGTCGAGCTCGCCGGCCACGTCGGCGAGCAGCTGGTCGTAGCGCGCGAGCACCTCGCGCGCCCCGTCCACGACCGTGGCCCCGACCGGCGTGGCTCGCACGCCGTCAGACGTCCGGGCGAAGAGCTGGGCGCCGAGCTCGCGCTCCATCCGGGCCAGAGCGCGCGACAGGGTCGGCTGGCTGACGCCGAGGGCCGCGGCAGTGCCGGTGACGTGCTCGTGGTCGGCCACGGCGAGGAGCCACTCGAGGTCCCGGATCTGCATGACGGCATCATACGGCTCGCGCATGAAGTCTCGTCGGAAGCGACATTGGACGTATCACTCCCGTTCGCGCAGACTCGCGGGGTCATGTCCTCCCCCACCACTCCCTCGCCGCCGCCCCTCGTGGACGACGGCCACCTCCCGGGCTCGGCCGGCTACTGGCGGGTGGTGGTGGCGCTCTTCGCGGCGGGGGTGCTGACCTTCGAGCTGCTCTACAGCACCCAGGCGATCCTGCCGGCGCTCGCGACCCGCTTCGAGGTGTCCACGACCGAGGCGACGCTCACCGTCTCGCTGACCACGCTGTCGCTCGGCCTCGCGATGCTGGTCGTGGGCCCACTCTCCGACGTGGTCGGGCGGACCCGTCTCATCCACCTGTCGATGCTGCTCTCCACGCTGTGCGCGATCGGGTGCGCACTGGCGCCGTCGTGGACGGCGTTGCTCGTGCTGCGGTGCCTGATGGGGGTGGCGCTGGCCGGCCTGCCGGCGGCCGCGACGGCGTACCTCCGCGAGGAGCTGCACTCCTCCACCCAGGCCCGCGCCGCCGGGCTCTACATCGGCGGCACTGCCCTGGGTGGGATGACGGGCCGCCTGCTGACGGGGTACGCCGCGGAGCTCGGCGACTGGCGCTGGGCGCTGGCGGCGGCCGCGACGCTCGCGGCCGCCTGCGCCCTCGTCGTACGACGCCTGCTGCCCGACTCGCGGCACTTCGTCGCTGCCCCGACCGGCGTGCGCCCGATGCTGTCCATGGCCCGCCGGGCGGTGAGCGACCCGGCCCTGCTCGGCCTCTACGTCATCGGCGGCTGCGCCTTCGGAGCCATGGTGGCGATGCTCAACGTCATCACCTTCCGCCTCGAGGGGCCGCCCTTCGACCTCGGGCTCGGCGCCGCGAGCCTCGTCTTCCTCGTCTATCCCCTCGGCGCGATCAGCGCGGCCGGGTTCGGTCGGCTGGCTGACCGCTTCGGCCGGCGCGGCGTGCTCCCGGTCGGAGCCGGCGTGGCGGTGTCCGGCGCGCTGCTCACGCTCTCGCCGTCGCTCGTCGTGCTGGTCGCCGGGCTCTCGCTGCTGGCGATCGGCTTCTTCGGCCTGCACGGGGTGGCCAGCGGCTGGGTCCCGGCGCGGGCGCACGCGGGCGGGGTGAGCGCCGGGCAGGCGGCGTCGCTCTACACGTTCACCTACTACCTCGGCGCCGCCGTCTTCGGGAGCCTCGGCGCCCAGGCGTGGACCGGCTTCGGCTGGACCGGGGTGGTCGCCGTGACCGTCACCCTGCTCGTGGTCACCGGCGCGCTCGCGATGCTGCTGCGCACCACCCGCTCACTGGTCGCCTGACGCTAGGGCAGCGCCGCGACCACCGTGCGCGGTGAGGGGTTGGTGTGCGCGATCCCGTCGATGACCACCGTCGGCACGGTCTCGTTGCCGTCGTTGACGCTCCGGACGTACGCCGCCCCGGCCGGGTCGGCCCAGATGTCGACCCACACGGCGTCCGAGCCGCGCCGGCCGAGCACCAGGCGGAGTCGTCGGGTGAAGGGGCAGCCCTTGCGCCAGTAGATGACGACCTTGCCCTCGGCCGCGGCACGAGCGCCCTCGGCGGCCGGGACGGAGACGGGCTTGTGACCGATCATGGCCTCGAGTATCGCGCCTCGCACGCCCCACCCGGCAGGGCCATGGACCGGGCCCCGCGACGGTCCTACCGTGGAGACGAAGGGAGGTCTCCCATGAAGCGCACCTTCGCGTGCCGGATCGGTCTCCACACGTGGCGCGTACGACGCGACCCCGGCGTCGCGCCGTACGTGGCCTGCCGTCGCTGCCACAAGGCCAAGATGGTGGACACGCGGCCCGAGAACATCGCCGGCGCCGGCGCCGACATGCTGTCGCCGTACAAGAAGAAGGACTTCTGACCCGCCGCCGGGTCGTGCGCCGTCGCGGACCGCGCCCGGACGTACGCTCGGTGCCGTGCCGTCCAGGACCAGAGCCGCGACCCATGCGCGCCGCCGCAAGCGCCGGATGGCCCGGGTCGAGCACGACCTGACGGCCGCCCAGTGGGCCGCGCTGCGCGCCGAGTGGGGCGGCTGCGCCTACTGCGGCGCCGACGTCGCGGCCCTCCAGAAGGACACGATGCTCCCGATCTCGCGTGGCGGGCGCTACACCCTGGTCAACGTGGTCCCGGCCTGCGGCTCGTGCAACGCGAGCAAGTGCAACCTCGAGGTCACGACCTGGATGCGCCGCAAGAAGCTGGACGAGCGCGCGTTCCTCGTCCGGCAGGTCGAGGTCGCCCGCGCGGTCCTCGCCGCGGAGACCGTGGCGCCACCCGCGACGGACACCCAGGACTGGACTTCCACGCAGGAGCGCGGAAGCTCGGCCGACACCCACGACTGAGGCTGCACTTCCACGCAGGGGCGTGGACGTGCAGACCGGCGGCCGGTCAGCGGCGGGCGGCCGCCAGCTCGCCGGCGAGGTCGTCGATCTCCGCGTGGAAGGCGTCGAGGATGTGCTCCGGGTCCGGGACGACCGCGGTGTCGGTCTTGAAGCCGACGCGGACCGTCCCGGCGTAGGTGAAGATGCAGGTGCCGAGCGTCTGGTCCCCGGATCCGGGGACCCAGCCCAGCAGGCTGGTGATCCGGGTCCCGGCCAGGTAGCGGGGCTCGCGCGGCCCGGGGACGTTGGTGGTGACCCCGCTGGCCTTCCCGGCGAAGAACGTCACGAGGGCACTGCTCAGCCGCCGGCCGAGGCGGCCGATCCCCTGGATCATCGCGAAGGTGATCACCGGCTCCGGGGAGCGCTTGATGCGGTCCATCCGGCGCTTGGTCTCGGCGAGCCGGTCGCTCGCGGTGACCAGACCGGAGGGCAGCAGCAGGACCACGAGCGCGAAGCGGTTGCCGAGCTCGCGCGGCAGCGGCAGGTGCATCGGGCGCAGGTTGACCGGGACCATGGTCGGGATGTCTACCGGGCGGGCGCCGTGCTCCACCTGGTAGCGCTCGATCGCGCCGGCGAGCGCCGAGACCAGGACGTCGTTGACCGTGGCGTCCGAGCCCTTGGCGATGTCCTTGATCAGCTGCAGGTCGATCGGGTCGGACCAGACGGCCCGCTTGTGGGTCCCGGCGGCACCGGCGAGGGCCGACTCCGGGTTGCGGGTCAGCAGCAGCTTGGAGAGCACACCGGCCCCGCTGACCCCGGTCCGGATCGCAGCGGCGATCCCGGCTCGGACCCGCGCCGGGCGCAGCGCCTCCGTCACCTCGGGGGCGGCACGCCGGGCGGCCTCGATGAGGTCGCCGACCCCGTGGTGCCGCGCCCCGCCACCGTCCGAGCCGTGCTCGTCGGCGTCGGCGGTCGCATCGGTCAGCGACAGCAGCACCTGGGTGAGCGCGATGCCGTCGGCCAGCGCGTGGTGCAGCCGGACGTAGATCGCGGACCCCTCGTCGAGCCCCTCCACCAGGTGGATGTCCCAGAGCGGACGGTCACGCGGCAACGGCGTGGCGAGGAACCCGCCGACGTACTCCTGCAGGGCGGCGGCGTCCCCGGGTGCCGGCAGCCGCACCTCCCGGACATGCTCGCGGAAGTCGAAGTCCGGTACGTCGCGCCAGCGCGCCTTCGTCCAACGCCGCCGCGGCACGGTGGGGCGCCGCGAGAAGACGGGGTAGGCATCGATCAGCCGGTGCTGCACCACCCGGTCGAACCGCTCGCGGTCGACCGGTCCGTCGAGGAACATGACGCACTCGATCACCATCAGGTTCTGGACGCGGTCCATGTTCAGCCAGATGGCGTCGACCGGGTTGACGCGATGCTCTCTCACCCGCCGAGCCTGTCACGAGGGGCAAGACCGGAGGCGATGCGGGTACGGCGCTCGGTCGGGCTCACACGTTGAAGCGGAACTCCACCACGTCACCGTCGACCATGACGTAGTCCTTGCCCTCCATGCGCACCTTGCCGGCCTCCTTGGCCTTCTGCATGGTGCCGAGGGCCATCAGGTCGTCGAAGGACACGATCTCGGCCTTGATGAAGCCCTTCTGGAAGTCGGTGTGGATGACACCGGCCGCCTCGGGAGCCGTCGCGCCCTTGCGGATCGTCCAGGCCCGCGTCTCCTTGGGCCCGGCGGTCAGGTAGGTCTGCAGGCCGAGGGTGTCGAAGCCGACCCGGGCGAGCACGTCGAGGCCGGGCTCGTCGACGCCCATCTCGGCCAGCATCTCGCGGGCCTCCTCGTCGGAGCCGAGCTCGACGAGCTCGGACTCGAACTTGGCGTCGAGGAAGATCGCCTCGGACGGCGCGACGATCTCCTGCATGCGAGCCTTGAGGTCGTCGTCGGCGAGCTCGTCGGCGTCGCAGTTGAAGACGTAGATGAAGGGCTTGGCGGTCAGCAGCGAGAGCTCGCGCAGCAGGTCGCGGTCGAGCTTCGTGTCGATGACCGGGGTGCCGCCCTCGAGCGCGGTCAGCGCCTCGCGCGCGGCGTCGAGGACCGGGGCCTTCGACTTGTCGCCGCGGGCCTCCTTCTCCAGCCGCGGGATCGCCTTCTCCACCGTCTGGACGTCGGCGAGGATCAGCTCGGTCTGGATGGTGCCGATGTCGGAGGCCGGGTTGACCTCGCCGTCGACGTGGGTGACGTCCTCGTCGCGGAAGACCCGGGTCACCTGGCAGATCGCGGCGGACTCGCGGATGTGGGAGAGGAACTTGTTGCCCAGGCCCTCACCCTCCGAGGCGCCGCGGACGATGCCGGCGATGTCGACGAACTCGACCGTCGCGGGCAGGATCTTGGCCGAGCCGAAGACCTCCGCCAGCTTGGGCAGGCGGTCGTCGGGGACCCCGACGACGCCGACGTTGGGCTCGATCGTGGCGAACGGGTAGTTCGCCGCGAGCACGTCGTTCTTGGTCAGGGCGTTGAAGAGCGTCGACTTGCCTGCGTTCGGGAGTCCGACGATGCCGATGGTGAGAGCCACGGGCGGGGAGTCTACGTCCGGGCGGCCCGATCCCCCTGATCCGGGCGGTCGGTTTGGCCGCACCACCACTGCCCTTGTTCACTTGATGTCGTCCCCTCCCCGGCCCTCGAAGGACACATGCCCTCCTGGCTCCGTGAGCTGCTCGTCATGCTGCAATTCCTCAGCCCGACGATGCCCCCCGTACCGGACCTCGTGGTGCCGGCGACGCCGCTCGTGTCGGCGGCGGCCACGACGGGACCGGTCGAGGTCTTCAACGACGGCTTCGACCTGCCGTACGCCGAGCGGTGGCGTCACATGTCGAGCTCCAACGCCGACCGGATCAGCCAGACGACGTACGACGGACGCTCGGCGCTGAGGATGCGCCCCGAGGCCGACCTCGAGGCCCTGTGGTCGGTGCCCTACGAGGTCGGCACGACCTACCGCGTCTCGGCGACGCTGAAGATGCCGAAGCAGACCGGGGTGCACCCGGCCTTCTGGCTGCGCACCGAGGACCCGCAGCGCGTCGGGGAGATCGACGTCGTCGAGAGCTGGGGAGGCAGGCCGCGTTGCGAGCGGGTCCTGGCGGCGTACTACTGGCGCTACTCCCCGCCGGTCGGCGACCAGGCGTGCCTCGGGGACAAGTATCCCGAGGACATGTCGCAGTGGCACGAGTACGCCGCGGAGTTCACCTACATGGGCCCGGGCCAGGACCCGGCCGCCGCGTCGCCCTTCCCCACCCGGTACTTCGTCGACGGCGTCGAGACGTGGTCCACCGACCACGCGCCCGTCTCGCTCGAGAAGATCCGTCTCCAGGTCAAGCGCAACTGTCCGGACGAGGAGCAGCCGAGCTGCGGCCAGACGTCCACCTCGCCGTCCATGTACGTCGACCAGGTGCGCGTGGAGCGGATCGGGCGCCAGTCGGCAGGCACCCCCGCCGACGTGGTCGCCATCCAGGAGGCGGCCACCGGCGGCATCGAGGCCCACGTGCTCGACCCGGCGACGGGTTACGCGACGTTCGCCAACCAGACCGGGCTCCCGCTCGAGGGACAGGGCTGGCGCTACGCCACCGGCGACTTCGACGGCGACCGGGAGACCGACGTGTACGCCGCGCAGCCCACTGGCGGTGGGACCGCCCAGGTCAAGGTCCTGGACGGGTCCGGCTTCCTCCGGCTGTTCCTCAGCCACGCCACGATCGTGCAGCGCGACACCCCGCTCGGGAAGGCACGCTTCGTGGCAGGCGACTACGACGGCGACGGTCGCGACGACTTGTGGGTGGTCTCCGAGGGACGCGACGGCATGCTCACCGTGAGCGTCCTCGACGCCACCACCGGCTTCCAGACGGAGCTGTCGAAGGCAGCCACCGCCGCCCCCGCCCTCGATCCCCGACGGTGGTCGATCACGACGGGTGACTACGACTTCGACGGCCGCGACGACCTCTACCTCGTCGACCTGCAGGCCGACGGGCACACGGCGGTGCACGTGCTCGACGCCGAGACGGGCTTCACGACCTTCCTCGCCCAGACGCTCTCCGCGGCGCCCGCGGTGGACCCCGCCACCTGGTCGGTCGGCACGGCCGACCACAACGGTGACGGCCGCGACGACCTGACCATGGTCAACCGCGCCGGGGCGACCACCGAGGTCCATGCCCTCGACGCGGCCACCGGCTTCGCGTCGTACCTGCTCCAGACGCAGACGGCGCTCCCGCCGTCCACGGACCCCTCGTGGACCATCGCGGACTGATCGTCGTCCAGCAGGAGGCCTTCGCGGCTGCGTCGCACCGACCCGCGGTTCCGGGCCGTGGAAAACTCGGGGCATGACCCAGGCACCGGCCCCGGCCACCCCTCCCGTGCGCGGCGCGGGGACCCTGCGCGAGCCCGCCCACCAGGTGTCCCCGCGCGCGGTGGGCTACTGGCGGGTGGCGGCGCTGATCACCTCGGCGTTCGTCGGGCTGCTGCTCGTGGGTGGGTACGCCGTGTGGTGGCTGACGGTCGGCACGCCGCCGTGGTGGGCGCTCCTGCTCGGCGCCCTCGCCCTCGTCGGCATCGCGACGTACCCCGTCGTGATGCCACCCGTGCGCTACCGCGTGCACCGGTGGGAGGTCACCGACACCGCCATCCACACGCGGGCCGGGTGGATCACCATCAGCTCGCGGATCGCCCCGCTCAGCCGGGTGCAGACGGTCGACTCCCGCCAGGGAGCGTTGATGCGCGTCTTCGGGCTGGCCTCGCTGACCGTCACCACGGCCTCGGCGGCCGGACCGATCACCATCGACTGCCTCGACGCCGCGCAGGCGCGCGAGCTGGTGGCGACCCTCACCGAGATCACCGGCGCCAGCGAGGGCGACGCCACGTGATCCCCGAGGTGGGTCCGGCGGCCGATCCGGGCCTGGACCCCGACCCCACCGAGTGGCAGCGCCTCGACCCCCGCAACCTCCTCCTCGACCCGGTGAAGGCGGTCGGCCAGTTCCTGGTGCCGGCCGTCATCGCCTTCGTCGGTCTCAGCAGCCGCGACGGCGGCATGCCGTGGTGGTCGGTGCCGCTGGTGGTGATCGGTGCCGTCGCCCTCGGCGTGCTCCCCTGGCTGACCACGTCGTGGCGGGTGACCGCGACCCAGTTCCAGAAGCGCACCGGCCTGCTCAACAAGACGACCTCCACCGCCCCGCTCGACCGGGTCCGCAGCGTCGACCTCGAGGCCTCGCTGCTGCACCGGGTCCTGGGGCTGTCCAAGGTGCAGATCGGCACCGGGGTCGACGACGACCGGATCACCCTCGATGCGATCTCCCGCGAGCGAGCGGCCGACCTCCGCGCCCTCCTGCTGGCCCGGCGCGCTGCTCCGGCCGGGCAGGACGCGCCGGACGCGCCGGACGCGGTCGACGGGGAGCCGGCACCGACTCCTCCTCCCCCGGCCCCCGACACCGAGCTGGCGTCGATCGACTGGTCGTGGCTGCGCTTCGCACCCTTCAGCCTGACGCGGCTGGTGCTGCTGGCGGGCCTGGTCGGCGTGCTCGCGCAGTTCGGCGAGGACCTGCCGTTCCTCGATCCGGAGCACCTCAGCGACGGCTGGCAATGGGTGAGGTCCGTCGCACTGTGGCTGCTGCTGCCCTTCGTGCTCCTCGGCGGCCTCCTCACCTGGGTGCTGGTCTCCGTCACCGGCTACGTCGTGCAGTGGTGGAACTTGCGGCTCACCCGGGGCCAGGGGTCGCTGCACCTGACCGCCGGGCTCTTCACGACCCGCTCCATCAGCGTCGAGGAGACCCGGGTGCGAGGTGTCGAGATGCGCGAGCCGCTGCTGCTGCGCGCCGTCGGTGGCGGCGAGCTGTCCACCCTGGCGACCGGGGTCGGCAGCGAGGGCGTCACCCGGATCCTGCCCCCGTGCCCCCGCCAGGTCTGCGTCGACGTCGGTGACGACGTGCTGGCCGAGCCCGGCCGGCTGACGGTCCCGCTCACCGCACACGGCCCGTCGGCCCGCCGCCGGGCGCACGTGGGCCAGGCGCTGGGCGTGGTCGACCTCGCCGTCCTGGCGGTGCTCCCGGTGCTGCTGACCGACGTCTCCTGGCTCGGGTGGTGGCTGCCGGCGGCTGTGCTGGTCGTGGGCCTGCCGTGGGGTGCCGCGGTCGCCGAGGCGTCGTACCGGCACCTCGGCCATGCCCTCGCCCCGGACCCCGCCGCGCCCACCCACCTGGTCGTCGGCCACGCCCAGGCGGCCCGCGTGCGCACGGTGCTGGAGACGGACGGGATCATCGGGTGGGTCGTGACGGAGTCGTGGTTCCAGCGCCGGCTCGGCCTGGTGGACCTCGTCGCGACCACGGCCGCAGGCGCCGAGAAGGTCGTCGTGCACGACGTCCCCCGCGAGCGGGCCGTCCGCCTCGCCGACTCCGCGACGCCGGGCGTGCTGACCGCCTGGACCGCCTGAGCACACGACCGCAGACGCACGAGCGCCCCTCCTGCTCGGGACAGGAGGGGCGCTCGCGGGTCGTGGAGGATCAGGCTCCGTAGAGCGCCACGATCCCCTGACGGTCGGTCGCCGTCATGCTCAGGTTGCTGCTCGTGCCGTTGCACTGGGGGTAGTGCATGATCGACGACGAGTCGTACGGCGTCAGCGGACGCCAGTTGTTGTCCTCGAAGCAGGTGCCGGCCTCGGGGCGGGTGTGCTCGTGACGGAAGCCGAGGGCGTGGCCGAGCTCGTGGGCCATGATGTTGGACGGGGTCCAGGAGCCGGAGTTCATCAGCGACGGGGCGTTGACGAGCACGTTGCGCGAGCGGTCGGCCGTGCTCGGGAAGAACGCCCGGGCGATGTACGACGTGGTGTTGGTCGGCTCCACCGAGAAGAGCACCGCGTTGTTGCGGACCGTGCAGTTGGAGTCGTTGGCCGAGAGGTGCGTGAAGTTGACCTTCGACGAGGCCGCCTCCCACTGGCCGGCGCCGGCCGCCATCGCGTTGACCACGTTGGTGTACTGGCTGCCGAACTTGGTGCTCACGCAGTAGGTGAGGTTCATCGCCTGCGTGGCGGTCCACTTGTCGTCGCGGCCGCTGACGGTGTTGACGACGAGACCGTCCTCGGTGCCCTTCTTGGCACTGCCGACCATCGAGTCGTAGAAGGCCCGGAGGTCACCGGTCGAGGAGACCGGCTCGTCACCGTTGACGATGTACTGCCGGTCAGTGTCCTGGAAGGTCTGCGACTGGAACTCGTTGAAGGTGGGGATGTCGCTGTCGGTGGCCGCGATGGCCGGGGTGGCCAGGGTGGCGGCCAGGACGGCGGCTGAAGCGAGGGCAAGCTGCCCGAGACGGCTGCGCTGCATGGAGGATCTCCTCAGAGGGGGGTGGTGGGCACGCTCCGCCTCGGGGTCCAGCATGTGCACCTGTTTCCCGAGAACAGTGCGTGGAGTGAACCTGCCCCACCACGATCGCCTGTGTAAAGGGCTGCCGACGCAAAATCTTCAGGCGCCCTCCGGAGGGGTGGGACGCCCTCCCTAAGGTGGGGCGGTGCGCATCGCCACCTGGAACGTCAACTCCCTCCGCTCCCGCATCGACCGCGTCGAGGCCTTCCTCCAACGCCACGAGATCGACGTCCTGGCCCTCCAGGAGACCAAGGCACGGGAGGACCAGCTCCCGCTCATGGGCCTGCAGGCGCTCGGGTACGACGTCGCCGTCGCCGGCACCAACCAGTGGAACGGCGTCGCGCTCATCTCGCGCGTGGGCCTGGACGACGTACGCGTCGGTTTCGACGACATGCCCGGGTACGGCGACCCGCTGGCGGCGGAGTCACGGGCGATCGGGGCCCGCTGCGGCGGCGTCGACATCTGGTCGCTCTACGTCCCCAACGGCCGCAAGCCCGACGACCCGCACTACGTCTACAAGCTCGACTGGCTGGCCCGCCTGCGCGACGCGGCCGGCTCGTGGCTGGACGGCGACACGGCGCTGGTCGGCGACTGGAACATCTGCCCGACCGACGACGACGTCTTCGACCCCGCGCAGTTCGCGAAGTCGACGCACGTGACCCCTCCGGAGCGGGCCGCCTTCCAGGGGTTCCTCGACGACGGGTACGTCGAGGTCACCCGCGAGCACGCTCCGGGCTACACCTACTGGGACTACTACCGCCAGCGCTTCGAGCGCGACCGTGGGCTCAAGATCGACTTCGTCGTCGCCTCGCCCTCGCTGGCCGGGCGGGTGACCGGCGCCTTCATCGACCGCGACGAGCGCGACCCCGCCCAGGGCAGCGGGTCGCCGTCGGACCACGCGCCCGTCGTCGTCGACCTGGACTGATCCCCCTCCGACGCCTCGCGGCGGGGTCGGGACCGTCGGGTCCCCGGCGTTGTCGGTGGCGTGGTCCATGCTCCCCCCATGGACCTCCTGACCACTTCCCTGACCCTGCTCGTGGGCCTGGTGCTCGGCGGCGTGATCGGCCTGCTGTGGGCGCGGTCGCGACCGCAGGACACCGGCCTCGTCGAGGCCCTGGCCGAGCGCGACCGCCGCGAGTCGACCGACCAGGCGCTGGTCCGCGAGGGCCTCATGCGGCTCCACGACCAGCTGCGCGACATCGACCAGTCGCGCGCGTCGTGGCAGGGACAGTTCAGCCAGCAGGTCGCCGACATGCGGCTCACCACCGAGTCACTGCGACGCGAGACCTCCTCGCTGTCCACCGCCCTGCGCAAGCCCCAGGTGCGGGGGCGTTGGGGTGAGATGCACCTGCGCCGGGCGGTGGAGCTCGCCGGGCTCGTCGACCGCTGCGACTTCACCGAGCAGGTCCAGCTCGCCGACGGGGTGCTGCGCCCCGACCTCGTGGTGCACCTGGCCGGCGGCAAGTCGGTCGTGGTCGACGCCAAGGTCCCCCTCGACGCCTTCCTCGACGCGACCGCCTGCGACGACGACGAGCAGCGTGAGGCGCACCTGCGCCGACACGTGCGGCAGCTGCGCACCCACGTCGACCTGCTGGGCGCCAAGGCCTACTGGCGCTCGCTGGGCGAGACCCCCGAGTTCGTGGTGATGTTCGTGCCGGCCGAGGCCTTCCTCGCCGCCGCGCTCGAGACCCAGGGCGACCTCCTGGAGTACGCCGCCACCCGCCAGGTGGTCCTGGCCACCCCCACGACCCTGATCGCGCTGCTGCGCACCGTCGCCCACGGCTGGTCGCACGAGACGCTCGCCACCCAGGCCGCGGAGGTGCAGCGACTCGGCCGCGAGCTGCACGAGCGGCTCGGCACGCTCGGCGGGCACCTCGACAAGGTCGGCCGGTCGCTGGGTGCGGCAGTCGCGTCCTACAACAGTGCCGTCGGCTCGCTGGAGGGACGCGTGCTCGTCACGGCCCGTCGCTTCGGCGAGATGGGCGTGACCAACGACGACCTGCCGTCACCGCGGCAGGTGGAGGACGGTCCGCGGTCGCTGTCGGCTCCCGAGCTCGAGGTGCGCGACTTCGAGGCCCTGGGGGACGTCGCCCGACCGCGCGGTGTGGAGACCCTCTTCGACGGGTCGTTCGGACCCGTCGAGGCAGGCGATGCGACCGACGACGGGCGCGAGGACCGCGCGCGGGGCGCCTGACCCGGCTGTCTCAGCGCCAGCGGTGCCGGCTGCTCGGCGTCGGGTGGTCGTCGGGCACGTCGCCGACCTTGACCTCGACGCCGTACGACCACGGCTCGAGGAGCGGCAGGAAGCTCCCGCTCCAGAACGTGCCGGGGTCGAACCACTGCGCCCGCCGGTCGTCGGCGACGATCCCCATCTCCTGCATGGTCAGCGCGACCACCTCCGCGCAGAAGGCCGCCTCCGGGCGCACCTTCTCGCCCCGCTTGCGACGCGCGACGTAGGCGTCGCGGCCCCGCAGCCAGCGCTTCGCCAGCTGGGTCGTCCTGGGGAAGGACACCCCGTCGAGGCGGGCGATGGCACGCAGCAGCGCGTCCTCCTCGGCAGCGCCGACCTCCGGGCTGACCTGCCGCAACCATGCCTGCTGGCCGTACTTCTCCTGCCACTGCCCGACGGCCGCTCGCAGGTCGTGCAGCTGGACGCCGCGGTGGTGGCCACCGGACCAGACGTCCGGGAGCGACTTGCCCAGCTCGGCGTGCCACATCAAGGGCGGCAGGTCGTCGATGACCACGGCCATGCCGACGTGGTTGACCGGTGCGTTGGTGAGGGTCTGGATGGCCCGGTCGGCGGCCGTCCGCCCGCGGAAGAGCCACAGGTCCCCGGTCCGGGTCAGGTCGGCCGCCGCGTCGAGGGTGAGGTGCTCGGGCATGGGCGACAGTCTGGACCACGGCACGGGTCCGGCGTCGGACCTCCACGACGTACGCCGGATCGCTAGCCTGCTCCCATGGCACACGCGTGGTGGAAGTGGCTGGGGCTGGCCGGCGTCGTGGGGGTCGCCGTCAGCGGAGCGGCAGTGGCCCGGCAGGAGCGCGAGCGTCGCGCCTACACACCGGACGAGGTGCGCGACCGGCTGCACGCGCGCCATGCGGCCTCCGAGGCCGAGCAGTCCGACGAGGACGGGACGTAGTCCCGGCGCCGGCAGCACACGAGCCCCGCCGCCGCTTGCGGCAAGGGGGACCCTGCTCCCGGCGCGGCTCCACCGCGGGGCGACACGCCCGGCCTACGGTGACCGCGTGAGCCAGACGAGGGCCCAGCCGGGCTCGTGGTGGACCGAGGGCATCGAGCCGGGCCGGCAGGCCGTGGCGCTCGGCGTGGCCGTCGCGCTCACCGTGGTGGTCATCAACCTGCTGCTGGTGGGCGAGCTGAGCCTGTTCTTCGACCTGTGCTTCGTGGTGATCTGTCTCGGGCTGGCCGTGGTCGTGCAGCCCCGCGACTTCTTCGCCGTCGGCGTGCTGCCCCCGCTGATCATGGTCGCGATCTTCACCCTGCTCGGGTCGGTCGCCCCGGCCACCGTGGCCGACGCCGGCGACGGTGTCCCCCAGGCGGTGCTCTCCGGCCTGGCCCACCACAGCACCGCCCTCGTCACCGGCTACGTCCTGTGCCTCGGCACCCTGGCCCTGCGTCGACGCACCCTCGCCCGCGACGCGCGGGTCGAGCACTGACCGGCTCGACGCCCGCCCCTTTGGCACGATCATGACCATGCGCCGACCACGCCTGCGTCGACCGACCGCTGCCGCCACCGCAGGACGACCGCCAGCACGGCGGCCCGTGCGCCGCGCCGCGCTCGCGACAGCTCTGCTCCTGCTGCCGCTCGCCGCGTGCCAGGGAGGCGAGCCCCCCGACGGGTCCTTCGACGCACTCGCCACCGGACTCGCGGCCCGGGACCTGAGCGGCGTACCCCTCGACGACCCGACCGCGACCGACCAGCTCGCCGCCATCTGGGCCGCCGTCCCGGAGGACCAGTCCGTCACGGTGGAAGCCGGCGAGGTGACCACCGAGGACGACACGGCGTCCGCGACCCTCGCCTGGTCGTGGCAGCTCGACGGGGCGGAGTGGAGCTACGAGACCCCCGTCGAGGCGAGCCGGGTCGAGGACGCCTGGCAGGTCTCCTGGACCCCCGCCCTGGTCGCCCCGGACCTCGCCGAGGGCGAGGCGCTCGCGATCGACAGCCTCACGCCCGAGCGCGGCCAGGTGCTCGGGGCGGGCGACGTCACGATCGTCGGCCCGCGACCCGTCGTCCGGCTCGGGCTCGACAAGACGCAGGCCGAGCCGGGCGAGTGGGCGGCGTCGGCGCGCTCCATCGCCCGCGCGCTCGACCTCGGCGTCGCCGACTACGTCGCCCGGGTCGAGGCCGCCGGTGAGAAGGCGTTCGTGGAGGCCCTCGTCCTGCGGGCGGAGGACGCAGCCACGACCCTGTCCCCCGCGTACGGCGACATCCCGGGCGCCGCCCGCCTCGAGGACACGGTGCCGCTGGCCCCGACGCGCGAGTTCGCCGCGCCGATCCTCGGCACGGTGGGCGAGGCCACCCAGGAGGCCGTCGAGGGCTCGGACGGGGAGATCGTCCCCGGCGACATCGTCGGCCTGTCCGGGCTCCAGGCCAGGTACGACGACCAGCTGCGCGGCACCTCCGGCGTCCGGGTCAGCGCCACCGGGGGCGAGGCCGACCGCACGCTCTTCGAGCAGGCACCCACCGCTGGTCAGCCGCTGCGCCTCACCCTCGACCCGGCTCTCCAGCAGAAGGCCGAGCAGGCCCTGGCCGGCACCGGGCCGGTGAGCGCCCTCGTCGCGATCCGTCCCTCCAGCGGCGACATCCTCGCGGCGGCCAACGGGCCCGGCAACGACGGCCTCAACGCCGCGACGTTCGGGCAGTACGCCCCCGGCTCGACCTTCAAGGTGGTGAGCTCCCTGGCGCTCCTGAGGGCCGGGCTCACTCCCGAGTCGCCGGTCGCGTGCGACGCGACCACGGTGGTCGACGGCAAGACCTTCAAGAACTACGACGACTACCCCGCCTCGGGTATCGGCCGGATCACCCTGCGGCAGGCCGTCGCCAACTCGTGCAACACCGCCTTCATCTCCGAGCGCGAGCGGCTCGACGACGGCGACCTCGCCGAGGCGGCCGGCTCGCTGGGCCTGGGGATCGACCGCGACCTCGGCTTCCCGGCGTACTTCGGCCAGGTGCCCCCGCCCGAGAGCGAGACCGGCAAGGCCGCCGACCTGATCGGGCAGGGCACGGTGCTGGCCTCCCCGATGGCGATGGCCGCCGTCGCCGCGTCGGTGAGCGCCGGCACGACCGTCACCCCGCGCCTCGTGCTCGACCACCAGGTCCCGGACGCCGCCGAGCCGACCCCGCTCGCTCCCCGGGAGGCCGAGCAGCTCCGGGGACTGATGCGGGCCGTGGTGACCGACGGCTCGGGGAGCTTCCTGGCGGGACTGCCCGGCGAGGTCGGCGCCAAGACCGGCACCGCCGAGTACGGCAGTCCGGACGCGTCGGGCTCGCTGCCGACGCACACCTGGATGATCGCGACCCAGGGCGACCTCGCCGTCGCGGTCTTCGTGGAGACCGGGGTCTCGGGCTCGCAGACGGCCGGGCCGTTGCTGGAGCAGTTCTTGCGCTGACGCCACCAGCTTTCCTGCGCACCTGCGCAGCTCCCAGCACCGCCGTCACCGGCTTGCCTGCGCACCTGCGCAGCTCCCAGCACCGCCATCACCTGCGCACCTGCGCAAGCAACGACCGCTTGCCCGTCGTCGGAGCTGCGCACCTGCGCAGGCAACTACCTCGGACCGACCGCCAGGGCTGCGCAGATGCGCAACCTCCGGCGGCGGCGACCCAACGGCCGGCTCAGACCTCGAAGCGCGAGGCGTCCCCTGCGCCGTGCCGGACCACCTCGGGCGCGCCCTCGGACCAGTCGATCACGGTCGTGGGCTGCGCGGACGTCTCGCCGGCCTCGATCACGATGTCGACGACGTGGTCGAGGTCCTCCTTGATCTCCCAGCCCATGGTGCGCGCCTCCTCCTCACCGGGGAGGATCAGGGTGCTGGTCAGGATCGGCTCGCCGAGCTCCTCGAGGATCGCGCAGACCAGCACGTGGTCGGGGATCCGCACGCCGACGGTGCGCTTCTTGGGGTGCATCAACCGCTTGGGCACCTCGCCGGTCGCCGGCAGGATGAAGGTGTAGGGACCGGGCGTGGCCGCCTTGATCGCCCGGAACGCCGCGTTGTCGACGTGCACGAACTGACCGAGCTGGGCGAAGTCCTTGCACATCAGCGTGAAGTGGTGACGCTCGTCGAGGTCGCGGATCCGCAGGATCCGGTCACGGCCCTCCCGGTTGCCGAGCCGTGCGCCGAGTGCGTAGCCGGAGTCGGTCGGGTAGGCGATCAGCTGGTCGTCGCGCAGCGCCTCGACCACCTGCGTGACCAGGCGCGGCTGCGGGTTGTCGGGGTGGATGTCCAGATAGCGCGCCACGTTCCCCAGCCCTTCCGGGTCAGCCCTGGGCCTGTGCCGCACGCATGTCGCGGCGCAGCTCGGGCGGGAGGGCGAAGATGAGCGACTCCTCGGCCGTGTGGACGGCCCGGGCCGCGGGATAGCCACGCTCGGACAGGTAGGCCAGCACGCCGTCCACGAGCGCCTCGGGCACCGAGGCACCCGAGGTCACCGAGACGGTGTCCACGCCCTCGAGCCAGGCCTCGTCGATCTCCGAGGCGTCGTCCACGCGGTAGGACGCCCTGGCACCGGCCTCGAGCGCGACCTCGACGAGTCGCACCGAGTTGGAGGAGTTGCCGGAGCCGACCACGATCACCAGGTCCGCGTCCTGGGCGATCTCCTTGACCGCGAGCTGGCGGTTCTGGGTCGCGTAGCAGATGTCGTCGCTGGGCGGGTCGAGCAGCAGCGGGAACTTCTCCCGGATCGCCGCGACGGTCTCGAGGGTCTCGTCGACCGACAGCGTCGTCTGGGACAGCCAGGCGACCTTGGCCGGGTCGCGCACCTCGATGTGGGCCACGTCCGCGGGCGACTGGACGAGCTGGATGTGCTCCGGCGCCTCGCCGGCCGTGCCCTCGACCTCCTCGTGGCCCTCGTGGCCGATGAGGAGGATGTCGTAGTCGTCACCGGCGAATCGCTTGGCCTCGTGGTGGACCTTGGTCACCAGCGGGCAGGTCGCGTCGATGGTCTTGAGCCCTCGCTCCTGCGCCTCGGCGTGCACCGCTGGGGAGACGCCGTGGGCGGAGAACACCACGGTCCGGCCCTCGGGGACCTCGGTGAGCTCCTCGACGAAGATCGCCCCGCGTGACTCCAGGTCGGCGACCACGTGCTTGTTGTGCACGATCTGCTTGCGGACGTAGACCGGGGCGCCGTACAGGTCCAGTGCCTTCTCCACGGTGATGACCGCGCGGTCGACGCCGGCGCAGTAGCCGCGCGGCGCAGCCAGCAGGACGTTCTTGGCGGCCTCGGGGTCGAGGACCGGGGGCAGGCCGAGGTCGGTGCTCATGTCGCGAGTCTAGGAGCCGAGCGTGCAGGTCGCACTGTCGGCGCCGTCGCCTAGGGTCACTGCGTGGCCACCCTCCGCGACGCGACGCTCGAGTCACCGGCACCCGTGCGTGCCGTGGCCAACGCCGTCAGCCAGTGGATCGACCGGCTCGGGGCCGTCTGGGTGGAGGGTCAGATCGCCCAGGTCAACCGCCGCCCCGGCGTCAACACGGTCTTCATGACCCTGCGCGACCCCATCGCCGACATCTCGGTGACGCTC
Organism: Nocardioides sp. Soil777; assembly: GCF_001428425.1. Lineage (NCBI taxonomy): Bacteria > Bacillati > Actinomycetota > Actinomycetes > Propionibacteriales > Nocardioidaceae > Nocardioides > Nocardioides sp. Soil777. Next base: position 708,032 of record NZ_LMSN01000001.1, read on the forward strand.
ACCTGCCAGCGCACCCTCTTCGACTCCCTCAACCCGCCGCTCGTCGAGGGCGCCGGCGTGGTCGTGCACGCGAGGCCGTCCTTCTACGCCAACCGCGGCAGCTTCTCGCTCTACGCGCGCGACATCCGGATGGTCGGCCTGGGCGAGCTGCTCGCCCGCATCGAGCGACGGCGCCAGCTGCTGGCCGCCGAGGGACTCTTCGCCCCCGAGCTCAAGCGGGACCTCCCCTTCCTGCCCGGGCGCGTCGGGCTGGTCACCGCCCCCGGCAGCGCCGCCGAGCGCGACGTCGTCGACAACGCCCGGCGGCGTTGGGCGGCGGTCGACATCGTCACGGCGTACGCCGCGATGCAGGGTCCGCGGTCGGCGAGCGAGGTGATCGAGGCGCTGGAGCGTCTTGATGCCGACCCCAGCGTCGACGTGATCGTCATCGCCCGGGGCGGCGGCTCGGTCGAGGACCTGTTGCCGTTCTCCGACGAGGCCCTCCTGCGGGCGGTCCACCGCGCCCGCACTCCCGTCGTGTCGGCGATCGGCCACGAGCAGGACGCCCCCCTCCTCGACCTCGCCGCCGACGTGCGCGCCTCGACCCCCACCGACGCGGCCAAGCTGCTCGTCCCCGACATGGCCGAGGAGCTGGCCGGGGTCACCTGGGCCCGCGACCGCGTCCGAGCCGTCACGTCACGGATCATCGACCGGGAGCAGGAGCGTCTCGACCAGCTCCGCTCACGGCCGGTGATGGCAGACCCGCGCACGTTGCTCGGCGCCCGCGCCGACGAGCTCGACCAGCTCCTCGAGCGGGCCCGGCGCACCCTCGGGCACCGCCTCGACCGGGCGGCCGACGACATCGGGCACCAGCGCGCCCGGGCTCGGGCGCTCTCTCCGCTGGCCACCCTCCAGCGCGGCTACGCCGTGCTCCAGGACGCCGACGGCCACGTCGTCACCTCGGTCGCCGCGACCACCACCGGCGCGTCCGTGACCATCCGGGTGGCCGACGGCCGGGTGCTGGCCACCACGACCGGCACCGAGCGCGACCCGGCCACGGCCGGCACCAGCACGGACACCAGCAGCGAGACCAGCGACGACACGAGCACCGACACGAGCAGCGAAGGAACCCCCCGATGACTGACTCCCCCGCCGAGCAGGACACCCCGACCTACGAGGCCGCCCGCGAGGAGCTCATCGAGGTCGTGCGCACCCTCGAGGCCGGTGGCACCACGCTCGAGGAGTCCCTGGCGCTGTGGGAGCGCGGCGAGCGGCTCGCTCAGGTGTGCCAGGCGTGGCTCGACGGCGCCCGCCAGCGCCTCGACGCGGTCATCGAGGGCAGCGACGCGACCGCATAGGCGCGTCAGCGCTGCAGGAGCGCGATGAGCTCTTCGAGGTCCTCGGCCGGGGCCGAGCCGTAGACGAGCACCGTCTCGTCGCCGAGCTCCGCGGCGTACCCCGTGTCCCCGCCCTCGTCGCTCCACGTGGTCCAGGTGTCGGCCAGGTCGCTGGCGACGGTCACCTCGTCGCCCTCGACCGCGTCCTCGTCGAGCGCCACCGCCGCCATGTCGTCGGCCGACTCCTCCTCCTGCCGGATGCCCACGAAGCGGCCGTCGTCGGTCAGCATCCCCATGGTCCACGCGGGCGACTCGTCCCGGGTCAGGTCGACGCTGGTGGCGCGCCAGCCCTCGGGGAGCTCGCGCGGGTGCGCGAGGGCCATCCCCGCGTCGGCCGCGGCGCCGACCGCGTCCAGGTAGTCGACCGGCGGCACCTCGGTCTCGACCTGGTCGCGCGTGAAGCCGCGCAGGGCGACGAAGCCCAGGATCACGAGCAGCGTGATGAGCATCGCCCCGATCATCCCGGCCATCGAGCGCTGGTGGCGCGAGGGCGCACCCCCGGGCGGCGGTCCGCCCGGTGCGGAGTCACTGGCTCCGGGGGCACTGGCTCCGGGGGCACCGGGTCCGGGGGCGCTGGGTGGGTTGACGCCGGCTTCGCTCACGCCCCGATCCTCCCGCACGACCCCAGCGGCACCGCATCCACCCGGTGGCGGTCGGTCCGCCCGGACCCATGGGAGACAATCCCCCTCATGACGACCTACCGCCTCGCCGAGGCCGCCGAGGTGCTCGGCGTCAGCGACGACACCCTGCGTCGATGGGTCGACGCCGGCCGCCTGCCGGCGGTGCGCGGGGACGGTCGTACGCCGACCACGATCCGGGGCACGGACCTCGCCGCCCTGGCCGAGTCCCTGGTCGACGAGCCCGACCGCGAGCAGACCCGGGCCAGCTCCGTGAGCGCCCGCAACCGGCTCGGCGGCATCGTCACCCGGGTCAAGAAGGACCGGGTCATGGCGCAGGTGGAGATGGTCTGCGGGTCGCACCGGATGGTCTCCCTCATGAGCGCCGACGCCGCCGACGAGCTCGGCCTCGAGGCCGGCGTGCGCGCGGTCGCGTCCGTCAAGTCGACCAACGTCGTGGTGGAGGTCCCGTGAGGCGACCCTCCAGGGCCGTGCTCGTCGCCGGCCTGGCCGTCGCCCTCGTCGTCGTCGTGGTGGCCGTCGTGGCCGTGGTGCGCTCGGTCTCCGGGCCGGAGAAGACGATCGAGGTGTCTGCGGACTCCTCGCTCCGCCACGCGTTCGCCGCTCTCGGGGAGGCCTTCGAGGAGGAGAACGATGTCGCCGTGGACCTCACGGTCGGCTCCACCGTCAGCCTGACGGCGCCACTGGCGAACAGGTACGCCGCGGACGGCGCCGACCTCGGAGCGACTCCCGACGTCTTCGTTGCTGCGGACCCGATCACCCTGTACTCGATCGACTACCTCCTCACGGGAGAGCCGGCGGTCATCGCGGAGGACCGTCTCGTCATCGCTGTGCCCGCCGGCAACCCGGGTGAGGTCTCCGGGGTCGAGGACCTCACGGAGGTCGACGTGGCCGCCTGTGTCGTGGACGAGCCCTGCGGTCGGGCAGCAGACGCGGCGCTCGCCTCGGCCGGGATCGAGCTCGACGGTCCGCGGAGCGCCGACTCCGCCTCGACCCTGGAGGCCGTCACCGACGGGTCCGCGGAGGCCGGCCTCGTGCTCGCCTCCGAGGCGAGCGGTGCCGGCAGCAAGGTCGAGACCATCGAGCTGCCCTGGGCGGAGGACCGCGTCACCTTCCCCAGCATCTCCCTCCTGACGGGGGCTCCCGACCCCGAGGAGGGTCAGGCGTTCATCGACTTCGTGCTCAGCGAGGACGGGCAGGACATCCTGGAGGAGCACGGCTTCCGCAGCGCGGAGAATCCGCACCTGCAGCCCGAGGGCTGACATCTCGACCGCACGTGCGGCACACTCTGCGCATGACGCCTCTCCGAGCTGCGCCCCTGGCGGCGCTCGCCCTCACCCTGGTGCTCACCGCCTGCGGAGGCGACGGCACGGGCGGGCGTGACGACGAGCCGCAGCTCACCGTCCTCGCCGCGGCCTCGCTCACCGACGTCTTCACCGAGCTGGGCGAGACGTTCGAGGGGGACCAGCAGGTCGAGGTGACCTTCAGCCTCGGCAGCAGCACCGACCTCGCGCAGCAGGCTGCCGACGGGGCCCCGGGCGACGTGCTGGCCACGGCCGACACCACCTCGATGGCGATCGCCGACGATGCGGGTGTCGCCGGCGACGTGGTCGACTTCGCCGGCAACGTCCTGGTCCTCGTGACCCGGCCCGGCAACCCGCAGGGCATCGAGTCGCTCGACGACCTCGCGGGCGTCTCCTGGGTGCGCTGCGCCGACGAGGTGCCGTGCGGCCGGGTCGCGGTCGACCTCCTCGACGCGGAGGGCGTGACCGCCGATCCCGTGAGCCTCGAGGACGACGTCCGCGCGACCCTCGACAAGGTCACCTCCGGCGAGGTCGACGCCGGCCTGGTCTACGCCACCGATGCGGTGGCCGCGGGTGATGCGGTCACGACCGTGGAGGTCCCCGAGGCCGCGGACGTGCCCACGACGTACGCCGTCGCGGCACTGGAGCAGAGCGCCGACGGCGAGCTGGCACAGGCCTGGATCGACCTCCTGGTCTCCGACGACGGACGACGGGTGCTCGAGGACGCCGGGTTCACCGTCCCCGCGCAGCCGCAGTGAGGGGCCGTGGGAGGGGCGACCCGCTGGGGCGCCCGCCGCTGGTGCTGGTGCTGCCGGCCGCGCTCGCGGTCCTCCTGCTCGTCGTGCCGCTCGTCGCCATGGTCGCGGAGACCGACTGGGCCACGCTGCCGTCCGAGCTGGCGTCCGAGCCCCTGCGCGACGCCCTGTGGCTCAGCATCGTCACGTCGACCGCGGCGATGGTCGTCTGCCTGGTCCTCGGCCTGCCCGTGGCGTGGATCCTCGCCCGCGTCGCGTTCCGCGGCCGCGGCGTGCTCCGCGCCCTGGTCACCGTCCCGCTGGTGCTGCCACCGGTCGTGGCGGGCATCGCCCTGCGCAACGCCTTCGGTCGCACCGGAGTCATCGGCGAGCCGCTCCTGGAGTGGACGGGCTTCGCCTTCCCCTTCACCACGTGGGGGGTCGTGCTGGCCCACGTCTTCGTGTCGTTGCCCTTCGTGGTGATCGCGATCGAGGGCGCGCTGCGCTCCGCCGATCCGGTGTACGACGCCGCCGCGGCCACCCTGGGCGCCACCCGGTGGACAGCCTTCCGGCGGGTGACCGTGCCCCTGGCGATGCCGGGCATCCTGGCCGGGATGGTGCTCGGCTGGTCCCGCTCGCTGGGCGAGTTCGGTGCCACGATCACCTTCAACGGCAACTACCCCGGCACCACCCAGACGATGCCCACCCTCATCTACGTCACCCGGCAGTCCGACCAGGACGCCGCACAGGCGCTCAGCCTGGTCATGCTCGTGATGTCCATCGCCGTGCTGCTCCTGCTTCGCGACCGCTGGCTCGGCGAACGATCGCTGGTGACGCCGTGAGTGCGGATGACACCGTGGGCGCAGGTGACGACGTGAGCGCACCCACCGGTCTCGACGTCGACCTGGAGGTCCCGGGTCGGGTGCGGGCGGCTCTCACCGGTCGTCCCGGCCAGGTCATCGCGCTGATCGGCCCCAACGGCGCCGGCAAGAGCAGCCTGGTCCACGCCCTCGCCGGCCTGGCACGCGCCGAGGGGCGCGCCGACCTCGACGGGGTCGACCTGCTGCCGCGGTCCGCGCGCGAGCGCGAGGTGGGCCTGGTGTTCCAGGACCGGGCCCTCTTCCCCCACCTGAGCGCCCGCGACAACGTCGCCTTCGGCCCCCGGGCCCGCGGCGTGTCCCGCCGGGAGGCCCGGGAGCGCGCCGACCACTGGCTGGCGCGGATGGGACTCGCGGAGCTCGCCGACCGGCGGCCCGGCCGGCTGTCCGGCGGCCAGGCGCAGCGGGTGGCCATCGCCCGGGCCCTGGCCACCGAGCCCCGCCTGCTGCTGCTGGACGAGCCGATGGCCGGGCTCGACGTCACCGTCGCGATGGCGCTGCGGGTGGAGCTGGCCCGGCACCTGCGTGACTACGACGGCGTGACGCTGCTGGTCACCCACGACGCCATCGACGCCCTCACGCTCGCCGACCACGTGGTCGTGCTCGACGAGGGGCGGGTCGCCCAGCAGGGCCGGCCCGAGGACGTGGCCGCGCACCCGCGCACCGCACACGTGGCCCGCCTCGTCGGGCTCAACGTGCTCCGCGAGGGCGACGAGTTCAGGTCGTTCCGTCCCCGTGACGTCACGGTCAGCCTGCGACGACCCGAGGGCTCGGCCCGCCTGGCCTGGTCCGGGCCCGTGTCCAGCGCGCAGCAGCACGGCGACGCCGTACGCCTGCTCGTCGACACCACGCCCCCGCTCCTCGCGGACGTCACCCCCCATGCGGCGACCGAGCTGGGCCTGGCGCCGGGCCGCGAGGTGTGGCTGTCGGTCAAGGCGACGGCCGTGAGCCGGTACGGCGACGTCGTCGCAGGCCGCTAGCATGCGCCCATGACCCCGAGCGAGACCGCCGTGCCGAAGCCCGACCGCAACCTCGCCCTCGAGCTGGTGCGGGTCACCGAGGCCGCCGCGATGGCGGCCGGCCGCTGGGTGGGACGCGGGGACAAGAACGACGCCGACGGTGTCGCCGTCAACGCGATGCGGGTGATGATCTCGACCATCGGCATGCGCGGGACCGTGGTGATCGGCGAGGGCGAGAAGGACAACGCCCCCATGCTCTACAACGGCGAGCAGGTCGGTGACGGCACCGGCCCCGAGTGCGACGTCGCGGTCGACCCGATCGACGGCACCACCCTGACGGCCAAGGGCATGAACAACGCGATCGCGGTGCTCGCGGTCGCGCCCCGCGGCACGATGTACGACCCCTCCGCCGTGTTCTACATGGAGAAGCTCGTCACCGGCCCCGAGGCCGCCGACGTGGTCGACATCCGCCTGCCCGTCGCCGAGAACATCAGCCGGGTGGCCAAGGCCAAGAACAGCTCCGTCCACGACGTCACGGTCGTGCTGCTCGACCGCCCCCGGCACGCCGGGCTCGTCGACGAGATCCGCCAGACCGGGGCCCGCATCAAGTTCATCGAGGACGGTGACGTCGCCGGCGCGATCATGGCCGCGCGTCCCGACACCGGCATCGACCTGCTGCTCGGCATCGGCGGCACCCCCGAGGGGATCATCGCGGCCTGCGCGATGAAGAGCCTCGGTGGCGTCATCCAGGGCCGACTGTGGCCCCAGGACGACGACGAGCGCCAGAAGGCCCTCGACGCCGGCCACGACCTCGACCCCGACTTCGTGCTGAGCACCGACCAGCTGGTCACGGGCGACGACTGCTTCTTCGTCGCGACGGGCATCACCGACGGCGAGCTGATGCGCGGCGTCCGCTACCGGGCCGACGGCGCCACGACCGACTCGCTGGTCATGCGCTCGCGCAGCGGCACGATCCGTCGCATCACCTCGGAGCACCAGCTCTCGAAGCTACGCGATTTCTCCGCGATCGACTTCGACAACTGACGCTCCGGGCCGCAGGCCCCGCACGACCTCCGCGAGGACACGCGGGTCGATGGCCATGCCCACGTGCGAGGCCCTCACCTCGACGGGCAGGGCACCGGGGTCGAGGCACGCCCGCCAGTCCACGATGCCGTCGCGCCGGCTGTAGATCGCGGTGAAGTCCACGCCCGCCGGCATCGGTGCCCGGCCCTCGTCGAAGCTCCGCCGTGCGCACGCGCCCGCCACGCAGTCCTCGGACATCAGGCCCGGGACGCCCGCGCGGCTGAGCCGCACGAGCACGGCGACGCTGGCCGAGAGGCTCACGTGGTGGGCCCCGGGCGCCAGCACCGGGCTGCCGAGCGTGACCAGGCCGGACACCAGGTCGGGGCGCCGGGCCGCGACCCCGCGGGCGAGCATCCCCCCGAGGCTGTGCCCGACGATGCGCACCCGCGACCCGCGCCGCTGGGCGATCGACTCGAGACGGGTCTCGAGCTGCGCGGCGGCGTCGAGCGTGCAGCCGACGTTGGCGTGGATCTGGGAGCGGTAGGCGCGGAACCCCTGCTGCACCAGCGCGCGGCGCATCAGGCCGAGGGTGCCGTCGCCGGCCATGAAGCCCGGCACCAGCAGCACCGGGTCGTCGGTGCGCGGGACCGCGCGGGCGGAGTACGGCGGCGTACGACGACCGCGCTGGCCCACCGCGGCGAGCGCGTAGCGACCGGCCTCGCCGACGACCCTGCCCTCGCCGAGCACCGCCCGGGCCAGGGGGCGGTCGAAGCCCTCCGGCCGCAGGAAGTCGGCGAGTGTGGTCGTGGTCACAATCAACAAACGTAGCGGTGGGTCGGCCCGAACCCGCGGATCTGGCACGCAATTCGCCCACCTGGGGGTGGACGCCCTCGTCCCGCGTCGCCCCCTCCTGTTGACTGGGGGCATGTCCAGCGCACGCCCCTCCTCCTCGGGCCAGCCCTCCGGATCGCCCGACCAGCCCGCCGAGGTCGTCGTGTCCGAGGAGCTCTTCGCGCCGGTGAGCCCGGGCATCGAGCTCTGCTACCAGACCTTCGGCTCGCCCGACGACGACCCGCTGCTGCTGGTGATGGGACTCGGCGGCCCGATGACGTGGTGGGACGCGGACCTGTGCGAGCGGCTCGCGCGGGCAGGCTTCTTCGTGGTCCGCTACGACAACCGCGACACCGGTCGCTCGACGAAGGTCCGGGCCCGGGTGCGCCGCACCCAGCTCGTCCGCGCCTTCACCACCGGGCGGGCGCGGGCGCCGTACTCCCTCGACGACATGGCCCGCGACGGCCTCGCCCTGCTCGACCACCTGGGCATCGGGGCGGCGCACGTGGCCGGGGTGTCGATGGGCGGCATGATCGTCCAGACGATGGCCGTGCTGGCGCCGACGCGGGTGCTGTCGATGACGAGCATCATGTCCACGACCGGACGCCGCACGGTCGGCTGGCAGAGCCCGTCGCTGCTGCCGATGCTCGTCGCACCCCGCAAGCCGGGCCGCGAGGCCTACGTGCAGTCGAGCGCCGCGATGTGGAAGGTGATCGGCTCCCCCGGCTTCCCCTCCGACGCGGAGACCCGGCGACGTCGTGCGGAGGAGACCTTCGACCGCGGCTTCTCGGCGAGCGGCGTGATGCGCCAGATGCTCGCCATCGTCACGCAGCCCAACCGCACCGTGCCGCTGCGTTCACTGGGCATCCCCGCGATGGTCATCCACGGACTAGCCGACAAGATGGTGCACGTGTCCGGTGGACGCGCGACCGCCTCGGCCGTGCCCGGCACCGAGCTGCTGCTCATCGACGGCATGGGCCACGACATGCCGGCCCAGCTCTTCGACACGTTCGTCGAGGCGATCCGGCGCACGGCGGACCGCTCCGCGGACCACGCGGGCTGAATCCCCTACCACGTGGGGCCTCCCGTCCCACACAGGTGGTTCCGCCTTGCCAAACGTCGCCACAGGGACTAGACGTGACCTACACCACAGACAGGGGAGGAACGCATGCACCGTCCCTCACGGCGCCGTATGAGGCGTCGGGCACCACGAAAGGCCGTGGCGGTCGCTGCCGCGATCGTCTGCACCGCCTCGCTAGCCGCCTGCTCGGGCGACGACGGCGGGACGCCCGAGCTCATCTGGTACATCAACCCCGACGCAGGCGGCCAGGAGGCAGTGGCCGAGGCCTGCAGCAACGACGACTACACGATCTCCGTGCAGGTCCTGCCGCAGGACTCCAGCCAGCAACGCATCCAGCTGGCCCGTCGGCTCGCCGCCGGTGACCCGGCCATCGACCTGATGAGCCTCGACCCGCCCTTCACGGCGGAGTTCGCCAACGCCGGCTACCTGGCCGAGATCCCGCAGGAGATGCAGGACGCGTTCCGGGAGCAGGCCTTCGAGAGCGCAGCCACCGCGGCCACGTGGGAGGACGAGCTGGTGGTCGCGCCGTTCTGGTCCAACACGCAGGTGCTGTGGTACCGCAAGTCCTTCGTGGAGAAGGCCGGCATCGACATGGAGCAGCCGGTCAGCTGGGACCAGATCATCCAGGCCGCCAGCGACAACGACGGCACGATCGGGGTCCAGGCCAACAAGTACGAGGGCTACTCGGTGTGGATCAACGCGCTGATCTCGGGCGCCGGCGGCGACATCGCCACCGAGACCGAGAAGGGCGTCGATGCCCAGATCGACATCGCCTCGGACGCCGGTCTGGAGGCCGCCCGGGTGATCGAGGAGCTGGCCGCGTCGGACGCCGCGCCCCCCGACCTCTCCGTGTCCAACGAGGGCACGGCCGGCGCCACGTTCGGCGGGGACCAGGGTTCGTTCCTGGTCAACTGGACCTACATCTGGGGCAACTACGGCGACGACCGGCTCGGTGACGACATCGGCTTCGCCCGTTACCCCCAGACCGTCGAGGGCGAGGAGTCACGCCCGCCGTACGGCGGGATCGGGATCGGCGTGAGCTCGGCGTCGGACAACGAGGAGGAGGCCGTCGCGGCGCTCGAGTGCCTCACCAGCCCCGAGAACCAGGGCCTGAACGCCGAGCTCACGGGCAACATGCCCTCCAGCGAGGCGGGCTACGAGGTGCAGGCCGTCAAGGACCTGTTCCCGCCCGAGCTCATCGCGCTCTTCCAGGAGTCCCTGGAGGCGGCCGCACCGCGCACGGTCTCGCCCTACTGGAGCGACATGTCGGGCGCCATCCAGAGCACCTGGCACCCGCCGTCGGCGGTCGACCAGGAGACCCCGGAGCAGTCCAGGAGCTTCATCGAGGAAATCCTGAAGGGAGAGTCGCTGCTATGAGCACCGCCGTCGCACCCGACTCCAAGAAGGCCACCAACAAGGCCACCAAGGCTCCCACCAGCGATCGCTCGACCGCCGAGAACCGGCTCGGGCTGAGGCTCGTCGCACCGGCGGTCGTCATGATGCTCCTGGTGACCGCATGGCCGATGCTCCAGGCCCTGTACCTCTCGCTCTTCCGGTACCGGCTCACGAACCCGGACGACCGGGAGTTCGTGGGGATCAGCAACTACACGACGGTCCTGACCGACCAGCTCTTCTGGCGCGACACGTGGAACACCGTGCTCATCATGGTGGTCACGGTCGCGGTCGAGCTGGTCATCGGCTTCGCCTTCGCCATGGTGATGCACAAGATCGTGTTCGCCCGGGGTGCGATCCGCACCTCGATCCTCATCCCCTACGGCATCATCACCGTGGTCTCGGCGTACGCCTGGCAGTTCGCCTTCTCGCTCAGCAACGGCTACGTCAACGGGTGGCTGCCGTTCGTCGGCGATGACTTCAACTGGTTCGGCGACCACTGGCCGGCGATGTTCGCGATCATGGTCTCCGAGATCTGGAAGACCACCCCGTTCATGGCGCTCCTGCTGCTCGCCGGCCTCTCCCAGGTCTCCGAGGACATGCTGGAGGCCGCCCAGGTCGACGGTGCCACCTGGTGGCAACGGTTGTGGAAGGTGATCCTGCCCAACATGCGGGCGGCGATCATGGTCGCGGTGCTCTTCCGGGCCCTCGACGCCTACCGCATCTTCGACAACATCTACGTGATGACCCGCGGCGCCCAGGACACCGAGTCGATCTCCTTCCTGACCTACCGTCAGGTGATCGACCAGATGCAGCTCGGGATGGGCTCGGCCCTCTCGGTGCTGCTGTTCCTCTCGGTGCTGCTCCTGGCGTTCGGCATCGTCAAGCTCTTCAAGGTTGATCTGGCACAGGCGAGGGGTGAGGGCTGATGAACGAGACCCGGAACAAGATCGGCACCTGGGTGGGCTTCGTGTTCATCCTCGTGTGGTGCCTCCTGCCGGTCGTGTGGATGATCTCGCTGTCCTTCAAGGGCCCGACCGAGACCGGGGCGGGGAGCCCGCAGTTCCTGCCGGACGACCCCACGTTCGAGAACTACAAGGCGCTCTGGGACTGGCCGTTCATCGGCGCCGATCCCACCGGGGTGGAGAAGGACTTCCAACAGGCACTGATCAACTCGTTCGGCATCTCGATGATCGCCACGGTCCTGTCGGTGATCCTCGCCACCTTGGCGGCGTACGCCATCGCCCGCCTCGAGTTCAAGGGCAAGCGGATCGTGCTCTCGCTCGCGCTCGCGATCGCGATGTTCCCGGTGGTGGCGCTGGTGGGCCCGTTGTTCGACCTGTGGCGCACCATCGGCATCTTCGACACGTGGCTCGGCCTGATCATCCCGTACATGTCGTTCACGCTGCCGCTGGCGATCTGGACCCTGTCGGCCTTCTTCCGCGAGATCCCGTGGGAGATGGAGCAGGCGGCCCAGGTCGACGGCGCCACCTCGTGGCAGGCGTTCCGCAAGGTGATCGTCCCGCTCGCAGCACCCGGTGTCTTCACCGCTGCGATCCTGACGTTCTTCTTCGCGTGGAACGAGTTCGTCCTGGCGATCTCGCTCACGTCCACCACCCAGTCCCGCACGGTCCCGGCGCAGCTGTCGTTCTTCGTGGGGCCCGACCCGTTCAACCCGCCGTACGGGCAACTGGCCACCGCCTCGGTGCTGGTCACGATCCCGATCATCGTCATCGTCCTGCTGTTCCAGCGAAAGATCGTCGCCGGGCTCACCTCCGGCGCAGTGAAGGGTTGATCTCACATGGCTGCCATTGACATCAAGAACATCGTCAAGAAGTACGGCGACGGCTTCCCCGCCGTCAACGACATCAGCATCGACATCGCCGACGGGGAGTTCATGATCCTCGTCGGCCCGTCGGGATGCGGGAAGTCGACCCTGCTGCGGATGATCGTGGGCCTCGAGGACATCACCTCGGGCGACATGATGATCGGCGACAAGCGGGTCAACGACCTCGCTCCCCGCGATCGCAACCTGGCGATGGTCTTCCAGAACTACGCGCTCTACCCGCACCTCACCGTCTACGAGAACATCGCGTTCCCGCTGCGGCTGGCCGGCGCCTCGAACGACGAGGTGGACAAGAAGGTCCGCGACGCGTCCAAGACGCTGGAGCTCGACGAGCACCTCGAGCGCAAGCCCGGCAACCTGTCGGGTGGTCAGCGGCAGCGCGTTGCCATGGGCCGCGCGATCGTGCGCGACGCGGACGCGTTCCTCTTCGACGAGCCGCTCTCCAACCTCGACGCCAAGCTGCGTGGCCAGATGCGCACCGAGATCGCCCGGCTGCAGAAGCGGCTGGGGATCACCACGGTCTACGTCACCCACGACCAGACCGAGGCCATGACGCTGGGCGACCGGGTCGCGGTGCTCAAGCGGGGCGTGCTCCAGCAGCTCGCCACCCCGCGCGAGCTCTACACCAACCCGGGCAACCTGTTCGTGGCCGGCTTCATCGGCTCGCCACCGATGAACTTCGTGCCCGCGGAGGTCGACGGCACCTCGGTCAAGATGCCCTTCGGCACCGTCGAGCTCCCCGCCGAGAAGACCAGGAACGCCCAGGGCAAGGGGCTGCTCATCGCCGGCATCCGGCCCGAGCACTTCGAGGACGCGTCGGTCAAGGAGGACGTGTCCGCGGGCTCGACGTTCCGGGCCAAGGTGGACGTGGTCGAGTGGCTCGGCAACGAGGCCTACGCCTACATCCCGTTCGAGGCGCCTCCGGAGGTGCAGAAGCAGCTCACTGACCTGGAGAGGGAGCTCGACGGCGACCAGATGCGCACCCAGCTCGTGGTGTCGCTCGACGGGGCCAGCCGGATCGCCGAGGGCGACGAGGCCGAGATCTGGGTGGACGCGAGCAAGATCCACCTCTTCGACCCGACCACCGGCGAGAACCTCACCGTCGACGAGTCGCGGGCGGGCCGGATCCCGGAGCGCGAGGACCCGAAGGCGAAGGCGCAGGCCGAGAAGATGGCCGACCGGGGCGAGGAGGTCCACTCCGCCGAGGAGGCCTGACCTCCCGCACGCCGTACGACGACGAGGCCCGCCCCGACACCCCCGGGGCGGGCCTCGTCGCGTGCAGGGTCAGTAGGTGCCCATGATCCGGCGCGGCGTCCCGGGGGGCGGCAGCCGCACCACCTGCACCGACCCCATCAGGGCCAGGCCCCGCACCCGGATGGTCGGCGAGTCGGGACCGAGGTCGGCCGCCACCTTGTCCTTGCCCTGCCCGTAGTCGCCCAGGATCGGCGTACCCTCGACGACGGCGTGCATGTGGGCGGGGATCAGGATCTTGACGTCGCCCATGATGGCGCTGGCGTTGATGATCGTCTCCCGGGCGGACAGCACCGCCTGCCGCAGGTCGAGGGTGATGCTGCCCATCAGCGAGAACGCCGCGTGGTGGGCCGGGACGTGCCACACGCCGCGGCGCTTGCAGTCGCCCATGATCGCCGTCGAGGACGCGTGGCCGACCGCGGGGACGCCACCCGCGCGGGACACCGGCGAGCTCGGTGGCGGGGCCGGGTGCGCGGCGTGCAGGTCGGCGGTGATCGGGACCAGGTCGGCGTACGTCTTGGCGGCGAAGGTCAGCTCGAGGCGCTCGTCGAGCTCGTCGAGGTCGAGGCGTCCCTCCCCCGCGGCCTCGCGCAGCACCTCGGCCACCCGGTGCCGGTCGGCGTCCGAGATGCGCATCCGGCTCGGGTCCCCCGGGACGTTCGTCCCCTCCAGCTCACCCATGACGGCACCCTACCGAGCGTCGGAGGCGGCGAAGTGCTGGTAGTCCTTGGACGACAGCCAGTAGCCACCCCACTGCCAGCCGATGCGGGCGAAGGCAGAGACCACGGGGTCCGACGCGTGGATCACGCCCGCCGTGACGGGGGCGCTGCCCGCGCGGTCGACGCGGGCGAAGCCCCGTCCCGACGGCGGATCGATGGACCCGGGCCGCACGTAGGGGTTCTGGATCGGGTTGATGTCGATCGCGGCGCCGTAGGCGTGGTCGGACCAGGTGGTCTGTCCGGCGACCCGGCGGCAGTTGAAGCCCGACGTGTTGTTGGCCGCCATCGAGCGGTCGTCGTCACCGCCGTAGTCGTCCACGAGGCGCATGCGCCGGATCGGGAACCCCACGTCGTACAGGCGACCGAAGGCGAGCGTCACGTCGCGGGCGTACCGGCGGTGCACGACCATCTCCCCGGTGCGGGCGACGCCGTCGAAGTCGCGGTGGGTCATCCGGAGGTAGCGCAGGTCGCGCAACGGCACCGGGCAGCCCGGGCCGTGGCTGGTGCTCATCCGCTCGGCCAGGGTCGCGCCGATGCGGCGCACCGAGGAGGTGTACGCCGGGTCGTCGGCCTGGTCGCCCCCGCGCTCGGATGCCAGGCCGGTGCAGCGCTGGAGGTCCGCCCACCGGTTGACCGCGGCACCCCGGGCCGGTCCGGCCACCGGTCGCGGCCGCCCGCCGGCGGCGATCCGGGCGGGTGTCCAGGAGTCGTCGACGACCCCGTCACGGTCCACGCTCACGGACAGCACCCCGGTGTCCGGCTGCCGGTTGTGGTACCAGACGAAGTTGCCCAACCCGTAGCCGACGTAGGTGTCCCCCGACCAGCCCGCACCGCCCAGGACGTGGGAGTGGCTCCCCACCACGACGTCGGCCCCGGCCTCGGCGAGCTGGCGGCCGAGGAGGCGCTGCTTCTGCGTGGGGCAGGACTGCCGCTCGCGGCCCCAGTGCAGGTAGACGACCACGACGTCGTCGACCTCGGCGGCCGAGCGGACCGCCTCGAGGAGCGCCGCCGGGCGGGCCCGGCGCGCGGCGGCCACGCCCGGGCTGTCGGGACCGGCCGCCCACACGTCGCTGCTGCCCTCCCGGAACACCGAGTCGGCGGCGAGGAAGGCCACGTCGATCCCGTCCCTCGTGACGCGGTGGGGCGTGAGCGCCTCTGCCTCGTCGCGACCGATGCCGATCACCTCCACGTCCGCGTCCCGGGCCGCGGCCAGGGTGTCGGCGAGGCCCACCGCGCCGTAGTCGCCCACGTGGTTGTTGGCGACGCTGACCACGTCGACCCCGGCAGCGGCGAGGACGTCGAGCGCCCGGGGCGACGTACGGAAGTGGTAGCGGTTGTCCGGGTCCTCGAGCTCCTTGGGGTCGCGCTGGCCCCGCACGGTGACCGGGCTCTCGAGGTTGAGCATGGCCAGGTCCGCCTCGCGGAGGGTCGCGGCGATCGGCCCCAGGGCACCACGGGACCGGTCGAGCAGGCGGGTGAGGTGTGCCTCGAAGTGCACGTCCCCGGCGAAGGCGAGGGTGATCACGCCGGACTCCTCGTCCAGGATCGCCGCCTCCTGCGCGGTCGGCTCCGGTGTGGGTGCCGGCGACGGCTCGGGGGTCGCCTCCGTGCACGAGCTCAGGGCGAGGCCCAGCACCAGCAGCACCGCGGTCCCCGCCGTCCGTCCACCCACGTCCGCTCCCCGTCCGTCTCCCCGTGCCGCCGATTGTTGCTCAGGGGTGGGAACGGCGCGTCGTCGCGAGTTGTTCAACGTGCGGACGCGGTGCACGTCGGTGCGCGCTTCCCCGTGGACAGCGCCGTGGACATCCTGGTGGACAGCACGGGGGTCGCGGTGGAGTCTGGAGCCCGGGTCTCGGGTCCCCGGCGGACGGAGACGACGTGAGCGCACTTGCCCGGCCCGAGCTGGCGCCCGGACCCCACCGCGACCTCGTCGACGCCCTCCACGACCTCCACCACCGCGCCGGCTGGCCCTCCCTGCGCACCCTCGCCCGCGAGACCGGCGTCTCCCACACCACNCACCGCGACCTCGTCGACGCCCTCCACGACCTCCACCACCGCGCCGGCTGGCCCTCCCTGCGCACCCTCGCCCGCGAGACCGGCGTCTCCCACACCACCGTCTCCCATGCCTTCTCCTCACCCAGGATCCCCACCTGGGGCACCCTCGAGCTCCTCGTCGAAGCCATGGACGGCGACACCACCACCTTCCACGACCTCTGGCTCACCGCCACCACTCCCCACGACCACACCCGACCACCCACCCCCCGCATCGCCGGCCGCAAGCCCGAGCTCACCGCCGTACGACGCCACCTCGAGTCCGGCACCGGACTCCTCCTCGTCACCGGNACCCGACCACCCACCCCCCGCATCGCCGGCCGCAAGCCCGAGCTCACCGCCGTACGACGCCACCTCGAGTCCGGCACCGGACTCCTCCTCGTCACCGGCGAGGCCGGCATCGGCAAGACCCGGCTCGTCGGCACCGCTGTCGGGTCGTCGGCCCCCGTCGTGCTGACCGGCCACTGCCTCCCGCTGTCCTCCGAGGTGCCGCTGCTGCCCGTGGTCGACGTGCTGCGCCAGGCTGCCTCGCACGGCGGCGGAAGATGGTGGCGCGACGCCATGGCCTCCGCTCCGGCGTACGTGCCGGGTGTCCTGGGTGCCCTTCTCCCCGAGCTGGATGCCGCCGGCCCGCCGGACGACTCCGTCGGGCGGCACCTGCTCACCCCCGCCGTGGGCGTCGCCCTCACGGTGCTCGCGGCCCAGCGACCGACGGCCGTCCTCCTGGAGGACCTGCACTGGGCCGACGCGGCGACCCTCGACCTGCTCACCCAGCTCCTGTCACGAGGCCTGGACGTCCCGGTGGTCGGCACGTGGCGGACACACGACCCGACGACGGCTCCCCCGGTCGTGCAGTGGTTCGGGAACGTACGGCGCGGAGCGGACGTCACGGTGCTCGACCTGCACCCGCTGAGCGCCGCCGAGACGGCCGAGCAGCTGATGATGCTCGGCCTCGACCCGACGTCCGACCGGGTCGCCGAGATCCACGCGCGCACCGCCGGCCAGCCGCTCTTCACCGAGCAGCTGGCCGCCCACCGGGACGACGGGACCACCCTGCCCCGCTTCCTGACCGATCTCCTGGACCAGCGGTTCGCCGCCATCGAGGACGACGCGTGGCTCGTCGCCCGGGCACTGGGCACGGCGGACCGGTCGCTGCCCCCCGCGCACCTCGAGGTCGTCACCGGCCTCGCCGGCGACCGGCTCGTAGGCGCCCTGCGCGAGCTGCGGCGGCGACACCTGGTGCGCTCCGACCTCGACCGCGCGCAGCTCCGGCACCCCCTCCTGGCCGAGGCCATCCGCCGCAGGCTCGTCCCGGGCGAGGCAGTGGGGGTCCACCGGGCCCTGGCCGTCGCCCTCGGGGCCGAACCCGACGCGGCACCCGCCGAGGTGGCCAACCACTGGCAGGCAGCGGGTGACGATCGCCAGGAGCTCACGTGGCGCATCCGGGCGGCCCGCGCGGCCCGCGAACGCTTCTCGGTGCACGAGAGCGCCCGGCAGTGGGTCCGGGTCGTCGAGGCGTGGCCGCCCGGGACCTCGGAGGCAGGGGATCCGTCCCTGAGCCATGCCGAGGCACTGATCCGGGCCGTCGAGGCCCTGTCCATGGTCGACGTGGTGGCTGCCCACGACCTCTGCCCGCGCGCCCTCGAGGCGGTGCCCGGAGCCGGTCCCCTGGTCGCCGCGGAGATCCTCATCATCGTGGCCAACCTGGAGTCGGACGTCCGGGGTGTCAGTGACGAGAGCCTCGAGATGGCGGCCCGGGCCGTGGAGATCCTGGAGCGCGACGGTCCGAGCCTGGTGCTCGCGGACGCGCTGCTCCGCCGGGCCACGATGCTGTTCAACGCCGGACGGCTCGACGAGGCCGCGCGGACCTCGGCCCGGGTCGTCGACGTCTGCCGGCAGATCGACGAGCCGAGCTTCCTCATGCTCGCGCTGTCCCGGCGCGGGTGGTACCACCTCGCGCTGGGCGACGTGGGGGCGTCGCGACGGTGCTTCGAGGAGGCCCGCTCCATCGATCCGGAGCACTGCGACCCCTACGACCTGGTCGAGCTGGCGACCAACCACACCGACCTGCTGCTGCAGACCGGCGCCGGCGCGGACGAGGTGGTGGCCGCGGCGGCGGAGGCGCTGCAGACCGCCGACGAGTACGGCCTCGACACGTTCATCGTCGGCATGCTCATCGCCAACGTCGGCCAGGCACTGCGCGAGGCCGGACGGGTGGGCGAGGCGGCCCGCCTGGTCCTGCCGGCGTCGGAGGACGCACCCGGGGCCGACCGCTGGCCGATCCACATCGAGCGGGTCAACGTGGAGTCCGCCCTCGGCAACGCGGCCGCCGCGCTCGGGCGCGCGTCCCTGCTGAAGGACCTCCGCGTCACCTCCGGCGCGCACCGCACCTACCTCTCGCGCTGCTACGCCGAGGCGCACCTCTGGGCGGGCCAGCCGGGCGCGGCGCTGGCCGAGCTGCTGCCCACCCTGGAGCGCGCCGTCACCCGCGAGGACTCGATGCTCTTCGCCCTGGCCCTGACGACCGCGGCCCGGGCGGGCGCCGACGAGGCCGCGGCCGGGGGCCGGCCGGTGGAGGCTCCCGAGCGGCACGCGCTCGCCGCCCGGTTGCACCGACTGCACGGCGCCTGCTCCCGCGACCCGTTCGGTCCGCACCCGATGATCGGCCACGGCGCCGCCGCACGCGCCCTGTGGTGTGCCGAGATCCGCAGGCTGGAGGGCCGGGAGTCCCTCGACCTGTGGACCGGTGCCGCCGTCGAGTGGGACCGGCTCACCCGCCCGCACGACGCGGCGTACTGCCGCTGGCGCGGAGCCCGGCTCGCCCTGCGACAGGGGGACGTCACCGCCGCTCGCGGGCTCCTCGACCGCGCTGCCGTCGACGCCCGCGAGCACGTCCCCCTCCACCGTGCCATCGCCAGCACCAGGGCTGGTCACCCATGAGCGCACTCCCCCGCCCCGAGCTGGCGCCCGGACCGCACCGCGACCTCGTCGACGCCCTCCACGACCTCCACCACCGCGCCGGCTGGCCCTCCCTGCGCACCCTCGCCCGCGAGACCGGCGTCTCCCACACCACC